>DATLXU010000069.1:0-13193 GCA_035575515.1 Blastocatellia bacterium
AGGTTCAGTCCTCAAAGCGCATCAGGCACAAGATGGTCATCAGTTGCGGCTGTGTGAAAGTGTGCTTGGAGAACTTGCTGCGGTAAGCAGGCAGCACCTCTTGCATCACTTGCATGGCCGTGCGAGCAAACAATACGAGACTAACTTCAGCCATCGCGATCACCTCGAAAGGTATCGTGCGGCTGTAAAACTCAGGATGTCAACAGAGCCGGCTTATGTTTAGGCTGTTCGACACCATCGATTATGAAGGTCAATTCGGGATAAGCTTCCCGAAATTCTTCAATCGAACCGATGCGCTTTTTTCGACCTTCGTGCTCGGCTACGGGCAGCGAGAAGATGCGCTTGAGAGCGCGTTCGGGGGTTGGCAAGACCGATTCGATGATCGGGCGCATTTGCTGAATGTTGCGACAGATGACGCTCTTGTTTGAGGCTTTGAATAAGAACGTCATGAACTCTTGCGTGAGATAAAGGCGATAGTAGACCAAAAGCATCAGCGAACGATTGGCCAGGTTATTGTTGAAGGCACGGCCAGCGCCAGCGGCACGCTGACGAACTTCAGCCGTGCGGACAGTTTTGAGCTTGCGCTCGGCATCAAGCTTGAGGAAGGCTTGCTCGAATTGTGGCAGCAGTTCTTGAAAGGTGTGCAAGTGCATACCAGTGACCGACAAAAAGAGTTTGGGCCTGCGGGCGAGTTTGGTATAAAAGTCCATAAGATACCTCGTCGTCAAACTTTGCCTTGTCATCACTTATTGCGCAACAGGTTTAATTAAATTAATGTCGCATGCGGCTGAGCTACATAATCATCTTCAGCTTGCTCGGGAGCGTTGGTGCGCTGACCGGCGCGGGGCTGTTGCTCGCCTTCCCCAAATCATATTACCAGTTCAAAATCCCCTTTCTCGCTTATGCCGTAGGGACGCTTCTTGGGAGCACCTTCATAGGGCTTCTCCCTGAGGCCATAGAGCAGGGGCGTCCCGAGTCTGTCTGCCTGGCGGCGCTTGCGGGGATATTTATCTTCTTTTTTCTGGAAAAAATCCTGCGGCTTCCGCACAGACATGGTCACGCGGACCAACAGGGGGATCATCTTGGAAGACATCACGAGGTACATCCCGTGGGAACGCTCATACTTATCGGAGACACCTTCCATAATTTCGTTGACGGGGTTGTAATCGCTACGGCCTTTTCGTCCTCAGTTCCGCTTGGCATGCTTACCTCTCTTGCCGTGATCGCGCATGAAATCCCGCAGGAGTTGAGCGATTTCGTCATCTTGCTTCAAAGCAGATGGAGCTCTCGCAGGGCGTACTGGATGAACTTCCTGTCGTCTCTGGGTACTCCGACAGGGGCTATGCTCGGATACATATCCTTGCAGATCATCGCGCCTAATCTGCCATTCGTCCTGGCGGTGGCCGCCGCGAGCTTTCTTTACGTAGCAATGGCAGACCTCGCTCCCATCCTTCATCACGAGGCAGGCTTTAGGAGAAGCCTGGTGCAGTTTGCTGGTCTGCTGCTCGGGGCAGGGACGATATTCTTACTTAATGTGATTCTTGGATGAGAAAGTCACTGCCGGTCTACGCAGGTTGCGAGATTTGATCAACAGAAATAAGATATATTTTTTGTAGGATCATTTACTCCTTATCATCACTGGGTTTTTGTATGGCTGTGGAATAACAATTAGTCAATGAGATCCGCTGCATCCAGTCGAGAATAATTACGAGCACACCCGCGACTATCGCAAGGGGGCCGGCCTGAATAAAAGCGCACGCATAGATTATCCATTATAGAATGGAGCGTCTGTTGCCCATGCCACCGTAACCTGCCTTCCCAAAATTCGCCCATGGAAGCCCGTTGTTCCGCATGAAATTAATGGCACTATTTGAGTATGCGGTTTTATCTAGGAAGAAATCGAGCCTCCCGCTTTCTTGATCGTAGTCAACAATGACCGCGTCGTTCAACCGCACCTGCCCTGAGACAGACAGGTTTGCCATCGGGTAAACAAGGTGTCGCTCGATAGCGCGCTTGAGATGGCGTGCGCCATAGCGTAAGTCGGTCCCTTCTGAAAGCAAGAACTCTTTTGCGGACTCTGTGAGTGTAAAATAGAATCGTTCACCTCCGCCTTCTTCTATCCTGCGCCTGACTTTGTTAAGCTCCAGATCGAGTATCTTGCGCAACTCTTCGTGACTCAGGCTGCGAAATACCGCGATCTTGTCTATGCGGTTCATAAACTCAGGCGAGAATCTCCTTTTCGCGGCTTCAACCGCCGTCCTGTTAATCTTTCGTTCGAGATCATCATTTGTAAGGCCAGAGCTTTGGGCCGGCGCAAACCCTATTGCGCCTGTAATAAGCTCACTCATCTCCTTCGCCCCAAGGTTGGAGGTCATAAAGATCATCGTTTGGGAGAAATCAACCCGGCGGTTGTCGCCGAGTGTGAGCGTCGCCTTATCGAGTATGCCGAGCAGCAATTGCCACAAAGACTCCGATGCCTTCTCGATTTCATCAAACAGCACAAGGGTGAATGGGTCGCGTCTGGTGCGGTACTTGTCAATGTTCTCTTGAGTGAGCAGGGGCGAGGTCTCACGGTGACCGAGGTAGCCCGGCGGCGAGCCGATGAGCTTCGCTATCTCATGCGAGTGCTGGAATTCGGCGCAGTCTATCTTTATTAATGCGTTGGAGCTACCGAACAGGATTTCGGCGGCTGTCTCGACCACATGCGTTTTGCCTGACCCGGTCGGGCCTAAGAATAATAGCGTTCCGAGTGGGCGGGACGGGTCGGCCATTCCGGCGTGGAATACCTGATATAGCGACGCGAGTGCTCGAACGGCGCCCTCCTGTCCGACTACAAGTGAGCTGAGCCTGGATTCAAATTCAATCCCCGGACCGGCTTTCAGGTCTGGATTCAAGGGAAGCAACCCCGCTCTTTGTACGCTCGACATATAAATACCCTCCTTATGTCTCCCTGCCTCAGGCCGATTAAGCCAGGCGCATTCTTGCTCATTTCAGACTTGGTCACAAGCTGATCTCGCCCGTGACGGTAAGCCACACGGCGATCAGGCAGCGGTCCGGTCTATCCGATCCGGAGTTGATTAACCGATGTGCAAGTCTAATGCCAGCGATTCCGTCACGAGTGCCCCGAAGGTCTGAGGCCATTTCCGGCGGAACCCTCACGGGCTGTATAGCGCCAGCTACTAAGCCTTCTCCCTGTCGCGGGTGTAGAGGCATGCTCGCGCAGCCACTTCCGCGAAGATCCAGCCGGCGGCTTGGCTGCCACCGATGCACCTTTGACGATGTGTAAAATCCCACATGCAATACGTGAATCTTCTCAATCAATCGGCGATTCCTGACGGCAAACGAAGCAGATAGTGAAAGGCACTTCAGTTGCGTGCAAAATATTATTGGGGGCTGTGCACGAGTGTGGCCGGGCCGTAGCAGCTCAGGATAGGTCTGAGGCTGCGATGAGCCTTTTATCAAGTCGAATCGGGACGCGCACCATCGTCTTCACGCCATGAAGAGAATAGTCAACATAGGCCGCGCCTCATATCTGTTAGAAGGGAGTAGAGCGATGGGAAGGCTTTGACCGGTCGTTGGCCGAAGTCTATGGGTGAAGCGGTGATAAGAGATTTCACCATCTTTGCCGGGACGTCTGTGCCGGCCCTTGCCGCCGCAGTCGCGCGAGAGCTTGGCGTGCAACTGGGCGCGCGCAGAATCGAGCGCTTCCCCGATGGCGAAACATGGGTCGGGCTTGACGAACCTGCCCGCGGACGCGACGTGTTCGTACTGCAATCCACCTCGCCGCCAGTGAATGAGAATCTGGTCGAACTGCTCGCCTTCGCAGATGCTTGCCGCCGCGCGGCAGCCGAGCGCATTATCGCCATAATTCCTTACTTCGGCTACGCTCGCCAGGATAAGCGCCACGGGCGGCGCGAGCCGATAACGGCGAGTATGGTGGCGCTGCTACTACAGGCCGTCGGCATTGACCACGTCGTCACTTTGGACCTCCACACGCCGCAGATTGAAGGCTTCTTTCATATCCCCGTAGATAATCTTTCTGCAGTCGCAACGCTGGCAGCCGCAATCAGCGGTCGTATGCCAACAAACGCGGTGGTTGTATCGCCCGATGCGGGCCGGGTAAAGACGGCAGCCCAATACGCGCACAAACTTGGAGCGTCGGTTGCGGTATTGCATAAGCAGCGTGTGAGCGGGACAGAGACCAAAGTTACACACCTCGTGGGCGATGTCCGTGACCGGCCCTGCCTGATTATTGACGACATGATCTCTACCGGCGGCACGATTGCCGAAAGCATCGAAGCCCTGCTCAAAGCCGGCGCGAGGCCGGAGATTACTGTCGCGGCGACACACGGGGTTTTTGTCGAAGGGGCGCGGGACAAACTCAGCCATGAGGCTGTGCGCGAAGTGCTTGTGACCGACAGTGTCTCGATCAATTCACAGGGTTGGCCGCAATTAAAGGTGATCTCGATTGCGCTGGTCATCGCGATGGCAATTCGGCGGTTTACGGCAGTAGGGTCGGCGAATGATTTGCGCTGACAATCAAGGATGACTTCTTTGAGAGAGAAAAGACTGGGAAAGGAGGATGGTTATGGAGAGGCGACTAAGAGACCGTACAGAGGCGGGACGCCTGCTGGCACAGAAGCTTGAGGCTTATGCCAATCGGACTGACGTGGTCGTTTTAGCATTGCCACGAGGCGGCGTGCCGGTAGCCTACGAGATTGCCAGAAGGCTCAAGGCCCCCCTCGACGTATTCATAGTGCGAAAACTGGGCGTGCCATGGAATGAGGAGCTGGCAATGGGCGCGATCGCCTCAGGCGGTGTGCGCGTGCTCAAGGATGATGTGGTGAAAAGCCTCAGAATCACCGAGGAAGAGATTGCCTCGGTCGAAGCGAAGGAGCGAAAAGAGCTGGAGCGGCGCGAGAGGGTCTACAAAGGAAACCGCCCCGCGCCTGATGTGCGGGGGCGCACCGTCATCCTGGTCGATAATGGCGTGGCAACCGGAACCACAATGTTGGCCGCGATAGCTGCTCTCAAAAAGCTTGGCCCTGCCCGGATTGTGGTCGCCGTTGCGGTGGCGCCTCGCTCAACCTACGAGGAGCTGAAGGCGGTGGCGGACGAGGTGGTTTGCCTCAAAACGCCTGAAATCTTCTACGCCCTAAGCATGTGGTACGAGAACTTCGCTCAGACCACAGACGCAGAAGTCCAGGATCTGCTTGCGCGCGCGGCGCGAGACATATCTGTTGCCGCTTGAATCTCCGGCGTGAGTGACAGACAAATTCATAGGGTTGTAAGACCCCGAAACTGTAAAGGAGTTGACAATATGAATAAAGGACTGGCGCTGATTGCAAGTGCAGGCATAGGGGCTGGGCTGATGTATATATTCGACCCGGACCGGGGACGTCGCCGCCGGGCGCTGGCGCGCGACAAAGTGATTCATGTAGTGAATAAGACTGGCGACGCTTTAGGAAAGACTTCGAGAGACCTGAGCAATCGAGTAACCGGACTTGTAGCCGAGGCGGAATCGCTCTTTAAGAGAGATAAAGTATCCGATGAAACGCTGGTCAAGCGTGTACGGTCACGCCTCGGAAGGGTTGTGTCACACCCCGGTTCAATCGAAGTTATGGCGAGCGATGGTCTCGTAACTTTGAGCGGGCCGATTCTGGCCAGCGAGGTTGATGATCTGCTCAAGTGCGTGTTAGCGGTCCGCGGGGTGAAAGGCATGGTTGATAATCTTGATGTGCACGTGGATCCTGATGGTGTGCCGGGGCTGCAAGGAGGGCGGCCGAGGCCCGGCATGAGGTGGGATGTGTTGCAGACCAATTGGTCTCCGACGACAAGACTGCTTGCAGGCATTGCAGGAGGCGCGCTCATAGCCTACGGTGTAAAGCGACGTGGGATCATCGGGGGTCTGTCGGAGCCGCTGGGGATAGCCATCTTGTCGCGGGCGCTGACGAACCTTGAGATGAAGCGTCTGGTGGGCATCGGAGCCGGGCCTGACGCTGTGCATATCGAAAAGACGATCAACATCGCCGCGCCGGTTGACATGGTCTTTGATCTGTGGACTCACCACGAGAAGTTCCCGCAGTTCATGTCGAGGGTGCGAGAGGTCAGGCCCATCGGGGAAGGCCGCTATCACTGGGTCGTGGCTGGCCCTCTGGGAGTGTCGGTCGAGTGGGACGCGGAGATAACCAAACTGGTGCCCAATCAATTGCTGGAGTTTAGAAGCCTTGAGGGGTCAGCCATTGAGCAGCGAGGCACTATTCATTTTCAGCCTGTCTCCCAGAACGAAACCTCTGTTGACATTAAGCTGTCCTACACTCCTCCGGCTGGCGCTGTAGGCCATCTCGTAGCAATGCTTTTCGGCACCGACCCGAAGAGCGAGATGGATGAGGATCTCATGCGGATGAAATCGTTCATTGAGACAGGGAAAATACCGCATGACGCGGCGCAGAAGGCTGCTCGCGGCGGTGCGCTCCATTAGTGGCCTGACACGGCGGAATGAGGCTATGAAAACATTGATGACGACCGATGGGTCTCAGATGTCTATGCGGGCATTGCGCTCGGCTGGCACTCTTTTGCGCAAAACTAAGAACGAAGTCGACCTGCTGTGCGTAGCGCCGGAGCTTTACATTCCTGAAATGAAGCGCAAAGCAGCGCGGCAGAGGGCCGCGCGCATCCGCGAATCGTACCGAAGACGGATCGCTTTAGAAACGGAAGCGATCCTCAAAAAAGCGCGGGAAGCCTTGGCGGAGCAGGGGATTGATGCGAACCCTATTTCGCAGACCGGTTCGCCTTCAGATGTAATCCTTAGGCTCGCGCCAGACTATGACGTGATAGTGGTCGGGGCTGTCGGGCGCTACCACAGCCCAAACCTCGGACTCGGTCCTGTGGCGAGCCGCGTGGTTGAAAAGGCGCATGGGACCGTGCTCGTTTCACGCGAGCTTTCGGGCGAAGAAAGGCTGAGGGTGCTTGTTGGCGTGGATGGCTCGCTGGCCTCGCGTCGCGCGCTCGCGACGGCGGCGGCCTGCTTCGATCTCGATGAGGCCGAAATAACGATCCTGCATGTGAAAGAAACCCCGTGGATACACCTCGGACTGGACCGAGAATGGTTCGATTATTCTGGCGACGCCACGAGCTTATCCGACCCCGAGATTCAATTTGAGGAAGAGTTGCAGCGCGAGGCGGAGAACCTTCTCGAAGCGAGCCGGAAGATCCTCGAGAACTATGACTACTCGGTGATTACCATGATTGCGGAGGGCAGCCCTGCGACAGAGATACTGGGCGAAGCAGAGAACGGAGGATATGATCTGGTAGTGCTCGGGGCCACGGGCGTTACGGACGCGAAACACGCAATGCTTGGCAGCGTCTCGGCAAAGGTGGCGGCGCAGGCCGTGTGCTCTGTCGCCATCGTCCGCCATCATGCCGAGTAGTTTGGCTTG
This sequence comes from Blastocatellia bacterium, assembly GCA_035575515.1. Classification (GTDB taxonomy): domain Bacteria; phylum Acidobacteriota; class Blastocatellia; order UBA7656; family UBA7656; genus DATLXU01. The sequence continues at coordinate 7,440 of DATLXU010000069.1, forward strand.
TCGTGAGGAGGATTCGCTATGTGGAAAGATGCTGAGTTAGAGAAAAAGGAGCGGCTCCTGGATAAAGAGCTAGACCTTCTCGCCGCAGAGGTTTCGAAGATGAAGATTGACCACCGGGCCGATGTCGATGCGCTCAGGATCGAGATAGAAGCGATTAAGCTTTTCCTGTTTGAGTTCCATCCCGAGTTCAGCGACCAATTCCCCTTGTTGAAAGAGAGAGCGCGCCAAGAAATCAGTCCGGAGTAACGGTTTTTGCTGAGGAAGGAGGGCAGGCAATGTTAGAAGCAACTCGTGTCATTCTTACAGACGTAATTCAGGAGAGTGCGCACCATCTCAAAGGCTCTCCCAAAGACTACGACCCTTTGATGAAACTGATTGGCGACGCCCGGTTTGTCCTGCTTGGGGAGGCTTCACACGGGACGCACGAGTTCTACCGCGAGCGGGCGCAGATCACAAAGCGATTGATCGGTGAGAAGGGCTTCACCGCCGTTGCCGTTGAGGCCGACTGGCCCGATGCTTACCGCGTCAACCGCTACGTTCGCGGTGAAGGCGACGATGCCGAAGCAATAGATGCTCTCGCGGGCTTCAAGCGATTCCCCGCTTGGATGTGGCGGAACGCCGACGTTCTCGATTTTGTCGGCTGGCTTCGAGCCTATAACGAAAGTCTTGCTCCCGGTGCTCAGAAGGTCGGCTTCTATGGGCTGGATCTCTACAGCCTCCACGCTTCAATCGAAGCGGTGCTCGATTACTTGGATAAAGTAGACCCGGAGGGCGCGGCGCGCGCGCGCTACCGCTACGCTTGCTTTGAACATTTCGGGGAGGACGCTGAGGCCTATGGCTACGCCGCCGGGTTCGGCCTGACGCAGTCATGCGAGCAAGCGGTAGTCAGCCAGCTTGTAGAGCTACAGCGGCGGGCCGCCGAGTACGCGAAGCGCGATGGCCGCGTCACCCCTGATGATTTTTTCTACGCCGAGCAGAACGCCAGGCTTGTGAAGAACGCTGAAGAGTATTACCGCACAATGTTTCGCGGGCGCGTCTCGTCGTGGAACCTGCGCGACCGTCACATGGCCGAAACCCTTCACGCGCTTGTGGCGCACTTCGAAGCTCAGGGCCATCACGCGAAGGTCGTAGTGTGGGCGCACAACTCGCACCTAGGTGACGCGCGGGCGACAGACATGGGACGGGTGGGCGAGTTGAACGTCGGCCAGCTCGTGCGCGAGCGTTACGGCAAAGATTCGATCCTCGTAGGGTTCACTACTAATGAGGGCACGGTCACTGCGGCGTCAAACTGGGGCGGCCCGGCTGAGCGCAAAACGGTTCGCCCGGCGCTCGGAGGCAGCTACGAAGCCCTCTTTCATGGGACAAAGCTCCCGCGCTTCATGCTCGGATTGCGCGATGACAATCGAGCGGCGACCGCGCTTCGCGACCAGATGCTCGAGCGGGCAATAGGAGTAATCTACTTACCAGAAACCGAACGGATCAGCCACTACTTTCACGCACGATTGGCCGATCAATTCGATGCCGTTCTTCACTTCGACAAGACGCGCGCGGTCGAACCACTGGAGCGCACCGCCGAATGGGAAGCTGGAGAAGCGCCGGAAACATACCCTTCCGGCATGTAGTAAGGTTAGTGAGCGTAGAAATCAGCTCACCACTTGTGTGAATCTGATATCTGATTGAAATGGACTGAAGGGAGCGGCTCGATTGAAACTTGATGACCTGGCATCTTACTTTGAGCGATTGGAAGCAACAACGGCGCGACTTGAGATGTACAGGTTGCTGGGAGAGCTTTTCAAAAAAGCAAGCGCGGAGGAGATGGCCGAGATCGCCTATATGTGCGAAGCGCTGCTGCTGCCTGCCTTTACCGGAGTCGAAATAGGCATGGGCGAGAGGCTGGTAGCCGCGGCCATCGCCGCAGCCACCGGCAAGACCCAGGAGCAAATCAATAAAGCCTATAAGAAGACAGGCGATCTCGGCACCGTAGCCCAGAACCTGCTGCCGCAGAAAATGCGAAGCAGCCTGACCGTCTCGCAGGCCTATTCTTCTCTATTAGAAATCGCCCGGACGAGCGGACCGGGAAGCGTCGAAAAAAAGGTTCAGATGCTCGCGTCTCTTATTAAGCGAGCATCGCCACAAGGCGCGCGCTATATAGCCCGGTTTGTCGTTGGGCGGCTGCGTCTTGGAGTGGGCGCGCCGACTATAATAGAAGCTGTCGCCCGCACCTACAGCGACAGCCGGCACGCCCGCGCCCTTTTAGAACGGGCGTACAATCTCTGCTCTGACATCGGGGCCGTCTTGAAGGCCGTGTGCGAAGAGGGCCTGGAGTCGCTCAGCCGTTTTAAGGTCAGGGTGGGAAACCCGGTTCGAATGATGTTGGCAGAGCGGCTTCCCGACGCTGAGGCGATTATCAAGCGGCTCGGTCGAGCGTCGGTTGAATCAAAACTCGACGGCTTCCGCTGCCAGGTCCATATGAAAGGCAGCGCGGTCGAGATATTCTCGCGCAATCTTGAGCGGACGACCGAAATGTTCCCCGATATACTCGCTTCTGTTCGCACCTGTGTGAAAGCCCGCAGTGCGATCATCGAAGGCGAGGCTATAGCCATCAACGAAACGACCGGCGAGTTTTACCCGTTTCAAGTCACCGTCCAGCGCAAACGAAAACACGGAGTCGAGCAGATGGCCAAAGAATACCCGCTGGCCCTCATTGCATTCGAACTGCTCTACGCTAATGGGCGCGATTACACCGGGGACGGCTATGAAAACAGACGGCACGCCTTGGAAAAGGTTATCAAGCAAAACGAGCGAATCAAACCTGTAGAGCGTATCGTGACCGATAGCGCGCAGGAGCTTCAGCGATTTTTTGAGGAGCAGATCGAGCGGGGGCTTGAAGGCGTAATAGCCAAGCGGCTCGACGCTCCTTACACTGCGGGGGCGAGGAACTTCAACTGGATAAAACTTAAGCGGACGTACCGGGGCGAGTTGAGTGATACGGTGGACGTGGTGATTGTCGGCTATCTCAGCGGTCGCGGGGCGCGGACGCGATTGAGGATAGGCGCGCTGCTTGCGGCAGCTTATGACCAGCGCAGGGATACGTTTCAGACCGTGGGCAAAGTCGGAAGCGGGTTGAGCGAGGCAGACTGGATCAGGTTGAGACGAATGCTCGATGAGATAAGGGTTCCCCACAAGCCAGCGCGTGTGGAGTCGCGGCTTGTGCCTGATGTTTGGGTCGAGCCGAAGTATGTAGTGACGGTGCTCGCTGACGAGATAACCCGGTCGCCTGTTCACACCTGCGCAATGGACGAAGAGGGAAAGGGACTTTCGCTTCGCTTCCCGCGCGTCGTGGGCTTCATCCGCGAAGACAAATCGCCTGAAGACGCGACCACAGTTGAAGAGATCAAACAGATGTACAAAACGCAGAAGGGGGCGGCCCTGCGGGCGTGAATCGAGTGCCTGGTTTCGATGATTAACGAAGAGATAGCTGATATATTTGAGAAGATGGCACGCGTGCTCGCCTTCAAGGGCGAAGACCGCTTCCGCATACTCGCCTACGAGCGAGCGGCCCGCTCGCTAAGAGACTTGGAGGAGGACCTCACGTCCATAGCTCAAGCAGGCAAGCTCGAAGACATCCCCGGCATAGGACATGACCTGTCGGAGATGATACAGGAGTATATCAAGACCGGTCGCATACGCCGCTTCGAGCGCGAGCACCGGGGGGTACCCGACGAGTTGATCGAGTTGATGAGCATTCCGGGCCTCGGGCCAAAGACGCTCGCCTTGCTTCACAAAAAATTTCGCATCAAAGACTTCGAGGGCCTCAAGCGGTTAATTGACTCGGGTGCCTTGCTCAAGCTTCGCGGGTTCGGCGAAAAGAAGATAGAAAACATAAAGCGCGGAATCAATCTCTGGCTTGCGAGCAAGCAGCGCATGCCGCTTGGAGTAGCGCTGCCGCTTGCTGAGCGGCTGCTTGGCGAAATAAGGAAGAATAATCTTATTGAGAAGGCGGAAGTCGCAGGCTCTCTACGCCGCCGCCGCGAGACAATCGGCGACATGGACGTTCTGATAACCTCGCAAGACGGCCTGCAAGCTCTTCGCGAGTTGAGCCGCCTGCCAATGGTTGAACAGGTGATCGCGCTCGGCCCGACGAAAGCGAGCTTGATTATCGAGGGCGGCATTCAGGTAGACATTCGGGCGGTGGCGGAAGAGTCCTTCGGCGCGGCACTCCAGTATTTCACCGGCTCGAAAGAGCACAACGTTCACTTGCGCGCGATAGCTCACGAGCGCGGGCTGAAGATAAACGAGTACGGCGTCTTTCGCGGCGATAAAAAGCTTGGGGGCGAAGAGGAAGAAGATGTCTATCGCCTCATGAAGATGGCGTTCATACTGCCTGAGCTTCGGGAAGACCGCGGCGAGATCGAGGCGGCTCTGGCCCATAAGTTGCCCAAGTTGATTGAGACGAGCGACCTTCGCGGCGACCTCCATGCGCACACGAATTATTCCGATGGCCTCTCGACAATCGAAGAGATGGCCGAGCAGGCGGCAGAGCTTGGATACGACTACATCGCGCTTACGGATCATTCGCCCTCGTCGCGGATCGCCCGTGGGCTGGATTTAGACAGGCTTGAAAAGAAGATTGAAGAGCTTGAAGCGGTCCGAAAAAAGATGCGAGGGCGAAAGCCCCGCATCCTGTTCGGCACCGAGGTGGATATCCTCGCAAGCGGAGAGCTTGATTACCCGGATCGCATCCTATCCCGCTTCGATGTTGTGACGGCCTCCGTCCACAGCGCCTTCCGCCAGAGCCGCGACCGGATGACGGATCGGCTGCTCGACGCGATAGCCAGTCCCTACGTTCACATCATCGGCCACCCCACCGCGCGGCTGCTTGGAAGCCGCGACCCGGTAGAGTTCGACTTCGAGCGGGTCGTCAAGGCAGTTGCCGGAGCTGGCATCGCACTGGAGATAAATGGCTCGCCCTTTCGGCTCGACCTGACCGACACTATGGCGCGGGCGGCGAAGGATGCGGGAGCGCTGCTGGCGATCAATTCTGATGCTCACAGCGCGACGCAGCTCGGGCAGATACGGTTTGGAGTCTTTCAAGCGCGGCGCGGCTGGGTTGAAGCGGCTTCGGTTGTAAACACATGGCCTTGGGTGAAGCTCAAATCCTGGCTGAGGCGGCGGCGCTAGCGCAAGTACCCATAGCGCATGACGCTAAGTTGACAGATTTATGGAGCCTGCCAGTCCGCAATTGGGTCGAGCGCTTTGCCTAAGCTGGAGGGATCGTCAAGCGAGGAAGCGACGAGGCTTTAAGCCGGAGCCTTCGGCAAAACGAGAGCTGTCCCGGATAATCAAAATAATGATGACACCCTGAAGTATGGACACATTTCATAAAGCAGCCTCCAAGTTGAGTCTGGTGTGAACAGAGAGATGCTCAAACAAACTTTTATCCAATTTGAGCAAGCTGACCATCGCACTAACCATGCTCAAACTCCAGCCTTGTTTGCCCCTCGACGCCACTCGTCGCATCAACCTAAAGGCGGTCTTTGCACCTTTCACCAGCAATTTCATTCCAAGCACAACGACGATCAACATCGCTATGGCAAACAGCGCGAACATCCTCCGAAGCACGTAAGGATTACTGGTTGAAAAAAGGAGAAAGCTCCATCACCCTATCCAAATCTCAACAAATCCAATTTTGGAGGCGGGCGATGGAGCTAAATGTTCTTAAACCAATTGCTGAACAACTCTTCCAGATTATGC
>DATLXU010000070.1:0-9411 GCA_035575515.1 Blastocatellia bacterium
CGTTCAAACTTTTACGTTGAGGACTTCCCTCAACCTTCCGCCTGGCTTGAGTTTCAAAGAGCCGCGCGTCGGCCTCGCCCGTAGCATTTGAAGCTTCCAGGCCAATCGGGGAACCCACTTGTGGGTCGCGTATTGGGCTTCGTAGTATAACACAGATTGTTGATGGCGGAGTCAGCAATTTGCTTGCGCCCATTGAGGGCGCGGCGGCTATGCGAAATTCATCCTCGCAGCTTGTGCAGGAGGCTTTCTTTCGCAACTTCGGTAATTTAGATCGAAGATGGTTTGATTGTAGCGTAAACAAGAGAGTTCACCGCCGCAGACGAATGAGGACACAAAGGTTGCGCAGAGGATATTCGACTCCGTGCGGGCTATGCGTTTTCTGTGGCTGCGGCGGTGAATTATCTTCAATGCCGCGCACTCTTTTGCAGACGGTTATAAATCCCTGTTGCGCGACGCTGAAACCACAGGAGCTTCCGGCGCGCGGCCTTTGTGACTCTGTTTGTCGTTTTGCTGTTAGTGCTGTAAAGTAGTTTTTCACATGCACAAGGCGGATCAACGCATGAGCAATGAGCTTCCTGTTTTGGTCGAGGTCAGACGAGGCGCAATTACGGAATCGCGGCATCGCGGCGCAATCGCTATAGCCGATGCGAACGGAAAAACTATCGCACGGCTTGGCGATGACAGGTTAATCACTTCCACGCGCTCAACCATCAAGCCCATTCAAGCCCTTCCCTTCATAACGAGCGGCGCGGCTTCGCGCTTCAACGCGACAGACAAAGAGGTTGCTGTAGTCTGCGCTTCGCACGAAGGCGAGCCGATGCATACGGAGACCGTAGCCGCTATGCTCGCGCGCGCGGGGCTTGATGAATCTGCATTGCGATGCGGCGCGCACGCTCCTTACAACGCGGAAACCGCTGAACGCCTTCAGCGCGAAGGCAAACCGTTCACGCAGCTTCACAACAACTGTTCGGGCAAGCACGCTGGAATGCTTCTGACCGCAGTATATCGCGGGCTTGAGATTGATGATTATGTTTCGCCTGAACATCCTATTCAGCGCGAGATCATTGCGACGCTCAAACGATTGGGCGGCCTCGATGAAGATTTGCCTATCGCAATTGACGGATGCAGCGCGCCGACGTTCGCCGTGCCGCTCAACTCGATTGCAGTCGCATTCGCGCGGCTTGTTAATCCCGCGTCGCTATCAGATGAACTGCCCCATGCAGCGCGCCGCATTGTCCGCGCGATGATTGATTATCCGGAGATGATTGGCGGCACAAAGAGATTCGACACCGATTTGATTCGCGCAGCGCGCGGCAAGCTCATCGCTAAGGTCGGAGCCGAAGCCGTTTACGGCATCGGCATTCTTCCATCAGAGCGGTTCCCGCGCGGGCTTGGCATTGCAATCAAAGTGGAAGACGGCTCGTATCGCGGGCTTGGCCCGACGGTCATCGAAACGCTGGCACAGATTGGCGCGCTCGACAAAAAGGAATTAACAGAACTGGCGTCGTATCATCGCCCGATAATCGAGAACCGCCGCAACCTGAAAGTAGGCGAGGTGCGCGCAATCTTCAATCTCGGATTTGACAAGCAATCATGAACAATGCAATTCGATCACTCTTTCCAATCACCGAGAAATATACCTACTTAAACCATGCGGCTGTGTCGCCGCTCTCCACGCGTGCGCGCGACGCGATGCTTTCGATCATCGAAGATGTCACGCGAAACGGCACGGTCAATTATTCGGGCTGGCTTGATACCTGTGAGCGAACGCGAGCCGCCGCCGCGCGACTGGTCAACGCGCGCCCGCACGAGATCGCTTTCATGCAAAACACATCCGCCGCGCTCTCTGCCATCGCAAACGGCATTGACTGGCGCGAGGGCGACTCGGTCGTGACGTGCAACGTCGAGTTTCCAGCTAATATTTATCCTTGGATGCGGCTGGCGGAGCGCGGCGTCAAACTCAGGATGGCGCGCGAGCGCGATGGCCGCATTGACACGGATGAATTGCTTTCGCTCGTTGATGAGCGCACGCGCGTTGTGACGATTAGCTGGGTTCAATTCGCTAGCGGCTTTCGCGCTGATCTTCGACGCATCGGAGAGTTTTGCCGCGAGCGCGGCGTCATTTTCGTCGTTGATGCGATTCAGGGACTCGGCGGATTGAAGATGGATGTCGCGCGCGACTCGGTTGACGCATTCGCCGCAGACTCTCACAAGTACCTGCTCGGTCCCGAAGGCGTCGCGCTGCTCTACATCTCAGACCGCGTGATTGATCGCATCAAACCAACGGTCGTCGGATGGACTTCGGTGAAAAACTATGAGCAGTTCGCTCACAGTTCGCTCGATTACAAGCTGGATTATCGCGAAGGCGCCATGCGATTTGAGTGCGGGACGCTGAACACGGTTGGAGTTTATGGTCTTGGCGCGGCGCTCGATCTGTTCCTCGAAGTCGGCCCTGAAAAGATAGAAGAATACCTGCTGGGCCTGAGCGATTACATCGCCGAATCATTGCAATCGAAAGGCTATGAAGTAATCGGCTCGCGGCGCGAGGGCGAAACGTCAGCCATCGTGACGTGCAGACACTCGCGCCACGCGGCGGGCAGCCTCTATCATCACCTGCTTGAGCGAAATATCGTCACCGCGCCGCGCATGGGGCGATTGCGAATCTCGGCGCACTTCTACAACACGCGCGAAGAAGTTGACGCGCTCATCGCCGCGCTGCCTGAATAGATGATCAGCAGGATTGTCATCTCGCGCCCGAAGACTATCATCGCCACGATACTTGCTTTGACCATCGGATTCATCGCGGCGATAGCAGCGCGCGGCATTTATTTTGACGGCTCGCCCGAAACGCTTGCCCGCAACGACGCTGCGCTCCGATTCTTCAACGAAACGCGCAAGACCTTTGGCGATGACCGCGTCATCATTGTGGCGCTCACGACCACAGACGTATTCACGCCGCAGTTCATCGAAAAGCTCGAACGCCTCACTAATGTTCTGGCCGCGCTCGATGGCGTTGAACAGGCGCAAAGCCTCACGAACCTGAAAGCAATTCGTCGGAACGCAAACGGCATAAGTGTTGAAAAGCTCATCGCTCATCGTCGCGTTTATGACGCAAATGAGTTGAGCCAGCTCAAAGAGCAGGTCACGCGCGACCCGCTCTACGCGCGCAACTTCGTCTCAACCGATGGCCGCACGGCTGCGATAAACGTTTTTCTGAAACCTGCGAATGAAGCGCAGGCGCGCGCCGTCGCTGAAGAAGTCGAGCGCGTCGCGAAAGCCGAAGCGGGCGCGGATGAAGTATTGCTTGCGGGCGTGCCGATAATTGACGCGCGAGGCATTCGCAGCATGGCGCGCGACCTTGCCGTGTTGACTCCCATCGCGGCGCTGCTGTGCGTTGCGGTCTTTTTCATCGCGTTCGGCAGCTTCTGGGGCGCGGCGCTGCCAGTTGCCGCGCTCGTCATCGGGCTTGTGTGGACCATCGGGTTGATGAGTCTCAGCAACCGGCCATTCACGATTGCGACGATGCCGCTGCCTACGGTGCTGATGGCCGTTGGCGGTTCGTACATGTTTCATGTGCTGAATCAGTATCGCCTTTCGATGTCGCAACTCGATGATTCATCCGACAAGCGGGCGGCGTGGCTTGATGGAATGATATTCATCATTCCGGCTGTAACAGTTTCTGGCTTGACGACAATGGCAGGGTTCGGCGCGCTCGCATCAAGCTCGGTTCCGACTGTGCGCGATATGGGAATCTTTGAAGCGGCTGGCGTGCTGGCAATGCTCGTTCTTACGCTGACGTTTGTGCCCGCTGCGCTGACATTGCTTCCGCGCTCGGCGTTGGGCGATCAACCCTCGCGGCAAAAAGATTACGCTCGATGGCTCAACCCGCTGCTCAAGAACATTACCGCGTTGATTCTGCATCGCAGGCGAGCCGTGTTGATTGCCTGCATCGCCGCGACGATCGTCACGGGCGCGGGCGCGGCGTGGCTGCGCATCAACACCGACTACCTGAATATTTTTCCTCGCGCGAGCGAAACGGTTCAGGCAGCCGAAAAACTGCACGAGCGACTGGCGGGCGCGGCAACAGTTGCCGTAGTCGTGAGCGGCAATCGCGGAGCAGTCGCCGACCCGCAATTCTTAAACGGAATGGACGCGCTTGAACGATTCGCACTTGAGCAGCCCGGAGTTGATGCAGCAATCTCTGTGGCCGATCTCGTCAAGCGGCTCGAAGGCGTCATGAATCCTTCGGCGGGCGAAAGCGTCCCGAAAGACCACGCGAGGCTGGATGCAATGCTCAATGATTATCTTTCGAGCGACGAAACGCTCGTGCGACTCGTGAGCGCGGATCGGTCGAGCGCGGTCATCGTTTTGAGGACGAACCTGTTCGGCTCGAATGAGTTGCGCGCGTTGACGGAAAAGATAGAAGCGCGGGCGCGCGACATCTTGCCCGCAGGCGCAACCGCTCAAGCAACAGGCTCGGCTGTTTTGCTCAACGGCGCGTCGGACGCGATTGCCGCGTCGCAGACTTCGAGCCTCGCGATTGCCATCGTGACGATATATTTAATGATGGTCGCGCTCTTCCGCTCGCTTGCAACGGCTCTGCTCGCGCTGATTCCGAACCTTGTTCCAATCATCGGCTACTTTGGGTTCCTCGGGTGGTCAGGCGTGACGCTCGACATAACGACGAGCCTGATTGCGAGCGCGGCACTTGGGCTTGCCGTTGACAACGCGGTTCACATGATTCGTCGCTACCGCCAATCAGTTGCAGACCGCGAGCAATCACTTCGCGCAGATATGCGCGAAGCCGAAGGATGGGCGATGTGGCTGACGATGATGAGAAGCGGCAAGCCAATGGTGCTGGCGAACCTTATGCTTATCGCGGCGTTCCTGATCTTCATGTTATCTTCATTTGTGCCGGTGAGGTTGGCGGGGATGCTCTGGGCGGTGGCAATCTTCATCTGCCTGGTTGCCAACCTTGTGCTTCTTCCGGCGCTGATGAAATCGAAACCGTTCGCGCGGGCCGCGCTTGGCGACGCTGCGCGGCTGCCTGAAAAATCATCGAGCCTGAAAAGATTATAAGTTGAATGATAAATATGAGCCTTGAGCAAACCGACACTCGCAGGAAATTGCACGTTACCACAATGCGCGCGTTCTTGATGATTGCCTGCGCCTTTTCAATTATCATTTCCGCCTGCAGCAAGAATCAGAGCAACTCAGGCGACAAGTCGGGCGCGAACGAGTCTGCCGCAAGCAATACTCAAACATCAACGGGGAACGCTGCGCAAATCATCGAACGCTACCGCGCCCTTGATAACAGTAGCGATAGCGTTATGAAATTGCGAGCAACAATTACAGGCGCTGGCGAAAAAGCGAACGCGCCTTCGCAGGTCGAATTGACTATTTATCGCAAGCGCAAGCCTGACGGGACGCGAATGATGTTCATAGAGTTCACATCGCCCGCGCAAGAGCGGGACCGCGATGCGCTTGTGACAATCGGCCCGCAGGGCGAAGTCGAGGGCGTTCGCTATGCGCAGAGCGCAGATGAATTCATAAGCTCGAAGAATGTCGAAGACGAAGAATCGCTTTTCGGATTGACCCTGCAAGAGCTTGCTGATGGGCAGCCCGAAAAGTACGACTTCACGCTCATCGGTGAAGAGACATTTAATTCATCGCCCGTCTATCGCCTCGAAGGAAAACTCAAGCTTGGCGAAGAATCGAAGTTCCCCCGCTTAGTGCTGTTAATCTCAAAAGATAATTTTGCCGCGCTCGCCGCTGAGTTTTATGACAACAAGAATGAGCTTGCGCGTAATATGACCGTAACTGAGATGAAGCAGGTAGAAGGTCACTGGACGCGGATGCGATGGACGATTGACAACCGCGCGCGGCAGATGAAGATTGACTTCGCAGCGACGGAAGCAAAGTACGACCAGAACCTGCCGGATTCAATCTTCACGCGCGAGCATTTGAAACAGGCAGCGACGAAATAGGGGCAGGGGTCAGAGGTCGGGGGTCAGGGACAGAATGATTGCTGTCTCAGAATAGGCTCTGGCAGCCGGTTTCAAGGCGACCACTGGCTCTTGAACAGCTATGCCAACAGACGATGTACTTGCGATAGTAGGGCGAGCTGACCAGTTGTATCGCCAGCGAGCGCAGCCCGGAGCCGTTAGGGAATCCATTATGGTGCTATCAGGCGCGCCGAGCGGCGCAAACCGTTACGAATTGCAATGGCGGCTCGCGCGCGCTCTCTTCTTTCTCGGACAGGAAGCGAAATCAGTTGGCGATAAGCGACAGCTTTATGCCGCAGGGATAGGCGCGGGCGAGCGCGCGGTTGCGCTCAATCCAGAAAGAGTCGAGGGTCACTTCTGGGTTGGAGTGAATCTTGCGCTGTTTGCCGAAGCGAACGGTGGCATTCGTGGCGCGCGTGCCGTTCGCTGGGCGCGCTCTGAGTTGAAGCTGGCAACCAGGATTAATGAACGCTATCACGATGCGGGGGCGCTGCGCGCGCTCGGTCGTCTTGAGCACAAAGCGCCGCGCATTCTTGGCGCGAATCGCAAGCTCAGCCGCCGATGTTTCGAGCGCGCCATTGAAATCGCTCCATCGAATTCCGTGACGCTCGTTTACGCAGCGGAGTTTTTTATTGATGAGGGCGAGTGTGAACGCGCCCGCGCGCTACTTGAGCGAGTAATCACCGCGCCGATTGATGAGGAATGGAAGTTCGAGAACCTGCGCGATAAAGAGATTGCGCGCAGGCTGCTCGAAAGCATTGCCCGCCAATAAGCGCACCTTTAATGCCAGTTAAGGAGTGGGCTTTTGCGAGGTTGGTTTGGTTTTGCTCTTAGCGCCCGCGACGTTTTCTCTGTTAAAGACCGCACCGGAATTTGGAGATGCCTTGACGTTATCGCCATTAATGTCGCCTGTCGCAACCGTCACGTTGTTTTTGCGACGGCGAGAACCGGAAGCGTCGCCGTTAGCTTCCGCGTGTACGTCAAAGGAATAGTTTCCGCCTGCCGGTGAGGCGGTGATTCCGGTGACAACCGGCTTATCAGGATCACCTTCGAGCGGGGTCCCGACGGTCGTTTGAGATTTGCGAAGTGTGCGTTTGCTCGTTGAATTATTTTTCCCTGCATCTTCGCCCTGATTGCGCCTGCCATGATAATGTGTGGCATTATGCGATTCATAATTGCCTCTATTCTCGCCCTGTGCCTTGCGCTTCAAGCCTTCGCGCAGAAGGGCGGCGTGGGCGCGCGCAAGTCAGAAGACTTCTTCCCCGTCGCTGTGTGGTACGGCGGAGGCAAGGCCCGCGCGCCGATGCTCGAAGCAAACCCGAAGGCGCATCGCGCCGACTGGCAGAGCGACTTGCAAAAGATAAAGCAGCTCGGATTCAACGCGATTCGCTGCTGGGTTGACTGGTCGAGCATCGAGCCTGTCGAGAAACAATTCGACTTTGAGACGATTGACCAACTGATGGAACTGGCTCTGGGAGCCGGTTTGAAGGTAATCATTCAAGTCTATGTTGATTCGGCTCCTGACTGGGTAGGCAAGAAATTTCCCGACTCGCATTTCATCTCAATCAGCGGCGACGTTATGCCCTCGCACGCCGCGCCGGGTTTTTGCTTCGACCATCCAGGTGTGAAAAATGCCGTGCTAGGATTTTTCGCGGCACTGGCCGAGCGCGTAAAAGATCAACCGGCTTTTCTCGGATGGGATTTGTGGAGCGAGCCGCACGTCATCAACTGGGCGCAGGCAACTTACATGGTCAGCCCTGAGTTCTGCTTCTGCCCTTACACCGTTGCGCGATTCCGCAAATGGCTCAAGAAGAAATACGGCGCGCTCGAAGAATTGAACCGCGCGTGGTATCGCCGCTTCACCGATTGGAAAGATGTCGAGCCGAATCGGTTGAGCACTATCTTGTCTTACACGGACTATATTGATTGGCGATTCTTCATCGCGGACAAACTGGCCGAAGATCTGCGCCTGCGGTACGAAGCCGTAAAGCGAGTCGCGCCAGACAAGATTGCTACAAGTCATGCGGCTGCGCCGTCGCTTTTCACAAGTCCGCTTGGCGGCGATGGCAATCCTGACGACTGGCTGATGTCGGGGCAGGTTGATTATTGGGGCACGTCCTTTTATCCGAAGCATTCATTTCCTGTAGGGCGCGACCCCGAATGGCGAGGCGCGCTGCTCGATTTCACTCGCTCGGCCTCTTACAGCAAAGCAAATGGCTTCTGGATTGGCGAGCTTCAAGGCGGATTCGGCACTGTCGCTTTGCGAGTTAGCTCAACAGTGACGCCTGCGGATTTGAAGGTGTGGACGTGGAGCGCGATAGCGCGCGGCGCAAAGGGAATAAACTTTTACGCGTGGTATCCGATGAGTTCCGGCTATGAATCGGGCGGCTTCGGATTGATTAACCTGGATGGAACAATCACGGAGCGCGCGAAGCTCGCAGGACATCTCGCGCAGGTTATCAATCGCAATCAAGACTTGTTCCTGAAAGCTCGGCCCGCTCAAGCCGAAGTAGCAATCGTTTACAATCCGCTCGCGTACATGGTCGGCGGGCGCAGGCCGCTCGGCGTTGCAGGCCCGCAAAGCGAGTTCGCGAGCATCGAGCGCAATTCGATGCTCGGAATCTATCGCGCGTTCTTTCCATCAAATGTGCCGGTTGATTTCATTCACATAAACGAGCTCGCGGAGGGCAAAGCAAACAAGTACAAGCTCATACTGCTGCAATATCCGCTGATGATCCCTGAGCGCGCCGCGCGTGCTTTAGCCGAATACGTGAAGCAGGGCGGCGTGTTGATGAGCGAAGCGCGGCTGGCGTGGAACGATGAGCGCGGATTTGCGAAAGAGATAATACCGGGTTTCGGGCTTCACGAAGTCTGCGGATGCCGCGAGCGCGCAGTTCAACAGACCGCGAGCGGCAAAACAGATATTCAAATCACCAACCGCGACGAGAGCGTTCCGCTTTTGCAACCGGGCGATAGGTTGCGCGGCATGATTTATGAAGAAGCGCTTGAGCCGATTTCTCCGAACGCGCGCGTTGTCGCTCGCTTCAGCGATGGCCAGCCAGCGATTGTCGCTTCAAGTTATGGCAAAGGGAAGATGATTACGGTGGGGTCATTTTTCGGGCTGTCGCATGAATCCGAACGCAGCGAGGGTCTTGTAAAGTTCTTTGCAGGCTTGATGGATTGGGCGGGCGTGACGCAAGCGGTTGCGGTATTGGGCGTAAGTTCCGACCAGATGGTTGAAGTTCGCGCTATGGAGTCGGGCGCGGAAAAACTCGTTTTCGTTTTCAATCACGGCAGCAACACAGTTGAGCCAGGCATTCGCGTCGCGTTACCGCAAGGCGCTTACACAGCAACAGACATTGTCACGGAATCGGCTCTGGGAGCCAGTTTCGAGCGAGGCGGGCTT
>DATLXU010000071.1:0-26948 GCA_035575515.1 Blastocatellia bacterium
GACTATTTGCTACGCAAGCCGCGATAGCGCGCGATTGATGCCCGCCGCATCCATAATATTTTTCGTCACTTTGTAGTCCATCGAGACTACCTAATTGAATCGGTTCGGGCTGAATATAGCATGGCGAGCATGAAGGCTCAAGCTGGATGAATTAATCGCAAAGAGATGCGCGTCGCTTGAGGCCATCTCCAGGCTTATGATTTTCAGCAGGCAGTTCAAGGTTATTTCAATGATAATTCAATAGCTTTACCGCACACTTCAAGCTCAAAGTTATGAACGCTATTTATAGGAGATGAGACATGAAACCCTCCCGTCATGCCCTTGTTTTTGCAATAATTAGCGCGATTGCCGCAACTTGCCTTTTACCACACTCGATTTCACAAACTGCTCAAGCCGATGATACGCCGGGCATGGTTTTTGGCCCGGAAACATTCCGGCGCGAAGAAGGCAAGCCGCAAACCTACGTCCGGCGGTTCAACGTTACGAATGCGTCTGATCGGTTCAGTCTTGAAATAATCAACGGCGACCCTGACGATAAGGCCGACTACGACTCAAAGAAAAAGGCTCGCTCCTCAAGCGCCGACATTTACCTGAATGATGTTCTCGTCGCCAGCTCGAGCGATATTAAGAAAGACGTGCGGCGGCTGAGCATTCCCGTTGCTTTGAACGAAGGCGAAAACACGATTAAGCTTTCCCTGAAAAGTAGCCCGGTGACGATGTTGACTATTTTTATAACACGAACGGTCATAACGCCGCCTAAAGATATTATCCCGCCGCAGGTTGTTTCGGTTCAGCCCGCGAACGGCGCTGTCGGCGTTCCCATCAACGGCGCAACCGTTCGCGTTACGTTCAGCGAGCCTATAAATCTGGATACGCTGTCTGCGTCTTCATTTTTTGTTACAACTGGCGGGAACACCCTGTCAGGAAAGATAGACGTCTCGGCTGATGCGACGACGGCGACGTTCACTCCGGCCACGCCGCTCGCATATTCGACAACTTACACAGTGACTGTCACGAATGCGATAAAAGACGCGGCGGGCAATCTGCTTGCTTCGGAATTTAAGAGCGTCTTCACAACGGAAGCAGCGCCGCCGCCTCCACCGCCGCCGCCTGACGTAACGCCTCCGCGAGTCGTTAGCATATCGCCACAGGCCGGGTCGCTAGATAATCAAAACAGCGTTCCAGTTGTTGTGAGATTCAGCGAGCCTGTTGACCCGACCACCGTCGCTGACAACGTTCTGATTTTTTCAGACACAGCGAAAGGCGGCGGCACGGTTGTAATTCAGGAAGGCGGCTCATTCCTTGCGGTCCCGAACGGCGAGCGAGTTGATGGAACTGTAGCATCATCAGCGGACGGCCTCAGCGCAATGTTCACTCCGACAGTTACGCTCGCAGACGGAACGAGCAGGCGAACGCGGCTTCCGGCAAACGCGATGATTACGGTCGTGGTCCTCACGCGCGTTAAGGACCTTGCCGGAAACAATCTCGATCAAGACCCGCAAACGAGCGGACAGCAACTCTTCAACGCGAGCTTCACCACTTCGGCGTTCAACCTGACCGGCTCGACCGCTGTGGCGCGAGTCAATCCGCAGGCGGCGATTCTTCAAGCTGCATTGCTTCCGGGCGATGAGGTTCTGGTGAGTGGCGGCTATGATGAATTCGATCAGGTGAACGCGACGGCTGAAATTTATAACAAAGCAACTGGCTCATATCGCTCAGTGCCGATGCTTGAAGGGAGAGCCGAACACAGCGTAACGGTGCTGGACGACGGGAAGGTTCTTATCACGGGCGGCATAAATCAATCGGGACAGGTGCTTTCGACCGCGGAGATTTACGATCCGGCGACGGGCAGCTTCACAAGCGTTGGCTCGATGCACACGCCCAGATTCGGCCACACCTCGACATTGTTGCCCGACGGGTCAGTTCTCATCACAGGAGGCTACAACAACGCTGCGCTCGATACAGCCGAAATCTTCATTCCCGCAGGGCATACCTTCCCTATGAGCAATACGTTCGTCGAAGTCCCTGGGCGCATGAGTTCTGCGCGAGCTTTTCACACCGCGACATCGCTTCAAGACGGCACAGTATTGATTGCGGGCGGAGCCTCAAACGGCGCGGTGCTGAACTCAGCCGAAGTATTCAAGCCAACCCCGTTCGCTCCCCAACTAGGTCAGTTTCTCCCTGTAGGAAACACCATGAGCACGCCTCGTTTTCGTCACACGGCGACTGCGCTTCCAAACGGCAAGGTGCTTATTACAGGGGGGAAAGATAATTTGCTGAGGACGCTCAACACGGCTGAGTTTTACACTCCAGCGTCGGCTAGCGTACTTTCGACCTTTTCAGCGGCGGGACTGATGACCGAGCCCAGAGCATTCCACACAGCGGCGCTTATGTCCGACGGGTCTGTTTTAATTGCGGGAGGTTCATCCGGCAGCGCGAGCGCTTCGGGCACCGCCGAAGTTTTCAAGAACGGGCAGTTCACTCGCGTTCGCAGTCCGCTGACATATTCTCGCTCGTCGCACGCTGTGGTTTTACTCTCAGACGGAACATTGCTATTGACGAACGGCGAGAACGGCGCGACGAAACTTAAATCAGCCGAGATATACACGCCAAGACCATAAGCAAGGCGCGCCGCCTCATAGTCCGAGCTTCGGCCAGAGCCGGTCAATGCGGCGGCGCACTTCTTCGCTCATCTGAAGCTCTTTCGGCCAGCGCCGCATGAAGCCTTCCGACTTCCACTTGCGCGTGCCGTCCACACCCATCTTCGAGCCGTAATTCGGCAGCCGCGATGAATGGTCTAATTGATCTATTGGCCCAAGCGTGAACTGAATGTCGCGCTCAGGATCAATGTTGTTCAGAACGCGCCACACGACTTCGTTCATGTCGCGCACGTCAGTGTCGTCATCAACGACGACGATGCATTTTGTAAACATCGCCTGCGGCAACGACCATATGCCATTCATCACTTTTCTTGCGTGCCCGGGATAGCTCTTTCTGATCGAAACGATCATCAGATTGTGAAAAACGCCTGCGAACGGCATGTGGTAATCAACAATCTCAGGAAATTGCCGCTGCATCAATGGAAGGTAGATTCGCTCGATTGCTTCGCCCATCCAGCAATCTTCCATCGGCGGCTTGCCGACAATCGTCGTTTGATAAATTGGCCGCTTGCGATGCGTGACGCAGGTGACGTGAAAGACGGGAAACTCCTCTTCGAGCGAATAATAGCCCGTGTGATCTCCAAACGGGCCTTCGACTCTTCTCTCACCAAGGTCAACGTAACCTTCGAGAACTATCTCGGCATTGGCGGGAACTTCCACGTCAACCGTTTCGCATCGCACCATCTCAACAGGTTTTTCGCGAAGGAAACCCGCGATCATCATCTCATCGAGGTCTTCGGGCAGCGGCAGTATCGCAGAGAAAGTTGTCACAGGATCGGCTCCCAGAGCCACTCCTACGTCGAGGCGTGTCCCGCCGCTGCGCTTAAGATTTCGGAAGTGCTGCGCTCCGTGCTTGTGAATCTGCCAGTGCATTCCTGTAGTCGTTTCGTCATAAACCTGCATTCTGTACATCCCGCAGTTGCGCTTGCCCGTGAGCGGATTCTTTGTGAAGACAAGTGGCATCGTGATATATCTTCCGCCGTCTTCTGGCCAACATTTTATGATTGGGAAATCAAGGAGCGAGAACTTCCCTGTTTTAAGAATGCGCTCTTTGCATGGACCGTCTTTGACGATTTTGGGAAACATCTTTCCGAGGTCTGCGAGACGGGGAATCATCTTGATCTTTTCTATTAACCCCTGCGGCGATTTCACGTCGGTCAATTCGTTTATGCGCTCGGCAATCTCGCTGTAGTCGTTTATGCCTAGAGCTATCTTCATTCGCTCTCGGCTGCCGAGCGCGTTGATAAGAACAGGGATTGAATGGCCGCGCACGTTTTGAAATAGCAACGCAGGCCCGCCGCGTTTGGATACGCGATCAGTGATTTCGCTTATCTCAAGCTCTGCGTCGACTTCGGCGCGGATGCGTTTCAACTCGCCGCGTTTTTCGAGCGCGGCTATGAAATCTCGCAAATCATCGAAAGGCATAAGAGATTGTCCTCGCGCAAAATTGGAATTGAGAGAGTAGCACGCTGAATTCTTTAAAACAAATTTGAGGGAATAGGATTCAGAACGCACGCTGCGACGTGCCTCAGACGGACTGGAAGCTGAACGAGTGATTTCGAGATTGGCAGTCAATCTTTGCCGCCTTGCTCGGCAACGCTCAGATAGCTAATATCTTTTCAGTGCCTATACCAATACTTTTATTGAAGGAGCAAACAAGAATGAAATTCACCAAGACACTTCTGTGCGTAGTGACGCTGTGCATTTCGATACCGGCGCTGGCGCAAATGGACGGCGCGCGCGGCACGGCGGATGTCACAATTAAAGGGAAAAAGATCACGATTGATTATGGCCGTCCTAGCCTGCGCGGGCGCGATATGCTTGGCAAGGCGACTACGGGAATGGTCTGGCGGCTTGGCATGAATCAGGCCACGACCATTGAGACGACGGGTGATCTGGTAATCGCGGGCAAAGAACTGAAGGCTGGTAAGTACTCGCTGTGGGCGAAAAAGACGGGCGATAATAGCTGGGCGCTTGAGTTTCATCCCAAAACGGGAATCTGGGGTGATCCGGTTATGACAGAAGGTTTTGTCGCCGAATTGCCGCTGAAGATGGAACAGGCCAGCGACTCGGCAGAGCAATTGACTATAAGCCTGACGGATAACAAAGGCGATGCAGGCATTAAGATTCAATGGGGCACTGCTCTGCTCACAGGCTCATTCAAAGTCAAATAATCAACGACGCAGCGGTGCGCCGTAGGCAGCACAGTTCGCAAGGCGCCTCGACTAATGGCTACCCCCGCGAGGGTAGCCATTCCCATTTTCGATTTTGGCTTTATCCGCCGACGAATCACTCTGCCCTGTTGATGATTTCGGGCAGAAGCCATACGATATGGAGCAGCAAACACTCGCCTCTTTTCGTCAGTGATTCCTCGTCTGCTCAAAAAAACTACTCATTTCAAGCTTTTTATGGAATCGGTTCCGATTGATGTGAGATGGCATGAGAGTTGCCGCGAGCTTTGGTGAAATCAATCCATCACTTCATCAGGAGGAGAAAAATGTTCAAGAGAGTTCTTGTGATGTTGCTGGCAGTCGCCTTCATCTCGCTTGCCTTTTCGCCCGACACTTTCGCTTGCCATCGTCGAAGGTCGAGAGCCGCTGCATACGGCTACAGCCCATATCGCTATCGCGGCGTGGCTGCTGATCGCTACTACTATGGCGGGCGCAGGGACGGCATCGGCTCGACTGGTCGTGCGATTCTGACCGTCGCAGCACCGGCAGCGATTGGCGCGGGCGCGGGCGCGCTCTTAGGCGGGAAGAAGGGCGCGGCTGTCGGCGCACTGCTCGGCGGCGGAGGCGGCGCGGCTTATTATCTGATCAAACATCGCAGTCGCCGTTACTGAAGATTTTTCAAACACAGAGACGCGAAGGCAAACGAGAAGAGGAAGCAGAGGACCTGCTCGGTTGTCCTTCGTGTCTTTGTATTTTTTGCGACCCCCAAAATCCTTTCTCCATCCTTCCTGTTTTCACATCCATCGCTTCATTAGTATAATCGGGTTTCTGAAAATCTCTTTGAGCGAGACAAATTATGCAGCCACTTGTCGGCGTTATTATGGGATCGAAATCGGATTGGGAGACGATGTCGCACGCGGCTCAAACTCTCGAAGCTCTCGGCATCGCTTATGAAGCGCGCGTAGTGTCAGCGCACCGCACGCCCGATCTGTTATTTGAATACGCTTCATCGGCTGAATCGCGCGGGCTTGAAGTCATCATCGCGGGCGCGGGCGGCGCGGCTCACCTTCCAGGCATGACCGCAGCCAAAACGGTCCTTCCAGTCATCGGCGTGCCCGTCGAATCAAAAACTCTGAAGGGCGTTGATTCGCTTTTATCAATCGTTCAGATGCCCGCAGGCATCCCTGTCGCTACGCTCGCAATCGGACGAGCGGGCGCAGTGAATGCTGCGCTGCTTGCCGCCGCGATACTCGGCATCAGGCACGCTGAAATACGCGAATCGCTACGCCGCTACCGCGACAATCAGACTCAATCGGTGCTTGCGAATCCTGATCCGAGGGGCAACGAATGAAAATAGGGATACTCGGCGGCGGGCAGCTTGGTCGAATGCTTGCGCTCGCGGGTTATCCGCTCGGCCTCAAGTTTCGTGTGCTCGATTTATCATCAGAAGTGCCTGCGGGTCACCTGGCCGAATTGATGGTCGCCGACTTCAACGACACCGACGCGCTCAAGCGATTCGCCGCAGGGCTTGACCTTGTCACCTATGAATTCGAGAACGTGCCGGTTGATGCGGCTCGCTACCTGAATCGCCGCGTCCCTGTTTATCCGCCGCCGCAGGCACTCGAAGCTTCACAGGATCGAATAACAGAAAAAACGTTCTTCGATAGTCTCGGCATTCCAACTCCGCCGTTCACGCGCGTCGACACCTGGGATGATTTGCGAAATGCGATTCACAGTATCGGCCTGCCCGCTGTGCTCAAGACGCGCCGCTACGGATACGACGGCAAAGGACAATTCATTCTATCGAAGACCGAAGACGCTTCGATGGCGTGGCAATCTCTAGGCGGCGTGCCTTTGATACTTGAAGGCTACGTGGCATTCGAGCGCGAGGTTTCGATTCTCGCCGTCAGGAGTCGTTCTGGTGAGACTACTTTTTATCCGATAGTCGAGAATCATCATCAGAACGGAATATTGCGACTCTCCCTGTGTCCGGCTCCCGGAGCCAGTTCCGAGCTACAGAGCCAGGCCGAAGATTACGCCGCGCGCGTGTTGAAGGAGTTGAATTACGTCGGCGTTCTCGCGATTGAATTTTTCCAGCGCGAGGGGAAACTATTTGCGAACGAGATGGCTCCGCGCGTTCACAACTCAGGCCACTGGACGATTGAAGGAGCCGAAACGAGCCAGTTTGAGAATCACCTACGAGCAATCTTAGGCTTGCCTCTCGGCTCAACTGCAACAGTTGGCTATTCGGCGATGTTGAACCTGATCGGAATAATTCCCGAACGCCGGGCGGTGCTTGCGATGCCGAACACGCACCTCCATCTTTATGGAAAGGCTCCGCGCCCAAGTCGCAAACTCGGACATATCACTATCAGGGTTGAGGACGAACAATCACTTCAGATTCAACTTTCGCACCTTCGCGCTCTCGTGGAATCCTAACGCGATTGTCAGCGGCGGGTTTTGATTGAAAAATCTTTCCAGCGTTACTTGCCTGACTCAACTATGTCAGACCGCAAAAACTGGTCGAGCAACTCTGCGTACTTCTGACTGCGCTCGGCTATCTCTTCTTCGGTGCGCTCTTTTTCGCGGCGGGCCAGGAACAATTCGTCGGCGATTTGAAGCGCGGCTAAGATAGCAACGCGCAACGAGTCGACGGTCATCGTAGCGCGGGCGATTTCGTTCATGCGCTTGTCGACGTATTCGGCGAGGTCCTGAATGTACTCAGGGTCATGATCGCTTCGCAGGCTGTAAGCCTGATTGTAAATGACAACGCGGTGTGATTGCGTGGGAGTGTTGTCCATACGTTTGCGCGCTTTCTCGAATTTAGCTCATCTAATGAATCAAGCCTCAACTGGAAGATAAAACCTTTCGCCATCACTTCTTTGCTTCAGCAGACTCAAGGTCGAGGACCGCGATTGCGTCAAGCATGGCTTCGACCTTGAGCTTGATCGTGTCTCGCTCGTTCAGCAATCGCTCAATCTGCAATTCGAGCCGCTCTTTCTCATCGCTCACCTGGCTCAACTCGCGGCGCAGGCTCAAGACCTCGCGCTCAAGCGATTCGCGTTCCTGCCGCTCCCGCTTGAACTGCTCAATCGTGCGATAAATCTTATCTTCAAGGTGCGAGAATTTTTCAAGTCCGTATATTCCGCTCACTGCTTTCTCCAGTTTTCAGTTTTTAGTTTTCTGTTTTCAGTTATGACAGCGACGAATTCTTTCATAACTTGATTCGCCCGCCTCAAAAAACTGAAAATCGAAAACTATCTGAGTTGCGCGCCGAAGCGTTGCTGCAACAAATCTCTGACGCGGTCGTGCATCGCCGCCACTTCTTCATCCGTCAACGTGCGACCCTCGCCGCGATAAACAACCCGAAATGCAAGCGAGTGGAAGCCTTCCGGCATATCCTTACCCTTGAACACGTCGAATACGCGAAGCTGCACGATCTCGCTAATTCCTAACCCATTTATGGCCTTCTCGATTTCGCCCCACATAATATCGTCGGGCACAAGCGCCGATACATCGCGAGAGGCCGAAGGTAACCTGGGCAGCGCGCTGTAGCGCACCGCGTCGGCTTCAATCGCAAGCAGCTTTTCGAAATCAATCTCGGCAACAAAGACCGGCTGCCGGAATTTGTACAGAGATGCGATGCGCGGGTGCAGACGGCCCGCCCGCGCTACCTCTGAGCCATCGCGATTGAAAAGAGCCGACTGTCCAGGATGGAGGTATTCTACACCGGCTCGTTCAATTGTAAAGCCCGTTATGTTGACGCTCGCAAAGACGGCTTCGATTGCGCCCTTCAAATCATAAAAATCAACAGGGCGATTGCCGCGCCAATCTTCAGGAGCAACCCCTCCGCTCATCACCATCGCAAGCATCTCGCGCTCGCGCGGTCGCTCGCCGTCCGACGGCTCGAAGATTTTCCCAAGCTCGAATAGCTTAACGTCTCGTCGCCCCTGATTGAAATTGTGCTGAAGCGATTCGAGCAGCCCCGTCACAAGCGACCCGCGCATGGCAGACTGGTTCATATCAATCGGATTCGCCAAGACCGCCGCTGGCTCATCGCGACCATCGAATTGCTCGCGCCTGCGAAAAGTTCTATCGCGCTCGCCGTTGACGAAGCTGAACGTGTACGCCTCATCAAAACCCAATCCCGTAAGCGCTCGCCGCGCAGCGCGACGACGGTCATGGCCTGCAAGGTGGCGGCCTTCCCCGCTCCACGCAGGCAGCGTTAAGTCTATGAGGTCATAGCCTACGTGCCGCGCAACCTCTTCAACAAGGTCTTCTTCGCGCGATATATCTATTCTGAATGAAGGAGCAATCGCGTGAAGAGATTTTTCGCCTTCAATCAATTCAACCTCAAATCCAAGAGCGCGCAAAATCTCTGCGGCTTGTTCGATTTTCACATCAAGCCCGGTCAATCGCTTGACGCGAGATTCGCGCAACACAATCGAGTCGCGCGTGATAGGCGATGGATAAACGTCAATCGCGCCTTTAAGGATGCGCCCGCCCGCTATCTCGACTATCAATCGAGCTACGAGCGCCGAAGCGTGAAGCTGAGCGTTAAAGTCCGCGCCGCGAGCGAAGCGATAAGCCGCTTCGGTGTCCAATCCCAGAGCGCGCGAAGTATGGCGAATTGATTGCGGATTGAAGTACGCGCTTTCGATAAGCACGTCGGTTGTGCGCTCATTGATTTCGGTCTCTTCGCCGCCCATCACGCCTGCGACGGCAACTGCACGGTCTGCGTCTGCGATGACGAGCATCTCAGGCGAAAGCTCGCGCGTGAATCCATCGAGAGTCGTTATCTGCTCGCCCGCATTCGGGCGACGCACGATGATTCGTTTTTCATGCAAAAGATTCAAATCGAATGCGTGAGTCGGCTGGCCCATTTCGAACATCACGTAGTTCGTTATGTCAGCGATGTTATTGACCGAACGCTGTCCGATTGATTCGAGCCGGTCAGCGAGCCATCTAGGCGAAGGGCCGACCTTCACGCCGCGAACGACTCGTGCAGTGAATCGCGGGCACAGGTCGGGCGCGAGCACCTGAACCGACGTTATTGATTCAATCGGCTCGTCGCTCTCTTCGAGCGCGAGGTTGCGCGGCTTCAGTTCCGTCCCGCAAATCAGCGCGGCTTCGCGCGCAATGCCTAGGTGCGAGAGCGCGTCAGGCCGGTTTGAAGTCAAATCGAAATCGAGGATGTGATCGTCGCGCACGCGCTCGATGGATTCGACCGCAAGCCCGGTCATCGTTAACCTTTCAGCAATCTCTTTCGGGCCGAGCGTGAGCGTGACAAGCTCGCCCAGCCAGTTGTAACTGATCTTCATTTGATTCGATAACCTTCTTCTTCGTTATTAAAAATCCAGCCCACAACTTCGCCTATTCGAATCTCTTCGCTGCGGTAGGCTTCCATTGTGATTGCCGCCGAGCCTTGCCGGTGAATCATCTGCGCCGAGCGGAGCATTCGGCGGAATCGCTCCTGCCATCTTCGAATATTCCGCTCGCGCAAATCAAGCCAGCCGCGCTCAGCCCACTGGTCAATCGCTTCATCCGTGACTGGCAAACTCGATTGCCCTGCGTATTCCGGCACGTTGATGCGCGGCCCGCGAACAATACGATTGCCTTCAGGCGGCAGGATCGGAATTCCAATGGAGATAATTGCGTTGCGCAGCTCGTGATTGCGCTGAAGGTATCGCCACAGCGTTTCAGAAATCTTTTTTGCATCCGCATCAACCACAGCTTGGAGCGTATGAAATTTCGTCTTTAAGAGGTGCGCTTCATAAAGCAGCTTCGTCAGCTTTGGCGGACCGAGATCGCCCGTTGCAATCGAATGTGAATTTGTTTCATGTTCGAGTCGGCGCAATGCTTCGATTGCCGACCCGCGCAGGTAACCGGCGCGATAACTAGGAACCATAATGGCGCTGTCTACTGCAGCAATTACGTCAACGCCGGTGTTGCTGCCCTTGATTTCAAGCACAACGTTGTGGGCAATCTCTTCGGGCGTGACGAACTCCATCTGATTGATCGAAGTGACCGCTTCGAACTCGCCGCGCGCGAAGAATCCATTCTCTCCCGTGTCAACGCCGACCATCTCAAGCTCACCGACCTGCCTGAACTCTTCCTTCGGCATCGAAAGCTCAAGCATCCCGTTCAGTTTTTGAATGCGCGGCTGATAGATATAAACGGGTGTGTTGTCGCGGCGATTCCTGAGCGTTTGATACGACACCTTCTTATAGCCAATCATTGCGGCGGGCTTTATCTCTTTGACAATCGGCCCGCCGGGCGTGCGCGCCATCAAAAACATCAGGCCGGTGTGCGCGAATGCGACCGCCGTCTTTGACATTAGCTTCGCCGAAGGCTTTTCTTCGCCGTGAGTGTAAGGGATGTTCAATCCCATTCCGCCCGTCCCAGTCGTTCCGATCTTCACATAGACGCGCGTGCCGACTTCAACCATCGCACGATAGAGCAACTGCGTGTGGCGGATTAATTGTGGGATTGATTGCGACAGGAGCAATGTTTCAAACGTGCGTTCAAGCGGCTTGCGATTCTCCCAGATTTGCTTCATGTCGCGGTCGCTGATGCGGTCATCAATGAAGTCGAGCGACTTTCGAACTTCGATTGAGTTGGTGTAAACGTCCTGATAGCTGATGCCCGAAGCGGTGTTGATGCAATCAATGATGACATCGGGCCGATGCTCTCGAACCCAACTGACAAGCGCCGATTTTTCGTAGGCATCATCGAGCGGGCCGAACAGGTCTTCGTACAACGCACGCCGCCGCGAGGGGCTGCTGATTAACGAGGCGCGGTCTTGCTTTGCGAACTCCGAGCGCACAAAGATGTTTCCCCAAAGCTCGCCGACTTTGATTGAAGGAAATTCTTTGCGAAGCTCATGAGCAAGCTCGCGCACTTCTTTTTGATAAAGCGAGGCAATGACGATTTTTTCCGGGCGCAGATCGCGAGCGACCTGGTGGGCAATCTGGGTGCCGACAAGCCCTGCGCCGCCCAGTATCAGAATTGTTTTGTCGAGGGTTTGAGTCGAAGTGTTCGGCATCGAGGTCGGTTCCGGGTTTCGGGTTCCGGCTTTCAGGTTAGCATTCCAACTCTGAACCCTAAACTCGGAACCCAAAACACAATTACGCGAACTGTTCGAGGAATCTCACGTCGTTCTCAAAAAACAATCGTATGTCGTCAATCGAGTACATCAGCGCGGCCATGCGGTCAATGCCAAGTCCGAAGGCGAAGCCTGAATACTCTTCCGGGTCAACGCCGACTTTTTCGAGCACGTTCGGATGCACCATGCCGCTGCCGCCAAGCTCTATCCAGCCTGACCCTTTGCACGTCCGACAGCCTACACCGGCGCACACGTAACAACTGAAATCAACTTCGGCTGAAGGCTCTGTGAACGGAAAATATGACGGACGAAAGCGCGTCCTCAACCCTTCGCCGAACATCATCTGAACGAATTTCTGCAAAGTGCCTTTCAAATCTGCGAGCGTGATGTTGCGATCAACGTTAAGCCCTTCGAGCTGAAAGAACATAGGGTTGTGCGTCGGGTCGGGCGTGTCGCGACGAAAGACTCTTCCCGGCGCAATCACGCGAAGCGGCACGCCGTGTCGCTCCATGGCGTGAATCTGCACGGTCGAAGTCTGCGACCGCAGCGCGAGGTTCTCTGAAACATAAAAAGTATCGGCTGAATCGCGAGCGGGGTGGCCGGGCGGAATGTTCAACGCGTCGAAGTTGTAATAGCTCGTTTCAATCTCCGGTCCGTCTTCGACGGTGTAGCCCATCGAGACGAAGATGTCTTCGATCTTTTGGCGCACGAGCGTTATCGGGTGAAGGTGGCCGAGTCGCGGACGAGTGCCCGGCAGCGTCACGTCGATCTTTTCGCGTTCCAAGGCGCACGCTTCGGCTTCGGCGGCGAAGCGTTCGTTGAGCTGCGCTATTACCGCCTCGACTTCGGCGCTCAACTGATTGACCTGCTGGCCGAACGCGGCGCGTTGTTCCGCAGGAATTGATCCGAGCCGTTTCTTTTCCGCTGCGACCAGTCCCGACTTCCTGCCGAGATACTTGTCGCGCAGCGCATTCAACTGGTCGGCAGTCGTGACCGCCTTCGCGTCTTCTAAAAACTGCTCTCTTAATTGATCGAGCTTTTCGTCCATTGGATATTAGCTGTCGGTTATCAGCTATCAGCAATCAGTTTCGGAAATCAGGTCCTGCTGAATGCAGATAGCTGATAACCCGTTGCTTCGTTATGCAGCCGATGCGGAGGCTCGGCTCGATTCAAGCGCCTGCTTGACGCGGCCCGATATCTCAGTGAAAGCCGCAGGCTCGTTCACCGCAAGGTCCGCAAGAATCTTTCGATCAAGATTGATCTCAGCGAGTTTCAAGCCATGCATGAACTGGCTGTAGCTCAGACCGTTTGCGCGAGCAGCCGCGCCAATGCGAACTATCCACAGCGAGCGGAAGTCGCGCTTCTTGAGCTTGCGACCTGTGAATGCGAAATTTAGTGAACGCTCGACCTGCTCTTTCGCGTGACGATAGAGCTTGCTCTTAGTTCCGCGATAGCCGCGAGCCTGTTTCAAAATATCTTTTCGTTTCTGTAACCTTTTATTTCCACGTTTTGCGCGAGGCATAATTCCCTCCTTAAAAGTCCTGAGTCGGAAGTCCGATGTCCGGCATCATAAACTGGTCATGGCTTCGGACATCGGACTGGCAGGTTAGCTTCGTCCGTAAGGAAGCATTCGCTTTACTGATTTCTCATCTGCTTCCGACACAAGCACGTCAATATCAAGGCTGCGTTTCCGCTTGGCCGTTTTCTTCGTAAGGATGTGGCGCGCGTGCGAATGGCCGCGCTTTATTTTGCCTGTGGCCGTAAGCCGGAATCGCTTCGCTGCTCCTTTGTGTGTTTTCAGTTTCGGCATCATTCCTCCTGTATAAGCCGTCGGCGATCAGCACTAATCCGGTTAATCGAAGCTGAAAGCTCGCCGCTTAAGTATCATTTCTTCTTCGGTCCCAGAATGATGAACATATTCATGCCCTCGACTCTGGGCCGAGCTTCGACCGTGCCGTACTCGGCAAGGTCTTTTTCGAGCCGGTCAAGAAGCTGCGCTCCAAGCTCTTTGTGCGTAATCTCTCGCCCGCGAAAATGCACTGTTGCCTTTACTTTGTCGCCTTCCTGAAGTATCCGCGCCGCGTTGTTCTTCTTGAACGTGTAATCGTGCTCGTCGGTGCCCGGCCTGAACTTTATCTCCTTGACGGTGATGAAAGTCTGCTTGGACTTGGCTTCCTTCTGCTTCTTCTTCTGCTCGTACTGCCACTTGCCAAAGTTGATTATTCGACAAACGGGCGGCTGAGCCTGCGGCGCGACTTCAACTAAGTCGAGTCCCTTGCTGCGGGCGATTTCAAGCGCCTGCTGCGGCGACATTATTCCAAGTTGCTGGCCGTCATCATCAATCACGCGAATCTCGCGCACGCGAATGCGCTCGTTGATGCGAACCGACGGACCGCGATCACGAAAGCCTCTTCCTCTATGTTGAAAGCTGCTGATGGTCTATCCTCCTAAACCGGCAACGCCGATTTACAAATCAATCACCTGCCAGCCGGGCAAACCGTCAGCCAACCGGCAAGCAGTATTATAAGAGTATAGGCGAGCTGTCGCTTTGCCTTTTCCCACTACGGTCGGATCTCACGCCAGCGCCTGCGGCAGTTCGGGCGACTATGGAATCGCATTTAGTTCACCACAGGACTTATGGAGCTGGCGCAAAATTATGACGGCAGGCTCAAACGGTTTTTACCGCATGCCATGCCGGGCTAAAACCCAAGTCAAAATAGTAACAAGGCGATGCCCGCGCGCGCAAGTGTGACCCGTCTGTTCTTCAATAGCTAAAACACAGCGGCGCTTGAGAATTGACCGTTGGATTAACTATGATTTCACGGCAATGAAAACGTCTTTGTTTCGGGGAATGAATATTCTGGTCGGCGCGCTCCTGCTATGCGCCTCTGTTGTTCCCTGCCCCGCGCCTGCGAGCGAATCAACCAACGGTGATATGGGCGTCGCCTTCATCAACGTCGCAAAACAGGCGGGAATAAACTTCAAGACCGTTTACGGCGATGAGCACAAGAATCGTTACCTGCTCGAAACAACAGGGTGCGGCGCGGCCTTCATTGATTTTGACAACGATGGCTGGCAGGACATTTTTTTAGTAAACGGCACAAGGCTCGACGGCATGCCGAAAGAGCAAACGCCGACTAATCGCCTATATCGCAACAATGGCAACGGGACGTTTGCTGACGTGACCGCGAAAGCAGGTCTTGCGCGCGCGGGCTGGGGCCAGAGCGTTTGCGTCGGTGATTACGACAACGACGGCTTTGATGACCTATTCGTCAGCTATTTCGGGAAGAACGCGCTCTATCGCAACAACGGCAACGGCACGTTCACCGACGTTGCAGAAAAAGCGGGCGTAGCAAACAACCGCACTCGATGGGGATCGGGCTGCGCGTTTCTCGACTATGACAAGGACGGATTCCTCGACCTTTTCGTCGCGAGCTACATTGACCTCGATCTGAAGACCGCGCCGCTGCCTGAAACCGGCCCATGCCTTTACAAAGGCGTGACCGTAGCCTGCGGCCCGCCCGGCCTTGCAGGCGGCGTGAACATGCTCTTTCACAACAACGGCAACGGCACGTTCACAAATGTCACAGACAAATCGGGAGTGAGCAAGGCGAACGGCACATACGGGCTTGGAGTCTTAACAGGCGATTTCGACAACGACGGCTGGACAGATATTTACGTTGCGAACGATTCGGCTCCGGCTGCGCTTTATCGCAACAACAGGAACGGCACGTTCACCGACGTTGGCATCGAAGCGGGCTGCGCGTTCAGCGTTGATGGAAAGCAGCAAGCAGGCATGGGCGTGTCGGCAGGCGATTACGACCGCGATGGGTTATTGGATATTTTCAAGACGAATTTTTCGGGCGACACTTCGACGCTCTATCACAACACGGGCAATATGACTTTTGACGACGCGACATTTCCGGCGGGCATCGGAATGACTACGCGATGGCTCGGCTGGGGCTGCGGTTTTGTTGATGTTGATAACAACGGCTGGCTCGACATTTTTTTAGTCAACGGCCATGTCTACCCGGAGGTCGAAAAGCTCACGACCGAAGCGGGCTACGCACAGCGAAAGGTTCTTTATCGCAATTTGCAGAACGGGCGCTTCGAGGACGTATCGGACAAAGTCGGCGGCGCGGTCATTGAGCCAACATCGGCGCGAGGCTGCGCGTTCGGCGATTACGATAATGACGGCGATATTGATATTTTAATAAACCCCGTCAATGCGTTGCCCGAGCTTCTGCGATGCGATGCGACAAATCAGAATAACTGGATAAAGGTTAAAACTGTCGGCGTGAAATCGAACCGCGACGGCATCGGCGCCCGAATCAAAATTGTTACAACGGATGGCTCGCAGATTGACGAAGTGCGCAGTGGCGGAAGCTATTATTCGCAAAACGACCTGCGCGTTCACTTCGGTCTTGGCAGGAACCAACGGGTGAAGACGATTGAAATCCGCTGGCCGAGCGGGCAGGTGGATACCTTGAGCGATGTTGCCGCAAATCAACTCATCATCGTGAAAGAAGGCGCTGGCATCGTCAAAGCTGATTCTCTCAAAGCGGTCAAGAAATGATTCCGGTGTCGCTCACTTCCCTTTCGCCTGCTGTTTCACAATGCCGCTGCCTTCCTTGATCGTCACAAATTGATTTACCGCGATGTCCCTGATTATTTCCGTCTGACCGTTCGGCCAGCGAATTTCCACCTGATCCGCTTTCTTCATTGCGCCCATCCCGAAGTGCAGGCGTGAGTCGTTGTGCGAATAATAACTCGACTGGCTTGTGACTTCCCGAACCTGCACACGCCCGCCTGCCTTCAGCCACACCTTAGCACCGATGGCTGAGCGATTAGATTTTCTTCCGATAAGTTTTAATGTGAGCCAGTTATTTGCGCCGCCGTAGTCATTTCTCAACAGCGAGGGCGGCTCGTTCATATTCATCACGAGCACATCAATGTCGCCGTCGTTGTCGTAATCGCCAAACGCGCAGCCGCGACTCGAATGCGGAGTAGTTACGCCCAGCCCTGACTCCGCTTTCACATCTTTGAATCGCCCGTTGCCAAGATTCTGATAGACTAACCTCGGATTGCGGTGAGGATACTCCTTGAAAAACTTTTCGACCTCGGGGTAGACGTTTCCGGCTACGGTGAAAATATCGGGCCAGCCGTCATTATCGAAATCAACAAGCCCTGTGCCCCACTGAACGTAGCGCGTGTGATCGAAGCCTGCCGCTCGCGAAACATCTTCAAAGAAACCGCGACCGGTGTTCTTGTAGAGTATAGGTAGATCATCCGCGAAATGGGTCTTGAAGATATCAATCAATCCGTCGCCGTTATAATCGCCGGTCGTTACTCCCATGCCTGCCTGAGCCTGACCGTCCTCGTTGTAGGCCGCGCCCGCTTCGAGCGAAACATCTGCGAACGTGCCGTCATGTTTGTTGCGATAAAGTATGCTCGCAGTCGAATCGCATGCAACATAAATATCGGGCCAGCCGTCGTCATCGTAGTCCGTCACAACCGCCGTCATCGCGTATCGGCCTTGCACTTTGCTTATGCCCGAAGCGTCTGACACATCTGTGAATGTGCCGTCGCCGTTGTTGTGGTAAAGAAGGTTCGTGTCTGTAGGCAATCCCTTCGGCCCGCAGTTGACCGCTATGCCTTTCCATAAACAGTTAGGCCCCTTGCCCGGCTCAGGCGCAGTCGCAAGGTCAAATTTCAAATAGTTCGCAACGAACAGATCGAGCAAGCCATCGCGATCATAATCAATAAACGCGCACCCCGAACCCCATCGGGTTCCTTTCGTTGCGACGCGAGCTTTGTCCGTCACATTCGTGAAAGTGCCGTTCGCGTTGTTGTGAAATAACGCGTTATGTCCCCAGTAAGTTATAAACACATCATCAAAGCCGTCGTTGTCGTAATCGCCGACGGTCACGCCCGAAGCCCAACCTGTGCGAGCGAGTCCTGAGCGTGCGGTCACATCTTCAAACGTGCCGTCGCGCTTGTTGTGATAGAGCTTCGTAGTCGGCTCCTTGCCTTTTGCAAACCCTTCGAGCCGCGACCCGTTCAGCAACAGAATGTCCATCCAGCCGTCATTGTCGTAATCAATGAAGGCCACGCCGCAGCCATTCGTCTCGATGATGTATCGCTTCTGCTCCAGGCCGCCGTAGATTATCGGAGATGTAAGTCCGGCGGATTCAGCCACATCAACAAATGTAACGGGGAATTGCCCCTTGTTTTTATCAATCGCGTCTGTGTCATTGCCTGTCCGTTGGCTCGCGTTGCAAATGACAAATGACATAGGACAAAGGACAATCAGCGCGACTGCGATAAAGTAATAGGCAAGGTCGTTGAGACTATTTTTTATCCGAGTGAACACCGATGACCTACTTGTCGGATATTGTTCTGAACTTATCTGCAAGCTCGAATTCCTTTTTTGCTTCATCGGGGCGATTCGTTTGCTGAAGCACTTGAGCGAGCAAGTGATGGCCTGAGTAATTATTCGGGTCCATCCTGAGCGCGCGGCGAAGTATGCTCTCTGCATTCGCAAAATCGCCCTTCTTCAGGTAGACCTTACCTAGAACTATGTAAGGCCCGCTGAAAAACGGGTTGAGCCAGATTGATTTTTGCAGCGGCGCTATGGCCTCATCCCACCTGAGCTTTCGCGTCAGAGCTTCGCCGAGCATGTAGTAAGCCATCGCGAATCCGGGATTGATTGCAATCTCTTTTTCGAGCAGCGCGATGCCGCGATCAATGTCGGCGCGATAGACCGCAAGCTCGCCCATAAGATAATTCGCCTGCGGCAATCGCGGGTCTATCTCAAGCGCCTTCTGCAACTCCTTTTCGGCAAACTCCTCGAACTGCTGGCGAATCATCATCTGCGCGTTTATCAGGTAAGCCGATGCGGAAGTTGGAGGAACCGAAAACATCCGCGCAAAAGCCTCGCGCGATTTGTCGGCATCGCGCGTCTGTATGTAGCAGAGGCCGAGCGTGTAAGCCATCTCGACGTTGTCGGGCGACCAGTTCTTGACCTGTTCGAGATACGGAATCGCTTCTTTTACGTGGCCAAGCAGGTAGTGCGACAATCCGAGCAGTTGGACAGCCTGCCGGTACTGGCTGCTCCCTTGCGGCGCTTTCTGAACAGCAATCGAAAGATGCTCAATGGCGTGCGTGTAATCGCCCTTTTGATAATAGGCCAATCCCATAAGATGATTTATCAAAGTCGCGTTCGATTCCGATTTCTGAATGGCTGTGAGCGCGGCTATAGCTTCGTCAGCTTTGCCTGCGCTCAACAGCGTTTGCGCCTTTTCGATTGAAGCCTGCGCAGGCGCAACCTGCTGCGCGCCAACCGCAGACACGTATGCGAACAGGAATATGCAGAGAGCGAATAGTTTTATTGAAACATCTTGCAGAGACATAATCTGAACCTGATAACTCAGCGATTAATGGCGCGATAAAGGATATATGCATCAGAGCCGATAAAGCAATCGTGAATGCCTGATTGCGCTGGTGGTTTGAGAGAGCAATCCTAACTAATCTTAAACCCTTTAGTCGAGCATCGCCGATTTGCAATTGACTGACAGCGGTCTGTGATGGTATTGACCATCTATCCAGTTGTTCAAATCCAAAAGTCAGCGAATCGAGAGGCAAGGATGATTAGCGACCGAAAAAGGGGGATTATTATAATGAGAGCAATGATGCGGGCGGCGCTCTGGATTTTGGCGCTCGGAGTTGTGGTCTTCTCCTGGGCCTGCGGCGGCGAATCGAAGCCGCAAGCCAAAACGCAACAATTCGCAACCGGATATAGCAAGGACATAAAGAAGCAGCTTGACTACGACGCTCACGTCGTCAGCAGCGAAGAAGACGGCGATAAGCTCATCGTCAACGTCAACGATACGTGGAAGCCCTCGCCTCCCGGCATCAAAGCCCAGTTGCTTGCCGACTGGTTCGATAAATGGAAAGCCGCGCACGGCGACGCGAAAGGACTCGAAGTGGTTGTTCGCGCTGACGGCGAAGACGTGGACCGCTACGCGGCAGATGGCTACCACCCGGTTGAAAAAAAGAAGAAGGGCGAATGAGCCATTGATTCAAAAGCGGATGCCTCGGATTTGATTCGATTCAGCAGTCAATGGCGGGCCGCATCTCCCGCGGCCCATCCGTATAGCTTGAGGCGGCGGCGCGCAAGCTCGTTCATCTTCAATGAAGCGTGAGGCGCGGCGGCCTTTATCTCGTCAAATAGCTTCCGCATGCGCGACATCTGAGCGAGACTGCGATGCATGCGGCGAATGTTTGACGGCGCGGAAATTACGAGATCAATATTCGATATGACGATCTCGGTGAACGAGCCGCGAACACGAAGGCTCGCGCCCGCACCTATCGTTGCATCAAGCTCGATCTCCTTAACGCCCGTCCATGGCATGAACTGAATCTCGCGTCCATCGCGCGATTCGCGAATACCATCATCGTTCAACTCAACCGCGCGGCGCGATTCCAATTTGAAATATCGAAGCAGTATCAAATAAACAATCCACAACGCGCTTACCGGGCCGAGCGCAAACACGAAGATAATAATCCCCATCGCAAGGCTGTTAATCTTAAGCTCAGCTATCACAGCAAGCGTTGCGCCCATCGCTGCGTAAACGAGCGTTACAGCCGCAACGATCTTCAGGTACGACCGGGCGTAAAGGTAGCTCCCGCTGCGCTGAATCGAAATCTTTTCCAACCTTTTGACTCCAGATGTTCGCTTCGATTCCCTCATTATATCAGCAAGCGATGACTGGAATGGAGCGCGCGTTGATGGTTCCTCAATCAATACTGACATCCTGGCCCGCGCTCTGTTATCATGTTTGTTTCGCCTGTTGAGGCTGAGGAGGACATGGTGAAGACACGCCAAGATATTCGCAACATCGCAATCATCGCGCACGTTGATCACGGCAAAACGACCCTTGTTGACGCGATGCTCAAACAATCGGGGTTGTTCCGCGCAAACGAAACCGTAGCCGAGCGAGTGATGGATTCGCTCGACCTGGAACGCGAGCGCGGAATAACGATTATGGCAAAGAACGCATCGGTCCACTACGGCGGCGTGAAGATAAACATAGTTGACACGCCCGGCCACTCGGATTTCGGCGGCGAGGTCGAGCGCGTGCTCAAGATGGTCGACGGCGTGATGCTGCTCGTCGACGCGAGCGAAGGCCCGCTTCCGCAAACCCGCTACGTTTTGTCTAAGGCCCTTGCTCAGAAGCTGCCTGCTATTGTTGTCATCAACAAGATTGATCGCCAGGACGCTCGCGCAGAAGAAGTCGTGAGCGAGGTCTTTGACCTGTTCATTGACCTCGACGCGACCGAAGAGCAGGTTGACTTCCCCGTCATCTACACCATCGCGCGCGACGGCGTTGCGAAGCGCGAATTGTCAGACGGCTCAAATGACCTTCGCCGGCTGTTTGACGAGATAATCAACACTATTCCGCCGCCTGTCGCGCCCGTTGACAGCGTGCTCCAGATGCTTGTTGCGAACCTCGATTACAACGACTACGTCGGGCGACTGGCGATTGGAAGGATTTTCGCCGGATCTGTCGCCGTGGGCGACCAGGTATCAATCTGCAAGCTCGACGGGCGCATTGAAAAAACTCGTGTGTCGAAGCTCTATGCGTTTGAAGGACTGAAGCAAACGCCTATCGAACGAGCCGAGGCGGGAGAGATAGTTGCGCTCGCAGGCATTGAAGACATCTATATCGGCGAGACGGTTTCATCGGCAGACGACCCGCGCCCGCTGCCTCGAATAACGGTTGACGAGCCTACGATTGCGATGATCTTCAGTGTTAACACTTCGCCTTTTGCGGGCCGCGAAGGGAAGTTCGTCACGTCGCGCAAGCTGCGCGAGCGGCTCGATAAAGAAGCTCTTGCCAACGTCGCGATTCGAGTCGAATCAACAGACTCGATGGATAGCTTCAAGGTATCGGGACGCGGCGAGCTTCAGCTCGCGATAATTATCGAGATGATGCGACGCGAAGGGTACGAGCTTCAGGTTTCTAAGCCTGAAGTCATCACGCGCGAAGAAAACGGACGACGGCTTGAGCCGATAGAGATTGCCGTGATTGATTGCCCTGAGACATTCATCGGAGTAGTGACAGAGGCTTTGGGCCGACGGCGCGGGCGAATGACAAAGATGATCAATCACGGCACGGGCCGCGTTCGGATGGAATTTGAAGTTCCCTCGCGCGGGCTGATAGGGTTTCGCAGCGAGTTTCTCACGGACACGAAAGGCACTGGCTTGCTCAACACGATGTTTTTGCGTTGGGACGAATGGCAAGGGTCGATCTCGCAGCGCATATCGGGCGCGCTCGTTGCCGACCGGGCGGGCAAGGCGACGACTTACGCGCTTTACAATTTGCAGGAGCGCGGCGAGCTTTTCGTCAAGCCTGGCACTGACGTTTACGAAGGAATGATTGTCGGCGAGAACGCCCGCGACGTGGACCTCGACGTAAACGTTGTGAAAGAGAAGAAGCTGACGAATATGCGCGCTTCGACTGCGGACGAAGCGATGCGGCTCGTGCCGTTTCGCGAGCTATCGCTTGAGCAGGCGCTTGAGTTCATTCGCGAGGACGAGCTGGTCGAAGTTACTCCCGGATCAATCCGAATGCGCAAGAAAGTTCTCGCAGCCAACCAGAGACCGAAGGGACGCGCGACTGAGTAGGCGGGCGGAAATCTGAAACGAAATGCGCTAATAGTCACTTCGGGCTTACCGGCTGAGTTTCAAGCCCAGTTTTATCTTTTATGATAAATCTAACACACGCTTGCCCGAAATAAATCTCGTCGCCGGCTCTGAGCCGATTGCCGCGCGGGTTCGCGCTCTGCA
Organism: Blastocatellia bacterium; assembly: GCA_035575515.1. Taxonomy (GTDB): domain Bacteria; phylum Acidobacteriota; class Blastocatellia; order UBA7656; family UBA7656; genus DATLXU01. The sequence continues at coordinate 22,789 of DATLXU010000071.1, forward strand.
CCTCGATATTGGCTTCGTCTCGGAAGATGCGAGTGCCATACGAACTCTGATCATCAAACAATCTGAACTGGCCGCTGGCTTCGTCAAAAATAATGTGCGCGTGCGCGCGTGAGACTGTTTGGTTGATGGGGTCTTCGCCTTCTGCGAAAATAATATCGTTGCGGCGAATCACGCGCTTGTCTCGATCAAGTATCTCAGCGTTGCGGCCTATGTTTATCCTCGACTTGTTCATCGCAAACTCGCTTTGATTCGCTTTGCCGCGAACAACCACAAGCCGCGCATTCACCAAGCCCGCAGATGCGGTCCCCCCGACTGATTCATCCGCAATCGGCGCGCGCGCTTCGCTCGTTCTGCGATACTCGATGTGGAATAACTCTTCACGCCAATCATCGCTGCGCTCCTGAACTACCAGGACGTTTACGCGCAAGCGAGCAGGCATATCGCTTCCGATGCGCCGCAGCCTGTCAATTACCATATTCTCCAATCGCCCGCGCTCGACGAAAACTGCTTCGAGCCGCGCGCGCTCAGTATCGCTTGTCGCCAGCAGAAAAACATCTAGCGAGTTATAGGGGAAGGTTCTGCCTGAGCGACCCGTCGGCTCGGTTTTCGTCTCAATTTCGTCCAGAATCTGTTTTTGAATGCTCAGCGGCTCGCGCTGCTTGCCCACGACGAGCCGCGCAATTCCCTTCTCTACCTTCGCCAGTAAATCGCCAAGCCCCATCCTGTTCTCCGATCACTCTATAATTTTGAGCTTCAACGCAGCCTGCACGACATCGCCTGCAGCGGGCGCGGCAAAGCGCGCGCCGTATCCAGCGTTCTCTATTATGACTGCGAACGCAATCTGCCTGTATGCGTTGAACGGCGCAAAGCCTATGAACCAAGAGTGCGATTGCTTATCCTGCACCTGCGCCGTTCCCGTCTTTCCTGCAATCGGAGCAGGCTCGCCGCGCGCGAACGCATCAGCCGCAGTCCCTTTAGTGACGACGCCTCGCATAAAATTGCCAATCTCTCGCGCCGATTGCTTCTCCAGAATCTCTTCGCCTTTCTTCGCTCGCGAGTCGCTGTCGTCAATCACCCATCGGCCCGGCAGCATCGTTCCGTCATTGGCAATCGTCGCAGCTACACGCGCCATCTGAAACGGAGTTGCAAGCACGGGGTGCTGCCCGAACGAAGCCCATGGCAGATAATCCCTAAGGTATTGCGCCGTCGTGTCCTCAGCGAAAAGTATCCCTAAATCCTTCGCCGTTTGCAGCAAAGCCTTCGAACCTATCTTCACGCCAAGTTGCGCGAAATACGGATTGCACGATTTGATTACTCCTGCGCTCATCGTGACATCGCCGTGAACGCTATCGCTTTCGTCATCGTAAACAGGGCGGCGGTATCCGGGAATCATCACGCCGGGCCGCCCGTTTAGGCTTTCGCACTTGAAGACTTCATCCACAAGCTCAGGGTTCTGGCGAAGTGCAGCGATGGCCGTGACTATTTTGAAGGTCGAGCCTGGTGCATAGGCTCCCCATCGCGCACGATCAATTAATACATCATCGTTGCGGTCTTCCTTGTCGTCTTCGCGAGCGGCGTAAACCGAAGCGATATTCTCAGGCCAGGGATAGCTGACGGATGCGAGCAGGTCGCCCGTCTTCGGGTCGACAACGACAATCGCGCCGCGTTCGACTCGCGCTTGCTGCACTTTCTGTTTCAAAATCTTTGCGACTTCAAGCTGGAGCTTTACATCAATCGTGAGGCGAACGTCATGATTGCGATTAAGGATTTGCTTTGCAGCATCGGCGTCTTTGTTATAGCGGTTGCGAATGAGGGGAATCAGTTCGTGATAATCGTGCGTCTCGACCGATACCAGCGCGCCCGAACGCGGGTCTTTTACCTGTATTCGTTTTTCTTTGTCATCGAAACCTTGAAGCTGATTGCTCGAGTCGCGCTCAACGTAGCTTGTATCAGCAGCATTCCATCTTAGCGGGTAGCGAATGTCGCCGAGCAGGTGATAGAGCGAGCCGCCAAATTTTGATTTTGCGAACGGGTAATGTCGCTTATCTGAGCGTGAGCAGGTTTCATCAATGTCGACGCCGAGTTCTTCATAACGCTTTCGATACTTTTCAAGCTCCTCCCATCGGCTCGTAGCCAGCGGAAGCCCGCTGCGGTCAAGTATGCTGCCGCGCGGTATCTCGCGCACTACTTCCAGGATCCGCGGATTGTACTGATAACGAATCGAGCCGTCGCCTTGAATCGCAAGCGAGCCTGCGATCATAAGGTCATCAGATTTTATCAACTGCGCGTGCGCGGCTTTTCCTATAACGGCGACTCCGAAGAGAAGCAATGCGAGTCCAACCCATCGAACCGGCCTGCGAAACGGTTCGGCTTGCGGCTTCGCAGTCTTGCGCGCTGAGATGGACATTAGAATCCCGAAGATTGCGAAGTGCGCGATCATTGACGATTTGCCAAAGCTTAAGAAAGGCAACGTCACGCCGGAAAGCGGCAGCAGCCCAACCGTGCCCGCTCCGATCAGCAAGACTTCGACGGCTGTGATTATCGTAAGGCCGATGCCGAGAAGCATCGAATAATCGCCCGGCGCGCGAAGCGATATTCGAATAGAGCGGAAGATCAGCGTTGCATACATCACAAATATCGCAAGCAGCCCGAAAAAGCCAAGCTCTTCACTCACGGTCGAACCTATCAAATCTGTGTGGCCAGCAGGGATGTATCCCGGCTCGCCTAAACCGAGTCCCGTGCCCGTCGCGCTTCCGGTCGAGAGCGCCCACAGCGAATGCGCCAACTGGTCGCCGCCGACAACCATATTGTCCCAAGGTGAAGTCCACATTGATATTCGTTCTGCGACCTTAGCAGGAAACGTGAAGCGATAGCTAATGTAAAAAACCAGAACGAGAGAAAGCAGCGCGCTGCCCACGAGCGCGAAGCGATTTCTCGCAACCCCGTAGAGCGCGAGGAACGAGCAGGCCAGTATCAGCGCAGGACCGAGGTCTTTTTGAAAAAAGAAAAACCCGAGCACGACCGCCATGCTTATTAGCAGCGGTGCGACGTATTGAAGTCGCGGCACGTTCAGCCATCTGAGGCTCTTGAATAACGGTCGCGCTGCAAGCTCGCGAAGCATTTCCCAGTTTGAGGCGAAATAGCCCGCGAGAAAAAGCACGATGAGAATCTTTATGACTTCGACGGGTTGAAAGCCAAGCAGGTTTACTTTAGCGTCGCTTCCCGCCGGGCCTTTGCCGAAAAGGATGAGCGCAGCCGACAGCGCGAAGCTCAGTATCAAAGGGATGAAACTCAACTTGCGCAGTGTGCCCGCCTGATAATCAATCATCCCTAGAGCCAACATCAACACGGCGCCGATGATCGCACCCTGCGCGAAGTCCGTAAACAGCGGCGCATCGCGCAGCGGGTCGCGGAGGCCGATCATCGCCATAAAACCGATGCCAGTCAGAATGTGAATGATTGGCAGCAGCAGGCTGTCGCCTTTAAGCCCGCGCGCTCGCCACACGATGAACACCAGATAAAAGATTGCGATGTAAACCGCTGCGTAAAAGAAGAACAGATTGCGAAACGCGGAAGGCTCGCGCACGACGAACGAAGATTTCAGTTGAGCTAACTGAGAGCGAGTGAGAAGCGGCAGAGTCAAATAGCGTTGTGCATCCGCGCTCTCCTTCTTCGCTGCTTCTTTCTTTGCGGCCTCTTTTTTATTCGCATCCTGATTGCCGGGTTCTTTCTTAGAATCGGCTTTCGCTGCTTCGAGCCGTTCCCGCTCATCAGCGAATCGCTTTTTGAAATAGTCAAGCTGCGGACTCGCGTTCACTTCTTTTTCTTCTATGCGAAGGCGCGCGAGGTCGTAGATGCTTGAAATCTCGCGCCGAGCTGCGCGGTTGGAATCGGTCCCTACTATATATTCGTATATCTTCTTCGCGGCAAACTGCCTGTCGTCGCCTTCCGGGATTACGGTCAATAATGGCACAAGATCATCGGCACTGCTCACGGTGTTGAGGCTTACGACCTGCTTATTCTTTAACTTGTCTGCGATGTCGCTGAACGAATCTGTCTTTGCTCTGAAAACGAGAAACAACCCGACAGCAACAACCGCGGATGAGACGAGCAACAAAGCGACTGCTTTGATGGCGGGTTCAGTCTTTACGGTTTTCTGC
>DATLXU010000072.1:0-61095 GCA_035575515.1 Blastocatellia bacterium
CGATCTGGTTAATGGCACATACACGAGAGGAAATATTCTCCTTAATAGAGTGAATGGCACGGATCGAGGCACGACATTCCGCTTCACACTTGGCGCGACAACTAGCATAGATTTCTTCCTCTATACCTACTTCCGGGTAACTATGGATGTGGAGCGGTGGAAGAACTGCGGCTTTTCAAGTTGTCCGAGTCTAGGGTCTTACTTCTGTCAAACGGCTTGTGGTCCTGGACTTAGTCAGCCAGCGGCATTTGCCGCTCTAACTTCCACAGGGCTTTGCAATAGAGGTCTAATCGTCGCTAATCCTTCCAATGGAACGGTTCAATCAACTACCGTTCGAGATGTCGGCCCGCGCACCACCGATGCATACTGGAACACGGGTTCAATTCCGGTGTTCAACCCGAACAACCGTACTGGAACCTTGGGTGGATGTCTATCTGATGTTCTAATGACCAACCTAGGCATCCCTTACGGATGTAACCCTGGGCCATTTGGGGAAGCAGAGATAGCATGGAGATTTCAATGATAGTTGTGAGAGTAGATTACTCAACGTCTAAGCCATCAACGTAAACAGGCTGACGAGGCATCCGCTTAAGATCGTCTCAGGCGGATGCCTCGTCAGGTGAAGGAGAGAGTGATGTCAGGTGCAATTTACTGCTCAAGGCTGAAGAGACTGCTGGTGGGAACTTTCCTTATCAGCTTTTTGGTATTGGGAGTGCTAGCCTTGGAGGTTGGTGTAAGTAGAAGGCATATCAGCCTAGGAATGGGTGCTGACTTCAACCCATACAAGTATCTTCCTTCGGGAGCTAAGATCAAGGATCAGCACAAGGACGTAGTCTTCGCAGACCTCGATGGCGATGGGCAACAAGAGGTGGTCATCTTCTATACCCTCGGCAATGATCACAAAGCCAACATCTTGGTGCTCAAGCCGAATGACACGGACTATGTTCGGCTATGGGAGAATACATACGATAGCAATTGGGGATTCGCTGACCCAACTGGGGTCTACGACTTGAACAAAAGCGGCAGACCGCAGATTATCGCTTATAGGGTGGTAGGCGCGAGTTGTCCTGGATCCCTAGAGATTTATGAGTACCACGATGGCAGGATTGAAAGACTTACTGGCAAATGGGGGAATAATAAAGGACACTGCGAGGCCATAGAAGTTAAGGATTTAGATAACGATGGTGTCCCCGAGATTGTAATCCTAGGCAGTCGTGGAGCAAATGATGACATATACCGATGGAACGGAAGGCGATACGTCCGCAGCAATGCACGATTTTCTCAGCACTACAATGAGCAGTTGGAAAAACTCCTTCAAGCTATCTATTCTCGCGATTCTGTGCCAGCCTCAGCTAGGATAAACTGGGCCATCCAGGTAATTCAAATCTACATCATTCAGAAACGGTATGATGAGGCGATCCGGCTTTGTCAAGATGTGTTGCAAATGCTTGATGATTCATCTATCACTCAACCGGATTCCGTTTATCCTGGAACTAAGGGGGAAGCAGCTATCTTTAAGTTGCTAGGAGATATCTATAAGGCTTCTGGCAATATGCAACAAGCGCAAAAGCAGTATCAGAAAGCGCGAAACCTTGAACAGCCGCCGAACAGATAGCTTCAGTGAAGATAATGAAAAAACAGGCTGCTTACACATTAATCAGCTTTACCTATTTGGTTGCATTCGCAGTCAATGTCTGGCAATACTGTCCATCAACAATGTCGAAGGGGCCAGCGAAGTTGATCTCGCAGGTTCCTTCCACCAACTCACTACAAGCGAGTGGTAACGAACCAACGCTGCAGACCCACAGGGCAAACAGCAGGATATTCCGCCGTCCCCTCCTCCGTTTCCGGGCACACCACCATTGAGACAATCCCCTCCAGAGCTGCTACGTACCCTTGTCGGCATGACGAGCGAAGACCTTCGGCAGATTGAGAAATACTTGCCAGAAGGGGCGCAAATCTATACCTACTCTGTGGGCAAGTCGAACTTGGCGGCTGCTATCGTTAGTGCCGATATAGATGGTGATGGAAAAGATGAAACAGTCGTAGTATACAATGAGCGCGCACCAACACCTCAAGAAGGTACGCTACCTCTTACTCTCTCCATCCTGACCCGTAGAGGAAAAACTCTTGATGTAAAAGCATCTTTGAAATTCAGCGGAGGCGTGTTGTTTGACATAAGCGTAGATGGTGCCCATAGCCATCTTGCAGTGCGAGATGTAACTGGCGACAACCGTCCAGAAATTCTTGTTGCGCCGGGAACTGGCGCAAGTATCGGAGGGTGGTTAGAAATTCTTTCTCTAAGTGGAGCAATGCTTCGCGAACTGACTCGCATTGATGGACATTTCTTCAATGTGCAAAGCAGAGGTGTAGGCAAACCTAGCCGAATCATTGTCCGCTCGAATGGTGAAAAAGATAGGAGGATCTTTGTGTGGAACGGCCTGACCTTTGAGCAGGTTGGTAATATCAAAACTCAATGAGACATAGAGGAACGGTTGGGCTGCACAATATGCAGCCAAATTTCTTTACATCAATACAATATTCTTGGAAGACAATGCGATTGAGCCACAGGACTTGAAGAAAAGTTGTGCTTGCTGATTGGGTGGGCAGAACTGGCAAACATCGAAGTAGCAATGGCAAGCGGCATCAATCGAGGTGGTGCTTGCATAGGTATATCAACGCAATCGGCTTAACAACGCTCTCACCTCAGCGAATATCGCCGCGTCGTCTTCGGCCTGCATCCTGACCTTAAGCACGCCGCTCGGCGCGAAGCTCGCTTCGCCCGACGACACGAGCGCGATTAGCTTGTCGGGATCAATCTTCGCTTGCTCGGATAATTTAACTGCAAGCCGGTCGCCTTCGCGGTCAATCGAGACTACGCCCAACCGGGTGGCGAAGCCGCGCAGCCTCGCGTACTCAAAAAGGTTTTCGACCGTCTCAGGTATCGGCCCGTAGCGGTCGGCTATCTCGGCGTGAACGTCCGCAAGCTCGGCCTCGCTTTCAGCCGACGAGATTCGCTTGTAAGTCCGAAGCCGCTGGCTCATGTCCGAGATGTAATCTTCCGGTATGCGAATATCAACTCCGAGATTCACGGCAGCCGACGTTTCATCTTCGACCTGCTCGCCTCTAAGCTCGCGAACGGTTCGCTCAAGCATCCGCGTGTAGAGATCAAATCCTATCGCGTCAATGTGGCCCGACTGCTGCCCGCCTAAGAGATTGCCCGCGCCGCGCAATTCAAGATCGAGAGCCGCGATGCGAAAGCCCGCGCCTAAATCCGAAAACTCGCGGATTGCCGCAAGCCGCCGTCGGGCAATGTCGCTCAAGCCGTCTTCGGATGGAATCAAGAGGTACGCATAGGCGCGGCGATTGGAGCGGCCCACGCGCCCGCGCAACTGATAGAGCTGCGACAGGCCGTACATGTCTGCGCGGTTGATGACGATTGTGTTTGCGAGCGGAATATCAATCCCGTTTTCGATGATCGTAGTCGAGACTAAAACATCAAGCTCATGCCGAATGAATTTAAGGATGACCTCTTCAAGATCCTTCTCGCCCATCTGCCCGTGACCTACGCCTATGCGAGCTTGAGGCACGAGCTTTCCTATCAGCTCCGCTATCGCATAAATAGTCTCGACGCGATTGTGAACGAAGAAGACCTGCCCGCCGCGCTGAAGCTCAAGCTCGATGGCCGAGCGAATCACGCTTTCGGAAAACTGCACAACATGAGTTTGAATCGCCAGCCTATCGCGTGGCGGAGTCTCTATCACAGACATATCGCGCAATCCCGCGAGCGACATATTCAAAGTGCGCGGAATCGGAGTCGCAGACATCGCAATCACATCAACCTTCTTTCGCATCTGCTTGATGCGCTCTTTGTGCGCGACGCCGAACCGCTGCTCTTCATCAACGACGAGCAAGCCGAGGTCTTTGAAGCGAATATCTTTCGACAGCAGCCTGTGAGTGCCGACGACTATGTCAACGGCTCCGGCTTCAAGTGCTTTGACTACTTCCTTCTGATCCTTCGCCGTGCGGAAGCGCGAGAGCATCTCTATGCGAACCGGAAACGCGCTGAACCGTTTTTGAAAAGTTTTGTAGTGCTGATAGACCAACACCGTCGTCGGAGCTAGCACGGCTACTTGCTTGCCTTCCATCACCGCCTTGAAAGCGGCTCTCATGGCCACTTCCGTCTTTCCGTACCCAACATCGCCGACAATCAAGCGATCCATAGGCTGCGGATTTTCCATGTCCGACTTCACATCTTCAATGGCGTTTTCCTGATCGGGCGTCAGTTGATACTCGAACGCGTCTTCAAACTCCTGTTGCCATGGAGTGTCGCCGCCGTAAGCGTGGCCGGTGACAAGCTTGCGCTCGGCGTAGAGTTTCAACAGCTCTTCGGCCATATCGCGCACGGCTCGCCTGGCCCGCGCTTTCGCCTTCTGCCATCCCAATCCGCCTAAACGATCAAGCTGCGGCGTATGCCCTTCGCCTCCTGAATAACGTTGAACAAGGTCGAGCCGCTCTACTGGAACATAGAGCTTCGCGCCTTCGGCATAAGTCAAAAGCATGAATTCGCGCACGCCCGCCTGAGCGCGTTCAAGCCCTGCGGCGACATTGCCCGTAGGCCCGCCCGCCGTCGCGATTTGCTTTAATCCTTGAAACTGCCCTATGCCGTGATCAACGTGCACGACATAATCGCCCACTTTCAAATCGCCAAGATCGGAGAGAAATGCGGAAACTTTTCGCTGTTTGCGCGCGCGCTTCGGCACGGCGCGTTGAAGCGGCGCGCGCTCGACTTCACCAAAGACATCGGCTTCGGTCAGGATTGATAAATCAGCCGCCGCCATCGTGAATCCGTTCGAGGGCTTGCCAACGGTTGCAATGCGATTGCTCGCAAGCGGCGCATTTGAATCTCTCTCCCGTTGATTGAGCGACGGCAGAAGCTCTGCCGTGATGTTATATTCGCCGAGCATCTCGCGCACGCGCTCGGCAAGGCCAAGACTCGGCATCACGAAAAGCGTTGTGCGCGGGTCGGCTTCGAGGTCGCGCGCAAGCTCCTGCACTCGCCCGTGATAGCGACGCGGCGACTGCGAGCTGATTGAAACGTCGGGCGTGGATTCGTTGATGTTGAATAAGAAGAGGTGACGCGATTGAGCATCAGGCGCATTGCCTTCGCGATTAGCAAACGAATTATTCGGGTCAGTCGAATTCGCTTGATCGGGTGATTGAGTTATCGCGGGCGGATTGTTGAGCGTGAGAGATTCAATGCGAAACTGCTCGTCGGTCACGGCTGCGGCGCGACCGAGAAGGCGAAGCTCGACGCGCGCGAACGAATCGAACCGCGCGCGCAATTCATCCGCCGTCAAAAACAGTTTGTCAGGCGGGAGCGCAAGCTCACCCGCGTCGTCTGCCTGAAAGTGGCGGTCGGCAAGATAGCTGAGTAACTCAGCCGCGCGCTTTTCGATACTGCTCGGTTCGTCAATCACCAACACCGCGTCTTTGAAATAATCGAAGGCAGACGCTGTGAGCGGGCGCGTGAGCGGCAATAGATACTCCCAGCCGGGAAAAGGCTCGCCGCGCTCGGCATGCGCGAGCCGCGCGCGCAGGTCGCGGCGGAATCTTTCATCGGTCCAGTGACGCTCAGCCGCTTCGGCCCACTGCATGAACTCTTCGCGGCGAACGGAAAGCTCGCGCATCGGAGCGATTATTGTTTCTTCTGCGCGGCCTACGGATCGTTGCGTGTCGGCGTCGAACTCGCGAATGGAATCAACCGTGTCGCCGAAAAACTCTATGCGATGAGGCGCGTCGTGCGCGGGCGAAAAAACATCGAGTATGCCGCCGCGCAGGCTGAACTCGCCGACCGCGCCGACAGGCTCTTCGCGCACGTAACCCGATGCAATCAGCAGATCAACTATCAGCTCAAGCGGCATCTCTTCGCCGACGCGAAGCGCGAGCGCGGATGAACGGAGCGAATCGGGCGAGACGGTTCTTTCAGCAAGAGCCGAAAGCGATGTGAGAAGGATGCGCGCGTCGCCTCGCGCGGCGCGATAAAAAGCGAGCGCGCGTTGTTCGAGGACTTCGGCGTGCGGCGATGTGCCGTCGTAAGGATCGGTTTCGAGCGCAGGCACGGCAAGCACAGCCGCCTCGCATGTGTTCACACCGTTGAGCGCGCAGTAGAAGAATTCAACGTCCGGTTGAAACTCTTCGACCTCGCGGTTTGAGCGCGCGACGAAGACGATGGGGCGGTTGATCTTCTTTTCAAGCGCGGCAACGACGAGCGCGCGCGCGCTCCCCGCGAGGCCAGAGACTACGACTGCGCGGCGGCCTGAATTAATCTCGCGCGCAAGCTGCTCAAGCTCGACGCTTTGAAATAACTGGCCGAAGATTTCCGTGTAGGTCTGAGGCGGAACGTTCGTAGTCACCGGCGCTCCTTGAAGCAGATCGAATCATCCATTGATAAGAATTCTATCAAGTTGTAAATGCCATAGGCAAAATGCCATCAGGCTCGGCTTTCAATATCATTGCCAACAGAAATAGCCCTTTGTTACTATCACTAATAGCTGTTTTCCGCAGCTATAACTCCCGTGCTTGACTTTGGAGGAATAATCATGAAAAAGGCGGCTCGCGCGCTTGCGGTGATTGCGACGGCAGTCTTGCTCGTCTGTGTAGTTGCCTACGCCCGCGAGCTTGGCGCGCGAGAAGCCCGCGAGAAGATTGCTCAGGCTCTCGGACTTGACCGCGCTGATCGCGTGCGCATCAAAAGCATTGCTCCGGGGATGGGCGGCGAAGCGATTGTTGAAGCGACGGTTGACACGGCTGTTCGATTCACGCAAGACAAGCAGGGCAACTGGCGCGCGGTCGAGCTTCGCGCGGGCGACCGCCATTGGGAATCAATCGAGCTGATTCAAACGGCCCTCCGAAAGGAGAAAGCTTTGCGAACGACAGCCGACCTGCGCACGATTGCGACGGCGCTCGAAGCCTTTCGCCGCGAGCGCGGCTTCTACGTCATAGCCGACACCGCATCGGCGTTGATTGATAATTTATCGCCGCGCTACCTCAATGCGGTGATACGGCTCGACGCATGGTCGCACGAGTTCGATTATAAAGGCACGGCTGCGGGCTATCGCCTGACAAGTCTTGGTCCCGACGGAAAGCCCTCGACAGGCGACGAGATCGTTATCGAGAACGGACAACTGGTGAAGGAACCCGGCGAGTGATGATTGATATCGAAGGCCAGAGCGCAAAGTACGATTCGCAATTCGCAGCCGCACACAAAACGGCGCGCCTCGTCGTGCTCGCTTTTGTCACAAGCATCATTGTCTATGTCGCGGCGGGGTTCATCATCGCGCACACGGTTACGGTGACAGAATCGAATGTGCCTTATGGGTTTTATGCGGCGACGGTTTTTCTCGCACTCGGCTCGATAGTCTTTCGTCGAACTCAGATGCACCGCTTTCGTCTGGAATCGGTGGCGATTCGTCGCGGAATTGAAGGATTGATAAAGCACTTCGTAACGGTGACAATAATATCTGCGGCGATGGCCGAAGCGATTGGCGTGCTCGCGCTCGCGATAGTCTTTTTCAGCGGCAACGATTTCGATCCGGTAAGACTGGGCGTGGTCGCGCTCGCGATAACGCTTTACAACTACCCGCGCCGCGCCGACTGGCAACAGGCGGTAGATTATTTTTCGGCGACGCTGCCGAAATAGCTTTCAGCCGGAGTTGCAAGGCGCGATGACAAACAACGTTCATTTGATAATGAATGGAATAGATAATTTGCGGAGAGGCTGAAAGCTGACCGCTAAGAAGGAGCAACGATTTTGAAGAAGAACATAATGGTGATGAGTCTGGCTGTGATGGTTGCGCTCGCAATGTTCGGCGCGACTTTTGCGCAAGCTGCCTTGAAATCGGCTCTGGGAGCCACTTTCATGGCTTCCACGCAGGACGACAAGGGCAAGCAGGCGACCGACAAGCGGGCCGAGGCGGCCAAGAAGTACCTCGAAGGCCGACGGCTCGAAGAGGCGGGCAATTATTCCGGCGCGGTTGCGGCTTACAAGGAAGCCATCGCGCTCGACCCCGATTCCGTAGATTTGAAGGTCACGCTAGGGTCGCTCTACCTCAAGAACCGCAACGTGATTGACGCGGAAGCGCAGGCGCGCGAAGCGGTGAAGATGGCTGCCGACAACGCCGACGTTCGCAAACTGCTCGCGCGCGTTTATCTGGCGCAGAGCTTTGTCGGCAATCAACTCGATAAAGAGAAGGCTCGCGCGGCAATCAAAGAGCTTGAAGAGGTCGTGCGATTGAATCCCTCGGCGAAGATCGAGCTTGCCGATCAGGAGCTGCCCGCGCTCAGCGTGGTCGGCGAGCTGTACCTGATGCTCGACGAGCAGGATAAGGCGCTCGACGCGCTCAAGCGCGTGTCGGAGAATAATTCAAGCTCGGACAAGGCTCACTACCAGCTCGCGCAACTCTATTTTCAAAAGCGCAAGTACCGCGAAGCCGCTGCCGCCGCGCGCAAGGCTTACGAGATAGATCAAAAGTCGGTTGCCTACGCGGGCCTGCTTGCGAAGTCGCTGCTCAGCATGGGCCGCACTCAGGAAGCCCTCGACATTTATCGCAAGGCGCTCGGAGTCAAAGCGTCCGCAGCAAAGGACTCGAAGAAAGAGAGCAAAGACGCGAAGGACGATAAGAAAGATAAAGACACAGAGCCGAGCGATGAAGATAATGACAAGAGCGGCATTTTCATACTGGGTAAGGACTCGCTCGTCGCCAATCCGCTCTTTTCCGATTACGTCGAGGCGCTTGTGTTCGGTGGCCAGTACGATGAAGCGATCAAGCAGATTGATCCCGTTCTGAAGGTCGTTCGCAAAGACTCGCAGGCTTATCTGAATCTCGTGCGGACGAAGGCCGATGCGCTGCGCCGCTCAGGCCGCCGACAGGAAGCCGTGCAGTTGCTCGAAGCCTCGCTCAAAGGTCAGGACGTATCTGAGAGCCTGCCGGTCCTTTTTTCGCTCGGCGAAACCTACGAAGAGATGCAGCAGTTCGATAAAGCCATCTCAACTTATGAAGAGGCTCTGGCTTCTGTGGTCAACCCGGACGGCACGGCTGGCAATGAGCAGAGCAGGCAGGCGGCTGGCGTTGTGCTTCAGCGCATAGCGTTCGCCTACCGTCTCGCGGGCAAGCGCGACAAGACTGCCGAGACGCTTGACCGCATGAAGAAGGTGCTTGGGACGGACAGCCCGCGCGCAGACCAGTTGATTGCGGGCACGCTGCTTGATGAAGGCAAATACAAAGAGGCATACGAAGCGGCGACGGCTGCCGAGAAGCGATTCACGGAAGAGCGCGATGTGCGCGTCTTCAAATTCTATCGCGCTCAGGCTGCAGGAAAACTTGGCGATATGCAGACGGCAAATTCGATTCTGCAGGGGATGCTGAAGAATAATGCCGAGGACTCTGACGTGTACCTGTTCTGGGCGAGCGTGCAGCTTGACGCGAATCAGCTTAAAGAAGCCGAAGAGACTATTCGCAAAGCGATAGCGATTGACCCGAACGACATCGGGCCGCTCGTGACGCTCTCTTCGATTCAGGATCGGCAGAAAAAATATAAAGAGTCTGAGGCGACCTTGAGGAAGGCGCTTGAGATTGACCCGGATAACGCGACCGTTTTGAACAATCTCGGCTACTTCCTTGCGGACCGCAACGAGCGATTGCCCGAAGCCGAATCGCTCATACGCCGCGCGGTGAACATCGAGCCTACGAACGGATCGTTTCTTGATTCACTGGGCTGGCTGCTGTTTCGTCAGGGAAAGCTCGACGAGGCGCGGAAGTACCTTGAGCAGGCGGTGATTTATCAGCAGCGGTCGGCGACGATTCACGATCATCTTGGCGACCTCTACAAGAAGCAGGGCGAGACGGAGAAGGCGCGCCAGAAATGGGAAGACGCGCTGAAGATTGCGACAGACCCCGAAGAGATAAAGCGCATTAAAGAGAAGCTGGGCAAAAAATAGAAATAAAATCGCCCGGCTGGAAAACCTTTCGCGTTGCGCTTTTCATCTAGCATGACGCTTGGCAAAACTTTCGCAGCAGCGCAAGACCCGCGAGTTAACACTTCGGGTCTTGCGCTGCTGACTCCGCAGTGTCCGGTATTCTCAGCAGCGAGACAGTTATGAAGAAAGCGACTGGCCCTCTCTTTTTTATCGCATCGTTAATTCTGACTCTCATTCCATCGCAGATTGCGAGCGCGCAGCAGTCCGACAGCGTGTTCGTAGGTCGCGGTCGAGTTGCGCGAAGAGACGCGCGCGGCGACCGCGCGACCGCGCCCCGCGCGCCTGAACGAGAGCGCGAGCGCGAACGTGACATTGAGACCGATGACTATGAAATGAAGCCGATGGCGGGCGGCCATCGGCTTGAGTACGTCGAATCGCTCGAACAGCAATGCCTCAATGAAGTTAATCGGGTGCGCGAAGCGCACGGGCTTGCGCCGCTTGAGTTCTCGGAAAGGCTGCTTGAGGTGGCGCGCGATTACAGCCGCCGCATGGCCGAAGAGAATTTCTTTTCGCACACGGACCCGGAAGGCAACACCGTTCGCCAGCGAGTTGATCGCGCGAACATCCGCTGGCGAATGATCGGCGAAAACCTCGCTTACTCGAAGGGCTACATAAGCCCTGTCGCTGCAAGCATGACCGGATGGATGGACAGTCCCGGCCACCGTCGCAACATACTCGACCCTAATTATCGCTTGTCAGCCATCGGCGCGTGGGTGAGCGCAAACGGAACCGTTTATTTCACCGAGATATTTCTCAGATAATCAAATGTGAGCTCAGTGCAAGGGAAGAAAAGTCTTGAAGAGGCGAGATAACAATCGGTTATCTCGCCTCTTCAGGGCTTGCGCTATCGGCGATAGCATTCCTGTAGCGTTGCCACAGGCTATTGAATCTCGCCTTTCAGGGCTTCTCAAATCTCCTCTTACTGATCGCTGCGGTACCAGTACTTCGTCTTCGCGGCCCAGTCGCTTCTGGGGTATTTTCTGTGAAGCGTGTCGAACGCAAGCTTCGAAAAATCTCCCGTCTTTTCGTCTTTGCAGCCATAGCGCGTCGAGCGCACAGCTAAGTGCAACGCTTCGGGAGCGCGCGGATCAGTCGGTTTCGCGTTCGCCCACGCCACTGCTTGAGCCGACAAGAAATTCGGAGCCGGGCCAAGCGCCTTCAGTTTATCAAGCTCCTGTTTCGCTTTAGCCTGCTCAACTGCGGTGAGGAAATCAGGATAGACCGTTTCTTTAACTTGATTGCTTGATGAAGCCTCGGCCGGCGATTCTCGCCCGATACCGGGCGCGCACCACCAGTTGTCGCGGAAATCATCAAGCTTGCCGATCTCGGTTTGCCTGCCGAGTCCCGCGTCAACTACAGGCCGCGTGCCCGGAAACTTCAACAGAAAATAGACGGCTGCAAATTTTCTTTCAGCAGGAGTAGTCGCCGCCAGGTACGCGTCGAGCGACTGTTTTAATTCCGGCACAAACTCGCTCAACACCGGCGTAATCTCGCGGGCCGTCGCTTCATCATCGAGCAAGACGGCTTTAGTCCACGCCGCGAGCGCGACAAATCTGCGCAGGTGCGGCGCGAGCGTTTGACTGGTCGCCGCCACTTTCAAAACGGCGAGCGGCATCGCTTCGTTTATCGCCTGCGTAACGTCCGTGTCAAACAAGACCTGCTTGCCGAGCTGTTGCCTTGCTTTGTCCTGCTCGTCGGGCGAACTCGGAAGCTCGCGGCCATCTTCGTCCGCGCTGATTCCGGCTGGGATGCGCTGCGCATATTTCAAAAACTCGTCGAGACTGCGCGCCGTGCGAGTCGCGAGCTGCATGAAGAGAT
Source organism: Blastocatellia bacterium (assembly GCA_035575515.1). Lineage (GTDB taxonomy): Bacteria > Acidobacteriota > Blastocatellia > UBA7656 > UBA7656 > DATLXU01. The sequence continues at coordinate 11,858 of DATLXU010000072.1, forward strand.
TGCGCGCCGATGGCTGTAGCTGCGCGCCACTCGTCGCAAGCAGCCGAGTCAACGCCGCGCGAGCTTCATCTTTGCGGTTGGATTCAATCATCAACCGAAGGCTATGAAAAGCTACGGTCACGAAAGCAGGCGTGCCAGGTTTAACCTTCGCGGCGGCTTCGATGAGCGATGCGGCTTTCGGATGCTTCGCGTCAACTTTCGATATGGCTGCAACGAGCCATTGAGGCTGCGCGCTCTGCTCCCATTTCTTGATTGAGTATTCGAGTGCGTTTTTATCTTTGATTTGATAAGTCAACACCCAGTCGGTTATGTCGTCGCTTCTGCCGACACTTGACAAGTTGGCAAACTTTCTATCTTCTTCGCCTTCGTCTTTGACGTAGCGGTCTATCAGCAGCGTGTAATCCATCAGGTCTTGCTTCAACGTGCGCGCGGAATTCCTTCTCATCATCGCCTGCGCAAGCTCGTGCAGGTGTTGTTCGGGCTGAAGCCTTAGTCGCACGTAGCGCAGCAGCCCGTTCGTCGAATCGTGAAGCGATACAAGGGTTGAGTCGCTCAGGATTTTTTTCAACTGCGCTTCGGCCTGCGTGAGCGACGCGGCGTCAACTTTGCCCTGTTCGGGCACGAGTGTGCCTTTGCGAATGAGCGTTCGCGCGACCAGGTAAGGCGCGACCTGTCGCCACGGCGACGATGAATCTTTCGAGATGTCGGTGAACAAGCGTTGCGCCTCGTCAAAGTTGCCCGCGTAAAAATTCGCTGTGGCAATTTGATAAGCGCGATTCGCTTTGACGAGCGCAGAGGCAAACGCGGGCGCAGGGGCCGGGATTGATTTACCGTCGGAGCAATCCTTGAAGACTTCATCCTGCGCCTCGACCCACTCTTTCACCTCACTGCTCGTCGCGCCGTATTTTTCGATCATTCGATTGAGCGTCTCAGCCGCGGTCTTGAACGCATCCCTGTTGCAGTTGACATACGAGCCATAAAAATCTTTCGCTTCAATCGAGCGATTAACGTCAATTATGGGCGGCTCGCCTGCGGGCACGACTTTCTTTCTCGCGTCGAGCCACGCCTTCGTCCAATCTTCCGTGTCAGACGATTCCCAGTATGGCTTGAGCCGTTCTTCCCAAACAGCGGCGAGCGCGTTCTGCTCCTCTTTGTCGTAGCCAATGCCCGCGATGTAGCGATAAGCGACCGTCAGGTAGGAGCGCGCGTAAGACGGTTGCAGAACGCCGAGTTCGCCCGCTGCGTATCGAGTCATCGGAAAATCCGGGTGTACGGTGAAGGTGAAAAACGCCTGCTCGAAAAACGGTCCGCATGCTTTTGTCCCGCGCGGGATGTATATGAGCGCCATCAATAAAATGATGATGATTGCCTGCCACTTCCTGAGCGATGATTTCTTAAAAAATTTCATTGCCATTGTTTCACCTCTTCGATAATCCTGTTGACTTGTTCTTCGGTCCAGGAGCGCGGGTTGAAAATATAGACTCTTCGGCCTGACGGCAAGCCCTTGAGCGGCTCGTCAGTTGATATTCCAATACTGTGCTGGCTTAAGGGCGCGCGGAACTCGCGGCCCGATTTCAGATAATTTGTGATCTCCTGACGGTCTGCGCCCATGCGAAACAGCATCGGCACGGCTTCATCAATCGGAAGCCCTTCAATCCAGTTGTCGCCGATGCACCACGAAGCGAGCGCGGTGATTGATAATTTAATGGAAGCGGGAAGTTGCTTTCGCAAATCGAAAAGCAGGTCGCGATAAAAGGCGCGCTCAGATTCGCGCGCGTCGAAATCAATTTGAATCCCAACGATTGATTTATTTTGAGCAAGCCCGGCTATTTTCTTAACGACGCGCGTTCGCTGAAGGGGCGAAAGCGCGGGCGGAGCATCAACGGCTGTTTCTATGCGCGCAACTGCGATGAGGCGCGCGTCAGGCGGAACGCTCAGCGGTTGAAGTCGCGGGCGCGTGATGACGCGGTCGTCCCGCAAAAAGATTGTTCGAGCGAGATACGCAACGCCGACTTCGCGCGTATTGATGAAGCCCAACTGTTCGGGCCGCTCCCACGCCCACAATATTATCTTCGGCAAATCGGCCATCGCGTCGCTCGTCGACATCGCTCGCGCGCTGGGATTCGACGAGCCGAAACTTCGTTCGCCGAGTCGGCTAATAAACAGCGTCGTCACGGTTGCGGCAAACAGCAGAGCGATTAGCAGAGCAGGTTTTTTCTTCAATAAGGCCGTACCGATTTCTCCTTCGGGCATATCGGCTGACAGTATATTCAAATGGCTTTGCGAAGAAAAGTATCTCACAGCATCGTCTCTGTGGCGCGCTTCTTGCCACTAATACTGCGGCGAATATGTTTTTGTATCGAAACCCTGCGGGCGCTTGTCTTTGCGCGCGAAAAAATGATTCACGCCGACTGAAAACATATCGCGCCGGTCGGCAGGCTTTATCGCGCTTGAAGAACCAAATAATTCGAGAGGTGCGTGATGCGTTGGGTAGGACGACGAGGAAGCGAAAACATTGAAGACAGGCGAGGCATGCCCGGCGGCATAATCGCAGGCGGCGGAATAGTCAGCGTGGTCGCGCTGCTCATAGCTTTGCTAACCGGGTTTGATCCCGGTTCGCTGCTCCCTTCTGGCGGGCCGACAGATTCCTCTCGCATCTCTGGTCCCGCCGAAGAACAGATGAAGCAATTCGTCTCCGTAGTCCTTGCCGACACCGAAGACGTCTGGAACGAATTATTCCGAAGGCAGTTCGGCAGAGATTATCCTGAACCGAAGCTCGTGCTTTTTTCCGGCGGCAGCCAGTCTGGCTGTGGGTTCGCCTCATCGGCGACCGGACCGTTCTATTGCCCGATGGATGAGAATGTCTATATTGATCTGGAATTCTTCGACGAGTTGCGAACGCGCTTTCAGGCCGCAGGTGATTTCGCCGAAGCCTACGTCATCGCGCACGAGATAGGTCATCACGTCCAGAATCAACTTGGCATACTCGACAAGGTTCATTCTGCGCGCGGGCGCGTGAGCGAAGCCGAAGCCAACCAGATGTCGGTTCGTTCGGAGCTTCAGGCCGATTACCTCGCGGGCGTATGGGCGCACTACGCGCAGGAGATGAAAAACATTCTCGAGCCGGGCGACCTCGAAGAAGCAATCCGCGCCGCGAATGCCGTCGGCGACGACACTTTGCAAAAGCGAGGGCGCGGCTATGTGGTGCCCGATTCGTTCACGCATGGCACATCTGAGCAGCGCGCGCGCTGGTTTCGTCGCGGGTACGAGACGGGCGACCTGTCGCGCATGAACGATCTGTTCACCCTGCGTTACAGCGACCTGTGATCGAATGACACTCGCGCAAAATTAAAGCCATCTCAGCCAAGAGCTTTTCTCCAACCCTGATTGTGCCCCACCGCAATTGTGTCTGCTTCTTTTCAACATCTCCGTTCGGGTGATTGCTGTCACAACCTGAAGTGATATCTGTCATATCTGCCCGCTGCGACCTAGCCTATAGTTAAAGATGGCTTCTCCATTCGCTCAACGCGGAGCCTGTCCTATGGCCACGAACTCGACTCAATCAGTCCAAAGCGCCTGCGCCGTATTTCAAGTTCGCGGGATTTCAAAGCTCTATCGCATGGAAGAAGTTGAAGTCCACGCGCTCCGCTCGGTTGACCTCGACCTGTATGCGGGTGAATTCGCCGTCTTGCTCGGCCCTTCGGGCAGCGGAAAATCTACGCTGCTGAACATACTCGGCGGGCTTGATGTTCCCACGAGCGGCGAGGTTCATTATTTCGATCACCACCTGACGGCAGCCGATGACCGTGAGCTGACGCGCTTTCGCCGCGAGCACGTCGGATTCGTTTTTCAATTCTACAACCTGATACCGAGCCTGACCGCGCTCGAAAATGTTCAACTCGTGACCGAAATCGCCGAGCATCCGATGGACGCGGCAGAGGCACTGCGGATGGTTGACCTCAGCAATCGCATGAATCATTTCCCCTCGCAGCTTTCGGGCGGCGAGCAGCAGCGCGTGGCAATTGCCCGCGCGATAGCCAAACGGCCCGACGTGCTGCTGTGCGACGAGCCTACGGGCGCGCTCGATTTTGCGACCGGCAAAGTCGTGCTCGAAGCGCTTGAGCGCGTCAACCGCGAGCTTCACACGACCACCGCCGTCATCACACACAACGCGGCCATAGCTCGGATGGCTGACCGCGTGATTCGCATCAGCAGCGGCAAAATAGTTGAAGTATCGCGAAACGAAATCAAAGCGAGGCCCGAAGACCTGACCTGGTGAGGCGACGATGAACGCTCTTAATCGCAAACTTATCCGCGACGTTTTTCACCTGCGCGGGCAGGTCATCGCCATCGCGCTCGTGGTCGCCTGCGGCATCGCAGCCTTCCTCGCGCTGCGCAGCATCTACTACTCGCTCGGAGCTTCGCAGCGGGCTTACTATTCCGAATACCGATTCGCCGACGTGTTCGCAGGCCTCAAGCGCGCGCCGCTTTGGGTCGCCGCGCACATCGCCGAGATTCCCGGTGTGGCTTCAGTCCAGACTCGCGTCGTCGCCGAAGCGGCGCTCGACATCGCGGGGCTTGAAGAACCGGCCAGAGGGAGAATCATCTCAATCCCCGAACAACAGATGCCGATGCTCAATGACCTGCATTTGACTGGCGGGCGGTACATCGAAGCGGGTAAGCGCGACGAGGTCATTCTCAGCAAAGCGTTCGCTGCGGCGAATAATCTCCGTCCGGGCGACACGCTTGCCGCAATAATAAACGGGCGGTGGCAGCGGTTGCAGATAGTCGGCGAAGCGCTATCGCCCGAATACATTTATGAGATAAGGCCCGGCGACATCTTTCCCGATAATCGTCGTTACGGCGTGATGTGGATGGGCCGCGAAGCTCTGGCCTCTGCTTACAACATGGAAGGCGCATTCAACGACGTTGCGCTGTTGCTTGGGCGCGACGCGAAGGAAGCCGACGTGATTGAGCAGCTCGACGCGCTGTTAGCCCGGTACGGGGGCGTTGGCGCGTATGGCCGCGCCGATCAGGTGTCGCATTATTTCGTCTCGAACGAAATTGACGAGTTGCAATTCACAAGCACCTTCATACCCGCAATCTTTCTGGCCGTCACTGCCTTCTTGATTCACATGGTGATGATGCGACTGGTGGCAACGCAGCGCGAGCAGATAGCTGTGCTCAAAGCGTTCGGATACGGCAACGCGGCTGTCGGGTTTCATTACCTGAAGATGGCGCTCGTGGCCGTAGCTTTCGGGGTCGCGCTCGGCATGGCAGTCGGAATCTTTTTCGGAACGCGGCTGACTGCGCTTTATGCGGAATTCTTTCGCTTCCCGGTTTTTCGCTACGAAGCGGGCGCGAGCCTGATTGCGACGGCAGTTCTAATCAGCGTCGTTTCGGCAAGTCTGGGCGCAGCGCTTTCTGTGCAGCGGGCCGTGAGCCTTCCGCCAGCAGAAGCCATGCGTCCCGAAGCGCCCGCGAGGTTTCGCGCAGGGTTCATGGAAAAGCTAGGGATTCACCGATTGCTTTCGCCCTCTACGCGCATCGTCGCGCGCAACCTGGAGCGGCACCCAATCAAGGCTTTTCTTTCAATGCTCGGCATCGCGCTATCGGTCGCGCTGCTCGTCGTCGGATTCTTTCTGTACTACGACGCGATCAATCGCGTCGTTGACGTGCAGTTTAACCAAGTTCAGCGCGAGGACGTTTTCGTGGTCTTCAACGAGCCGCGCTCTTCGTCTGCGCGCCACGATCTCGAAAACCTTTCTGGCGTCCTGCGCGTCGAGGCGTTTCGCTCCGTGCCCGCGCGGTTGCGTCACAAGCATCGAACGCGCCGACTCGCATTGCTCGGCATGGAAAGTGGCGCAGACCTGCGCCGCATTGTGACTACGGATTACAGATCTTATGCGCTACCGCCCGATGGTCTGGTTATGACGACACAACTCGCCGAATCGCTCGGCGCAAAACCGGGCGACGAAATCACGGTTGAAGTGTTGGAAGGCGCACGACCAATTCGACAGGTGGCTCTGGTTCATACGGTTAATGATCTGATAGGGCTGTCGGCCTACATGGATATTCACGCGCTGAACCGGCTGATGCACGAGGGAGAGACAATATCGGGCGCATTCCTTATGGTTGATCCGAGCAAGCAGGCCGCGTTGTATTCGACGCTCAAAGCGATGCCGGCGGTGAGCGGGGTGAACGTCCCGGCTGCGTCGCTTTCGAGCTTCAACGCTACGCTTGCGCGAACCGTCGGCGCGATGACATCTCTCTTGATTCTGTTCTCGTCAGTCATCGCTTTCGGCATGGTCTATAACGGCGCGAGGATTTCGCTCTCTGAGCGCGGGCGCGAGCTTGCTTCGCTGCGCGTGCTCGGATTCACGCAGCGCGAGGTCGGCGTGATGCTGCTCGGAGAGCAGGCGATACTCACAATCATCGCCATCCCGTTCGGCTGCCTGATGGGATACATCCTCAGCGCGTTAATTACTACTGCGATTGACACGGAGATGCTGCGCCTGCCTCTGGTTGTGAGCGCGAAAACTTACGTGCTTGCGATGATCGCTATCACAGTGGCCGCGCTGCTTTCCGCGTTGCTCGTGGCGTGGCGTCTGCGACGGCTCGACCTCATTGCGGTTTTGAAGACGAGGGAGTGATTACGAATGAAGATAACGTGGGGGCGAGTTTTGTTTATAGCCGTTGCAATCGGCATCATTTATCTAATCGTCATCACGATGCTGCCTTCGCCGATCGCGGTTGACGCGGCGCGTGTCGAGCGCGGACCGCTGCGCGTCACGGTTGATGAAGAGGGCGAGGTGCGCGTGCACGACCGGTTCATCATCGCTGCGCCGATTGTGGGGCGGATGGCTCGAATAGAGCTTCACGACGGCGACCGGGTTGAGCGCGGGCAGGTGGTCGCAAGCATCTACCCGACGCCGATTGATGTGAAAGAGCGAGCAGAGGTCCTTTCCCGCGTGCGGGCCGCCGAAGCGTTGAAGCGCGAAGCCGATGAGCGAGTCGCTCACGCGCGCGAGGACTATGAGCAGGCGCGGCGCGAGAGCGCGCGGATGGAATCGCTGGCAAAGCAGGGCGTCGTCTCTGCCCAAGCCTTCGAGCAGGCCAAAAACGCAGAGGTCACGAGCAAAAACGAATTCGACGCGGCGCGGGCGCGGGCGCAGGCTGCCGCTTCTGAGGTCGAAATCGCCAGGGCCGGGCTCGTCGCGATTGACTCCGAAGCGAGCAACGCGACGCGCGCCGTGAAGCTGCGCTCGCCCGTCGCGGGGTGTGTCCTGCGTGTGGTCGAAAAGAGCGAAAGAGTCGTCACGCAAGGCATGCCTTTGATCATCATCGGCAATCCTGAGCTTTTAGAAGTAGTCGTTGATCTGCTTTCGACGGATGCCGTGAAGGTGAAACCTGGTATGCCGGTCCTGCTCGAAAACTGGGGCGGCGACGCTGCAATTCGCGCGCGCGTCAGAGTTGTTGAATCAGGGGCATTCACCAAAGTCTCCGCGCTCGGAATCGAAGAGCAGAGGACGAACATCGTTGCCGATTTCGTTGATTCGCCCGGCCCGCTCGGCGACGGCTACCGCGTCGAAGCGAAGGTGGTAATTTGGGAGAGCGACGGCGTGTTGAAGGTCCCGACGAGCGCGCTCTTTCGCCACGGCGACAACTGGGCGGTCTTTGTAATTGAAGAAGGCAGAGCACAAACGCGCAACCTTGAAATCGGCCACAGGAGCCAGTTTGAAGCCGAAGTGCTTTCTGGAATCGAAGAAGGCGCGATGGTAATTCTGCACCCTTCAAATCAGATTGAGGACGTCCGCCGTGTCTCCGTGAGATGATCTTTGCCGGTCGAGCTTGAAGAGGTGTGACTGTTATCACGGCAAGTTGTGATGAGTCTCCTATCGCTCGAAGCACAGATTCTAATACTCTACTTCGGGGTACTATGCCGGAAGGAGAGGACGTCATGAAGATAGGCAAAAAGGAGATTCTCACAACCATTAGCGGCTTGTCGGCGGCAGGTCTCGGCGCATACGCGCTCTTTCTTCGCCCGAAGCATCTGCACTGGGGCGCGACGCGGGACGAAATCAAAGAAGAGTTGCCGGGTGACGAAGTAGTGCCGCATCCGAAGCACGAAGCCACTCACGCCATAACGATCAAGGCTCCCATAGCAACCGTGTGGCCATGGCTTGTGCAGATGGGGCAGACGCGCGGCGGGTTCTACAGCTATACGTGGCTCGAAAATCTCGTCGGGTGTGATATGCACAACGCGGACAGGATAGTTCCCGAATGGCAGGAGCTTCGAGTGGGAGACGTTGTGTGGCTGCATCCGAAAGCGCCGCCGCTGCCGGTGATAATCATTGAGCCATATCATGCCATTGTGCTCGGCGGTCAATCGGAGCAGGGCACAAACGGTGCAGGAACATGGGGCTTTTACCTGAAGCGGTTGGATGAGCAGACGACGCGATTGATCATCCGCATTCGATGGGACCGCAGACGCGGCCTGATGAACTGGCTCGGCAACTACGCGCTGCTGGAACCCGCGCACTTCGTGATGGAGCGCAAGATGATGCTCGGCATCAAAGAGCGAGCGGAAAAGGCTTTCATCGGCGACGGGCAGGTTTTGAAGGTTTAAGCGGCGAGCGAGAAAGGCGCAACATGAGCAAAGCAAGTGTGGCAGGAGCAAAGACGAGATTCGATCAGGCTGCCGAGAGATTTTACCAATCCGGCGCGAGGTACTTAGCTGCGCTTGATGCATGGATAGAAGTGAGGGCCGATGAACTGAGGCAGTTGAATAGCCGGTCAGCCGCAGGCGCTATCACCGGCCACGACGCGATTTCAGCAATTAAGGCTGAGCTGAAAGAATTGCGCAGCCAGAGAGAGCAGACCGAAGAACTTCTTCATCGTTTGTTCTCAGATGAGTTTGCTGATACGTGCAGCGCAGGCGAATGATGCATCTTGGGGCTGTCAGTCAACGCCTTGCTAATGGCAGTCTTAGCGGCGCGTATTTTTGTTTGGAGCGTGAACGATGAAGAGTCTCGCGCTCAGCCTGAGCGAATGGTTGCAGGGTAAGTGTGTGCCCGCGGTTCTTCTTGCCGTAATCGTGTGCGGCGGCATCGAGGCGGCTGGCCAATCCCGCGCGAAGTCGCGGCAGAAGCAGTCGGCTCAAACGATGAAAGCCGAAGAGGTCCGCGAGGCGAAGCAACGACTCTCTGCTCTCGGATACTGGACCGGCCCCATTGATGAAGCGTTCGACGAAGGCTCTCGCCATGCGCTAATCGCTTTTCAAAAGGTCGAAGGTCGAGCGCGCACAGGCAAGCTGACTGCGGAGGAGCTTGAATCGCTGCGCGCGGCGAAGCGTCCCGCGCCGCGCGCAAGCGACTCCGCGCACATCGAAATAGACCTCAGCCGCCAGGTGCTCTTCGTCGTTGATGAGAGCGGAGAGGTGTCGAATATCCTCCCGATTTCGACCGGCACCGGAAAGCTCTTCACATCACAAGGGTGGACGCGCCGCGCCTGCACTCCCTGCGGCGAGTTCACCGTCTATAGAAAGATTGCCGGTTGGCGCAAAAGCCCTCTTGGATTGCTCTACTACCCGAACTACATAAGCGGCGGGGTCGCAATTCACGGCAGCCTGTCGGTCCCTGCGCATCCGGCGAGCCACGGGTGCATACGGATTCCACTATTCGCCGCAAAAGCGTTCAGCGAGATGATCCCTATCGGCGCAAGAGTGATAGTTTACTATGACCTTGATGAAAAGCCCTGACGCGGGCGATGGGGAAGAGTACCGCTGTGCGGGCGGTATTCGGCCGTATAGACAAGCTTTGTCAAAGCCGGGCCGATCTCAGCTAAAGGCAGCACATAATCTACACAGCCTGTCTCTATTGCTGATCTCGGCATTGCAAAATGCTCGCTCGTTGCTTCGTCCTGCGCGATACTCAGGCCGCCTTCCTTTCTTACTCTCTGTTCACTTAATGCGCTGGCGTATTACGTCCACAGAGCAGTTTGCGTGTATGGCAACCGTTTCAGACACGCTGCCCAGCAACAGGCGCGTCACCCCGCGACGGCCATGCGAGCCGACGACTACGAGGTGCGCGCCCCACTCGTCGGCTTCTTCGATGATGCGCCAGCGCGGCACCCCCGTCAGCACCTCGCTGCTCGTTCTGATTGGCACGCGATTGACCATCACTTCTGAGGTAATGGGCATATGACTTATTATTCTCTCAGCCGTACTCACGGCTTCTTGCGATAGCTTGATCTCCTCACGGCGAATCTGATCAATCGCCTCCGCCGCCGCGTACCAGGGATCTACGGCGGGAACGACCGTGTCAACTACGCTTATAATCTTGACCTCGCTGCCTTCGGGCCAGGGGCGCTCGGCGACGGAGCGAGCAGCGGCGACAGAAAACTCAGACCCATCGGTCGCCAGCAATATTTTCATCGGCCCGCACGCTTCGGCTAGTCTCTGCCTGGCGCTGGCGCGGACTATCTCCACGCAACAATGGGCGTGTCGGACGACGGACTTCGCCACGCTCCCAAGATAGAATCGCGTGGCTAAGTTCGGCTTATGCGCCGCGCCCTGCCCGTGCGAGCCTATTATGATGAAATCGGCGCCCCATTCTTTGGCGTAGTCGACGATGCTCAGATCGGCATAACCGGCCACAACTTCCGATGACGCTTCGAAGCCTTTGGACTGGAGCCGTTGCGCCACGCCGGTGACGAAAGCCTGCGCGCGATCATTTTCATTGCTGATAAATGTCGGAATCGGAGTCCAGGCCAGCGTCGGAAGCACGTGAAGCACGCGCACGACAGTACCACTCGGCCAGGGGCGCGAAGTGAATTCGTTTACGATTATTTCCGAAACGGGCGATGAGTCTAAGGCGAGCACTATCTTCATGATCATTCCTCCTCTGCCGGTCTGTTGCGCCTCAGGGCGCAAGCGTCTGAACCTAATATAAATCTGAGGAAAGTCGCTCGGCTGTGACCGCTGTCACGGACCGTCGTGACTTTAATCATAGCTTATACAGAAGCAGGCGCGAATAATAACTAGAGAGAAGGCAACAGGCTCAGAGACGATGTTGATTTAGCTGAGACGAAGAGGGGCAGGGCCGCCGCCATGAACAGAACCACAAGCGCGCAGATGAAAACGGTTGCAAGCTCGGACGGATTCTCTTTGACGGGAGAATCTGAAACGTCGAGCGGGACGTGGCACGCTTTGCCAGTCGAGCGCGCGCTTGAGCGCCTGAAGTCAGGCGTTGATGGCTTGACGGACGAGGAAGCCGCTCGGCGATTGATCGAGCGCGGCCCGAATCAGTTGCAGGCGGCGCGGCGCGCAGGAGGGTGGCAAATACTTTTTGCGCAGTTCAAGAATCTTTTGATCGTCATCCTGCTCGTTGCCACCGCGCTCTCATTTTCTCTGGGACATACGGTCGAAGCCCTTGCAATCACAGTCATAATCTTTTTCGCCATCGCTTTGGGATTCGCGCAGGAGTATCGCGCCGAGCGTGCGCTAGAGTCGTTGCGCCGTATGGCCGCGCCTCTAGCGACCGTCGTGCGTCACGGCATTGAAAAAGAGGTGCCTGCGCGCGACCTTGTGCCGGGCGACATCATACTGCTCGCCGCCGGAGACAAAGTTCCCTCCGACGGGCGACTTATCGAAGCGATTAACCTACAGATCGAAGAAGCCGCGCTAACGGGCGAATCTGTTCCCGTCGTAAAACAGACCGCCGCGCTCAGCGATTGCAATTCGATGATAGGCGACAGAACGAATATGGCTTATGCGGGCACGGCTGTCACTTATGGGCGAGGGCGCGCAGTTGTTACAGCCACAGGCATGGAGACAGAGTTCGGCAAGATTGCTCAGATGCTCACAGAAGTCGAAACGGCCCGCACCCCATTGCAGGCAAATCTCGACAAAGTCGGGCGCTCGCTCGCCCGCGTCGCTTTTGTCGTTGTAGCTTTCATAATCGCGCTTGGGATAGCGCGCGGCCAGCCCCTTATAGAGATGATAATCTTCGGCCTTGCTCTCGCGGTTGCCGTAGTGCCCGAAGCGTTGCCAGCGGTCGTGACAATCTCGCTTGCGCTCGGCGTTAAGCGCATGGTGAAGCGCAACGCGCTCGTGCGCCGCCTCGCGGCAGTTGAAACGCTCGGCGCAACTTCGGTCATCTGCACAGACAAGACGGGGACACTAACGAAAGACGAGATGACTGTTCGCAAAGTATTTGTCGCGGGCCGGACGTTTGAAGTCAGCGGCGCAGGTTATGAGGTCAAAGGCGAGTTTTCAGAAAACGGTCACAGAATCGAGCCGCCGGAACCGCTGTTCGCGTTGCTGCGTGCGGCTGCGCTCGTCTGCGATGCGCGCTTTATCACCGACGAAAGCAATTATTGCTGTGAGGTGAAAGGCGACCCGACCGAAAAAGCGATTGTTGTAGCGGCGGCAAAAGCGGGCTTGAATAAAAACGAGCTTGAAACGAAGTTCCCGCGCGTTGCCGAGATCCCTTTTTCGCCGGAACGCAAACGCATGACGACGTTTCATTGTTTGCCTTCAGGAACATTTGCCTGCTCAAAAGGCGCGCCGGAAATAATCATCCGTTGCTGCGCGCAATGGCTTACTGCTGCGGGCGAAACGATTCTTGATGACGGCGAAAGAGAGCGGCTTGTCGAAGCCGCGCGTCGGATGGCGAACGAAGCGTTGAGGGTTCTCGCTGTCGCTTGCAGGCGAGATGCGACGATTGAGAATGCCGAGCGCGACATGACATTCATCGGGCTTATCGGAATGATTGACCCGCCGCGACCTGAAGCGAAAGCGGCGGTGCAGGAGTGCGAGCAGGCGGGAATCAAAGTCATGATGATAACTGGCGATCATCCGCTGACGGCTCGGGCTGTGGCTGCAGATATTGGACTGCTCGAACATGGCAGCGTGATGACGGGCGCGGAATTCGAGGCGATGAATGACGCGGAGCTTGAAGCGATTGTGGAAAAGATCGCTGTGTGCGCTCGCGTTTCGCCCGCGCTCAAGCTGCGCGTGGTCGCCGCCCTGCAAGCGCGCGGGCACGTCGTTGCGATGACCGGCGACGGAGTGAACGACGCGCCTGCGCTGAAGAAGGCCGACATCGGCATCGCTATGGGAATTACGGGAACCGACGTAACCAGAGAGGCTGCCGCGATGACGCTGACCGATGATAACTTCGCTTCAATCGTCGCAGCCGTTGAAGAAGGGCGCGCCATCTTCAGCAACATAAAAAAGTATTTGATGTATCTGCTGTCATCCAACATCGGCGAAATAGGCGTGATGGCCGCAGCGTCGCTTGCGGGACTGCCGCTTCCGCTGAGCGCGGCGCAAATTCTCTACGTCAATCTCGCGACGGACGGCTTGCCTGCTCTTGCGCTTGCGATTGACCCGCCAGAACCGGATTTGATGCGTCGCCCTCCGCGCAATCCTCGCGCAGGTCTATTCAGCCGCGCAGTCATCACGCTCATGCTTGCAGGCGGGCTGTGGTCAACGATTGTGAATCTGAGCCTTTTTATCTGGACGCTAAACTCTGGCCGCAGCCTCAAAGAGAGCATGACGATGACGTTCGTCTCGCTCCTCCTGATACAATTTTTCAAGGCCTACAACTTTCGTTCTGACCGACGCTCCATGTTTCGCCGCCCGTTCAATAATCGCTGGTTGAACCTTGCTATTGGCTGGGAGTTGATTGCTCTGGCGTTGATACTCTATGTGCCTTTTTTGAATAAGTTGTTCGACGTGTTCAGGTTGACGATTGAAGACTGGTTGATTATCGCGGGACTGGCATTCACGGTTTCGCCTGTTCTTGAACTGGTCAAATGGATGGCGCGACGCGAGTAGATCGCTGATTGAACAGATAAAGATCGAATAACGCTTCCGCCTGTGCAAAACCCGAACGCGAGCATTATAATGATACCTTGAATTTGCCGCTTAATTCCGGCTCATCTTGACTCATTAACAATCGCTACACTATAGTGTGCCTGACTTTTTGGAGTACTCTATTAATTGTGGTCGCGCACTGCGGCCACGGAGCGTCGGATGTTTAGATTAGAAAAACTTGAAATCAGCGGATTCAAATCTTTCGCCGACCGAATCACCCTCGTGTTCGGCGAAGGCATAACCGCCGTCGTCGGGCCAAACGGCTGTGGGAAATCAAACCTGGCAGAAGCCATCTCATGGGTGTTGGGCGAGCAGTCGGCCAAATCGCTTCGCGGCGGAAAGATGGAAGACGTGATCTTCAACGGCACGCGCGACCGCAAGCCTACGGGGATGGCCGAAGTGCTGCTAACGCTCGTTGCCATCGAAGACATAGCCGCGCGCGATGACGAAACCGCTGAAAAAGACATAGAAGAAGAATACGACGAAGCAATCATAACGGCGGAGCAGGCCGCAGAAGCCGCGCGCTCGCTCGTCGAAGAAATGTCGCCGTCCGAAGCCGAAGGCGATCCTGCGGAACAATCCGCCGCCGCTTCACCCGAACAATCAACGCAGGCAACCGAACCCGATCAAGCGCAAGCCGCCGCGCAGCCTGAGCAGTCAACTTCGCTTGAATCACAATCCGCGTCGCCTGAATCGGTTGACGCTGATGCTGAACAGATAGAAACGCAGCCTGCGTCAGGTGACGAAGCATCGGCTTCCGTCAAACACGAGCCGCCGACTGCGCGCCTCACGCTGCCTGCGGATTCAACCGCTGAAGCGAATACAGAGCAAGCGACGTTTGCAAGCGTGGAGCAAACTGGCGGCGAAGCCATTGAGCAGCAGACGGAAGCGATAAGGGAAGTGAGCGTCGAGCAGGACAAAACCAAAGACGCGCAGAAGAAATCGAAAGAGCGAAGTCGCGCCGTGCATCGTCTGCGCAAGCGCCGCTCGGTTGCAATCTCGGCGGGCGAGCGCATCACCGTTGGCCGACGGCTTTATCGCACGGGCGACAGCGAATACCTGATGAACGGTCGTCCATGTCTGCTGCGCGACATTCAAGACCTGTTCGCAGGAACAGGTCTTGGCGGCGCGCATTACGCGATAATCGAACAGGGGCGTATCGGACAGATTCTTTCGTCGAAACCATTGGACCGCCGCGCGCTCATCGAAGAAGCCGCAGGCATTACGAAATTCAAATCGCGAAAACGCTCCGCCGAACTCAAGCTCGAATCGGCCAAGCAAAACCTCACGCGGCTCAACGACATTATCAGCGAAGTCGAGCGCCAGGTGAACAGCCTCAAGCGGCAGGCGCAAAAAGCTCGCCGCTATCGCCGCTTGCGCGAGGAGATGCGCTCGCTCCTTAAAGTCGTCTTCACGGCTGATTACTATCGCCTCAACGAAGCGATTGACAGAATCGCCCGCGAGCTTGAAGAGGCCGAGCGCAACCAAGCGGATTTCGACGCACAGCTCGCGGAGCGCGAATCCGAGCACCGAGCAGTTTCATCGGAAGCGCGCACAGCCGAAGACCGCCTCGCAGTCCTTCGCGAGCAGGCCGCAGCCGTAGAGCTTGAAGCGGACCGCGCTCGCAACCGCCGCGCGTTTGAAGAACAGCAACTCGCCGAGCTTACCTCACGCATCGAAGAGATTAATCGAGATCAGGCGCAGCTCGAAGAACGACTCGCGTCGCTCGAAGCGCAGTCTGAGCAGCGCGCGGCTGACCTTCAGGCGCTTGAATCAGAAAACGACACTGAGCAAGCTGCGCTCGTTGAGCGCGAGGCTGAGTATCAACAGGAACTTGCCCGATTGCGCGAAGCCGAAAATGAAATCGAACAGTTGCGGCAGCGGATGCTCACTGAAATCGGAATGACCGAGCGGCTGCGCAATCTCAGCGCGAGCCTCGAAGAGGAATCGAGAAAGCTCAACCTCAGGCAATCGAACCTGCGCGCAGAGCTTGAGCGAGCTGCAGCGCGACACGATGAAGCCGAAGCCGAGCACGCGCGAATGAGCGCCGAAATCGAAACCGACCGCACGCGCCTCGCAGATTTAACCGCGCGCATCGCGGAGCGCGCGGCTGAACTCATCGAGCTTCGCGCAAACGCGGCGACGCTTCGCACTGAGCTTGAAGCGACTCATGCCGAGCGCGATTCATCGGAGCATCGGCTTGCGTCGCTCGAAGACCTCGACGCGCATCACGCTTATTACTCGGATGCAGTTCAGCAGGTGCTATCAGTAGAGCAGGCGGCGCGAATAAACGCGCTCGGCACGCTCGCTGACTTCGTCGAAGTCGAAGCGCAATACGAGAAATTAATCGAGAGCCTTTTCGGGCGCGAGCTTCAATCGGTGCTCGTGCCCACGATTGACGACGCGCTCGCGGGCGTTGAGTTCATCAAATCGGAAGAGCTTGGGCGCGGCGCGTTTTTAGTCGTCGGACTTCACGGCGGCGAAGGCGAGCCAGCGGATAGGGGCCAAGTGTCAGAGATCACCGGTCATGGGGAATCTGATTCGAAGCCGCAGGAAAAAAACGGTATCGAACAATGGCTCATAGCTACTGACGCTGAGCGCGAGGCTGCGCTGTTTGAAGAAGAGTTCATCCCTGCGAGCATTCCCATTGAGCGACAATTGCCGCCTGCCGATTTTTCCAACGCTGATGCCATAGTCATTCAGCTCAATGCTGATGCCGAGTCTGTGATTTCTGATTCGCATCCTCAAACGGATGAGAGCGCGCGCGAAGATAATATCGTTGCGCGGCGTTTCGATGAGCATGAAGCCGCGCACGCTTCGCGTTTTCAGCTTGATGTGCTGCGCGCGATTGATCTGCTCGGACTCAGGCCCGAAATCAAAACCGTAGTCGAGCGCGCGTTTCCGGATAAGTGCTCGGCGCTGGTCGTGCCCGATATAGAGGCCGCGCTTCAACTTTCAATCGAAAATCCTTCGCGCATCTACGTGACTTACGAAGGCGAAATGGTTGTCAATGGCCGCCTGATTGTCACAGGCGCACAGGCGGGCAACAAGGGCACGTCGCTTTTGGGACTCAAGCGCGAGATCAAACAACTGCGCGTGCAGGTGGCGATGCTCGGCGAAGAAGAGCAGCGGCTGGCCGTATCGCTTGCCGAAGTCGAAAGTCGACGCGACAGCCTCGAAGGCGAAGCGGCCACACTGGATCAAGAGCTTCGTCGTCATGAAAAAGAATCGGCGGCGCGCAATTCGCAGCTTGAAGGATTGGCGCGCGACCTCGAACGCGCCGCGCAGCATGTTCGCGTCGTCGAATCGGAGCTTGAGCAGGCCGAGCGCGAACACGCCGAGCTTGATGAGAGGATCGAGCAACTTGCCTCAGAGCTTCACGCAGCCGAAGAGTCGCGCGAAGCGGTTCAATCATCGCTCACCGCGTCGCAAGCCACGCTCGTCGAGATGCGCGCAAGCGTTGAAGCGTTATCTGAGCAGCTTTCGTCGGCGCGAGCGCGCAGGGCTGCGCAGGCCGAACGATTGCAGGCGGCGAGGGCAGAGCTGCGACGAATCGAATCTGAGGCTGAAGAACTCAGGTCGAGAATCAATCGCAACCGCGTCGAGCTTTACGAGAGCCACAATCGCGTTGAGCAGTTGACAGCTTCGCATGCGGAAGGCGCGAACGCGGCAGCAGCGTTTGAAGCCGAGCGAGTTGCGCTTGCCGAGCGCGTTTCGGCAGCGGCAGAAGAACTTCAAACAACGCGAGCGCGCGGCGATGAGCTTGAAGATATCTTGAGCGAGTTGCGGCAAGCCTCTTCTGCTGCGCACGACCGTCGCGGGCAGATTGAAGTTGAGCGGGCGCGAATCGAATCTGAGGCCGAGCACCTTGCGCGAACCTGTTTTTCAGAGCTCGCGATGTCGCTCGAAGATGTTGTCACAAGCATCGAGCTTGGGCTCGCGGCGGAGAAGCAGGCGTCGGGGATTAGGGATCAGAGGCCAGGTGATACTGACGGCGAGGCTGGCGATGAACAAACTATTGCAGCGGGCAACGAAAGAAATCGGGAAACAGTTGCGGGCGATGAGCAAGCCCTGACCTCCGACCTCCGACCCCTGACCACTGACGCGGAGGCGGCGAGGGCGCGGCTCGATGAACTGCGCGTCAAGCTCGACGAGATGGGGCCGGTCAATATGATGGCGCTCGAAGAGCTTGAAGAAGCTGAAGAGCGATTCAGGTTCCTGAGCGAGCAGCGGCGCGACATACTCGATTCGATAAAGATGACCGAAGAGGCGCTTTCGGAAATCAAGCGGCGCTCGCGCGAGCGGTTCCGCCACGCGTTCACGCACATCAACGAGAACTTCCAGCAGATGTTCACGGAGCTTTTCGGCGGCGGGCGCGGCGAGATGGTTCTGATTGACGAAGAAGACATTCTTGAGTCGGGCATTGATTTGATTGCGCAGCCGCCGGGCAAGCGGCTCCAGAACGTGCTGCTGCTGTCAGGCGGCGAAAAGGCGATGGCCGCAATCGCGCTCGTGCTTGCGATATTCCAGTATCGCCCATCGCCCTTCTGCATTCTGGACGAAGTTGACGCGCCGCTCGATGAGATGAACGTCGGACGTTTCTCGAATAAGGTCATCGAGATGAGCAGCACGACTCAGTTCCTGGTTATCACACACAACAAGCGAACGATGGAAGTGGCTCGCGCTCTCTACGGCGTGACGATGGAAGAGCCGGGCGTGTCGAAACTTGTGTCAGTCAGGTTTGAGTAAAGCTTGCCATTGGTCCTTGGTCGTTTGTATTTCAAGCCGGAGACAAAGGACTAAGGACAAATGACTAATGACTTTTCTTCCACCTTTTGCCTTTTGCCTTTTGCCTTCTCTATAATCTCGCTATGCGCGCAGTTCGATTCATCGTTTCGGTAATTATTATTTTTCCTTCCTGCATATGCTTGTCGCAGGCGCGGGTCATTTTGCAAACCGGCGATACAAGCGCAAGCGCGGCGATGAGTTTTTTTTATCGCTTCGAGAACGCGAGATTCTACGAGCCGCTGATTGAAGTTGATGTTGGGCCGGACGGCGCGGGCGAGCTTCGCTTCAGGCGCGGCGAGTCGGATGAAATAATTGACCGCAAATTCAAGCTGCTTCCTGCGACGCTTGCGCGCATACGCGAGCTAATTGCAGCCTCTCGCTTCCTTGATTCAAACGAAGAGTATCAGGATAAGAAAGACTTCTCGCACTTGGGTTGGGTAACGCTGACCGCGCGGGCCGGCGGACGCGAGCGCACGGTGCGGTTCAACTACACGATAAACGCAGAGATAAGAGAGCTTGCCGATATTTTTCGCGGGATAGCAACGCAGGAGATGCGGTTGTTTGACATTGACACGGCGCAGCAATATCAACCGCTCGATCTGCCGAAGCAGCTTGAGATTCTAGAAAGCGATCTGCGACTTGCGCGCGTGACCGAGCCTGAGCAGATGCTTTCGGTTTTGAAAGAGATCGCGGGCGACGACACGCAGCCGTTAATAGCGCGCAATCAGGCGAAGCGGATAGCCGACGGCATCGCGAAAGGAAAATTCAAATCGCCGGTCAAAGGCAGTCGCTAGTCCGAAGTCAGTCACTCGCGCTCCGACGATAAAGGGCAGCCGACTTCGGACTTCGGACTTCGGACTAATCAAATGTTCATTCCACGCGGAAAAGTTCTTCATGAAAATCTGGCGACGAGCTACGTGCTTGTTGACGCGTTGGTGGCCGACCTGTGCGAAGGCGGATTTTCCGGCACGGTCGAAGTCACGTTGAGTCACTCGCGCGCATTTGTCATTTTGGTTCGCGGCAAAGCGGCGGCGGCTGTAGAAGAAAAATACGCGGTCGGCGACACGCCTACTGTGGTTGACCGCGCATCAACCGTTCAGCTTGCCGCAGCGGCGCGGCGCGAGCGCGGGCGCGTTTCAGTTTACAGCTATTCGACTGGTTTGGCCGAGATGATAGCGGCTCGCGTGAGCGCCTCGGCGCTTTACACTGGACTGAGCACGGAGTTCGCCGATCTTGAAAAGGTGATTGCGAAGCTGAGCCGCGAGCGCGACCGTCAATGGTTCATCGAGATAAGGACGGAAAGCGGATGGTCAGCTCTTGCCCGCGTAAAAGATGATCGCTGCCGACTGGCAGTTTCCGAAAATGGCGCGATTCGAGAAGAGACCGATGATCTCGGTTTGGACGAGAACGCGCCGCTGCGGCGGTTGCTGGACGAGTGCAGCCGCGCAAACTGCGTTTTCGATGTCTACTTCAAAGCTGCGACCGACGAGATTGAATCCGATCAGTCGTTATACGAGAGCAGCCAATCGCAAACTGCGCCGCCTGTTTCATCGCTTGCCGCAGAACGCGAGCCAGTGGAAGTCTCTGACGCGGTGAAAGAAGCGAGGGCAATCTATCGCTCGCTTGCTCTTGAAGAATCTGACAAAGAAGTCGAGCGCGAAAATAATAATGTTGCGTCGCAGGTGAATGAGCAGAAAGTTTCGGATGAAGCGGCGCGGAAAGACGAACTGGCTGAGGCTGAATCTTTCGTTCAAGCCGCAACAATAGGCGATAAAGCCACGACGGCAGGCGGTCAAATGCGTGACGGCTCGACGAGCGAAGCCGATGAGTTTGCCTTCGTGCGGGAAGAGATTCAAAGCGAGGGCGAATTTCAACTGGCTGGCGATGCGATGACGATGGCCGAAATCAAACGACTGATGGGCGACATCGCTCGAACGATTGAAGAAGCGACGCGGGCCATCGAGCAGCGCGACAGCTTTTCGATTTACCTGCGCGCGGGACAGTTGAAGATAGCCGACCGTTACCCGTTTCTTGATCCCTTCGGAGCGGAGTTTGAATACCTGAGCGGCGAGATAGCCTTCATAGGAGAGGCGACCCCTGAAGAGTTCATCGCGGGATTGACGGAAGCGTTGAAGATAGCAGTCGAGGCGGTGCTGCAAACAAGCACGCAATCGGCCCGCTTGCGCGAGCGCATCAATGAAGATTTGCGCTGGCTCTACAATCGTCACCAGCACGAGTTCCAGCAATACGGGCTTGACAAAACGCTCGGCGAGATAATCAGCGCCTGACTTGCCTGCGAAGAGATTAATGATTATGAGCGCAGAGCTGGATTATCGCGCGATGTTAAGAGTCGCCATCGAAGAAGCGCGCCGTGGATTGGCCGAAGGCGGCATACCCATAGGCGCAGCGTTGTTCGACCGTCAGGGAAACCTGCTTGGACGCGGGCACAACCGCCGCGTTCAGGAGAATGATCCTTCGGTGCATGGCGAGACTGACGCGTTTCGCAAAGCGGGAAGGCAACGAAGTTATCGCGACAAGATAATGGTGACGACGCTCGCGCCGTGCTGGTATTGCAGCGGACTCGTGCGTCAGTTCCGCATCGGAACGGTTGTCGTGGGCGAATCGGTGAATTTCGCGGGCGGCATCGAGTGGCTGCGCGAAAATGGAATCGAGGTCATTGATCTCAACTCGCGGGAATGCATCGAGATGCTTGCCAGCTACATCGCGGCTCACCCTGAGATATGGAACGAAGACATCGGCGAAGAGTAGAACAAGCAGGTCCGAGATTATGAGTGAACCAGCAGTCAAACATATCTTTTTGCGTGGCCGTGTAGCGGTTGTCGTCGGCGACATCACCGGCGAGCAGGTTGACGCGATAGTGAACGCGGCCAATTCATCTTTGATGGGCGGAGGCGGCGTTGACGGCGCGATTCACCGCAGAGGCGGGCCGCAGATTCTCGAAGAGTGTAAAGAGATTCGTCGCGCGCAATACCCGCAGGGGCTTCCGACGGGCGAAGCGGTCATCACGTCGGGCGGGCGGCTTGCAGCGCGTCACGTCATTCACACGGTCGGCCCAATTTATGGAAGCCACAACGGGCGCGAAGCGGAGCTGCTTGCGGCGTGCTATCGAAACTCGCTCGCGCTGGCTATTGAAAACAATCTCCGAACGATTGCGTTTCCCGCAATCTCGACGGGCGTGTACGGCTATCCTCGTGAAGCGGCGGCGGCGGTTGCATCCCGCGCTATTCAAGAATTTCTCTCACGAGATGATTCAATCTCTCAGGTGCGGCTGGTGTTTTTCTCGCCCGACGATGCGGAAGTGTTTTTGAAGAGCCACACATTCAAAACTGAAAATCATGACTGAAGTTTCATCCACCGCGCCGCAATCTATTGCCGTCGGGTCTTACGCGAAGATCAACTGGACGCTCGATGTTTTATTCAAGCGCCCGGACGGCTATCACGAACTTCGCACTATCTTTCAAACTGTTTCTCTTCACGAGAAGCTTCGCATCACGAAAACGGAAGGCGAAATAGAGATCATTTGCGATGACGCGCGCGTGCCGACGGATGAAACCAACCTCGCGCACAAGGCAGCGGTGCGATTGCAACAAGCGACGGGCGCGAGTGCGGGCGCGCGAATCGAAATCGTAAAGCGCATTCCCGTGGCCGCAGGCTTGGGCGGCGGCTCATCGAATGCTGCGGCGACGCTTTTAGCTCTCGCTCGATTGTGGCGCGTAGAAATAGACCGCCGGGCGCTCCTTAGAATAGCAACAAGCCTCGGCTCAGACGTCCCTTTTTTTCTTGTGGGCGGGACGGCGCTCGGCATCGGTCGCGGCGAAGAGGTTTATCCTCTTGAAGAAACACGATGCGATAATCTGCTGCTCGTAAATCCGGGTTTTTCAGTCTCAACAGCCGAAGCGTACGGCAGGTTGACACGTCCGCGCGAAGCCCGTATCATACCTTTTACTTTATTTGCTGCCCGCAGCATCCATGAGCTACCGCTTGCGGCGAGCAACGATCTTGAACAAGTTGTCTTAGCCGCTCACCCAGAAATTGCGGAGTTAAAACGAAGGCTTGAGAGCCTCGGCGCACGGCGCGCTTTGATGACGGGTAGCGGCGCGACTGTCTTCGCGGTCTTTGACAATGATGAAACTTTGAAGCAGGCGCAAGCAGCCATGCGCGCGGCAGGTTTCTGGGCAGAAGCGACGCGCGCAATCAACAGGCAGCAATACTGGGATACGATTTTCGAGCAAGCAACAGAGCTGGAGCCTTAACAGGAAGTGGCTTGACGGTTGGCTGATATTATAAACTCTGTCTGCGGGGAATATCTGATTAAAGATAAGTGCTGGGGAGTCGCCAAGCGGTAAGGCAGCGGCCTTTGGAGCCGCCATTCGGAGGTTCGAATCCTCCCTCCCCAGCCAAGAGACAGTAGGCAGTTGCGAAATTGCTCCCCTACTGCCTGCTGCCTACTAGACCTGTTATGAGCCGGAACTCGAACATAAAAGTTTTCACGGGCAACGCCAATCGGCCACTGGCTGAAGAGATTTGCCAGCATCTCGGCATAGAGCTTGGCAAAGCTAACACAGGACGCTTCACCGATGGCGAGTTCAATTTCCAGATACTCGAAAACGTGCGCGGCGAAGATTGCTTTCTGGTTCAGCCGACGTGCAGGCCGGTTGATTCGAACCTGATGGAGTTGCTGATAATGCTGGATGCGTTCCGGCGCTCGTCGGCGCAGCGAATCACGGCTGTGATTCCTTATTACGGCTATGCGCGCAAGGATCGCAAAGACCGCCCGCGCGTTCCCATATCGTCGAAGCTCGTCGCGAATTTGATTACAGAAGCCGGAGCCGACCGCGTCTTGCTGTTCGACCTTCACGCGGGACAGATTCAAGGGTTCTTTGATATACCGGCTGATCACCTATTCGCCGCGCCCGTGCTCGTGGGTTATTTTCAGAGTCTGGAGTTGCCGCGCCTGACCGTCGTCGCGCCCGATGCAGGAGGCGTCGAGCGAGCGCGCGCTTACGCGAAGCGCCTTGACGCAGAGCTTGCCATCATTGACAAGCGGCGCGATTACGAACGATTAGGCGAAGTCGAAGTGCTTCACGTCGTCGGAGACGTTGAAGGGCGAACGGCGCTGATCGTGGACGATATGATTGACACGGCGGGCACGCTCGTCAAAGCCGCCGAGGCTTTGAAAGCCAACGGAGCTGAATCTGTGCTGGCAACGGCCACGCACGCAGTGCTGAGCGGCCCGGCAGTCGAACGAATTGAGGCCTCACCGCTTAAAGAAGTCGTTGTGACAAACACGATCCCGGCTGAGCGCGCATGCCATTCGGGCAAGATTAAATGCCTGAGCGTGGCGAAACTTTTAGCCGAAGCTATTTTGTCAATTCACGACGAGACGTCGGTGAGCAAGTTGTTTATTTGATGGGTGTCGGGTGTCAGGTATTAGGTGCCGGTTAGAAACCAGAGCCGACACCCAACTCAGGAGTCGTTATGATTTCAGATATAACAATCAAAGCAAGCCCGCGCGATGGAGTGGGCAAAGGTTACGCTCGTCGCCTGCGGGCGGCAGGAATGATTCCCGCATCCGTTTACGGCGATGGGCAGGAGTCCATAGCGGTCGCTGTCAACGCGAAAGAGATCGCGGCAATACTGCGCTCGGAGACGGGACACAACACGATCTTCAATCTCGCGCTGACGGGAAACGGCAACAGCGAGCCTGCAACGGTCATCATCAAAGATTTTCAGGTTGATCCCGTGAAGGGCCGTCTGCTGCACGCGGACCTGATGAGGCTGTCGCTGACAACCGCAACGCATGTTAAGGTTTCGATTCAAGTGGTCGGCGACCCTCTTGGAGTCAAGACCGAAGGCGGCATACTTGAGCTTCAACTGCGCGAAGTCGACATCGAGTGCTTGCCGGGCGACATCCCTGATCACATCAAGGTTGATGTTTCGGACCTTCACGTCGGCGGCCACGTTACAGTAGCCGATTTGATTTATGATCGCGCGAAGATCAAGGTGCTCAACGATGAGCATCTGATAGTCGCGGGCGTGCTGGCTCCGCGCCTGGCCGAAGAGGCCGCGCCTGCTCCGGCTGAAGCTGCGCCTGAAACTGAAGCCGAGCCTGAAGTCATCAAGAAGGGCAAGACCGAAGAAGAATAGGGGTCAGGGGCCGGGAGTCAGGGGTCAATCGTTCAACTATTCCTGACTCCTGACCCCCGACCCCTGACCCCCTGATTTATGAAGCTGATAGTCGGGCTTGGGAATCCGGGTCGAGAGTACGAACAGACCCGGCACAATCTCGGATTCATGCTCATTGATAGATTGATGGAGCGCGCCGGAGGCCGCCGCTTTCGCGCTGAAGCTAACGCACAGGTCGCAGAGGTTGCGATTGCTGGCCATCGAGTGATGCTCGTAAAGCCGCAGACGTTCATGAATCTGAGCGGCGATGCCGTGCGGACACTTCTTGCGCGTTACGGCGAAGGCGACGCGAAGAATTTAATCGTCGCCGTTGATGATGTCGCGCTGCCGTTCGGGATGATTCGCGTGCGGCCAAAGGGGAGCGCGGGCGGTCAAAAAGGATTGAAGTCAATCATTGACCGTCTCGGCACTCAGGAGTTCGCGCGCGTCAGGCTCGGCATCAAGCCCGACCACGAGGTGAGCGACCTTGCGAGCTTCGTGCTTTCGCCGATTCCTAAGCGTGACCGTGAGAAGCTCGAAGCAGTTTTAACCCGCGCAGCCGACGCCGTCGAGGTTATACTCACGGACGGCATCGAGCGCGCAATGGCAATGTTTAACGAACGCGCTAAAGAGTGTGAATCGTAAATCGTCAGTCGTGACGGGAGATGACGCCAAAGAAAGTAGCCTGTCACGATTAACGGTTCACCATTCACGAAATTGTTCTTTGTCAGGAGTTCAATAATGAATCTCCTTGCTCCGGCCTGAAGGTCAGGGCTTAACCGCAGCATTGATTGCTTGCGAAGTAAATCCAAAAGGAGGTAGCTCTCAGTGAGAGTTTACGAAGTACTGTTTATAGTCAATCCGAACACCGAAGAGGCGGACATTGACGCGCTCGTCGCTCAATTCAGTGACGTTGCGACCAACCAAGGGGCTACGGTCGCGAAGGTTGACCGCATGGGCCGCCGCCGACTCGCCTACCCGATTCAAAAATTCAACGAAGGCCATTACATCGTGCTGACGATTGAAGGCACGGGCGCGGAGATCGCCGAAATCGAGCGACGCATGCGCGTCACGGACGCGATCATCCGCTACATCACTATTCGCGTTGATGAAGACCTCAAGCGCGCAGAAAAATTCCGCGCGCGTCGCGCGGCTCGCATGGCGGCAGGTCGCAGCGCGGGCGGAGGCCGCGCGCGTCGCGCCGAGCCAGTCTTACCGATAGGCGAGGAAGAAGTTGAAGAGGTCGAAGAGGAGGAAGAAGAATAATGAGCAGCGACACACGAGATCAGAGACAATCGCGGCAGGGCGGGCAGGGGTCGCGCCGGTTCGTTCGCGCGCGCAAGTCGTGCCGCTTCTGTGCCGACCGCGTGGACTACATTGATTACAAAGACGCGAAGACGCTCGCGCCCTATATACCTGAGCGCGGAAAGATTCTGCCGCGCCGCATATCGGGAACCTGCGCGCCGCACCAGCGGATGCTTGCTACGGCCATCAAGCGCGCGCGCAACGCCGCTATACTGCCGTTTGCGACGGATTAACACAGTAGGCAGTAGGCAGATAAGAATCCATGCGCCTGCTGCATCTTAACTGCCTACTGCTTACTGCCTACTGCCTACTGGCATCATGGGGAATTATCAATGGCACACATGGATGTATTGCTGAAAGAAGATGTTGACAATCTCGGACACCGTGGCCAGGTCGTGCGCGTGCGCGCGGGTTATGGCCGCAATTATCTTTTACCGCAGGGGCTTGCGATTGAAGCCTCAGCAGGCAACAAGCGGATGATTGAAGAAGAGCGCCGCGCGCTCGCCAAGCGCGAAGAGCGTGAGCGGGTGGCCGCTCAGTCGGAATTCGATAAATTGAACGGTCTTGAACTGCGCTTCCACCGCCGCGTGGGCGAACACGGTTTGCTCTACGGCTCAGTTACGTCGCTCGACGTGGTCGAGGCTCTGAAGGCGCAAGGATTCACAGTCGAGCGCCGCAAGGTCGCGCTCAAAGATCACATTAAAGAGGTTGGCGAGTACGACGTTCAGATCAAGCTGCACCGCGAAGTCACGCCGACCATCAAGGTGAAGGTGCTGCGCGAGGGCGAAGAAGAGTTGCCTGCGGCTGAAGAAGCGCCTGCCACAGAATCGGCTCTGGAAGCCAGTTCTACGGCAGAAGCCGCGCCGGAAGGCGAAGCTCAGGAGTCGTCGCCTGAAACTCCGGGCGCGTCATTTGTCGCCGCCGACGAAGCCGAAGCAGCGCAGGAATAAGGTAGTTGTCAGTGGCCAGTTGTCAGTTGTTAGTTATCGGCAGGAAGCGATTGATCATTCCGCAATCGGCAACTGGCGACTGAGAACTGGCCACTGGCAACTGCTTTTGTTATCATCGGGCGCGGAATGGCTGAGGGCGCAGCCGTTCCGCTTTTCTTTCCTTGCGAGTCGGTTGTTCCATCGCCCCCCGCAGAGCAGGTTGAATCACTATTTAGTTTTGCTGGCGTGCGCAACGAGCGCGGTTGGGATTGAGGTATGACGCGACCGGCTTCTGGTGATCCTTTTTTCGATAAAGGCCTTCCTTCAAACATCGAAGCAGAGCGCTCGATACTCGGAGCCATTCTGCTCGACAACACTGTTTGCAATCAGGCGATAGAACTCCTTCGCCGCGACGACTTCTTCCTCGATTCACACCGCCGCATATTCGACAAGATGGTCGCGCTGTCTGAGCGCGGCTCGGTTATTGATCTGATTACGCTGAGCGACGAACTGCGCCGCGCAGCCGAGTTCGAGCAGATTGGCGGCGCGACTTACATAGCGTCGTTGATTGACGGAGTGCCGCGCACAGACACCATCGAGCCTTACGCGAAGATAGTCAAAACCAAAGCGCAGCTTCGCAAGCTCATCACAGCGTCGAATCAGATCATCGCCAGTTGCTTCGATGAAGAAGACGATCCTGACATCATCATTGACCGCGCCGAGCAGATGATCTTTCAGATAGCCGAAGACCGTGTGCGTCAGGGCTTTCAATACATCGGCGAAGTGGCGCAGCGGCGGCTTGAGCAGATAGAGCAGATGGCCGGGCGGCCTGAGATGATAACGGGCGTTCCTACGGGCTTCACCGATTTCGACCAGATGACGAGCGGGCTTCAACGCCAGGATTTGATCATCATCGCGGCTCGCCCGTCGGTCGGCAAGTGCCTCGCGTTTGATTCGGAGATACTTTTAGAAAACGGCGAGTTGGCGACGATTGAAGAGATTTATAACCGTCGCTGCGCGACTCTTTTAACGTTGAAGGGAGATTTGAAACTCGGTTTCATCGAGCCTTCAGCATTTGTTGATGATGGAGTAAAGCCTGTCTATCGAGTCACAACGCGGCTGGGCCGTCGGGTCGAGTCTACGATAATTCATCCATTCTTAACTCTCAGCGGATGGCAAAAGCTCGCAGAGCTTAAACCGGGCGACAAGATAGCTGTGCCTCGCAGGCTCGAAGTTTTCGGTACACAAGAGATTCGCGAGTGTGAAGTCAAGCTGCTGGCTTACTTGATTGGCGATGGATGTTTGACGAAAGGGATTCCCGAATTCACTAATAGCAATCCGCTGCTGCAAGAAGATTTTACTCAGGCAGTTAAAGAGTTTGGCGGCCTGCGGATTAGAGTGGAAGATTCAAACGGCGCTCGCACCACGACGCTTTGCGTTTCGAGCGATTTGAATTCCGTTGGCGTAGAGCGACAAGCATTTGCCGGGCGATTGCAGAATCTTATTCATTCCAGGTTCGGAGCCGCAAGAAAGTTTGCCCACGCGCTTGAAGTAACTCCCTCGCTGATTTGCTTCCGGACTCAAGGGATGTGTGCGCCGAGTCGCGAAAAATTCAATCAGTTATGCGAGGCTTTGCAAGTTGATCCATCAGAGCTTGCTCCGCGTGGTCATGCGGCAAGCAGCAAGAACAGCAGGAATGCGCTCACGCTCTGGCTTGAAAAGCATGAGCTTTGGGGCAAAGGCGCGCGTGACAAAACCATTCCACAGATTGTTTTCAAATTAACTCGCCCGCAGGTGGCGTTGTTCTTGAATCGGCTTTTCGCGACTGATGGATGGGCTTCGCTAACGCAAGGCTATAAGCCACAATTGGGATACGCAACCACGAGCGAGCGGCTTGCGCGGCAGATACAGCATCTGCTGCTGCGGTTTGGGATTATAGCTTCGCTGAGGAAACGCTCTGTTAAATACAAAGACGCGCGCAGAACATCCTGGCAACTCGACATCGCAGATGCTCGCTCAATCAGGACGTTCATAGCTGAGATTGGAATATTCGGAAAAGAAGAATCGCTACGGCGAATCTCAGAAGCTCTCGGCGAAAAGCAATACAAGGCAAACCGAGACTTAATACCTGTTGAAATCTGGAGACAGATTGCGGAAGCGAAAGGCGATGAGCCTTGGGCGACACTCGCGCGGCGAGCGGGAATTAAAGGTTATACAAACATTCACGTTGGCGCTCGCGCATTGACTCGCCAGAGGCTTTCGACGCTTGCCGCCGCTCTGGGTGATGAGTCGCTTCAAGAACCGGCGACGAGCGATATTTATTGGGATGAGATCGTTTCAATCGAGCCTGCGGGATTAAAGCAGGTTTATGATCTGACGATTCCTGAGACGCACAACTTCATCGCCAACGATATATGTGTTCACAACACGGCCATTGCTCTGAATATGGCGCAGTACGCGGCGAAGAATGGAAACACTATCGGCATATTCAGTCTTGAGATGTCGGCTGAGCAGTTGGTGTCGAGGTTTCTCTGCTCAGAAGCGCGCGTTGATGCACATCGCTTGAGGACCGGCTATTTGAATCGCGAAGAGTGGGCGAGGCTTGCGGATGCGCTCAGGCGGCTGTGCGAAATCAAAGTCTTTATTGACGACACGCCGGGTGTGGGCGTGCTTGAGATGCGCGCCAAGTGTCGTAGGCTCAAAGCTGAACATGGGCTTGACCTGCTCATCATTGACTACCTGCAATTGATGTCGGGCCGCGGGCGAATCGAATCGCGCCAGCAGGAGGTTTCGCAAATCTCGCGCGAGTTAAAGGGGCTTGCGAAAGAGTTGGATGTGCCCGTGATTGCGCTGTCGCAGCTTTCGCGCGCGCCCGAAACCAGAAGCGACCACCGCCCGCAGCTGAGCGATTTGCGCGAAAGCGGTAGCATCGAGCAGGACTCAGACGTAGTCTGCTTCATCTATCGCGAAGAGGTTTACAATCCGACGGACGAGAATCGCGGCACGGCTGAGTTAATTATCGGCAAGCAGCGCAACGGTCCCACAGGAACCGTTCAACTGGCCTTCCTTAAAGAATTCACGCGCTTCGAGAATATGTGGAAGGAATGATTGAAGTATGGGGGAATTCGGAAGGATGAGGGATGAGGGATGAAGGATGAAACGATGCGGCGAGGGGGCGACGCGGCGACGCGGCGTGACTCGCAATCTGATTCCTCAGAAAAGCGAATCTCTCACCGCGTCGTTGCGTCGTCGCGTCGTCGCGTCGCTCCTCTCATCTCTCAAGGACGCCCGACGTGGGCAGAAATAAATCTCGACAATCTCGCGCACAACTTTCGCGTGATGAAGCAGGCCGTTGGCGCAGATGTTGCCATCATGCCTGCGGTGAAGGCTGACGCTTACGGTCACGGCGCGGTGGAGTGCGCGCGCGCGCTTGAACGCGAAGGCGCAGAGTGGTTCGGCGTCGCGCTCCCGGAAGAGGGCGTGGAGCTTAGAGAAGCTGGCATTGCACGACCAATTCTTTGTCTCGGCGGCTTCTGGGAAGGGCAGGAAGAAGTCGTCATTGCACGCAATCTCACGCCGGTTGTTTTCCGTCTGGATTTGCTTGAACGGCTAGATGCGGCGGCGCGAGCATCAGGCCGAATCGTTGATTATCACTTGAAAGTTGATACAGGTATGAGGCGGCTCGGCGTGCCGCACGCCGTGCTACAGGATTTTCTCGACGGCGCTCGCCAGTTCAAAAACGTTCGGCTCGATGGAGTGATGACGCACTTCGCTTCGGCTGATGAGCCTGATAAAACCGAATTCACCGAGCGGCAGATGCAATTATTCGAGAGTGCGGTTGAAATAATTCGCGCGCGAGGGCATCAACCGACATGGATTCACGAAGCAAACAGCGCAGCTTCTCATGCTTACCCTCGCGCTCGCGGCAATATGGTCAGGATTGGCGGCGTGATGTACGGACTTTGGCGCGATGTGACTCTGCCGACCGTTGAGCCGTTGGACTGGCGGGCGGTGATGTCGCTTCACACGCGCATTACGTTTTTGAAATGGGTTCCGGCGGGCGCGCCGCTCGGTTACGGCGGCACGTTCGTGACCTCGCGCGAAAGCCTGATAGCCACGCTGCCAATCGGTTATGAAGATGGGCTTCGCCGCGCGCTGTCGAATCGCGGGCAAGTGATTGTGCGAGGGCAACTTGCTCCAATCGTCGGGCGCGTGAGCATGGATTTGACGCTCGTTGATGTAACGGATGTGAGCGGGGCTGCGCTGGGCGGCGAGGTGGTTATTATCGGAGCGCAGGGCGCGAGCCGCATAACAGCTGAGGAAGTCGCCTCGCTTATCGGGACTATATCTTATGAGGTGACCTGTGGCGTGAGCGACCGCGTGCCTCGTGTTTACATCAGTAGGCAGTAAACTGTGAATCATTGCCGAAAGGCGCTTTCGGCTAAAGTTATGATTGTGAATCTGTAACTGCCTACTGCCTGCTGCCTACTGACAACTGCTTTTGTGGCTTGCCCTCACGTGATTTTCAGATATAATCTTCCGCATTACAGGGAGCTAGACTCGGCAGGGTCCCTCGTAGGAAGAAGTGATAATTAAATCGCAGTCGAGTGAGGGTGTGCTATGCAGCAGAGGTCGCACGTAGGTGCGAAGGATTTATTCGAGAAAGCCGCAGCATTCACAAAGGCCGACGAGTTTCGCCGGGCGGGGCTTTATCCCTACTTCACAGAGTTTTCGAGCGCATCGGATTCGGGCGAGGCTCAGGTCCTTATGGGCGACCGTCGAATCCTCATGTTCGGCTCCAATAATTATCTCGGTCTCACCACACACCCCGAAGTCAAAGCAGCAGCGATACAGGCAATTGAAAAATACGGCACGGGCTGTTCCGGTTCCCGTATGCTCAATGGCACGATGGACCTGCACGTGAGATTGGAGGAAGCTCTCGCCCGATTTATGAAGCGCGAGGCGGCGCTTGTTTTCGGCACCGGTTTTCAAACAAATCTCGGCGCGCTCTCGACTATCGCACAAAAAGGCGACTGCCTGATAGCAGATCGAAACATTCATGCTTCCATTCTTGACGGCTGTCTCGCGTCGTTTGCGCGAACGCTTCGATTTCGCCATAACGATATGGCCGATCTAGAAAAGATTCTTGCGAGCCTTTCGCCCGACGAAGGCCGATTGATTGTGGTTGACGGCGTCTTTTCGATGGAAGGCGACACGGCGAATCTGCCTGAGATTGTGCGGCTCGCAAAAAAGTACGGCGCGCGGATATACGTTGACGAAGCGCACGCGATAGGGGTTTTAGGCAAGAACGGGCGCGGCACATCTGAGCATTACGAAGTCGAAAATGATGTTGACATAGTGATGGGGACGTTTTCAAAATCGTTCGCGTCAATCGGCGGCTTCGTTGCATCGCGGCGCGACGTGATAGAATTCATCAAACATCACAGCCGCGCGTTCGTCTATTCGGCGTCGCTTGCGCCCGCAAATGCTGCGGCTGTTTTGAAGGCCATTGAAATCATCGAGCGCGAGCCGGAACGTCGCGAGCGGCTGCGCTATATGAGCAGTCTGATACGCCGCGAGCTTGTGAGGATGGGTTTCAGGCTGCTCGAAGGCTTCACGCCGGTAATACCCGTAGTTGTGGACGATGAAGTTCTAGTCTGTAGATTTTTCTGGGAGTTGATGAGCGAAGGCATCTACACCAACCCGGTGCTCGCGCCTGCCGTTTCGCACAGCCTTGTGCGAATCAGTTGCATGGCGACGCACACAGAAGAGCATGCCGAACGTCTGCTTGAAACCATGCACCGGATTGGCAAGAAGCTTGAACTGATAAACTAGGGGCCGGGTGCCAGGGGCAGATAAGTTTTCACCTCAGCACCCGACATCTAACGCTCAACCCCAATTCGCCATGCGACGAATCGTAGTAACAGGAATCGGAATAATCACACCGGTCGGCGTCGGACGCGAACAGGTATGGGCCTCGCTCACGGCGGGGCGCAGCGGCATTTCGCGCATCGAGGATTTCGACACGTCAAATCTCAAGACTAACATTGCAGGCGTGTGCCGCGAGTTTCGCCCCGAACAGTTCTTTGATGAGCGCGAGATGTCGCGCCTCGACCGCGTGTCGCAGATGGCTATTGCCGCAACCGATATGGCCACGCGCGAGGCGGGGCTGACGAACGGTCAGCTTGATAGTTACGACGCCGGTGTGATATTAGGTACAGGCTTCGGCGGACAAGGCTCAATGGAAGAGTTTTATGGCGCGTACTTTTCAAATGGGAAAGGTCGGCGCTCAGCCATCACCATTCCGAAATCCATGTACAATGCTTCGTCGTCAAATATCGCCATCCGCTTTAAGACGCGCGGGCCGAATATCACCATCAGCACAGCCTGTTCGTCGGGCGCGAATGCTATCGGACAGGCGTTTCATCTTATTCGCTACGGCCATGCCGAGCGGATGATTGCGGGCGGAGTTGATGCTCCGGTCACGCCCGTTGTGATGGATGCGTGGAAAGAGATGCGAGTGCTTTCGACAAAAAACGACCCGCCCGAACGCGCCTGCAAGCCGTTCAGCGCAAACCGCGATGGTTTTGTGCTGGCCGAAGCCGCAGGCGTTGTCGTGCTCGAAACGCTCGAAAGCGCCGTTGAGCGCGGCGCGCACGTTTACGCAGAAGTGCTGGGCTACGGCTCAACATCCGATGCGTCTCACATAACTTTCCCCGATCCTGAAGGAGAGGCCAACGCGATAATTCGCGCGCTCAAGGATGGCGAAGTGCGCGCCGAAGAAATTGATTACATCAACGCGCACGGGACGGCGACAAAGCTCAATGACGCGTCGGAAACTGAAGCCATCAAGCGAGTGTTCGGCAGCCGCGCGTATGAAATTCCAGTGAACTCTATTAAATCAATGATCGGCCATTCGATGGGAGCGGCGGGCGCAGTTGAATTCATAGCGACGGTGCTTGCGATTGATACGAAAGTGATACCGCCGACGATCAATTACGAAGAATCTGATCCGCAGTGCGATCTCGATTATGTTACGGAAGGCGCGCGAGTGATGAAGAATGTGCCGCTCAGAACTGCTATCTCAAACTCGTTTGGGTTTGGCGGCAACAATGCGGTGCTTGTCGCGCGCGAATATGCCGGTTGAGTTTTAACGCCCCGACACCAGAGCAGTATTAATACGATAAAGCTGAGGGAATAAAAATGACCAGAGAAGCCGTTCAGTCAATAGAGGACGTTGTGAAAGGCATCATCGTCGCGGAGTTGCGTGTTGATCCGAGCCAGCTCGGTCCTTCAACTCATCTGATGAAGGATCTTGGCGCAGACTCGCTCGACGCGCTCAACATCGCTCTGCGCCTTGAAGAGACCTTCAAGATCAAAATACCCGACGATGCCATCCCGAAGTTTTTAACCGTCGGCGACATTGTCAACGGAGTCAACGAGCATCTGGCATCGAAATGATTTTTCAGGCATAACAACCACACACCGCCCCTCGCAGATTATTCAGCATATGAACTTTTCCGTCTCGCTTAGTTTCAAAGAGCGAGGCGTGCGCAATCGTTCTTGAGAGCCTCGCTTGTTTTATGCGCAGGTGAGTTGGCCGCGCGCGACCACGCGCCTCTTTTGAAGCGCGATTCTTTGCTTGCCGCGCGCAAGCCCTCAGAGACTCGAAACCGCCAGCAGCGCGGGTGAGCGCCGCCAGCGGTAAACTCGATTTGAATATTCTTTGGGTCATCGCTTTGTCATAGAGATTTTTTAATGTTGTTGCGATGACCGAACTCTCAATTATCGGCGGCAATCGCGACCGCGATAGTCTCGCTCGCTGCGGTAGCCGCGAACTCCGCTGTAGCTGTTATAGCCGCGATAGTCGCGGTTGTCGCGATAGCGATAATCGTCATAGCGACCGTAACGGTCTTCTTCCTGCTTGCCCTTGTAATAGACATAGCCAGCGCCGCCGCCGCCGCCTAACAATCCGCCGATGATTGCGCCCTTCTTGCCGCCGAGCAATCCGCCTATCACCGCGCCCGCTGCTGCGCCGCCGCCGATGATGGCGACTTTCTTCTTGGTCGACATGCTGCCGCCGAAAGACGACTGCGCGCTCGCAGGCACGATGGCTGCGAACATAACCATGAGGCCCAAAACCATCGCGCAAACTTTTTTATTCAACGTTAACATCTGCTGTCCTCCAATTCTTTTCTGTGCGGCCTGCGCCGCCTGCTTTATATTGAGCAACGTTCGTGCCGCTTCAGTTTGCAACTTTGTATGAGTGCAATTGCGGCACTACTTATCTGTTACATACGGCGGGCGAAAAGTTGCCCGCGCCGCAGCAAACGATTTCGTGTGAGCGCAGACCTAATAGTTGAGAAACTGAATCAGGCAATGTCGCCTCGATAGTATTTGAAAGAAGAGCCGCGCAGGAGAAGATTACTATTTTTCGTGGCAAGCGCGTGTGCTACCATCGAGCTGGATTGACCTGTCTCGGCAGGTCTCAGGCTGCCTGCCCCTTCTTAATCACCGCCAATCTCAAAAGCATTGACGCTGGCTGCACTTGTTTCAGTTTAATCATTCACCGCATAACAGCCTGTCAGGAGCATCACTATGAAGACCAGAGTTTCAATAATCATCGCGCTTTTGTTCGCTCTCATTTTGCCCGCAGTGGCCTTGCCGCAGGTCGAAAATCGCGCGCGCCTCTTAATTCAGGAGCAGGCGCGCGGCGCGGCAAACGCCAGTGCAGCGAAATCAGATTATTCCCCGTTCAATTCATCGCCTCGCCCGCGCGCAGAATATAGCTCGTCAACCTCTGCCGGGAGCGCAACTATAGAATCGGTCGTCCCGCGCGATGGCTTGCAACTCTATGTTGAGATTCGAAGCGAGTGGCTTGCGCAACTTGCGCAGTCGGCGTCGGCGCTTGCTCCGCTGATGAAGATGTTCACGGGGTCGGCCAAAGTTTCTTCGCAAGACTTCGTCGCGTTTGCCGTAAGCCAGATGAGCGCGCTCGCGCAGTCGAGGTTCGCGCTTGTGAGCTACGATGGAAAAGGCGCAGCAGTCGTTGAAGCCTCTACCGCAAATGACGCCGAAGCGATTCGCATGGGCCTCGCGAAAATCTTCAGCAGCAAGTCGCCAACAGACGCAAACGCAATGGATGTGGCTTTGCGTGGACGAGTAGTAATCGCTGGCGAGCGCGCTACGGTCGCGAGGCTTGCCGAAGCAGAAGGCGCGCTCCCGATTGCGGAAGACCAAACGTTTATGAAAGCGCGCGAGCGGTTTGCGGGCGATCACTTCTTTGCTTACGCCGAGGTTGGCGCGATGCCGCTGTTTCCTACCGCGAGTGACGCGGGCCAGAGCGCGGCTTACATGGCGGGCGCGCTCGCAGGGCTTGCGAGCCGTCCTTACGCTGTCGCGCTCGGTGGTTCGCTCGAAGGCGATATGGCTCGTGTGCGCGCCCTCGCTTTGTTCAATTCAAACAAGGGCGAAGGATTATTCGGCGGCCTTTTCTCATCAGATTCGCCGGTGAATGAGCCGGCGGGTGCGAGCTTCGCCTCGCCAAACGCAGATCTTTTTATTGATGTGATGCTCGATTGGGACAAGCTCTACGATTCAATTCAATCAATGTTCGCCACCGCAGCCGGAGCGATGGGCGACGCGCAACTAAATGGCGGAATGGCGGGCGGCGATCTTTTTGCTATGGTCGAATCGCAGCTTGGCTTCAGCATAAAATATGATTTGCTCCCGACGCTTGGAAGAGAGCTATCAATCTCTTTTGCGGATTTCAGCAAGTTCGCAAAACCCGTCGTCCCGCAATCTGCGACTCCTGACGCTGGTATGCCATCGAGCCGTCCGGCAATTGGCTTGCCGCGCATTTTGATAGTTGCCGAGTTGCGCGACCCTGCGAAGTTCGAAAAACTTTTCACTCGCATTATTAGTCCTCCCAATCGTCCGCCCGCAGCGCTTTCGCAAGAGAGCTATCGCGGCGCGACAATCAAGTACCGTCCTTCGATAGCTTTCACGATAAGCAGGGGATTCTTTTTATTCGCGCCGTCGGTGGCCGAGATTCGCCGGGCGCTCGACGCTCGCGCCACGGGCAATTCGCTCGCTTCGACGGCGGAGTTTCGATCAGCCGTCGCAACTGAGGGCGCGACGATGCAGGCGTATATCTCTTCAGGCATAGCGAATGGCTTTTTGAAATCGGCGCTGGCGCAAGCGGCGAAATCGAATGCGGCGTTGCAGGACTTCAAACCTGCGGCGATGCGCTTGCGCTCTGGGATAGGCTTGACGATGAAGCCCGATCCTGAAGGGCTGACGATTGAGATGCGCGTGCCGACCGACCTCGTTTTGATGGCGCTCGCCTCGGTGGCGACTGCGAAGCCCGCGCCTTACGGAATAACAACATCAGGTCAGCGCCGTTCAGGTAGTCGCAGAACGCCGACGCTGACTACGGATGACGTCACGATGACGCGCAAACCATAGCGAAATGCAGAATGCGGATTTCGGATTAAAAACTGGAATTAAATCCGCAATCCGAAGTCCGCATTCTGCAATCAAGCCACGCCTGCGAGTCGGATTATTCCGCGAGCGCGCTCGGCTATCGCAGCGTAATTCTCATTCTGCAAATCGCCGCGCGTGAACAATCGGCTCCCAACCTTTATTGCAATCGCTCCTGCGCTGAAGTAATCAACTATGTTGTCAGGCCCGACACCGCCCGCCGTCACAATACGAACATCGGTCATCCGCGACGTGAGCGAGCGAAGATACTCAGGCCCGCCGAAAAGCGATGCGGGGAACAGGGTCACAAGGGGCGCGCCTAATGAGTGCGCGGCTGCAACTTCGGTTGGTGTGAGCGCGCCCGCAACGGGCGGCACTCGATGACGGCGGCAGGCTTCAACAAGCGGCGGGCTTGTGTGCGGCGTTGCGATGAACTGTGCGCCGCTTTTGATTGCGCGGTCTATCTGCTCGTAGCTCATCACGGAGCCTGCGCCGATTGTCGCGCGGTCGCCGTACTTGCGCCGCAGGTCCGAGATGACGCGAAAGCTGCCCGGCGTGGCGAGCGCAATTTCGATGAGCTTGACGCCGCCCATTATCGCCGCTTCAGCCGCGCGCAATGCAACTTCGGCAGACGGAGCATGCACTTCGGCAAATACGCGAAAGTCTGTAGCCAGCCTGATTAATTCGGAATCTTTCATGGCGGTTGTCAGTTGCCAGCGTCAGTTCTCAGTTGTTGTCGCTAAAATGACGAGGCCTTGAAAGTGGCTCCCAGAGCCTATTACAAGACAATCATCCTTTCGACCAGCAACTGACAACTGGTAACTGGCTACTGCTTAAGCACCACGCGAGCGGGCGCGCCGTCGCCGTCCTTGACCTTCAACGGCAAACAGATCATCTCGTAATCACCCGGCTCGACCTCGCGCAGGTCAAGCCCTTCGATTATCACCGTGCCCGCTTCGAGCAGAGTTATGTGCGTCGTGAATTCTTTCGAGCCGAATTTCTCAACCGACAGGTAATCAATGCCTACGACCTTGATGCCGTCGTTGACAAGCGCGCGGGCCGCGCCCGGCGTTATGTAAACGAAATCTTCCGCGAATTTATTTTGATTCCAGAGGTATGAATTGCGCGTCTTGAACAACACGCGCGCGTCAGCCGTGAAATCGAATTCTTCGAGCACCGCTTCGTCAATGCGCGGAGCGGTCACTTCTACGACTCGGGCGCGACCAATCAAAAGCTCAAGCGGCAGGTTGTCAACCGTCGCGCCTTTTTCCAAAAAGTGAAACGGCGCGTCAACGTGAGTCCCCGTGTGTGAGCCGAAGCTGTAGCGGCTCAGGTTCGCTTTGGCATCGTTTTTGTCTATCGTTGTTTTGCGCTCGATTCTAACCGACGGATCGCCGGGATAGATGACCATGTCTTTCGAGATCGGAATTGTTACGTCGTAAATCCTCATTGCCCACTTGCCTTTCTAGCGTCGCACGTATGCTATGCGGCTGTACCCATGCTTGTCAAATCAGCAGGCGGTGGACTGAAGGCAGTTATGGTTGACGAAGAATGTTGGAACCATAGTGATGATGGCAATGAGCTTCAGGTGAGTGGTCACATCCATTCAACTTGCTGCCTACTGCCTACCGCTTTCTGCCCGCTGCCTTTTTCAGCTCATTCAACAAATCAGAGACTCGGCGCACTTCAGAATCGTCAAGAGCGCCGCCGCCGAAACGAACGCGATTGTATAAAGCGGTGATTTCATGAATCTGATCTAGGCCCGAAGCGGCGGCGAATTCCATAGGCGTTTGGTCGGGAGCTTTCACAAGCCCCGCGCGGCTCGCTATCCTCAGCATCTGCGCGTAAAACAACACAGCCGATTCGCGCCTGTCGCGCTCGATTAGTCTCTTGCTTCGCCACCTCGGCAGCACGAACAGCCTGTGCCACCAAGGACCGTAGCCCGTGGGCGCGACCAGCCGCCGCTTCCTGTACAGCAAAAATATGTAGACGGCGCCGAGCGCCGCAAACAATGCCGCAATCATCGCAACCAGTTTCGCGACATCGCCCGCGCTCCAGTCGTGGCGGATGAACATCACGCTCACAACGTTCATCAGCCATCGCTTCGCGTCCCGGTAGTAGATGAGCAATCGGTCTTTCAGCGCGACGAGCTTGCGATTAATGCTGCCGATTAAAGAAGCCTGCTCGCTGCTGTCGAGCGTCACGATGTAGTCGAGCCAGAACACTTCGAGCGCGTCCATGTGTTTTCTGAACCACGCAAGCAGCCCTCCGCCCGAATAATCGTTGATGCCCGCCGAAGGCGTAGGATCAAATTCAATCCACGAATCGCTGTGAGGGAAGTATGCTTCGACCCACGAGTGAGCGTCGCTCTCGCGCACGGTGTAGAGATTGCTCACATCGTTGTACTCGCCCATCTGAAATCCGTTCACGATGCGCGCGGGGATGTCGAGCGTGCGAAGCATAATCACCATCGCGGTCGCGAAGTATTCGCAGTGGCCTTCGCGCGTCTCGAATAAAAACTCCGCGAGCGGGTCGCCCGTCGTCGGCTTCAAATCGAGCGAGTACTGAAACTGAGTCCTCAAAAAACTTTCAATCGCGCGGACTTTATCGTAGGGTGACGGCGCGTTGCGCGTTATCTCGCGCGCCAGTTGTGCGATGCGCGGATCAATGCGGCGCGGAAGTTGAAGGTAACGCTGGCGAATCTGTTCAGGGGCGAGCGCGGGCGAATCCAGTTTGAGTTCCTGCTCGCTCGGCTGGCTAACGTCGGACACAACCGTGTAAGCCATGCGCCCTTTGATAAAAGGAGATGAGAGCGCGCTCGTGAAGGTGTCTTTGTTGAGCGCGGCAACCGGCCCGCTGAAACGAATCGCCCTTTGAGCGGCAAAAATGACAGGCGTTTGTAGCGGCTCAAGAAATATCTTCTGCTCGATCAACGTGGGACGGGCGCGCGGCTGCTCGCCGAGCGGATAAACGTAATCGGAGGCGGCTTCCTTTTCCGAACTTTCGCCGCTTATGATTCGGCCCTGCTTGAGTTCCTGAATTCGCTTCTCGATTGACCACACGCTCCACGAGCGCCCATCGTAGCGTTCGAGCGCGACGCCGCGCCAGCGGAGATATTTCGGCGGCGCGGTGTTGAGTTGCACGCGCATTACGATGCGCTGGCTCTTTTTGATAGAAGCTACATCGCCGAGCGAAACTTTATCGGAAAAGCCTGAGATTGCCGCGCTGTCGCCTGAGCCGCGAACCACGCCGCCGCCGAAGCGCGGAATCAGAAAGAATAACGGCAGCGTGAAGGCTGCAACCATTATGATCTGGGCGAACGACGCGCCAACCAGATAACGCACGCGCGAGCGGTGCGAGCTTGCGCGAGCCGCATCGCGCGCAGGCTTTCTCTCGTAGCGTTTCGGGCGCAGCTTGATTCGCGTGATTACTTCTTCGTCAAGCGCGGCGATTTCGCGGCGAGCGCGGCGTATTTCGAACGCGGCGAGCGTTGAGATAAAGAAGAACAAAAACGTGATGAGCGATGCGACGAACGTGGCGTTGATTGTTAGCCCCGCGGTCAGAAGCATCTGGAAGAATGCGATTATGTAAAGGAATATCCAGTCACGGTCGCGCTTCGGCTGGAGGAGCTTCACCGCCGAAGCAAACAGCGTCAGGTGAATGAGTGCGACGACGCGCGTATTCAAAATCATCACATCGAGAACGAGGAATGGTACATAAGCGACTGGCAGTATGCGCCACAGCCACTCGCGCCGCCGTCGCTCGGCGTTGCGCCTGTCGCGGTAGAAGCTCACCACAAGCGCAATCAGGTAGAGCGCAATCGAAGCTGCGTCAAGGTTGTCCGTCAGCGCCAGCGTCGCAAACGCCGTCGCCACGAGCGCGTATGATGTTGTCGTGAAGTACTTGTCCATCTTTCGAGGGATGAGGGATGAAGGATGAAAAGGATTTGCAATCTCGCGCCTCAACTCAGAAATGTGAGATTCGGCAGCTCTCTTTCATCCTTCATCCCTCATCCTTTACTAAAGGTCGTCCATAAAGACGACGTGCGCACTGCGCCACACGTGCGCAGGAATAGTTCCCTTAGCCGCGCTCGTTATCAGCACTTTGAATCGCCGCT
The DNA here is from genome assembly GCA_035575515.1 of Blastocatellia bacterium. Lineage (GTDB taxonomy): Bacteria > Acidobacteriota > Blastocatellia > UBA7656 > UBA7656 > DATLXU01. Next base: position 53,547 of record DATLXU010000072.1, read on the forward strand.
CATCGCCAAGCACGGGCAACTCGTCAATCAATCGCCACGCAATGCCGCCATTTCTTCTCGTCGGCACTGTCACGTTCGTGTCTTCGGGGTGCTGTTGCTCTACGGAGTCGCGAGTGCGTTTGATGAAGCCCCACCATCGCCGCCTTTTTTCCATCGCCTGCTCGTCATCCGCCGGTTGCGCGGTCGGCTGAATCATGGCGAGCGAGCGCAGTATCTTGTATAGGTGCTCGTAGCCCGACCCTGATTTCACGTTGAGCTTTTCGTTCGTCGTTACAAGCTCAACGTCGGAGCGTTCGAGTATGAAATGATTCGCAAGCGACGCGGCCATCTCGATAGCGCGCTCGAATTTTTCCTGAAACTCCTGCGCCGCTTTTGCATCGTGATGGTCGGCTGATTGCTCAGCTTGCGCGCTCTGTGCCGCAAGATGATGCGCGAACGTGTCGAAGACGATAGTCAATCTTCGCTCGTCTTCGCGCGTGTGCTCGCGCACCATCATCGTCATTGACTTGGCGGTCGCCTTCCAATCAATGTTGCGCAGTTGATCTGACGGATGATAGCGGCGAATGCTGTAGAGGTCGTCGCCTGAGCCGCGCGCGTGGCTCTGAACCTGTCCGGCGAGCATAGGAAGCGCGTGATAAAAATCGTCGAGCGGCTGCGGCTTCGGATAGACGACTATCTCGCCGCGCGCGTCAATCCTTCGCCACTTCTTGAAAAAGCCCGCCGGAAATTTAGTGGCCAATCGAAAGCCCGTTATCGGGTAACGCCCGCGCCGCTTGAAGGTGTGTTCAATCCGCTGGCGCACGCTTGAGCGCGCGGGCGCCAGTACGAAATAGGCCAGCTTGCCCAGACCGCTTGCGCTCTGCGATGCGGGGACGCCGATACGCGGCGACGCGGTGACCGCCCCATTTTTTGCGCCTCTCTGGCTTTTGCTCAGGTTGACTGTTGTTTCTGTGCCATTCTTTTCTGCCGCCGTGTCGCCGCGTCGCTGCGTCGCCGCGTCGTTCGCATCTTCCGACAGCGCTTCAATCACGAGACTGTAACTGGGCATCAGCCGTTTGTGATTCGTCAGCGTGACGGTGATGCTTGCGGCTTCGCCCGCGAATACGTGATCGGGGAATCTGAGTTGCACGGACATATCCGCGAGCGACACGCGCGCAATCAGGTTTGCCGCGATTAAAAATGCGAGCATCGCTGACAGCACGAGGTAAAGAAGATTGTTAGCCGTGTTCCACGCGGCGAATCCGATGACGAATAGAAAGATTATAAAGAGCAACCCTTCGAGCGTGACCGATGTTCGGATTGCGAAGCGCAGGAATTCGAGCCGCACATTTCGCGCGAGTCGCGGGATGATATAGAGCGCGCCTCCGAGCGCAAGCAATAGCGAGACGGCAGCCGCGATTGCGCCAAGCCGCCCATAGCCCTGCTCTGCCGCTACTGAGCTGAGCAGCGCGATGACGAAGGCTGCGCCCAGGAAGAAAAGTGTGATGAAGAAATCACGCCACGCCTGCCGATTCATAACTACCTCAAAGCGGCACGTTGATCGTTTTGATTATCTCGTGGAGCGCGGCTTCAGCTTCATCGCTCCGGCGCAGCCCCGTCGAGTAGCGCGAGTTGACTACTATTCGATGAGCGAACACAGGGACGACCAGCCGCTTGATGTCATCAGGGATGACGTAGTCGCGCCCTTCGATGTAGGCGAGCGCCTGCGCGGCGTGATAGAGCGCGAGGCTCCCGCGCGGGCTGACTCCGAGATCGAGTATGTCGGCCTCGCGTGACGCGCGCACTATCTGGATGAGGTAATCAACGAGCGATTCGTCAACTGCGACCTCGCGCGCTTCGCGTTGAAGGCGCAGCACGTCGTCGCTGTGCATGACGGGCGCGATGTGATCAACCATCGAGTTCAAAGTCTGCTGGCGGAGGATAACCTTTTCGTCTTCGGCATCGGGGTAGCCCATGCGCAATCGCATCATAAAACGATCGAGCTGCGATTCGGGCAGCGGGTACGTGCCGTGATGCTCAATCGGGTTTTGCGTCGCGAGCACGATGAAGGGGCGCGGCAGGTGATAAGTCTGCTGCTCTACGGTTACGTGTCCTTCGGCCATCGCTTCGAGCAGGGCTGATTGGGTCTTGGGCGTCGTGCGGTTTATTTCGTCGGCTAGTATTACATTGGCGAATATCGGGCCGGGCTTGAACTCGAACGCGCCAGATTTTTGATTGAAGACTTCAAGACCTAAAATGTCCGAAGGCAGCATATCTGAGGTAAATTGAATGCGCTGAAAAGTGCAATCGAACGAGCGCGCGAGCGCCTGCGCGAGCGTGGTTTTGCCGACGCCGGGAACGTCTTCGATAAGGAGGTGGCCGCCCGCAATCAGGGTGACGAGCGCAAGCTCAACCGTTTCGGACTTGCCGCGAATAACCGACTCGATTGTTGATTGGAGTTGTTCGATCTTCCCAGCGGTGCTGATCACTCAGTTGATCCTCGCTCAAGCTATTAGGGCGCAAGTAAAATCTAGCACAAATAAACGCCGCGCGTGAAGGAAAGTTGCATCGAGGCGGCGCATCACAGCTTCTTATATTTAGACTCGATGCGACTTCAGTTACAGGGTCGCTTTTCTTTCGGCGCTGTTGACTTGCGCGCGCGTTTGATATACAACCAAACCCGTAATCATCTACCCGGAGAGTGGACGCCTTCTTGTGGGCACTAAAGAATTCAATATCAGGAGAATTCAATATGACTGCTAATGTTAAGACGCAACCGATTGATGAGGCGAAGCTGAACAATTTTCTCGGTAAAGTTGTTAATGATTTCGGCGCGGCGCTCAGCGCATCGCTCGCCTACATAGGTCAAAAACTTGGTCTGTATAAAGCGATGGCCGGCGCGGGACCGCTCACGCCCGCCGAGCTTGCCGCGCGCACGGGAACTGTCGAGCGGTACATTCGTGAGTGGTTGATCAATCAGGCCGCGAGCGGCTATGTCGAATACGATCCCGCTACCGGGCGATACACGCTCCCGCCCGAACAGACTGTTGCTTTGACCGACGAGAACAGCCCGTTTTATGTCGGCGGCGGATTCTACGTTGTCAAAGCAATGAATCATGCCGAGTCGCGCATAACCTACGCCTTCGAGCATGGCGGAGGGATGCTTTGGCGCGAGCACGATCCGGACCTGTTCATCGGCACGGAGCGATTCTTCCGCCCGGGCTATGCGACTCATCTGGTGGCTGAATGGATTCCCGCGCTCACGGGCATTGAAGAAAAACTGGAAGCGGGCGGCAAAGTCGCCGACATCGGCTGCGGGCATGGGGCTTCGACAATCATTATGGCTAAAGCTTATCCCAATTCCCGATTCTATGGATTCGATAATCACGAGCGTTCTATCGAGCACGCTCGTCAAGCGGCTATCGAGGCGGGCGTTGAGGACCGCGTGACTTTTGAAGTCGCCGACGCGACGAGCTTTCCGGGCGAAGGCTACGACATGGTGGCTTTCTTTGATTGCCTGCACGACATGGGCGACCCCGTGGGCGCATCGCGCCGCGCCTATGAAACTTTGGCTGATGACGGCAGCGCGTTGATAGTCGAGCCGATGGCCGGAAACACCGTCGAAGAGAATTTCAATCCCATAGGCCGAACCTTTGCGGCGGCTTCGACTCTTTGCTGCACGGCGAACTCGATGGCTTTAGGCGGGCCTGCGCTCGGCGCTGTCGCAACAGAGGATGCGCTGAGAGAGACGGTGATGGCTGGCGGGTTCAAGAGCTTTCGGCGCGCGACCGAGACGCCTTTCAATCGCATCTTCGAAGCGCGACGCCAGACGAAAACGTAAGGGCGGGACTCATTCCCGCCCTTACACTTCCCGCTTGAGCTTCGGGAGTGCCTGCTTATCTTTAAGCATCTCTTTCCACAGGTCGCCCTTTTTCTTCAAGCGGGGCGGGATTGTCTCAATCGTAAAATCTTTTATCTCGAATCCGCGCGCGATCTCCTGCCACGTCACGGGCGCTGACACAGTCGCGCCCGGCTTTGCTCGCGCAGTGTAGACCGCCGCAGCCGCTTTGCCTTTAGCGTTTTGCTGCCAGTCGACGTAAACCTGATTTTTCTTGCGCTCGGCAATGCGTCGCTCGACGGTCGCGATCTTTCCCGCGCGCTCGGCTGCGCGATTCGATAATGCTTCTGCAAAATCTGCAACCTCTTCGTACTCGTATCGCGGGCGCACAGGCACGTAGATGTGAACGCCCGATGAGCCGGAAGTCTTCGGATAGCCCGTGAGCTTCAAGTCTTTCAGCACATCGCGCATGGCGAGTGCAACCTTCAACACGTTTTTGAACGGCGCTCCCTTCGGGTCTAAATCAAAGACGATGTAATCGGGATGCTCTATGTTCGCCGTGCGCGAGTGCCACGGGTGCTGCTCGATTGTCCCGATGTTTACAAGATAGATTAACGACGCGAGATCGGTATAAACCGCATAGTTGAGCAAGCGGCCCTGCTCGCTTTCAAGCTCGACGGTCTTCAAGACTTCGGGCGCGCTCTCGATGTTGTGCTGGAAAAACATCCCGTCGCCGATGCCGTTCGGGTAGCGCTTTAAGATAGTGGGCCGATCTTTAAGATAAGGCATGATGTAACGGCCCACTTCGAGGTAATAGCGAATCAAATCGCCTTTCGTGTAGCCCTCGTCGGGCCAGTAGGTCTTATCGAGGCTCGTCACTTCGACGGTGTTGCGCCCGATCTTCACTGTGATGTCGCCTTCGAGCTTCTGCTTGCGAAGAAACGCCGCCTGCGAAATTACATCTTTCTCATTTGTCTTTGTTTTCGTAACGCGCCTTTTTGTCGAAGAAGATTTTCTGCTGCGTTTGGTAAGCGCGCCGCGCGGGTCGCGCTGAATTAACCGCCAATTTTCATCGGCGTACCTGTCCTTCTTTTTAACGAGCAGCCATTGAGGCTTGCCATTGCGCTCGCGTCCCGCCATGCGAAAGAGCGTGAATCCGCCCTTTAGCTTTTCGCCGTGCAGGGTGAATTCCAACTTGCCCTGCTCGTAGCCTTCTTCCATGTCGCCTTCGGGATCATACGTTCCGCTGTCCCATATCAATGACAGCCCCGCGCCGTACTGGCCTTCGGGAATCTCGCCTTCAAACTTCATGTACTCGACGGGGTGATCTTCGACCTGGACGGCGAGCCGTCGCTCTTTCGGATTCATCGAAGGGCCGCGCGGAACGGACCACGACTTGGCAACGCCGCCTATCTCCATCCGAAAATCGAAATGCAGGATCGAGGCGTGATGCTCATGGATCATGAATCGGTGTTTGCCCGTATCTTTAGGCCGCGCGCCGCGCGGCTCTCGCGTCTTCGTGAAATCGCGCTTGCGCTGATATTCTTCAAGACCCATAAGTGGAGGGATGAGGGATGAAAAGGAGTTTTTGAATTGCGTATTTCGGATTTGAAATTTTGAATCTCAAATCTTTTCATCCCTCATCCTTTGTTCTACCCTTTCGCCCAAAACCCGTAGCCTTCGTAGCCGTTGGGATGTTGCTGCATCCACATCCACGCAGACAAAATGATCTCGCGCAGGTCCTGCATAGCTGGCTGCCATCCAAGCTCGCGCTTTATCTTTTCGCTCGAAGCGACGAGCATCGCCGGGTCGCCCGCGCGGCGCGAACTGACTCGCACGGGTATCTCAAGCCCCGTCACTTCGCGCGCCGCTTCGACCACTTCGCGCACGGTGTAGCCTTCGCCTCCGCATCCGAGATTATAAATCTCGCTGCGCGTGTCGAGTATGGTGAGCGCGAGTATATGCGCCCGCGCGAGGTCAACAACATGAATGTAGTCGCGCACGCAGGTGCCGTCGCGCGTCGGGTAATCGTCGCCGTAAATCTCGACGACTTCGCGGCGGCCAATCGCGGTTTCCAGAATGATTGGGATCAGGTGAGTTTCCGGCTCGTGCGATTCGCCGCAGCGACGGGTTGCGCCCGCCGCGTTGAAATAGCGCAACGAAGCGTAGCGCAGCTTGTAGGCACGTTCGTACCAACTAAGCACGCGCTCGAATATCAACTTCGATTCGCCGTAAGGGTTAGTTGGATTGGTCGGGTCGGTCTCTTCGATGGGCTGCTTTGCCGGTTCGCCATAGACTGCGGCAGTTGATGAGAAGACCAATCGCTTCACGTTGCAATCAACCATAGCGTCGAGCAGCGAAAGGCCGCCAACGACGTTGTTGCGAAAATACTTCGCCGGGTTATGAACCGACTCGCCCACAAGCGCGTCCGCTGCCATGTGAATGACGGCTTCAACCTGATAATTGGTGAGCGTCCTGCGCAACGTGTTGCCGTCCATCAAATCGGCCTGGATGAACGGCGCGCCTTCGACGACCGCGCCGAGGTGGCCTTTATAGAGATTGTCATAAACAATCACTTCGTGCCCGTCGCGCACAAGCTCTTCGCTCACGACGCTTCCGATATAACCCGCGCCGCCTGTGACTAGAATTCTCATTTCGCAACTCCCACTCGGATTAGTAAAACGACTGCGCTCAGTATCATATCGCTCGTTGCGCAGGTTAGAGTAGCATTATGCGCGATTAAATCCCAAAAGTTTTTCCGGCGAGACGATGTATTTGCGTGTGGGACTTGTTTGCCCGCGCATGTACAAAAATATCACGCTGGTGATCGCAACAAGCCGTCTTTATTGAGGCAGGCTCGAAGCGAGAAACTGCAGGGCAAATTGAGTGCCAGCGAAGATTCTGCCGGCATTGAAAGACTGCGCGGTCAAGAGGAAAAGCTCCGGCGCTTCGCGCTTAATGAATCGCCGGAGTCAGTTTGAAATATAAATGGGATTAGCCGCTCAGACAGCAGATTTGCATCTGCCGTTAATAAACCTCCCTGCTGTTCTGTTCGTTTGTCGTCGCGACATCCGGTCCCAGATCGCTTTGGCGGGCCTGACTTCCGCCCGTTATTTCATCATTGGTTGCAGCGGTTGGGCTGCTCGATTCCGCGCTGAGGTTGTCGCCCCTGTCTTCGACTCTTTGTTTGTTAGTTCTGTCTTTTCTCGCTGCCATAAGAATTCCTCCCTGTATTTTTGCAAGGCTGCCTCTGAATTGAGGATGGCCCCAGGATCTTACTTTCGGATTGCAGACTCCATAGAGCAAAACACATTCCTCGCGGCTGCAGCATTCGACGCGCCCGTTCTGGATATTAAACGGAGCGTAATCGGGCCAATAGCGATGAATCGAAAGCTGAGAGGTAAGCGCTTTTTGATATGACTGACAACCCATCGCGACGGACTTTTTTTCTCACCGGTGTCTCAATACTGCACACTGCTGTTGCATTAAAGAATGAAAGAGGGGGATGAGGTTGAGTCAGATCACGCTTGATCGAGCGGGCTTTGCACGCCGCGCCCGCCTCTGTTCAAGACGTGAGTGTAAATCATAGTTGTGCTCACATCCTTATGTCCAAGCAATTCCTGGATTGTGCGAATGTCATAGCCGTCTTCGAGCAGATGAGTGGCGAAGCTGTGTCGAAGCGTGTGGCAACTCGCGGGTTTGGCTATTCCGGCTTTTTCAATTGCGGCTTTG
>DATLXU010000073.1:0-5766 GCA_035575515.1 Blastocatellia bacterium
GGGCGAAACCGTGCGAGCGACTTCGTACACGTTGAGCGGCGCGCATACGATCCCGCCAAAGAACTTCGATAAAGACGAAAGCGGTGACGCGCGCTTTCCTGATCACGGCGCGACGATAGGCGCGAACATCCCCGCGCTCGACATACGCTCGGTCTCGATGAGCGACGATGCCGATTCGATCACGGTGACGATGCAGATAGCTGACCTGACGAGCAATGCGATGACAAGCGCCGTGACTCAATCGGGCGGCGATGGTTTGTTGTACCTGACGCAGATGGACGTGAACGACGCGATCTACTGGGTCGGGGTTGAGGTTCGCGGAGGCGTGCCGCGATTTATGACCGGAACTGTGGGGCTGGTTCGCTCTGGCACGTCAAAGAAATTCATTACCTACAACCCCGACGCAGCGAGTTCGGTTTCAGTGACGGGCCAGATAACGAACACCGCGCCCGGAACTATAACGATGAAAGTGCCGCGCTCGCTTGTGGGGAATCCTACGAATGGGACGCGGCTCTATAGTGTTACGGGTTATACGATGTCAGAGCGTGGGCCGCTCGTGCCTATAGCTTCGACTGCGCCCAATCCGAGCAGCTTTCCAATTCAGGTTGATGCGAGCGGCGCGTTCACTTACACAACAGGCGAAGGGCCACAGCTTGACGGAGTTGTTGAAGTGTCACTTGATGACGCGACATTTGCCAGCCCGCGCGCGGCGACTCTATTGAACATCACAAGCGACGCGCGCTGGCAGGCGCAATTGAACGCGACTGATCTTATAGCGGGCGCGCACACTCTTTATGCGCGGCAGCGTATCAACGGGCGCGAGACGTCGCCAATCACGACGGTTCAGTTCACCGTTTCGGATACGATTGAGCAGATAGTCAATCAGATGGTGAGCCTCGAAACGGCCAACCCTTCGATGAGCAACGGCGTCGCTTCATTTGATTTGAGCATCAAGAACACTTCAAGCGAAACCATATTCACTCCGCTGCGCGCCGAGATAGCCGCGCTCAGCTCGACGAGCGGCAACGTTACTGCGGCAAATGCAGATAACGCGCAGACAGGAGTCGGCGCGGCGTGGAGTTATGCAAGCCGTGTGGGCAGCGATTCCGTTTTGACCGCGGGCGAATTGTCTGCCGCGCGCAATCTCAGGTTCAACAACCCGAGTAATTCGGCATTTACAGCGACTTTCAACGTAATCGGCAATCTCGCGCGCGGAAGCGTCAGCGCAAGCTCGACGGGCGTCGCATCATCCGGCGGAGGAACGGGCGGATCGTCGGGCAGCTCGTCAAGCTCAACAATTTCTGCCGGTTCGCTTGTCAGCATGGTCTTCCGCGTGACTTATAATCCATTGCTCAACTCGGTGAGCGTTGAACTGGTGCAGCGATAAAGTGAAACCGCACGGCTGTTTTCTGCGTAAGAGGAAATGCAACCGAGTTGCGGCTGTGCGAAATTCTTGAACAGCTTCGACAAAATGCCCGCGCGGTAGCGCGAGTGGACGCTCGACGAGCCGTGCGGGCAAAAGTAAAAAGTTGTTGACATGATTTGAAGAGGCGTGGATAATCCACATTTCCTCTCGACTGTTTTTGGAGTTTTAATTCGATGATGCTCAAAGGACAGAAACAAACGGCGACGAGACGCGCGGCCCACCAGCGGGTCGAGTGGCGAGCTTATGCCTTTACGTCTTCTGGGCTGAACCCTTGTCTGACCACATCACAGAGCTTACAGCTCATCGGCGCGAATAGCATAAGTCGCATATCGGCAGAACAACCGTTTGCCGATGATCGCCGTTTATTGAGCTAGCTCAGCGGGAGCGGACGCGCTTCCGCTCCCAAATCTCAAACAAAAAGTAGCTTAAGAGAATTTAGGAGCGGAACCGCTTCCGATGCTGTCGGAACGTGGGCTTCGCTCTTTTTGTTTTTTGAAGTTTGGTTTGGGCCTGTAGCTCAGATGGATGAGAGCATCTCGCTACGAATGAGAATGTCGTGGGTTCGAGTCCCGCCAGGCCCTCTGATGTTTGAAGCGCTGAAGTGGTGGAACAGGCAGACACACAAGTCTTAGAAACCTGCGGATTGAACAGTACATGGGAGTTCGACTTCTCCCCTTCGGCATTTGTGCGCGCGTAGCCAGGGCGGTTAAGGCGCACGACTGCAAATCGTGTAATCGCGGGTTCAATTCCCGCACAGGCTATTTGAAAGGATGAGTAATGAATAAGAAATCAGAAAAGCTCTTTTCATCCCTCATCCCTTGCGCGGAGGCGTAGCTCAGGTTGTTAGAGCGTTCGGTTGTCAACCGAAAGATCGCAGGTTCGAGTCCCGCCGCCACAACCGAAGGTGCGAGCCAACATCGCCGCTTTGCTGCTTGAGCGATGAGAAGGAAACACGGGTGATGAATAGCGCAGTGATGATAAGAAAGGTTCTGCTGCTGAATGCGTCGTATGAGCCACTGGGTCTGGTCGGCATGGCTCGCGCTGTGCGCCTTGTGTGGAAGGGCGCGGCTGAAACTATCGAGCTTGACGGCGACCGTGTGCTGCGCTCGCCGCGATTTGTGTTTCCTGCGCCTTCGGTGATTCGACTCGTCGCTTACGTGAACGTGCGGACTCGCCAGGTCAGCGCGACGAAGAGGCGCGCAAGCATTCTCGCGCGTGATCGGTTCCGCTGTCAGTACTGCGGCGTGAAGGGCACGGCATTCGAGCTTACGCTCGATCACATCATCCCACGCTCGCGCGGAGGCCGCACTGAACCTGATAATCTCTGCGCCGCGTGCAGGGCGTGCAATCAGCGCAAGGGCGACCGCACGCCCGACGAAGCGCGAATGCCGCTGCTGACGAATCCAGCGGCGCTCCGCTACGGGCTTGAGCGTTCGGCCATGTTTCACGCCGCGCGCTCGCGTCCAGAGTGGCGTAGGTATCTATTCCTCGAAGAAGGTGTCGCATGAACGGAGCAGTTATGAGCAAAGCGATTGAAGCAAGAGAAAGAGCAAAGGCGTGCGATGCGGCGTATCGCACCCACAGCGAGATTGAACGGCTCGTGCGCGCGTTCGAGTCATGCACGTTGCCGCGAGCAGCGTGGACTCATCGCGCGCACCTGACGGTTGCGCTGTGGTACCTGTTTCACTATTCGGGCGAAGAAGCCGTAATGCGCATTCGCAACGGCATCAAGCGATACAATGCGGCAAACGGCGTCGCAATGACGAAAGAGAGCGGCTATCACGAAACGATGACGCTGTTCTGGATTTTGATCGTGAGCCGATTTCTTATGCTTGCGGGCGCGAATCGTTCGATTGTCGAGATTGCAAACGAAATGATCGAGCGATTCGATGATTCGGGCTTACCGTTTGAGTACTACCTCGCGAGCGGCTCTTGTCGTGGCGCGCGCGCACAAGCTGGGTCGAGCCGGACTTGAAGCCTTTTGATTGAGAAGCGGCTGCGAGCTAATCTTGCCGCTCAAGTTGCCCGCACGGGTTATTGAAGCGAGTCCGCGCAAAGGTTTGAGCAGCTAAACCCTGTCGCTTATGGTAAATTGTCGTTGAAAGGCAATGACTATGAAAGACGAGCAACTCCTTGAGCGAATCACTCTTGATCCTAAAATCATGGTGGGAAAACCTGCCATAAAGGGAACGCGCCTGACCGTTGAATACATTCTCAACCTGCTTGCTCACGGCGCGAGCGTTGAGGAGATTCTGGAAGAATACGACGGACTCACACGTGAAGACATTCAGGCGTGCCTGCTGTTCGCTACGAGGTCTTTAGAGAATACTGAATACATGCCTCTTGCAGCGGAGACGAAATAGGTGCGCTTCCTCGTGGATGAATGCACAGGCCCGGCAGTCGCGCGCTGGCTGCGTGAACAAGGAACATGAAGTTTTCTCTGTTTACGACGAAGCGCGCGGCATCGCTGACGATATCATTATTTCACCTCTCGATGATGCGAAAAAAAAGTGCTTGAGCCTGACGCAACGTGAGGGTTTAGGATGAAAGTGAAGGGAGAAAGCAGGTTGAATAACAATTCGCGGCGCTGGTATCAGGCGAGCGAGTTCGCGGAGCTTGCGGGCGTAACCGTGCGAACGCTTCATCACTATGACCGGCTCGGATTGCTCAAGCCGAGCGGGCGCACAAGCTCAGGTTATCGCCTCTACGCCGAGCGCGACTTCGCGCAGCTCCAGCAGATCGTGACATTGAAATTTATCGGCTTCTCTCTGAAACAGATTAAGAACATTCTCGACCGCGATACGTTTGATCTGCCGACGGCGTTGCGCATCCAGCGCGAAGTGATAGAGGAGAAGCGGCGACGGCTGGAACTGGCTTCCAGAGCCATTTTCAAGGCTGAGCGCATGCTGGCGACGAGCGATGAACCGGATTGGGAAGCGTTCGCAAAAATCGTGGAGGTGATCAATATGCAGAATGATTGGGAGTTCACAAAGAAGTATTACTCGGAAGAGGCTCGCAAAAAGATTGACGAGCGCGCAAATCAAATGGGCGCTGAATCAATCGAGCAGGGACAGCGCGACTGGGCAGCACTCATTCAGGAAGTCGAAACGGCGGTGCGCGAAGGCGTTGATCCGGCAAGCAACCGCGCGCAGGCCCTCGCTGCGAGGTGGTCGGCCTTGATCGAAGGCTTTACCGGAGGCGACCCGGAAATTGCAAAGGGTCTCAGAAATCTGTACGCCGATCAAGCCAACTGGCCCGCAACGGCGCAAAAGCCTTATAGCGACGAAGCTGGCGCGTTCATCTGCCGTGCGATAGAGGCGCGCCGCGAGAAGGCGGGCGAGTAGCGGAACGCGTTCAATGCGAAGATAGCAGTTTGCAATTTGGTGAGAGTTGAAATGAAGTGAACCCGCAGAGCGCGCGGAGTATACGCAAAGTATTGCAGAAGGAATTTAATACTTCCGCGCCTCTGCGAGCACTCTGCGCGCTCCTGCGGTTAATTTGATTGCGCATCTTATTCCGAATTCCTCAAATCACCCTGCTCACATCGCTGGCTACTTCTTGTTAGCCATCATGACGCGAGGCGTCGCCCTCGCGCATGAAAATATGGTTGAGTTGCTGTACTCTCTTTCTGGTTGCGGCGTTGTTATGGTCGGCGCGCCTTGGTGCTACGAAGCCCGTTGTTAGCCTGACCAGGAACCCTCAGGCACCCTTGATTGTTGCCGCCTAACCGCGAGCACGCATAGCAGACTCTTTGCTTTAGCCGGTTCCCTTCGCCGCTTCGGAAAGGAGACTTCCCCATGGAGATTCTTTACTCCTGCTGCTGCGGCCTCGACGTTCACGCCAAAAACGTTGTCGCCTGCCTCATCAAACATGGCAAGAAGGAGATTCGCACCTTCTCTACCTTCACTAAGGACTTGCTGGGCCTGCTCGACTGGCTGCTCGCTAACAAATGCACTCACGTAGCTATAGAGAGCACGGGCGTCTACTGGAAGCCCGTCTTCAACATCCTTGACGGCCACTTGGAAGTCCTGCTCGTAAATGCCGCTCACATCAAAACTGTGCCCGGTCGCAAGACCGATGTTCGAGACAGCGAGTGGATAGCTGACTGCCTGCGTCACGGGTTGCTCAAAGCGAGCTTCATCCCTCCTCGTCACATACGCGACCTCCGCGAACTTACCCGCTACCGTGCAACGCTGGTCAAAGAACGAGCGAGCGTGGCCAATCGCATTCAGAAGATTGCCGAGAGCGGCAACATCAAGCTGAGTGAAGTAGTCTCGGATGCTTTGGGCGATAGTTCGCTTGCGCGGCGGCGGGCATTAGCGCGAGGAGAGACCAACGTG
>DATLXU010000074.1:0-88390 GCA_035575515.1 Blastocatellia bacterium
GTCGAAACCGCCGACCTCCTGCTGATAGGCATACGGCGACGCGGCGTTCCGCTTGCCGAAAGAATCGCAGACAAGATTGAACAGCTTGAAGGCACTCGCCCGCCGACGGGCCAGCTCGACATAACGCTTTATCGCGACGACCTCTCGACTGTAGGCCCGCGCCCCGTTGTCAACAAAACGGACATCCCGGTTGACGTGACCGATAGCACGATTGTGTTGGTCGACGATGTGCTTTACACGGGCCGGACTGTGCGCGCAGCTATTGACGAGTTGATTGATTTCGGTCGCCCGCGAAAGGTTGAGCTTGCCGTTTTAATTGATCGCGGCCACCGCGAGCTTCCCATTCAAGCCGATTATGTCGGCAAGTATGTTGACACGACAGATTCCGAAATCGTCAAAGTCATGCTCAAAGACTACGACGACGATGAACAGGTGATTGTTGTAGAGATGGAAAAACAGTAGGCAGTATGCAGTAGGCGGCAGGCAGTTAAGGCAGACAGTGAATGCTGAATTATGAACGAGACTCAAGAATTGCGTATTCATCATTCAGCATTCATTGTTCCGTGCTTCTGCTTGCTGCCTACTGCCTGCTGCCTTCTGCCTACTGAAAAAGTTGGCATATAACCGCAAAGACCTTCTAGGCATTCGCGAGCTGTCGGTCGAGGAGATAACGACAATCCTCGACACGGCTGAATCATTCAAAGAAATCTCCACCCGCTCGATTAAAAAAGTACCGACGCTTCGCGGCAAGACCGTTATCAATTTCTTCTTCGAGCCTTCGACCCGCACGCGCACTTCGTTTGAGATAGCTGCCAAGCGGCTGTCGGCAGATTCGATCAACATATCCGCTTCAACTTCCTCAGTCACGAAGGGCGAAACGCTCATTGACACGGCGCGCAACCTCGAAGCGATGGCGCCGGACGCGATTGTCATTCGTCATTCGTCGCCCGGCGTGCCTCATCAACTTGCAGCGATGATTGACGCGGCAATAATAAATGCAGGCGATGGCGCGCACGAACATCCGACGCAGGCGCTGCTTGATGCCTTCACAATACGCGAGCGCAAAGGCCGCATCAGCGGACTTCAAGTGGCAATCATCGGCGACATTATGCACAGCCGCGTCGCGCGCTCAAACGTTCATCTTCTAACAAAGCTCGGAGCGCACGTCCGAGTCGCCGGCCCGCGAACGCTGCTGCCGCCGGATTATGAAAAGCTTATAGAAGACTCGGAAGGCTCTTTGACCGTTAGCCCGCGCGTTGACGACGCGATAGCCGGAGCCGACGTTGTGATGATGCTGAGAATTCAGCGCGAGCGAATGAGCGAAGCCTTTTTCCCATCACTCAAGGAGTACTCGATTCAATATGGGCTGACGATGAAGCGGCTCGATCTTGCTGCAAGCGATGCCATAGTCATGCATCCCGGCCCTGTCAATCGCGGCGTGGAAATTAGCTCAGAAGTTGTTGACGGGGCAAGCTCGCTCATACTCGATCAGGTGACGAACGGCGTTGCGGTGCGGATGGCGATTCTATTTCTTCTGGTAGGCTCGGAGGCTCAGTGAAGATACTTATCAAAGGCGGGCGAATCGTTGATCCGTCGCAGGAGATGGATAAAGTATCAGACCTGTTGATTGAAGACGGTCGCATCGCGCAGATAGGAAACGATTTGAAGGCCGATGGCGCAGAAATCTTCGTCGCAAGTGGGCTCATCGTCACGGCGGGATTCATTGACCTGCACACGCACCTTCGCGAGCCGGGCGAAGAGTATAAAGAGACCGTCGCGAGCGGTGCGGCGGCTGCCGTCGCAGGCGGATTCACTTCTATTTGCGCGATGCCAAACACGAAGCCGATTAATGACAATGCATCGGTCACGCGCTACATCGTTGACAAAGCGCGCGAGGCTGCGCTTGCAGAAGTCCTCCCCATTGGCGCAATCACTCGCGGGAGCGAAGGCGCGGAGCTTGCTGAGATGGCTGAGATGAAAGAAGCGGGCGCGGTTGCTGTGTCAGACGACGGGCGGCCTGTGATGAATTCGCAGGTGATGCGCCACGCGATGGAGTACGCTCGCGATCATAATCTCGTCGTCGTTGACCATTGCCAGGATTTGCACCTTTCGTCGGGCGGCGCGATAAACGAAGGCCGCTACTCGACGCTGCTCGGACTCAAAGGGATGAGCCGCGCGGCTGAAGAGAGCCACATCGCCCGCGACATAATGCTAGCTGAGATCACGGGTGCGCGCGTTCACATCGCTCACATCTCAACTGCGGGCGCGGTCGAGCTTGTGCGACGAGCGAAGCAGGCAGGGTTGTCCGTCACCTGCGAAGTTACGCCGCATCACCTCGCGCTGACCGATGCGGCAGTCGTCGGCTTCGACACGAACACAAAGATGAACCCGCCGCTAAGGTCAGAAGAAGATCGCGCCGCGTTGATTGAAGCCGCGCGCGACGGCGTTATTGACGCGATTGCGACAGATCACGCGCCGCACCACGCCGACGAAAAGATGCTTGAATACGACCGCGCGCCTTTCGGAATCATCGGGCTTGAGACCGCGCTTGGCGTCGCGCTCAAGGCGCTTTTTCACGAAGTACAGGTTCCGCTCTCGCGAATCATTGAGATGTTAACGATAGGCCCGGCCCGCGCGTTTTCGCTTGAGCGCGGTACGCTTGCAGAGGGTTCAGTTGCAAATGTGGTTGTATTTGATCCTGATCGTGAATGGACAGTTGATCCAACGCGATTCAAATCAAAGAGCCGCAACACGCCATTCGCAGGTTGGCGACTGCACGGCGCGGTTGCGGCTACGTTCGTTGCGGGAAGGGAAGTCTTCCGCTCTCAATAACAGACCTGCTGCGAATTGATACCGCAAGTGGACGGCAGCTTCGCGGCGGCTCGTTCAATAAAAAGCGTCGAGTGTTATTGAACCTGCACTTTGATTATCCTGCCGGTGAACATTTCGGTTACATACAAAGTCCCGGTCATTTCGTCGCGCGCGAGGCTGGTTGGAGATATAAGCCCGCCCGTCACCACAACTGGCGCGGCATCGGCAGAACTGAAGAATTGAATCCTGCCCGGCGAGTTCATCAGCATATTTGTGCTGAATTCAAGAGTGTAGAACTGATCCTGCCCCGACTGCGCTGTGAAGGGCACGACATCAATCGCGGAGGACAAGCCCGCGATGAATGTCCTCTGGCTGTCGTTCACTCTGTTGATTTTGCGCACCTCAGCCTGACCCGGCGCGAAGGGGAAGCCCGTCAGGAACGTAACGAGTAGCTGCTTGTTGCCGAATACCTTGACGCTGTCGGGCACAGCATCAACGAAAGGCGGGCCGAAAGGCAGTGGGTTCGGCTTCGGCGCGAAGATGGCCATCACTCGCGAGTCGCCTGTTGTGATCTCGACTTCGCGCAGCAGGTTGTGGCCCGCGTCAACGACGTAAAGCTTATCCTGATTTATTGCCACTCCGAATGGGTTCGAAGCGCGAACGTTGTTTGGAAAGTCGGGTCTCGCCTCTTCACGAAAGCTGCGAAACTTTGTGACTACATCTAGCACGAGTTTCTGTCCGTTCGCGTTTGTCACTTTGATCTTTGCTCCGGTGTTCAACGCGGCGTAATCTGATTGTGTGATTGTAAAGTTGCCGCCGGAATCTTCAACCTGCGCGTCAAAGCGGAGCGCAAGCACCGATGTGAACAGCGATGACGAGGGCGAAGGGTTGGGAGTTTCGGAACCGGGCACAGGCCCAGGCAGCACAGCATCGCCCGACCCAATTGTAATGTAAAGCGTTCGCCCGCGAAGCGCCAATCCCGATGGCCCTGAAGGTGACGCCTCGCCGCCTAGCAGGTTTATCGCCGAAGGAAGCCCTTCGACGAGCGTTCGCCTCGTTCCGCTCTGGTCAATTATCGAAATCCTTCCATCCATCGCGCCCGTTCCTGCCTCTGCAACTATCAGGTTTCCTCTTGGGGTGGTAATCAACTTGCTCGGGGCTTTCAAACCGGCGACGAAGACCGATGTGTTTTGAGCCATAGCATTGACGCTTGAGAGCGCAACAGCCATAAACGCCAATACCGCAAGCCGCATTAAATTCTTCATGATCTTCCTCCTTTAGACTTGATGGATCTAATCTGTTAATGCCACACGGCATCGTAAATTGAATTCGTTCGAGGGCCTTATCCATTCATCTCAATCTGCCCTCATTTGTTAAGGCGAGAGCCGCGCGCAGAAACTGCCACGCGATCCACAAAAAAAAATTGCTCGTGGCTTTATCGAGATTCAGACTTGTGGTAATGTGCGCCCAATGAAGGCCGTTCCGTCTGCATGAGAGAGAAAATGAATACGCTTTCTCCCAAAGAGATAACGGGTCTGCTCATAGCGTGGAGCAACGGCGACCGCTCGGCGCTAGACAGGCTCGCGCCGCTTGTTCACGCAGAGCTGTACAGGCTGGCTCGTCGCTATATGTCGCAGGAAAGCCCTGATCATACCTTGCAGGCGACGGCGCTTGTGAACGAGGCGTACCTGCGGCTGATTGATTGGAAGAACGTGCGGTGGCAGAACCGCGCTCATTTTTTCGGAGTGTCAGCCGGATTGATGCGCCGCATCCTTGTTGATTACGCGCGCAGCCGCAAGTATCAAAAACGTGGCGGCGGAGCCGTCCAGGTTTCGCTCGATGAAGCTGCAATCATATCGAAGGAGCGCGCGGCGGATTTTGTCGCGCTCGATGATGCGCTGAAGAGTCTTGCCGAAATTGATGAGCGCAAGAGCAGGATTGTCGAGTTGCGTTTCTTCGGCGGTCTGAGCGTCGAAGAGACGGCTGAAGTCTTAAAGATTTCACCTCGCACCGTTTTGCGAGAATGGAGCCTCGCTCAGGCGTGGCTCTACCGAGAGTTGAAGCATGGAAAAACGAATGCCTGACGCCGAACGCTGGCAGCAGATTCAAGAGATTTATTATGCTGCGCTCGAACGCGACCCCAGCGACCGCACCGTCTTTCTGGACGAAGCCTGCGCCGGAGATGAGCAGTTGCGCAGCGAAGTCAACTCGCTCTTGTCGTGCCACGACGAAGCGAGCGGCTTTCTCGCATCGCCCGCAATAGAAGTCGCGGCGAAGGCGCTCGCAGAAGAACATCCAAGACCGACCGGCGACAAACTCGGAACTTACAAATTAATCTCTCTGCTTGGGCGCGGCGGGATGGGAGAGGTCTATCTGGCCGAAGACACTCGGCTTGGCCGCAAGGTCGCGCTCAAGCTGCTCGACCCAAGTTTAATCACAAACCCGCAGCTTCGAGCGCGGTTCTTCCGCGAGGCGCAATTAGCATCCGCGCTCGATCATCCGAACATCTGCACGATTCACGAGATTGGAGAAGGCGAAGGCCGCCTCTTCATCTCGATGCAATACGTCGAAGGCAGAACGCTTAAACAGACAATTGGCAATCGCGCTCTCGCTCTGGACAGTTTCATCTCTATCGCGCTTCAAGTTGCGGACGCGCTTTCAGCGGCGCACGAGCGCGGCATAGTTCACCGCGACATCAAATCAACGAACATAATAATCACTCCGCGCGGGCAGGCTAAGGTTCTGGATTTCGGGCTTGCGAAGCTAATCGAAAACATCGAAAGCCGCGATGACGAATTGACGCGAACGGGCGCGGTGATGGGAACGCCTTCGTATATGTCGCCGGAGCAGGCGCGCGGCGAGCGGGCCGATGCGCGAAGCGACATCTTCTCTTTTGGTGTTGTGCTCTACGAGATGGCAACCGGGCGTTTGCCGTTCAGAGGCAAATCGCAGGCAGAGACGATGAACGCAGTAATCAACCTGCCGCACAAGCCCGCAAACGATCTTAACAGAGATACGCCGCTTGAGATTGCAGCGATAATAGATTGCGCGCTGGCCAAACAACCATCGGCCCGCTACTGCTCGATAAAGGAACTGATTGACGAACTGCGCCGGTTTGCGAGCCTCTCTCCGAGCGTGAGTCACAGGTCGGGTATTCCTGATGGAGTCGTCGTGCCTTACGTGCCCGCGACGCCCAAGACTTTTCTGAGCAGGCTGAAACAACGCGCTCAAGGCTCAATCACAAAAAGCTCGATGAAGAAGCGGGTGGCGATAATAGTTGCTGTCGTATTGATTGTCGCAGCGGCAGCCTATTGGTTCTTGCGTCGCAGCGCGAATATGAAATGGGCAAGGCAACAGATTCCGCGAATCGAAGAACTGGCGCGTGCGCGAAATTTCTTTGAGGCTTACGACCTTGCGATGAAAGTGCGCGATTACCTGCCTGACGACCCGACAATCGCGCGGCTGATGCCCACGATATCCGACACTCTTTCGGTGACGACGGAGCCTTCGGGCGCGCGAGTTTATTTGAAGCGGTTTGCGCCGGACGAGAACGGCAACTTTCCGCCGCGCCAGCTTCTTGGGACGACTCCGATTGCAAATCAACAGATCGCGCGCGGCGATTATTTGGTTGCAATCGAAAAGGACGGATACGCGATCGTTGAGCGAACAATCTCCGGCGCTCCGTGGAAAGATTTGTTGGGTTATATTATGCCGCCGCCAATCAAGGTTGAAAGCAAGCTGATTGAATCGAGCAAAATCCCTGATCGCATGGTTGCTGTTCCGGGCGGCGATTATCGAATAGTTGCGTGGCGGCGACCTACGGAAGCGCGCGTGCGTCTCAACGATTACTTCATTGACAAGTACGAAGTGACCAACCGCGAATACAAAGAGTTCATAAGCGCGGGCGGTTACCTGAATAAAAAATACTGGAAGCATCCCTTCGTCAAAGACGGGCGCGAGCTTTCGTTTGAAGAAGCGATGCACGAATTCAAAGACAGGACGGGATTGCCCGGCCCGCGAAGCTGGTCGGGCCAGGACTATCCCGAAGGCAAAGCCAACTATCCTGCCACTGACATCACATGGTACGAAGCGGCCGCGTATGCTGAGTTCAGAGGCAAGAGCCTGCCGTCAATCTTTCAATGGGAGAAAGCTGCGCGCAACGGGCAGGCGATACACTCTGGTCTTACGATGCCCTGGGGCATACTTGAGACAACAGACCTTCGCGCCAATTTCCGTAGCAGCGGGACCATGCCGGTTGACAGCTTCGAGTTTGGCGTGAGTCCGTTCGGCTGTTACAACATGGCGGGCAACGTCAGCGAATGGTGTTTGAACGAGGCGTCAAACGGATTCATAACGAGCGGCGGCGCGTGGGGAGATACGCCGTACCTGTTCGGCTACTACGGCGCTTATCCCGGCTTCTACAATTCAAACAAGCTAGGCTTCCGCTGTGCGCTGAACCTGCCGGGTGCGGTGGGAGATCAGGGCGGGATGAAGTTGAGGAGTGAAGATGAGATTCCGACCTACACGCCCGCGCCCGAAGCGACTGTAAGGTCGTGGTTCAAATACTACGATTACGAGCGCGCGCCGCTTGACGCGCAGGTAGTCGAAGTCAAAGAGACGAATGATTGGAGGCGCGAAAAGGTTACCTTCAATGGCGCAGGCGGCGAGCGCGCAATTGCATACCTTTACCTCCCGAAGAATTCACAAGGCCCTCTGCAGGTAATTCAGGTCAAGCCAGCCGGAGACGTGGAAAGGCGATTTCGTTCGCTGCCCGATTCAATCGAGCTTAACTATACTTCATTCGTTAAAGCAGGCCGCGCGGTCTTCGCCGTCGTATTGAAGGGTTATATCGAACGCGACGTGCCTGCTGATGCGGTTGCTCCGAACCCCGAGACGGTTGAGTTCCTCGAAGAGATGGCGAACAACGTCATTGACGAGCGGCGCGGGCTTGATTATCTCGAAACGAGGGGCGACATAGACATGGGCCGTATAGCGCTCTTCACACCGAGTTCGACAGGCTTCGGGCACATACTCGCGGCTGTCGAGCAGCGTTACCGCACAGTCGCGTTGCAGGGAGCAGCCGTGCGCAAGTACCATCTTCAGTGGAAGCCGGAAGTGAATCCCATCAATTTTGTTCCGCTAATTAAAGCTCCCAAGATACAGATTCACGGACTGTATGACGAGGCGGAACCGTTCAAGACGGAGGGCGAGCCGTTGTTCAAGTTGCTGCGCGAGCCAAAGAAATTAGTAACGTTTGAAGGTGGCCACATTCCACCGCCCGAATTATTCTTTCCCCTGATGAGCGCATGGCTTGATGAAAAAATGGGGCCAGTAAGGCATGACTAGGAATGATGGATCGGGTGACCGGCGACTTCTCTTGCGATGCAGTCGGCCTCTTTGATGCAGTCGCCAGTTGACACGCCGTGAAGGTAATTGCCGATCAATCGCAATCCCGAAATCTCTTCAAGCAGACTTTCAATCTTTCGCACGCGCGCGGCATGGCCTAGATTGTATTGCGGGATCGAGCGCTCGTAGCGAGTAATAGCAACGACCTGCGGCTCCTCAGATATACCCAGCACCCGTTGAAGTTCGCTGTGGGTTATCGAAACAAGTTCGTCGTCAGCGAGCTGCGCAAGCTCAGGCGCTCGCGCGCCCCCGACGAAAACCGTGAGCAGCGCCTTGCCTTCGGGCGCGCGACCTTTGAACAAGCTGGAATTCCACACGCAGCCAAGTATCTTCATCCGCTCGACCGGCGCGACGAGAAACCCGAAGCCATCGAGTTGAGTCTCGATAGCCGCTTCATCATAAGAAAGACTCACGACGGCGAGAGGCGGATAACTTATCTCGTCAAGAAGTTCGCCCAATTGTTCAGAAACCGGCGAGACGAGGCGCGCGGCTGCAAAAGCAGGCGCGGCTATGATGATATTGCTGCACGTCAGTTGATGCGGAACGCCCGCGCGCTCGAAGCTGATCTTATAGCCGGAATCTAGCCCGCCGAGAGAGATGTTTTTGCAACTGGTCATCAAGTCTTCACCGAGCGCAGCGGCCAGCGTGCGCGGAAGAGTTGCCATGCCGTCGTGAAACGAGATCATTCGCCTGCGCGTCGGGGCGGCTTTGTCTAGCACTTCGCTTGCGGCTTTCTTTGCTCTTTTAGCCTCTCGCGCTTTCGCTATGGTGCCACGAAACAGGCCACCATAGCCGGTTTCAAGGTTTGCTAGTCGCGGGAATGCAGCCTGCACGCTCAGCTTTTCAGCGTCGCCTGCGTAGATGCCCGATACGAATGGCGCGACCATTCTTTCGGCTGCTTCGCGCCCTATCCTACGCCGAGCAAAAGCCGCGACGCTCTCTTCTTCGTCCGAGCGACGCACGGCGACGAACGGCTCTCTGAATATGCGAAGTTTTCCGCGAAGGCTCAACAGCTTGCTTTTGATGAACGCGCCCGCGCCTGACGGGACAGCGTGAAGCCTGCCATTGAAATAAACATAGGCGGGCGCTTTCGGGTCGCCTTCTACTATTTGATTCATCAACCCAAGTTCCTCAACCAGCGCCATCAAATCTTCTGTGCCTTGTGAGCTATTCGGCCCGCGCTCGATCAGGTAGCCGTCAATTCTCTCGCTCTGAATCACGCCGCCGA
Source organism: Blastocatellia bacterium (assembly GCA_035575515.1). Taxonomy (GTDB): domain Bacteria; phylum Acidobacteriota; class Blastocatellia; order UBA7656; family UBA7656; genus DATLXU01. The sequence goes on from DATLXU010000074.1 coordinate 9,446, forward strand.
CGCGATCACTCTTTTCGATTAACAAAACGTCAACGCCAAGCTGCTTCAACCGATGTGCGCAGGCCAGCCCCGATATGCCCGCGCCGATTACGATTACATCTCTCTGAGCAACCATAATAAGTCAAAAGTGAATGGCAGCGAGTTAATCGCCGCTTCTCACGATTCGTTTTTCACTGCGTTTTCTACCAGGTTCGCCAGCGCGGCAATAAAGTCCGACCTCGTGTTCAAAGCCGCGACGCGACGATAATTCTTTATTCCGACTTCTTCTGCGACGTGGCGATAGAGAATGTCTAACTCGTAAAGCGTTTCGATGTGCTCGGAGACGAAGCTAACGGGCACGAGCAGAACCTGCGAGGCTCCTTCGCGCGCGAGCCGACGAATGGTTTCATCGGTTGACGGCTGAAGCCATTTAACAGGCCCGACCTTACTTTGAAATGAAAGCGAGTGCGGGCGATGCTCGCCTAGAATTTTTATCACGCTGCGAACGGTCTGTTCGATTTGCTCAAGATACGGATCGCCTTCTTTAATGTAACTCACCGGAACGCTGTGCGCGCTGAAAACAATATGAGTGCGCGTGGCATCCTGTTCAGGGAATGCGGCAAGTTCTTCGCTGATGCTCGCCGCAAGCGATGCGATGTAATCGGGATGGTCGTGCCAGCTTTCAATCACCGATATGCGCGCAGGTCTCTTCCCGTTTGCGTTGATAAGCTGGTTCATTCGATTAAGACTTGAGCCAGTCGTTGAGATGGAATACTGCGGATAAAGCGGCAGCACAACGAGGTGTGAAATCTGGTCGCGATGTATTCGCTCCAACGCTTCTTCGATGAACGGATTCCAGTAGCGCATCCCAACATAAACGCGCGCCGGTATGCTGCGCTCATTCAATGATTCCTGAAGCGCGCGGGCCTGTTCATCCGTTATGCGGCGAAGCGGCGAGCCGCCGCCGATCTGTTCATAGTAGCCGCGCGATTTTTTATGTCGCTGAGTCGAAATCAGCCACGCGAGCGGCTTCTGCATCGCGCGAAAAGGAAGGCGAATGATGTCGGGATCGGCAAACAGGTTGAATAGAAATGGGCGAACGTCTTCAAGCGTCTCCGGCCCGCCGAGATTGAAAAGTAGAACCCCGATTCTATCCTGATTGTTTATCTTGTCATTCATTCTGATTCGGCTCGGTTCTTTCAGGCTATCGGAGTTTTTGCGGCATCAATAAATGCCTGCGCGTTTTCAACCGGGGTCATCGGCAGAATGCCGTGGCCGAGATTGAGTATGTGCCGGTGTCCGCCGCCTTCGCGAATCAACTTCCGCGCACGCTCAGCGACGATCTCAGGTGTCGACAGCAATACGCAGGGGTCGAGGTTGCCTTGAAGCGTGACGTTATCGCCTACGCGAGCGCGAGCGTCTGCGAGCCTTACACGCCAGTCGAGGCTCAACACGTCTGCGCAGCACGTCGCCATCTTTTCTAAAAAAGTCCCGCTGCCATTGATGTAGATAATCGAAGGCGCGGACGCGCGATTAATTGACTCGAAAATCTTTTGCTCGTAAGGCAGCGCGAATTGCTCGTAGTCGTCAGGCGAAAGCTCGCCCGCCCACGAATCGAACAGTTGAACGACCTGCGCGCCCGCTTCGATCTGCGCGTTAAGATAGAGAATTACCGTGTCCGCGATTTTGTCGAGCAGTGCGTGAAATGTTTGAGGTTCGGTGTACATCATCCTCTTGACGTGCGCGTAGTTGCGCGAGCCGCCGCCTTCAATCATATAAGCCGCAAGCGTCCAAGGCGCTCCTGCAAACCCAATCAGCGGCACGGCTCCGTCTAGCTCGCGGCGAAGCGCGCGGATTATTTCCATCACGAAGCCTGTTTTTTCAATCGGATCAGGAACAATTAAGCGATCAATCTGCTCCCGCGTGCGTATCGGTTCGGGCATCTCAGGGCCTTTCGCCTCCGTTAGTCGTACCTCTTGACCCATCGCTTCGACGGGGATCAAGATGTCGCTGAACATAATCACAGCGTCAACACCCAGTATCCGATATGGCTGAAGCGATACCTCGACTGCGAGATCAACCGTCTTACATAGCGTCAAAAAATCAACGCCTTTGCGAACGACGCGGTATTCAGGAAGATACCGGCCTGCCTGCCGCATCATCCAAACCGGGGTGCGCTCTACGCTTTCGCCCCGCGCGGCGCGAATTAATAAATCATTCTTCATCTCTTTGGGTTCAGCCATAATCACCGTTTATCCTGCGAGGATTGATTAAGAATTGGTCCAGCGGTTTGCCTATCACGAAATAAAGTGAAGAGCGTCAAAAGAAATTCTAACAACCTGGATGAGAAGGCTCAAGTTTGATTGCCTATAGCCGTTTGCGATTGGAAAAGCCTATGGAGCGCGGCGACAGGTCACCGCTCTGGTAGCGGATGAAAAGCTGCGGCAAGTCGCAGCACTCCAAATATGGTTTCACTCAATTGCCAATTGCTCTAGCGTTCTGATCCGATTAGAAGCTGCATTTCTGTTCAATCATTCTCTTCATCTGCTAACGAACCTGTTGCCTTTCTCGAAGAATCTCCAATGAAGCTCTGTTGCCTGTGATATTCCAACGCGCGGGCTGCTTAGGATTTCTGGCATGTAATTTCTCGCTTTAAGTTTAATCTCACCTCCGATGCGCCTGCCGTTGAAGCTCAGGTCAATTGCGAAAGCTTCGCACAATCGGCCCGGCCCGCTCGCAAGTTTTCTCAAGTCGGTTGTTCGTCGCCTTTCAATCATCTCTTCAATTCCGCGCAACGGCTCAGCAGCGCGAATCAGCACAGCGCCAATGCCATCGCGCTCGGTCGTGAAATTCAGACAGTAGTACATGCCATAAATCAGATAGACATAAACGTGACCGAACGTCTCGCGCATAGCTGCGGCCTGGCGGCTGCGCGTCACTGCGTGCGACGCTGCGTCAGTCGTGTAGGCTTCAGTTTCGACTATCCGCCCTTCGCACTTGTCGACGATTAACGTCGTTCCGATCAGATCGCGCGCGACCGCCACTGTGTCGCGCGCGAAAAACTCAGAGGTCAGGTAGGGCATAGCTGCTTGGTCAACGAATCTCAAATCAATTTCCAACAGTCGGTCCAAGCCCGAAATTCTACAGAAAAGAATCGCTCGCGCGCCAATACAGTCTCACCCATCCACTTTTGCCTTTTGCCTTTTACCCTTTGCCTTGTATATTAGGATTTGTTTCGATCTTCAATACGTAAATCAGCTTTCTCAAAATACTATGTCAGCAGGCGGGGACAGTCGGGATGCAGGAAAAGCGGCTCAATCTAATACTGGACTCTGTCACGCGATTGGTTCGGCGCGGCGCAATATCAAACGCAACAAACCTGCTGACAAAGCTCCGCGCGGTTGACATTGCTCAGATACTCAATCACCTGCCTCAACACGAACGCGAAACGATTTTCGATGCGCTCGTTCGCCACGAATTGACTAAAGCCGCTGAAGCGGTCTCCGAGATGGAAACCGAAAACGCTGTGGCCTTGCTTGCAACGCTCAACCGCGATGACGTGTCGCGGCTGCTTCAGGAACTGCCATCAGACGATGCGGCGTTGCTGGTGGCCGAGATGCCCGACGAGTTGCGCGACGAATTGCTCGAAACGATGAAGATCGAGCATTCGACAGACGTTCAGGAGTTGTTGGGTTTTGCGGACGAGACCGCCGGGCGAATAATGACGCCCGATTATTTTGCGCTCGAAGAAGACGTGACCGTTTCGGAGGCCATCACAGCATTGCAGCGCCGCTCAGAAGAATTCGAGATGGCCTTTTATCTCTATGTCGTTGACTCGCGCAATCATTTGCTGGGCGTCGTGAGCCTCAGACAGTTGCTGCTGAATCCGCCTTCGACGCCGCTGCGCAAAATAATGATCAGCGACGTGATCAAAGTGACAACCGACACCGATCAGGAGGAAGTCGCGCGACTGGTTGCGACTTATAACCTGCTTGCGGTTCCCGTCGTTGATGAAGAGAACAAGCTGGCGGGCATCATCACCGTTGACGACATCATTGACGTGATAAGGGAAGAAGCCACCGAAGACATCTATGCGCTTGCTGGAGTCGAAGCGGATGACCGCGCGCTTGGCCCGGCGCTGAATTCAGTCAGGCGAAGGCTGCCGTGGCTTTTGCTTTCGCTTGGCGGAGCGTTAATCGCCGTTGCGATTGTGCGATTCTTTCTTGCGCCGCAGGATCATTCGCTGCTTGCGGATTACTCGCTGCTGCTCGCGGTGATGATACCTGTTGTCGCGACGATGGGAAGCAACGCTGCGACTCAAACGATGACCGTTGTGGTGCGCGGGATAGGGCTTGGCGAAGTGAGCTGGGACACGCGCTGGCGCGTGACGATGAAAGAGGCGATTGTCGGACTGCTCAACGGGCTTGTAGTCGGAGTCGTCGTCAGCGTGATCGTCGGCGTGTGGTTCAGCCCAACGCTCGGCGGATTGCTCGGACTGACGATGGTGCTGAGCCTTTTGTTTGCTGGCGCGTTAGGCACAATCATTCCGATTATTTTGAAGCGATTGAGACTTGATCCCGCGCTTGCGTCATCAGTCTTCGTCGTGACGCTCACGGACATCATCACATTCTTCTTCTATCTGGGTACAGCTACGCTCTTGCTCAAACAATTCAGGCCGTAACACAAAGGAAACTTACGACGTAATCCCTTGCTAATAACGCATGAATCTTCAGATCCCATATAGCGCGCTTATGATAGCGCGAGTGATTACGTTCATCAGAACCCTGTCAATCAAAATAAAGATGACTATAGCGGCAATGGCGGCAACCGCCACGTAACCTACAGCCTTATCTTTCGGACTTTTCATCAGGATGGGCAATCCGAGAAACAAAAGAAAAAGTCCGTACAGACCAACGATGGGCCTGAGAATTTCAATGTCGAAAAGCATGTAGAAGATGCCCCCAAGGAAGAGCGGTGTGAGCGAATAAGCGGCAACTTTCAATGCTTGAGTCGTGCTCTTTGACCCTGCAAAACTCGGCGCAAGTGCATCAATCACAAGTGCCAGCGCATAAACCCCGGCAAGCGTGAGTGCAAAGTAGATAGCAGCGAGCAGGATTATGTTTAGGGCGAATGAGCCTATAGAAGCATACCTGCCGACATAAATGAAAAAACCGATGATCAGAGCTATCGGAGCGATAGCAGCTAGCGGAATAATGTACTTAGCGTACAGTTCGCCGGGCGTGGTCGGCTCCGAATCAATTACAAGCCATTCCTGTTGAGGCTGCAACAGTATTTTCTGAGTGCGCTCTGCTATGTTCATATCTGTTCCTCCGTTGATACAGAAGTATCGAGTATCGGTTTGTTGAGCTAAAGCCCGGGAGTCTTTGCCTGAGTTCTACCGGCAGCGGTTTTAACAAATTCGAGGAGAGAAATCAAGCAGCAGCTTGTCGCAAGCGAGCCTGTCAAATTATTGGAGCAATCAGGCATTCTTCAATCTGATGTTTTCAAGCACGTCCGCTGCATCTTCGCACGCGTCAATTGAGTCTTCGAGCTTTTCGTAAATCTCTTTGCACTTCATGATGGCGAGCGCATCGCTCGACCTGGAAAACAATTCGCGCACGGCAGCGCGAAAAGTCGCGTCTCCGCCGGATTCCAGACGATGAACTTCAAGGATTGCATCGCTCATGTCTTCATGAGAATGAATCTTTTCAACCGCCCGGCCAGTTGCCGCCGCTGTTTCGACTAGCAATCGAGCAAGCTCCTTCATCTCAAGCGTTGACTCTTTAACGCCGTACATAATCACACGCGCGGCCAGGCCCTCGATCACATCAACTATCGTATCGAGCGCGTTGATGAGCGCGTAGATGTCTTCGCGGTCAATTGGAGTAATGAAAGATTTATTGAGCCGCTTGAGCACATCGTGCGCAATCTCGTCGGCACGATGTTCGATTGATTTCAACTCGGCGGCGTAACGTTCTGCATTTGCGATATCGTCGAAAAGTTTAACGAGAGTCTCGGCGGCGAGATTAATCTGCGCGGCCATCTCGTTGAACAGATCGAAATATTTCTCTTCACGCGGGATTATGCCAAACATAGCGATTACCCCCTTGAGGAGATTCTACAAAGGCGAGAGGCAAAAGGCAAAAGTGACACGTCATCGTAACGTATCACGCTCTGGCGTTTGGTTTTCATCACGCGGGCGAATGCTGAGCGACTGTTGTATGCGCTTGCCGTGCTTGATTTCGTTGAGCATCTCTTCGCTTGGTGAAAAAAAACTACCTTTCCAGATGATGAGTGTGGAGATGATCAAAGCGACGGTCGCCGCTGCGCCGCCTTCCGGGCCGTAGCTCCCGCCCGACAGCCATTGCGGGCTTGCAATGTTTGTATGTAGCCATGCGAGCCTGTCGAACGTAACAATGCCGCTCACCGGCAGTCCGAATACGAAAGCCATCGTCAAATTCCATGAATAGTGAAGCGCGGTTGCAAGCCAGAGGCTCCGCGTCATCAAGTAAGCGATGCCCAGCCACACGCCTGCAAGGACTGTGTTGAATATCGCAACTGCTTTGGTAGAGGAAGAGATATTCGCGGTATTAGGTATGTGAGCCAATCCGAATAACAAAGCGGTTATTGCAACCGCTGGAACCGGGCCGATATTGTGAATAAATGTCTGAAATGCAAAGCCTCGAAATATGACCTCTTCAACCGCTGCGGCCATGAGAAAAAAGAAAAACAAAATGGCTAAGTTTCGACCAACCGCTGCGCCGTCGGTTGTCTGAATTGAAAAGACCAAACCGCCTGCCGCGCCGTTTATTGCAACCGCAAGCGCGAGTGAAACTGCGCCAATCAATGTGCCGAGCGCGAAGTCGCGCCACCATCCTCGATGCAGCTTGAAGCCTACAGATGCGAAGCTGCGCCCTTCGAGCAATCGCGCGGAAAGTCCCGATGCAATGAGCGCCGACGCGAGCGTGACTATCTCGTTGAGGTTATAAAAGACGAGCGCGCGCGGGCTTGTAGCTTCCGCTTCCTTCGGCTCAAAAAGATAATATCCAAACGGCGGGATGAGCGCGCCAAACCCTGCCACAATAGTTGAAACAAGCGTGAGAGTTATAATGAGCAAGAATGCAAAAGCGAGCGCGCGCCAGCCGGAACGCAGCTCGCCTTCGTCGTTGATGAAAATTCTTCGCGCGACGTCAATCGCATCGCTCATAGCGAGCGACTCTATAGGCCGCGATGTCGAGTGTCAAGCACGCACGCCTCTCGCCATCGTGATGTTTCAATGCTTGCTTTCTCGGTCAAACTTTTCGCTTGATGACTTGGCCGCAATATAGCCGCGTCGTGTTTTGACTATGAGCTTGCCGTGATCTTTCTGCGCTTGTTGAGCGACTTCGACCTTAAGCTTGCGGAAGCTGCCGTCGCGCTTCGTGTTCGTCGAGACAAAGCCGATGCTGTAGCGCGTGCGAAGATGATCAATCAGTTGATCGAAAGTTTGATCCAAGTTTTCTGGCTTATCGCTCAAGATTTCGCCCCCCGTTTCATCCGCAAGCTGCTTGAGGTTTGAAGTTTTGACTTTGAATATTCCCGCTATGCCAGTGACGGCGCGCATCGCTCCGCTTTCCATCCGTTGTTCGGATGATTTTGGAATGATGCCGCAGACGACGCTGCCTGATTCCAGAATCGCCAATCGCGCATCTTCTGCCGTAGGGCCTGAGCAGTCAAAGCTGGTCGTGATGCCAGTGATCATGATTATCACACGTCGGCCATCGGGATTGCCCGCCCGCCGCATGTAGTCAGCCGCTTCGTAAAACGCGCGGTTGAAACAGTGCTCAGCCGCTTCGTCGTGCGGCGGCATTCGATTGAGCGCGTTAGCGATCCTGCGCTTGTCGCTGCTGAATCCTGAAATCAAACCAACCGTATTGTGAAAAGCCATCAACGCAACTTCGTCCTGCGGCCTGAGCCGCGCCAGCGCTTCTAGCGTTGCGTGTCGCACCTGTTCACCAAACGGATCGAGGCAGCCGCCGCGGTCAACAAGAAGAATAACCGATAGCGGCAGGGCGTCCTGGCTGAAGTGCGTAATCTGCTGCTTCACGCCGTCCTCCTGTAGGATAAAATCCTCTTTCTTCAAATCGCCAACAACGCGCCCGGTCTTTTGCTGCATTACCTGCGCGTCGAGCACAACAAGGTCAACTGTCAGCTTTATCTTTTCGCCTTCACCTTGCGGGTCTCCGCCTTCGTTGCCACTTACCTTTTCTTGCTTCACTGAATCGGCTGACGATTGCGAGGGGCTTGCGCCTCGACTTTGTTGATTGTCAATCGTCTTCTGTTTGCTGACTCCGTTCTTGTTTCGCGGTCGTTCTTGCTCAGGAGACTGAGCATTGATTGACGTGTGTATCTGGCTTGCAATGAACAGAGAAATAACCAGCGGAGAATACTTAGTGAATCTCATAGACAACTCCTAACTATGTGATTGGCGAGGTCGGTCTGAAATCAGTTATCAGTTGGCAGTTGTGAGTTGCCAGTAATTAGCTACAGAGTAAGAGATGGCCTGAAGGTGGCTCCAGGAGCCTGTTTCAAGTCATCCGTCTCCATTTCAACAAAAAGATGGCAACTGACAACTGTCTGATGGCGTCGACCAGGCAGATGATAGCGAAGGAGGATGAAGCAGATGGGGTGATCTAAATTCATATTCGCTTTTCATCCGCCCAGTCCACACCACCGGAATAGTTTTCAGTTTTGAGCTTTCAGTTGCCCGTGTCCGCCAGAACAAAGCAGCCTGACACTGAGAACCGAAAACAGAAAACTCAATTCAAGGTTTTCTGCGTTCTTCGCGCCGTTCCTGTCGGCGCTCTTCGCGCTCCTGATGCCGCTCTTGTTTAGTTTCGGCTCGATTCTCAGGAGGCGGTTGAGGTCGCTCATGTCTTGGCTCAGCACGCGGCGCAGAATCATTTCGATCACGCGTTCTTGATGATTCGTCATCGCGTGGGCGTGGGCGAGCATCGTTGCGCGGTTGAGCATCGTCCTGCGGCTGGGTAGGTTGAATCCACGGAGGTCTTCGCTCGCGGCGACGCTCTTCGCCATCGCGCGGTTTCGCAGGTGTTTGATTGCTGTCTCCAGGAGTAGGTGCGGTTCCGGGACTGTTCGGACGTCTCGAGCTTCGTGAATTATCAGCATCGCTTTCGCGAGGGGTTTCGACAGGCCTCGGAATCGTGACGGTTTCATCACCGCCACGTCGTTCGCGCCTCCGCTCAGAGTTGTCGCCGGCGTTTCTATTAGATGGCATAGATGGCACGCCGATTCTTTCTCTCGAACGGCGGTCGCGATTATCGTCTGAGCCATGCTGTTCGCCCGGCGCCGAGATTTTAGGCCTGCCCGCTTCGCCTTCATTGGTTCTGCGCTCCCTTCGCGTCGTGCCATCAGAGATTGTGCCGACGTGCGGATTAATCAAGCGTCGCTCGCGCGGCGGCGCATTTGTTCCAGTTTCAGAATCGGGCGGGCGGTTGCGAGTAACCACAGGACGCCTGAATACTTCATCTGATGGGAGAGCGATTGGCCGCGCGCCTCGCTCTCTTCCGTCTCGAAACGTTGGAGCCGCTGCAACAGGCGTTGGATTGATTACTGGAAGTCCCGGTCGCGCGCTTCTGTTAATCCATTCAGAAACATCTTGGCCGGGCGCTACGGGTCTAATGCGCGAGCGGTCGGGCCGTGTGAACCCTTCGACAGGCATAACTGATACGCCGCGACGGTCTCGCGGAAGCCCTATGCCGTACCTTCCATCGCCGGGGCGATGCGAGCCATCGCGCGGCGCGGGATAGCGCAGGTGCGCGTGGTCGCCGTCGTGACGGTAGCGGTCGGGCCTGCGCCATCGTTCGTGCGGCGCCAGCGGATACCATCCGACGTAGTTGCCGCGCGGCGTTGAGCAATCGAAGAAGTAAACGAGTGCGGGCCGCCAGCGATAGTAGTGAAATGGATTGGAATAAAACAACGGGCTTCGATATTGACGAACAACCACAATGCCCGGCGCCCACGCCCATCCGTATCTCGGAATGAAAACCCATCGCCCGTAATGATAAGGCGCCCAGCCCCACGGCTCATAAGATTGCCACGCCCACCCTGCTCGCGGAATCCATATCCATTGCCCGTCGCGATAGGGGACCCAATCGTAACTCGCTCGCGGTCGCCAGCAGTAGCCATAATCCGAGTCGTTGAACCAGTCGCCGTAACTCGACAGGTCGCTAGCGCCATAGAAGCTCGTGTAGTTCGTTTCGTAGCTACTCACGTAATAAGGCGATGAAGTATTGTAGGTTTGATTGATCGTGACATCGCGCTGCGAACTCCATTGGTCCCAATCGTCGTTTGAAGTGTCAACTGCGATTTCGAGTCGGCCATTCGCCGACGTATCAATAGTCAACCGATGGCCCTCGCGCACTTTGAATGAGCCGTCCTCAGTCGAGACTTCTGCCGCGCCGTTACGGACTATGACTTCCGAATCCTGATCGCTGCGAACGTTGATTCGGTAAAGCCCGTCGTCCTGAAGCAGCAACGCCGAGTTAGGCGTATCGAGTTCAAAACGTTTGAAGACGGCTGAGAGCCGCTCGACCCTAATGATTGCTATTCCTTCGGTCAGTTCGAATTGCGCCGCGTCATCCGAAAGAGTCGTTATCGCAACCGCGGTGTTTTCCGTGAGGCGGATATAGCTGCCGCGAGCGAGTTGGATTTCAGCGCGCGAGTTAGGCCCGACGTAGAGTTGATCGCCAGCAACGAGCGGCAGGTTTTCAGCCGCGGCGGCCCATTCCGTTACGCCAGCGCGAAGGAAGGAAACGTCGCCTTCTATAAGGCTGAGCCGTGCGACTCGCGGCACCGGCGCGTCATCATCATCGCCGGTTGTTTGATCGTTTATTAGTTCGGGTGTTTGCGCGAGGGAAGTAGCGGGACATTGCGCGAACGCGACCACGAGAAGGAGTGTGAGGAAAGGGAGAGCGCGTTTCATATTATTCTCCTCTCAAAAACCGTTGCCACTTTGCGATTATTTGTTTCAACAACCGTCCGCTTTTGAGCAACCAATATGCCGTTACAAGTTTTAGCCGCCCGCGCTCTTGTTAGCCATGCAAACCGTTGATTGTGCTGGAAAAAGAACCAAGGCTTGAAAGCGAAATCTTCAAGGGTTCTTGGCGAAGATACAGATTCTACACGAATTAGTGTACTACGTGCGGAAATAAGCAGGCAGGGATAGTTCTAGGGTAACTGAATTTCCTCTGCTGGCATTGAAAATTCAAAAGAATTTGCTCTTGTCTGGCTTCTCTTTACTGCTTGTTGCCCATAGCGCGGTATCCTGTTCGCGCTCGAACCTGAACGCCTTTGCGCGCGACTTCCAACTTGATCTTATGAAACTTGCCATCGCGCTTATTGTTGGCAGGGTAGTAGCCAAGCACGTATTGATTGCGAAGTTCGTCGGCGATTGCATCGAATGCCGATTTGGTTCGCTCGAACGTCTCGGCTTCAAAGATTCGCCCGCCCGTTCGCGAAGTCAGAGTCTGCATGAATGTGTACGCTTCGCCATAGAGCTTATCGAGGTTCTCTGTGATTGGGTCGGGCGGCTCGTTCGAGGGAAAAGTTATTGTCTGGCTGCCGTCGTTGACGGTGACTGGCGGTTGTCTTCGAGGGCTGCCAACAGTTGTTGAGCCGGAACCTATTTCGATTTGCGGCGAGCGCGGCTTGGGTATTTCTGTCGGAGTCGGGTCGGGACCGCCAAAATCCGGCGGCAATGGGATTCGCCCATCAATGTCGAATGGGAGCTTCGATCTCTTTTGTTCTGACTGATGCTTTCGCGCTTCGGCTTCGGTCCACCAGCGAGTATCAAACCGAACGAGGTAGATGACCGCGCCTACTTCTTCCGCGAGTTGAGTAGTGCTTTCAGCCGTAGCCTCAATGCTGCGCATATCAACGCCGTCGCTGAAAAGTATCACCGCGCGTCGGCCTTCAACGTCTCGTAACTGTTCGAGCGCGCGTGTGACCGCTTCGTAGAGCAGCTTGCCGAAGCCCGATTCTGTTCCGCGAATCGCTGATTCCAATTCTTTCGCATCGCCTGTGAAGTCCGTGAGCTGGCGCACTTCATTGTCGAAGCTTATAACCATCATGCGGTCTCCCGGCGCGAGTTGTTTTGTAAACGTGGCAGCTGTGTTTTGAATAGCGCGCAATCGGTCTTGAGCGCTATTGGAAGTATCGAGAACCAGCACGGCATTGAATGGTTGCTTGACGGCTGTGAAATGAGAAATCTCCTGCCGCTTGCCATCTTCAAAGATTGCGAAATCGGTTTTGGCTAAATCCGCGACGAACTTGCCTGACTGGTCCGTGATTATTGCTGGAACCTGCACCAGCGTTGCGTTGAGGCGAACCGTGTCCTGCTCGTCTGACTTTTTTTTCTGGTCTTGAAATGCAGAAACGGAAAGCCCGTTTACGAGAAGAATTACCATCGAACTAATTGCAGCGGCTCTCGCGATTATATTCATAAGCGCCTCATCAATCGCTCTAGCCTCAAGAATGGCCGATGAATCAATTATTGCAGCATCAATGTATTTCGGGCCAGTCAGGAATGCAATTAAGATTTGCACTCAGTCACTGGTTTGCAAGCGATTTGACAATGGCTTCAACGAGAGCCGCGGCATTATAAATTTCTGGCTGAATTATCATCTTGAGTTTATGCTCTTGCGCTGCCTTTGTAGTGACAGGGCCGATACAGGCAACAAGCGTGTTCTCCAACAGATTGGGAATATTATCCGCGCCAATCATTGCGGCGAAGTTCGACACAGTTGATGGACTGGTGAAAGTTATCGCATCAACTCGGTCCTCTTCGAAGAGTCGGATCATTGCGTCAACATCCACATCTGGTTTTATGGTTTCGTAGGCTTCGACTGCGTCAACATGCGCGCCGAGCTTGCCAAGCTCATCGGGCAGAACGTTTCTTGCAATGCGAGCGCGAGGAATCAAAAACCGCAGGCCGCGAATCTTTTCTTCGCCGCCAACTCTTTCGATGATTGCTCGAAGCGCGCCTTCGGCTACCGACTCTTTAGCAATGAGGTCAACGTGCGTGCCTGCCTCTTCGATGGCTCTTGCTGTGGCCGGACCGATTGCGCAAACGGTAAGTTTAGTTATGGCTTCTTCGTTCTTTCCTCCTGCCTCTTTCAACCTGTGAAAGAAGAAACGTGCGCCGTTTGCGCTTGTGAATACGAGCCAATCATAGGATTCAAGTTGTTTGATAGCGGCGTCGAGCGCATCCCAGCTATCGGGTGCGACAGTTTCAATCGTCGGGCAGGAAACCACTTTTGCGCCAAGTCCTTCCAGCATCTCGATAATCTTGCCCGCCTGCTCGCGCGACCTGGTGACAATAATGGTCCGGCCCGCGAGCGGAAGTCTGCAACCCGGTTCGGATTCTGCTTCTAAAGCATTTTCTGATTCAAACTTTTCCATCCGATAAACCTATCAGCCACCCAAAATCAAGGGAGCGCGCCTAACCTGTGACATATTATAAACTTACGGATACTCTCGCATCAACAACAGACAGGAAGGCTTACCCTAAATGCTGCAATAAGTTGACTTAAATCATTAATGGTTGTTATGGCTCAGGCAAAGCTTGTTTCAAAGCTATAAGTATTTTATTCTGTGAAACTTAACGGCAGAAGAGCCGTTGAATTTGAGGCACTTCATTTGAGCAACAGGCCTATTTTTGTGAATCCTGCTACGAAGCTATTTTCTTGACTTGCCGCTAAATTGCTGATATAAAAACCTCATAACCTAGCGGATGCGCAGGATTTATGTGACGCTGGTTCATTCTCAGCCTTTGAGGAAAAGATGAGCAGCCTCAGCACTAAAGCAAACAAGAGCCGCTCTCCTCGATCTGCAAAGATCCGCGCCACCAAAGCCAAGAAGTCAGCATTGAAGAAACCTAAAAGACCGGGAAAGATTACAACATCTCCAAAGTCCAGAAAAGTTGCGCCTCCCAAACAGAAGCAAGCGGCAAGCAGGAAAGCAGTCTCTAAAAAAGCTGTTTCGAAAAAGCCTGTGAAGGCTAAGGCTGCAAAGACCGGGCGCAAACCGGTGCCGAAGGTCGCCGCCAGCCGAAAAGCTTCATCGAAAATCGCTGCGAAAAAGCGGCTCGTTGCAAAGCCGCCCCCGCCGCCTAAGAGACAGCCCTCGCCGGGCACGCTTGCTGCCGTACGCGCATTTGAACATGCGCTCAGACTGTTTAATCGCCATGACTATCAAGGCGCAAAAAGAAGCTTCGACGAGATTCTTAAGAAGTTTGAAGATCAGGCCGAGATTCTCGCTGGAGTGCGAACCTACCTGGCAATAATCGAGCAACGCCTCGCCCGAGCCCCTTCTATACCCCGCAACCCCGACGCGCTTTATAACCAGGGAGTCTTTGAGCACAATCGCGGGAATTTTGAGGATGCAAGAGCGCTGTTTGAAAAAGCGCTCAAGGCTGACCCTCGCGCCGATCACATCTGGTACTCTCTCGCGGCAGCCTACGCGCGCCTCAATGACCCTCAAAAGTCTCTCGATGCTTTGCGCCGCGCGATTGCCATCAGAGCGGTTCATCGCTCGCACGCCCGCAGCGATCCTGATTTTACCAACCTGCACGACAATGAAGAGTTTCAACAACTGACGGGTTTCGGCTTCGACTTTATCGAAGAGTGAGCCGAAGGGATTACAACGGGATTTCTCATGACAATGGAAAAACAGGCGGGACTCAGGATAGTCTCAATGGGTGGGGGCACGGGGCTTTCGACTCTGCTCTCAGGATTGAAGGGTTACGTCGGAAAAGAATCAATTTCATCGAGCGAATCTCAACTGTGGATTGATAATCTGACTGCCGTAGTCACGGTCACAGATGACGGCGGAAGCTCAGGCCGCCTGCGCGAAGAATTTCAAATCCTTCCGCCTGGCGATATTCGCAACTGCATGGTCGCGCTCGCCGAAGACGAGCATTTGATGACGAGGCTCTTTCAATACCGCTTTGAATCCGAAGGCGACCTGTCGGGCCACAGCTTCGGCAATCTCTTTTTAACTGCGCTTACGGGCGTGACTGGCGATTTTCTCGAAGCGATAAAAGAGAGCAGCGATGTTTTAGCGATAAAGGGACGCATCTTTCCATCAACAACCGAAGACGTTACACTTATCGCCGAGCTTGAAGACGGGCGCACAATCGAAGGCGAAACCAACATAGTCGAATCACGCGCTCATATAAAGCGATTACGGCTGTCGAAAGATTGCTGCCGCCCGCTGCCCGAAACGCTCGATGCGATTCATCACGCAGACGTAATTACGATAGGACCCGGCTCGCTCTACACTTCGCTGATTCCCAATCTGCTCGTTGACGGAATGGTTGACGCGATGCGCCGTTCGCGTGCTCTGAAAGTTTACATCTGCAACATAATGACGCAGCCGGGCGAAACCGAAGGCTTCAGCGTCGAGGACCACTTGCGGACGCTGTTCGAGTACAGCCCCGGATTGCAACTCGATTACGTCATTGTGAACTCGTCGCCCATCCGCGAAGAGCTGCGCGAGAAATACTTAGCCGATGGCGCTGCGCAAGTCCACTTCGATTCAATCCTTGAAAGCTCAATGTCTGATGGTGTGCAGGAGATTGTCAACATTAGCTCTGCTTCGGTTTCCCAGTTCAGAATAATCTGCCGCGACGTGCTGAATGAAAACGGAGTCGTGCGCCATGATCCGAACAAGCTCGCGCGCTTGCTCCTTGAGATTTACGAGCTTGAGAACAAGTCACAGTTATCAACAAACTCAACTTAATCCGCTCGAGTAATTTTGCAAGCACAACTGGCTGAAGGTCGCGCCCGGAGAAAATCCGGGTTCTTCCTTCTTGAAACCAGTTTCCTATGAGCTAAACGGTAATACAAACCTGCCCTCGCGTAGCGCAACACACGCCAAATCATCTAAAATCGAGAATCAGGAGATAAGATTATGACTGACGTGATGATCCTCGCGGCGGGGCTTGGCACCCGCATGAAATCTAAGCGCGCGAAAGTGCTCCACGAAATCATGGGCCTTCCGCTCATCGCTCATGTAGTGCGCGCAGCCCTGGAACTGGCTCCCGGAGCCATTTTCACGGTAGTGGGCCATCAGGCCGAAGAAGTCGAGCGAGCTGTCAGAGATGCCGCCGCCCGCCTCGCTGAGCGCGGCGCTGCGCGGCCTGAGCTCCGCTTTGCGCTTCAAGCCGAGCAGCGCGGGACTGGCCACGCAGTTATGACCGCGCGCGATGAGCTTGAATCGCGCTTCGGGTCGCTAATCATCATCGCGGGCGATGGGCCGATGATTAAAGGCGAAACGCTTCGCCGTTTGAGCGAGGCTCACGCAAGCGAGAGTAACGACGCGACCGTTCTGACCGTTGAGATGGAAGACCCAACTGGCTATGGCCGCATCATCCGAGACGGCGAAGGCCGCTTCGTTCGCATGGTCGAAGAGAAAGACGCAACACCCGACGAGCGAGCCATTCGCGAAGTCGGCGTGAGCATTTACTGTTTCGACATACCTGCGTTGCTTTCCGCCCTCGATCATCTGACCACAGACAACGCGCAGGGCGAATATTACCTGACGGATGTGCCAAAGGTATTAGCAGAGCAGGGGAAGCAAGTTGGATTGCTCCGTCACTCGGATGCCGAA
The DNA here is from genome assembly GCA_035575515.1 of Blastocatellia bacterium. GTDB lineage: Bacteria > Acidobacteriota > Blastocatellia > UBA7656 > UBA7656 > DATLXU01. The sequence goes on from DATLXU010000074.1 coordinate 26,096, forward strand.
GAGGTGCTCGGCGTAAATACGCGCGTCGAGCTTGCAGAGCTTGAGCGAAAGCTGCGAGAAAAGAAGCTGCGGGAACTGATGCTCGCGGGCGTGACGATAATTGATCCGGCGACTACCTACATTCATCAGGATGTTGAGATCGGACAGGACACAGTCATTCATCCGCAGGTGATTATCGAAGGCGCGAGCCGTATCGGATCGAATTGCGCAATCTATTCGTGGACTCGTTTGCGCAATGTTGAGATTGGCGATGACGTGACGATTCGCAACTCGTGCGTCATCGAAGACACGCGAATTCACGATAGCGTCACAGTCGGCCCGTTCGCGCGGCTCAGGATGAACGCGGAACTCTCTGAAAAATCGGTCATTGGCAATTTTGTTGAAGTGAAGAAATCTAAAATCGGGCGCGGCACAAAGGCGCAGCATCTGGCATACTTGGGTGACGCGACGCTTGGCGACAACGTCAACATCGGCGCGGGCACTATCACCTGCAATTATGACGGCGTGCAAAAGCACGAGACGCACATCGAAGACGACGTGAAGATCGGGTCGGACACAATGCTCGTCGCGCCTGTTCGCGTGGGACGCGGGGCGGTGACAGGCGCGGGAACTGTCGTGACGAAGGATGTGCCTGAAGATTCGCTCGCTGTTGGCGTGCCTGCGGTTGTGAAGAAAAAAGTGAGGTGAGCAGATTAGCGGCAATGATACAATAGAGCAAGCTGTAAAGGAGAAACATAGATGTGTGGAATAGTCGGATACGTCGGTGACAAGCAAGTCGTGGGAGTTATTCTCGACGGGCTGAAGAAACTGGAATATCGCGGATACGACTCGGCAGGCATAGCAGTCGTTGATGAAGAGGGGCAGCTTGCCATTCGTCGCGCAGAAGGAAAGCTGCGCAACCTCGAAGAAGCGATTCGCCTCAAGCCGCTCGATGGAACTTATGGCGTGGGCCACACGCGATGGGCCACGCACGGGCGGCCTACGGAAGAGAACGCTCATCCTCATCGCGACTGCACGGGCCGCGTTGTCGTCGTCCACAACGGCATCATCGAAAACTTCCTGCCGCTCAAGCATAAGCTACAGGACGAAGACCACACGTTCGTAACCGAGACCGACACCGAAGTCATCGCACACCTGATAGAAAAATATCTAGACGCTGGCGAGCCGAATCTTGAATCAGCCGTGCGCCGCGCCGTTTCTGATATGCGCGGCATTTATGCTCTGGCCATTATGTCGTCGGATGAGCCTGAAAAAATTGTCGCCGTCCGACAAGGGCCTCCCATAGTCATAGGGCTTGGACAGAACGAATACTTCGTCGCGTCGGACATACCGCCCGTGCTCTATCACACGCGCGATGTGTTCTTCTTAGGCGACGGCGAGATGGCCGTGCTGACGCGCGACGGCGTGACCGTAACAGACTTTGAAGGCAACAGCGTGTCGCCCGACGTGCAGCGCATAACGTGGGACCCCATCATGGCCGAAAAAGGCGGATTCAAGCATTACATGCTCAAAGAGATTTACGAGCAGCCGCGAGCAGTGCGCGACACAATCATTGGCCGAGTCTCTCAAACAACAGGGCGCGTCTATCTAGACGAGATGGAGATAAGCGAAACAGAGTTTCGCCAGTTCACTTCGATCAAAGCCCTCGCCTGCGGCACGAGCCTGCACGCAGCGATGGCAGGCAAGTACATGCTCGAAGAATTGGCGCGCATTCCAGTTGAAGTTGATTACGCATCGGAGTTCCGCTACCGCGATCCTATCCTGGATGAAAAAACTCTTGTCATAGCCATTTCGCAATCGGGCGAAACCGCAGACACAATTGCTGCCGTGCGCGAGTCGAAAGAGAAGGGCGCAAAGATTCTTTCAATCTGCAATGTGCAAGGCTCGATGCTCACGCGCGAATCGCACGGAACGGTGCTCACGCACGCGGGGCCGGAGATCGGCGTGGCTTCGACGAAAGCCTTCACGAGCCAGATGACTGTGCTCTATTTGCTTGCGCTTCATCTTGCGCAGGTGCGCGGGATGATTAGCGAAGAAGAATCGCTCGCGCACGTCCGGGCGTTGAACGGGCTTCCGGTGAAGATGGAGACGCTCTTAGGTTGCGACGATCAGCTTGACAAACTGGCGCGCGAGTTTCACCGTGCGCAGGATTTTTTATATCTCGGTCGCGGGATTAATTTTCCGATAGCGCTCGAAGGCGCGTTGAAGCTGAAAGAGATTTCCTATATCCACGCCGAAGGTTATCCTGCGGGCGAGATGAAGCACGGCCCGAATGCGCTGATAGATGAGGACCTGCCGGTCGTCGTCGTCGCCACGCGCGATGAGGCCAACGCTGCGTCAAAGCTCCGCTATGAAAAGACGCTTTCGAACATGGTCGAGGTTAAAGCGCGCGACGGCGTTGTGATTGCGGTGGTGACGGAAGGCGATGAGCAGGTGCGCGAGATAGCCGACCACTGTATAGAGATTCCACAATCGAGCGACCTGACTTCGCCTATACTCGCGATAGTGCCGTTGCAACTGCTCGCCTACCACATAGGCGTGCGGCGCGGGTGTGATGTGGATCAACCGCGCAACCTTGCCAAGTCTGTGACTGTTGAATGAGATTCAATCAACGTTGCCGAGGGCTGAAGTCCCGTCTGACGGGGTAGTGTGCAAGCATTTCCATATCGGCGCTTTATGAAGGTTGATGCTGATCTGGCAATGGCGCAGGTCGTGTTGTATCATATGCCCTTCGTTTAATAACCGCGCCGGTCGCTAAATCATGCAAGTCACTTATCGGCAGAATGATGTCGAAGCGCCACCCCGCGCTTTAGCAGAGCAACTTGAATGGCTGTTCGTGAAGCCCGTCACTAAACTGTTCGACGCAAGAACAATGTTGTGGCTTGCGCTGGCTATTGTCTTTTCGGTTTATCTGGCTTCGCTCGCGCTTCAACAGGCATTCAGCAGCCAATTCGTTCTTCAGGACGATGCGCGCCAGCACATCTTCTACACAGCCAGTTTTGCTGATGCAGATTTGTTCACTCACGACCTTATCGCAGACTATTTTCGGTCCGTCGCGCCTGCAGGCTACACGTCGCTGTACAAGATTGCAGCGACATTGGGCATTGACCCATTCTATTTCAGCAAGCTGCTGCCGATGGCGCTGGGACTCATAACGACAATCTTCTGCTTTGCAGTCTCGATGCGCTTGCTTGCGATTCCGAGCGCGGCTTTCGTAAGCACGCTGCTGCTGAACGAAAGCTTGTGGATGCGCAACGGGCTTGTGTCGGCCACGCCGCGAGCGTTCATCTCCCCGCTTTTTCTCGCGTTCATGTTTTACCTGTTGCGCGAGTCTGTGATTGGAACGGTCATAACTGTCGCGCTGATGGGATTGTTCTTTCCGTCAATTCTGATTGTCGCGATAGGAGTCCTCGCATTGCGGCTAATAAAACTCGAAAGGCGGCGGCCAAAATTCTCGCGCGAGCGTCGTGACTGGCTCATCTTCGCCGCAGCAGTTACAGTCGCCGCGCTTGTGATGATTCCTTATGCAATTCAATCGTCGCGTTTCGGGCCTGTCGTTTCAGCAAGCGAAGCGCGGTCAATGCCAGAGTTTTTGCCGAAAGGAAGAATGGTAGTCTTCAGGCAGGGTTTCATTGAATACTGGTTCACGGGAAGCCACACGGGGATGTTCTCGTCGGCTGTCTTTTCACCTTTCTTGATGTACATCGGATTGCTGCTCCCTGTCCTGATGCTTTTCCCCAAGCAACTGCCGCTAATAAGAAGCATATCTGGCAAAATCACTTTGCTGCCGCAGATCGTGCTGTCTTCGTTAGTAACTTTCATCGCGGCGAATCTACTGCTCTTTCATTTGTATCTGCCGAGTCGTTTCACGGTAAACAGCTTTCGCATTTTGCTTGCACTTTCATCAGCGATTTCAATAATCATCCTGCTCGACGCATTTCTTCGCTGGGCGCGCAAGGGTTCTCCATCGCTCGTTCGTCCGTTAATAGCCGCAGCTTCAGCGGCTTTATTATTCGCGGCCCTCGTTTTGCCTCAAGCCGTAACAGGTTCCTGGATTGACACGCGATACAAGAAGGGCGAGCACCCTGAGCTATACGAGTTCCTTTCGCGCCAGCCAAAAGACGCGCTCGTCGCTTCGCTGTCGAACGAGGCCGACAACCTGCCCGTGTTCGCAAGGCGCTCGATACTTGTCGGGAAAGAGACTGCGATTCCATTTCACAAAGGCTATTATTCCCAGATTCGACAGCGTGCCATTGACCTTATCCATGCGCAGTACAGCCCCCATCTATCAGAGTTGCAGAGCTTCATTCAAAAGTACGGCATCGCTTTTCTGCTAGTTGACGATGACACGTTCACTCCCGAATACATAACGGGCGACAAGTGGATTATGCTCTTTCAACCGGCGGCGAAAGAGGCAGCGGCAAAATTAAAGGAAGGAGTCGTACCGGCGCTTCAGAAGCTCGTCGAAAAATGCGCTGCGCTCAAGGCGAATGGATTAACGCTCGTTTCCGCAGAATGCATTCTCAACGCTAAACAGAGCGATGATGGGAATATAACGGTTCAGTCGCCTTCGCAATGAGATCAATCAACAGAGATTTCACTAATTTTGATCCGAGAGAAGGGAAGAGGGGCAACTTGATTTGATGCTTCCATGCGAACAGCCAGCCTTACACGCCCGCCCGATGGGGATTTGAAAACGTCATCGAGTTGATGGCGGCTGTTCTGTTCGCTGCTCTCGATGCGTTGAATGACGCTTCCTGTCTCATCATCGAGCAAGAGCAACTCCCATCTGCCGACTGCCGCATCTTCCACACTGACGTGATAAATCACATTCGCCTTTAAATCTATTGAGTCGAGCCTAATTACCTCTTCACTCGGCTCGTTGCGGTTTTCATCCGTATCGTCAGCGTCATCGCGAAGCTTTGCAGAGACAGCGCCCGATGTCACGCGGGTCAACTGTGAAGATTCAGCCGACCAGACCTCGCGCGCATTCTTGATCTGTTCATCGCTGATGTAGCCCCGATACGGGCCAAAGAAATAGAACTTTTTTGGCTCAAGCGAAAGGTACCGCGAGTCCGAGCCGGTGTAGTAAATAAGGAATGATCCGTAAACAGTATTGCTCAACTCTCCAAGCAGATGATACTTCTCCGGCCCGCCCGTCAGCTTCCTCAACCGGCTCATGAACCTCGGCCTGAGCATGAGCGCATAATCTTTCCCGTCAATCCTCAATGGTTCATCGAGCCGCGCTTCAATGTGCGAGAAATAGCACTGATCGTATTCGATAAAAGCCAGCCACAGATAACCGCTGCCGATGGACGCGGGACAGACGTCTTCGGGCACGATGCTTCTGAGCGCAGTCGCAATCTCGTCGAAGCTTGCGAGTTGAGGATTGCGCACCTGCGCGAGATAACTTCGTTCGATCTTCAATAGCGCGTAGCCATAAATCGCAATTGCTAAAACGGCTGTGGCTATTGTTGCTTTGTATGCGGGCTTTCCCCATCGCCATTCCTTCTCCCGCAAACTTTTTATGTAGAAGAAAGCATCTGTCAGAAGTATCGCAACCGAAAGAGCAAACCAGGGCGAAAGGTGGATGACGTATTGAATAATTTTTCGCTGAGTTACTACGGTGAAGAATAAAATAATCACGAGGGTTGCAATGAACACGCGCGCGCGCGGATCATCTTTCAAGTTGCCCCGCTTGATTTGAATCACGCAGCGCGCGGCAAGGTATATAACGGCGACTACAGTGAGTAACAGAAAGATGTGAAGCAGCGCAGGGCTTGGGGCAATCTTCAAGCCGCGCGCGTTGAACCAATCGGCATAACGCGACGGTTCTTCGAGAATGTTGTTGAGCCAGCCTTTTGCTTCGAGAATGCGGAAGTGAACCGTGTCCCTGCTGTTCTGCAAAATGAAGTTTCTATAATCGAGAATGTCCGAAATGATCTCGTATGACATCACGAGGAGAGCGCCCGCCGCAAACTGGTAAAGCGCAGGCGATTTGATTATCCTCCACCCGCGCCTTAAAAGCATCGATACGAAAATTACAGCAAGCATGTAGATAAGATTCGTGTGACACATCACGCCTGCGCCCGCTGCGAGACCAGCCGCAAAGTGAAGCCATGAAGATTTTCGCTCTTCGGCCTTCTCGTAGATGTAAAAAGCAAGCAGCCCGAAGCTGGCGGGAAGAATGTCGTTTCGGATGAGGCGGCTCCGCGCGAGGAATGCCGGGTCTGAAATAATCAACACGACTGCTATCAACGCTGCTGCGCGTCCAAAATACCTGCGCGCTATCAGGAAGACTATAACCAACATTAACGCTGCCGTAGCGAGATTGAAAGCGCGCCCCTCGACGAGTCCCCATCCCGCGAACTTCAGAAAGCCGCTCAATAGAATGAAGAAAACGGGTGTGAAAGAGTGCCAGTTGTTTTCGATGTTGCCGCCGAGATAGTTGAACATCGGAAACGCCAGCTTTCCGCGCGTCAGCATCTCGTATGGAATCTGCAGCGTCATCGCTTCGTCTGTGTCCGGAACCGGAACCGTGCTAAGGCGCGTGGACGCGACGAAAACGAATCCTGAAATGATGAGAGCAAGCAAGAAGAAATCGAAATTCCGCTTGATGAACTTTGTCAATGACAGGGCCTTTTCTCGCATGATAGAAGGGACAAAGTGTAATTGCGTTGCAGCATCTTTTCAATGTGAAGTTGGCGCACTGATCTTCTTCCCTGTAATTGACATTAAAGACCGGCTGTTGCAGCATGGGCGCGATGCGCGACGCGGCTGTCAAATTCGAGAATGGCCAATGATCATAAATTTCCCGGAGTTGACGTTATGATCGCTCTGAAAAGAAAATCAATTGCGATTCTACTTTCTTTCATTCAACTGGGCGCTGTTTTCCCTGCGCTCGCATCGGCACAAAACGCTGGTGCAAAACAAATTGCAGATCAGGAAAAGCCCATACGCGTTCGCGCCGACGAAGTAATCGTTGACGCTGTAGTGCTGGATAAAAGAAACCACCTTGTCAGCGACCTCACGGCCAACGACTTCGAGATTTACGAAGACGGCGTGAAGCAGCAGATTACATCATTTCGTTTTGAATCAGCCGCGTCGTCAGATTCAACATCAACCGGGGCCAACGGCTCGATGGCTGCGACCGCAGCGCCCAATCTTGTTTCGATTGTCTTCGACGGGCAGACGACGCGCGACGGCGCGCTGCGCGCTCGAAAGGCCGCGCTCGATTACATCGAATCTGGCATAGGACCGAACGATTACGTCGCCGTCTTCGGAATTGATCTCGGACTGCTCGCGCTCGCTCCCTACACGAACGACAAAGAAACTTTGAAGCGCGCGGTCGACGCATTCACTTCGCGCGAGTCGAAGAAGTACAACGCTATCGCAAACGAAGTCAAAGCAAAACTCGAAAGCCTGGTTGAGCCGCTTTCGGATGCTTCAAAGCTCGCGCTTGCGGATTCCATCCCCGACAACGAACCGAACGAGCCGACCCAGCCGAATCTCGGCCAGAGAGGCGAATCAGGCGCGCTTGATCCTATAAAGATCATGCTGACGACGATCAGCCTGACGGGGCTAAAGGTGCTTAGAACTTTCGAGCGGTACGAGCGAGAATTTCAAGGATGGCGAAACGTTTCGGCTCTTCTTGCCATCATCAACGGCCAGAAAAATGTTCGAGCCGGGCGCAAGTCGCTTCTGCTTTTCTCGGAAGGCTTCGCTGTCACGCCAGCCGTTCAGCAACAGTATCTTTCAATCATCAGCGCGGCGAACACTTCGGGCGTTACGCTCTACGCATTCGACATCGCGGGCCTGCGGGTCGTAAACCCAAACGAAGACATACAGCGAGAGCGCGAGGCCGCGACTCAGAATCGCATGCGCAATCCGAACCCGGAGCTTGTGACGGGCGGCGTCTCTTCGCTCGGACGAATGGAAGAGATCGCGCGAACAAACGTCGTGACAACGCTCGACGAGCTGACGGAAGAGACAGGCGGCTTCACGATTAAAAACACGAATGACCTCAGCGACGGCATGAAGCGAATCCTCGAAGAGTTGAGCAATCACTACGTTTTGACTTACGTGCCCGCCAACCAGAATTACAGAGGCGAGTTTCGCCGCATCACAGTAAAGCTTGTGAAGCAAGGCGATTATCGCGTGCGCGCACGGCGCGGATATAATGCATTGCGCACGCTCGATGGACTTCCGCTGCTTGCGCAGGAAGCCACGCTGCTCAACATCGCAAACGATGTCTCGATGGCTACAGGCTTCCCCATCTTCGCGCAGGCGCTCTATTTCAATGGCAACGACACGGCCCGGCAGGTCGCGCTTTACGTTCAGTTTCCCGTCTCTGCCTTGAAGTTTGAAACTGACGAAAAGGCAAAAACATTCTCGTCGCGATTCGCTTTGCTTGTGTTAATCAAAAACGGCGCGGGCGAGATAGTCCGAAAGCTGGGGCAGGAGTTCGCGCTGCGCGGCCCGCTTGTGCAAATTGAGGAAATCAAGAGCAGGCCGCAGATTTACAATCGCTTGATTGCGCTCGCGCCGGGCCGTTACACGCTCGAAGCGGTCGCGCGCGATTCCGTCACGGGCAAAGCAGCAGCCATCCGCACGCCTTTTGAAATCACGAGCGGCAGCACCGAAAGTCTCAGAATGTCGAGCGTCGTGTTGAGTCGCGGAGTAAACCCATTGTCCGAAGATCAAAAGAAGCAGACCGCGCATCCGCTCTATCTCGAAGGGCGGGCTTACTTCGTGCCTAACGTTGAGGAGTCTTTCAGCAAGGCGAGAGACAAGAACCTGCTTGTTCATTTCAACGTCTATGCGCCGAAAGATTCTAAAGCGAAAGTTGATGTGCTTGTCGAGTTTCTTCAGGGCGATAGAGTCATATCCCAAGCCGCAGGGACGCTTCCTGATGCGGACGCTTCGGGGCGCATCGCTTACCTTACGGCCTTCCCGCTAGCGAACTTCGCGCCGGGCGATTACTCTCTGCGGGTCACCGCTGGCACAAGCGGCCAACGCGCTTCTTCAACCGCTCGTTTCAAAGTTGAGCAATAAAAAAGGGACGCTCCGAAAAACGTCCCTTGACTGTGCTTCATTCGCGTCCAATCAGAAGGTATACTTCAGACCGAACTGCATGACGCGCGCCGAGTTCAGCGTCGCGCTGTACTTGCCGAACGTGTTGCGCGAATCGAGGTCGGCTCCGATTAGCGAGAACGGATCGAAGCTCGGAGTGTTCGTCACATTGAAGACTTCCCAGCGGAAGTTCAGCGCGTGACCTTCCTTGATGCGCCAGGACTTCGCGAGGCTCGCGTCAATGTTGAACAATCCGTCGCCGCGAATCAGGTTGCGAGTGCCGACGCCGCCCGGCAGCGTGTTCTGGAACGCTTTGAACGCTTCGTCGGGATTGCTGAAGATATTCGGCCCGCCCGTCTTATCGTTCGCGTTGACCTTGACGTTCTTGAACACGCCTGTGCCTGTGATCGGCTTGTTCTGCGTGGCGAATCCGGTGAACTCCCAGTTCGTCGGGAAGTTGAATCCGTTCCCGATTGACGTGGGAAGACCCGAAGTGAGACGGAAGATCGAAGCAAAGCTCCACCCGCCGAGCAGCCCATTAATCCAGCCATTGGAATTGCTCAGGAAGCGGCGGCCCCGCCCGACAGGGATTTCGTAGAAGCCGCCCGCGTTGAACTGGTGCGTCATGTCGAAATCCGACACCGAGTAACGCGCTCGCGGCGACCACGAATTCAGCACAGGCGCGGCGAACAAGCCATTGCGTTCGACCGCCGAGCCAATGTCGTGGCTCTTGCTGAAGGTGTAGTTCGCGTTGAACTCAAGCCCGTTTGAGAAGCGGCGGCCCAATATCAACTGGAGCGAATGATAATTGGTGTTCCCCTGCGAGCGGAACGCGTTGAGATTCGAGAACTGATCGTCGAACAACGCATACGGCCCGAACTTTGAGCAGGGGTCGCACGCAACATCGAGGACGAACAGCGCCGTCGTATAGTCGGGACCGAAGCCCTCCGATCTCGAATAAAAGAGATATGCGACCTGCGTTGCGGTCAGCCCGCCGCCCGCGAGGTCAGGGAATATGTGCTCCCAGAACGGAATTTTTCCGACCTTTTCGACTGGCGTTCCCGCAAAATCGAGCCTTGCGAGCGTCTGCGCCGCCGTGAAGTAATCCATTCCGGAAGCCGGGTCGACGAGGTTCAGCGGCATAGCCATGTCGTAATTGACAAGAATGTGGCGGCCCAATCTTCCAACATACGCGGCTTCGAAGGTGAAGTTGCCCGGCAGCTCGCGCTGTATCGAGAAGTTTATGCTCTGCGAATAGGGCGTCACGAGGTTGTCATCAATCCCTGCGGTGATGGCGAACCCGTTGTCGAGGTCGGTCGGGAAGGTGCAGGGGAATTTTACTGCGCCGCCGCTGCTGCAAGGATTCGACGGCAGCAGTTGAGTCGGGATGTTGTTCAATCCCGTAAATCGCGGCGATGTGTTCGCGCGCTGAATGCCCGCGGCATTTACGAGTTGTGTCTGAATGCCGAAAGAGAGCGCGCCTGAATCGGCATTGATTGCCAGCGCGCCTCCGATGCGGTCATAGACCATGCTGTAGCCGCCGCGAATAACCATCTTACTGCCTTGCGTGCCTTCGCCCGTTATCCATTTCAACACAGGCAGGTTGGTCGTAGGCGAATAGGCGAACGCGAAGCGCGGAGCGAAATTGTTCTTGTCCCAATCGTAGAAACCTTTGCTTCCATTCTTCGGACCTGAAAGCACGAAGGAAATATCCGGGACGGATTCTTCGTTGGGAACACCTTTCTGCATCAATCCGCCTCGTATGTCGAACCACTTGCCGAGCGGGAAATCGGGCGAGACTTGAAGCCCGCGCGTCTCCCACGGCGGCGAGTAGAGCGAGTAACGAAGCCCGTAGGTGAGCGTCAGATTCGGCTTCACGCGCCAACTGTCTTGCACGTAAGTCTCGTATTCGTTGGCTGCGTAGTGTCGCTGAATCGGCGCGCCCTGCGGCAATTCAAAGAGCCTGTCGCCTTCACGACCAACGTTGTAACGGGCGGTGACCTGCGTGACAAGACCGAGCAATGCAGCCATCGCATGCTCGGTGCTCCTGAATGCTAGGTCCTGATCGCGCGGGCGAATCGGCGAGTTTGAAAATAACCAGGCCTTGTTGACAATCGCGCTGTGGAACGAAGGCGCGAAGTTCACGCGGTTGTTGCGAATCCAACGGAGGTTGCCGCCGAACTGCAACGAGTGGCTCCCCTTCACCCACGACACATCATCAACAGCGTTCCAGACAGGTGTGATCCTTGAAACACTTCGCGTCGCAGGTATCAGATCGGAGAAAGTTCTGAAGCTGACCAGCGGAGCGTTCGAAAACGGAGATGCCCCCGCAGATTCCGTCCCCTGCCGCGTGTAGCCAAAGCGCGCGACGTTGACGAGGTTCTGGCGCAGCGTTGCGTTGTAGCCCGCCGCGATGCCTTTGTTGTTCGTGAAATTCACAAAGGTCGGGATTCCGGGAAACTGCTCGACAGAGTTGTCGCGGTCGTTCTGCAAATTGCCGCGCACGAACAGAGTGTGATTGCCGCTTTCTGTCAGGTTGTAATCCAATCGCGCGATGTATGTGTTCCACCTTAGGTGAATCGGCGAGTTGAACCTGAAACCAAAGGTGTTGAGTCCGTCGCCCACGGTGTTGTCATTGGCGAGCGGGTACTGGTTGAAGACTTTAAGCACTTCGGCGTTCGGGCCGATGTGCAGCGGATCGAGAGCCTTCACGCCGTTGAAGTCGAGCTTGGCCACAGTGTTTTTGGTGCAGGCGCTCGGTGAGCCTTCGAGGCATCTTACATAGGTAAAGATGCCTTTGCGCAGATCATCGCCCGGTACGACTCTGACGACAGACTCTTCGCGCGAATCGCGCCGCCCTTCATAGTTCATGAAGAAGAAGAACCTGTCCTTCTTGATTGGACCGCCGAGCGACGCGCCGAAAACATTACGGATGAGCTTCGGTCGCGGAGCGCGCGGGTCGCCGACTCGCGCAACGCCGCGCTGCACTGCGAAGTCGTTTGCTGTGAATCGCCCCTGAGCGTTGTTGAACCAGTCGTTGGCAGACGTTATCGTGTTGCGATGAAACTCGTAGGCCGAGCCGTGCCAGTTGTTTGTGCCGGTCTTGGTCACGAGGCTGACCTGCGCGCCGGACGAGCGGCCCTGCTCGGCGTTTGGATTCGATGTGACGACGCGGAACTCCTGAAGTGATTCAGCCGTGACTCTGAGCACGCTGTTGAACGCAAAACCGTTCTGCTGATCGTTCACGTCAACGCCGTCGAGCGTGACGTTTGATTGGTCGGATTTGGAGCCGTTGACCGAGCCGTTGCGGTAATCGGTAGTGTTGCCTTCGGCGTTCGTGTTGCCGATGAAGGTGACGCCCGGCTGGAGCGCGAGCAGGCTGACGATGTTCTGGCCTTCGAGCGGAAGACGCGAAATCTGGCTCGCCGTGATGGCGTTGCCGATTGTCGCGTCCTGGGTGTTGAGCCGGACCTCGCCGCCCGATACTGAAACGGTTTCGCTGACCGCGCCGACCTCCATCTCAATATTGAGCGTCGTGGGGGTTTTGACGATCAGCTTCACGTCTTCGCGCACGGCGGTTTTGAATCCGGTTGCCTCGACGCGCACGGTGTAAGTGCCCGGCTGAACCTGATTGAAGACATAAGCGCCGTCGTCGCCCGTCTTTGCGCTGCGGCTGACGCTCGTCGCCGTATTCGTTATCGTTACTGTTGCGCCTGATATAGTTTTCCCCTGAGGGTCGGTCACCGTTCCCGAAAGCACGGAGCTTTCCTGAGCGACGGCAACCGTGCAGCAGAGGAGAGCGATCATGGTCGCAATTACAAGTTGCGGTTGAAGCTTGCGATAGATCCTGCTTCCGAACATTTCCGCCTCCTTTTCTTATTCGAGATAAGCGAATGCTCATCAAGTGTGACTTGCGATCTCGAGGCTGGCCTGGAAAAACAGAAAGGAACACACAACCAAGCCTTGCCATCTTTGCGGGCACGTGGTTGCTCAGCTACTGGCGAGTCTGAATGCTCGCTTCATACAGCACTTCCTAGAACCTTCGCCTTCTGATGATCAGTTGTGAACTTAGCTTCGTGGGCAGCCTTATGTTACGGCGGAAGGATGCAACAGTCAATAGCGTGACCAGCGGATGCTTGCGCGGAGGAATGAAATTCTTTCGCCACAGAACCACACGGAAGCTTTTATGATAGAGAGTCTCATTTGCCGCTTTTCCGTGTGGTTCTGTGACTCATTTGATTAAAGCGCGCGAACCAATAAGAGCGCAGGCCGCGACCTTTCGCTCTATAATCACCTGATTACCCAAGCTCGTCTTCCGAGTATATTGATCGCGTAAGCGTTGACTCGTATTCAAACAGTTCTGAATCCTTGAAGAATCGCTTTACTTCTTTCTCCGCCGTTTCGAGCGAATCCGAAGCGTGAACCAGATTGGCCTGCACGCTCATGGCCCAGTCGCCGCGAATTGTGCCGGGCGCGGCCTCGCGCGCTTTCGTTATGCCGCATAGCCTGCGAACCGTCTCAACCGAATCAAGCCCTTCAAGGCAGATCGCAATCACAGGCGTTTGCGTCATGAATCGCTTGGTTCCGGGAAAGAATGGCTTGTCCGCCAGATGGGCATAATGTTCGTTCAGAAGCTCATCCGAAAGGTTCAATAATTTCATGCCGACGATTTTCAACCCCTTCTCTTCAAAGCGCGAAAGGATGCGCCCGGCCATCCCTCGTTGAATTGCGTCAGGCTTGATTAAAACTAAAGTCCGTTCCATGTCGTCTCCTTCAATTCGAGTTTAAGAACCAAAGATGATAACGGAGAGATTGCAAGGCAGACAAGCTGGCATACCGGCGCAAACCGAAAGCCTTGCGCCCGCTGGCTGTGGCTTGCGAGAATGTTGGCTTGCAATCATCAGCTTTGTTCAGGCAGGGGAGAGAGTGTTTGAGCGAGAGTTGTATCCCGACAGGGATTGATGTCAATGAATTAAGCTCGTTGATTAGAGAGTTGAGCGGCGAGGCGAGCTATCTTCAGCGGATTGACCACGTATCAGCGCGCTTCGTTGGCCGCCCTTATCTTGCAAACACGCTCATCGGCGGCCCTGATACCGACGAAGTCTTTACCGCTACGCTCGAAGGATTCGATTGCGTGACCTACATCGAAACGGTTCTTGCGATCTCTCTGTCAAATTCGGTTGAAGAGTTCCGAAGAAATTTGCGTGAGATGCGCTATGAAGACGGCGAAATTGATTGGCGCAAGCGCAATCATTACATGCTCGGCTGGGCAATGAGCAACGAGCGAGGGGGCTTGATAGCCAACATCACTCGCGGCCCTGAGACTAAAGAGAAGTCTCGCGTTGCAGATGTGGTTGAAGGCTTGCGACCCGTGACTTTCAAGTTTCGTTATTTTCCGAAGTCGGTTTATCCAAAGATTCGCAGCCGCATTGAGTCGGGCGATCTCGTTCTGTTCGTCTCGACGCGCAAGCGGCTCGACGTATTTCACACAGGATTTCTTTTCGTAAAAGACGATCAGGTTGTGATGCGCCACGCGACGCGCGCGGCGGGCTGCGTCATAGAGCAGCCGCTGACGGAATTTTTGAAGAACAATCGAATGGCAGGCTTTATCATTTTGAGACCACTATGCCCACACTAACCGCAGCTTTATTGTATGACGAAGCGCCGTCGCTGGTTGACTGGCTCGCCGCGAACCAGTCTGTGACGCGCATTTTCTTGTTTGCCGGCGCGGAGAGCGAGCCACTTCCGGCTGCAATGGAAACGAGCGATAAAATTCGTGTGATCCAAGGCGATTACTTGAGCGGCGAGGGGCTATCGCGCTTGCTTGATGAAACCGCAACCGATTACTTGCTGTTGGTTTTGGGAACCGAGCGCGTCGAGCCGGGACCGAGATTGATTGAACGATTGATAAGCGTGGCAGAGGATTCGCGCTCAGGTTTCATCTATTCTGATTTCAGAGATGAAGTCGCCGTCGCACTGAGCGATCATCCGCTGATTGATTATCAACCGGGCAGCATCCGTGACAGTTTCGATTTCGGCTCTCTCCTGCTTATATCAAAACGGGCGGCTGATAGAGCTATTGCCAGACGCGGCGCGACTGATCGGCGACTCCGATGGGCTGCGCTTTATGACCTGCGGCTCAAGATTTCAATTGACTCACGCGTGCTGCGCGTGCCTGAGCCGCTCTACACTCGCGTTCCTGTCGACCGCCGGGCGTCGGGCGAAAAGCAGTTCGATTACGTCGACCCGCGCAAGCGCGATTACCAGATCGAGATGGAACAGGTTGCAACGGCTCACTTAAAACGAATCAGCGCGTATCTTGAACCTGAGTTCAAGCCGTTACCTCAGTCGCACGGCAATTTTCCCGTTCGAGCGAGCGTCGTTATTCCAGTGCGTAACCGCGAGCGCACGATTAAAGATGCCGTCGCGAGCGCGCTATCGCAAAAAGCGCCGTTCAACTTCAACGTGATCGTCGTTGACAATCATTCGACCGACAGAACGACCGAGATCCTTTCAGACCTCTCAAGGCAGGATGCTCGTCTAATTCATATGAAACCTGCTCGCACGGATCTGGGCATCGGCGGCTGTTGGAATGAAGCGGTCTATTCATGGCACTGCGGCGAGTACGCTGTGCAGCTAGATTCGGATGATTTGTACAGCGACGAGCGCGCGCTTGAGCGCATCCTTGCGAAGTTTGAAGAAGGACCTTATGCGATGGTCATTGGGTCTTACACGATAGTCAACTTCGAGCTTCAGGAGATTCCGCCCGGCGTGATTGACCATCGCGAGTGGACTCGCGAGAACGGGCGCAACAACGCGCTGAGAATCAACGGGCTTGGCGCGCCGCGCGCTTTCTATGTTCCCGTTTTGAGAGAGGTCGGACTCCCAAACGTGAGCTATGGCGAAGACTACGCGGCGGCTCTGCGCATCAGCCGCGATTATGAGATTGGCCGCATCTTTGATTCGATATATTTTGCGCGGCGGTGGGAAGGAAATTCCGACGCGGCGCTGCCGCTTGCGACAGCCAATCGCTATGATGCGTACAAAGATCACCTGCGAACGGTTGAGATACTTGCAAGACAGAGGATGAACCAGAGTGAGATGGAATGAACGAATCATCGGCGACGAACAATTGAGCCGCTATAGGACGAACCAAACGGGGAGCGGACTCGTTTCCCGCGTGAATGCGCTTCTTGCCGAGCAGCGCGAGACGTGGCCGCTGCTAAGAGAAAATTATGAATCATTCTCGCGCATTGAAACGAAACGGGTAAGGGTGTGTGAGACGGAAGTTGTGGTTCAGCACAACCCGAATCGTATTCGTAGCACCGCCGCTGCGGTTGATAAAGAGTCAATCAACGGTCGGCGCTGTTTTCTTTGCCCCGAAAATATCCCACCCGAAGAAAAGGGCATCGAGTACGGCGACGATTTAATAATTCTCTGCAACCCCTATCCGGTCTTGAACAAGCACCTTTCGATTGTTCATCGCAAACACATCGGGCAGAGAATTTCCGGCAACGTCGAGCGGCTATTAATGCTCGCGCGAGATCTGTCGCCCGAATTTTTCGCGCTCTACAACGGGCCTGAATGCGGCGCGTCGGCTCCCGATCATTTGCACTTTCAAGCGTGCTCGCGTGAGTTGTTGCCAATCGAAGAAGAATTGCGAGCTGACGATCCTGTTATGATCGAGGACTGCACCTCGTGCGCCGACACTGCGCGCGAGATATTCGAGATCTTCACGCTTTCAGGTTGCGGGCGAAGCGTGATAGTGATTCGCGGAGGCAATGGCGAAGAGCTTGCGGCTTGGATTTATCGCGCGCTTGACGAGCTTGCCCGCGCGAGCGGCAAAGCCGAAGCGATGATCAATATCATCTGCACTCACGCTAATGGTGTGTGGAACGTTTACCTTTTTCCTCGCAGTAAACACAGGCCGTTGTGTTTTTATGCCGAGGGCAACAAACAGTTGATCGTAAGCCCCGGCGCGATTGATATGGCTGGCGTGATAATCACTCCTCAGCGCGAGCACTTCTTGAAGATTGATAGCGCAGACATCGAAAGAATATTTGCGGAGGTTAGCCTCAGCGAAGATTCAGTAAACGAAATCGTTGAGCGGGTTTGCGAGCAGGCAGGGGAGGGAGTTTTGTGATTGGGTTCAATGAGGAGCCTTTAATAAAAGTCGGATTGGTTTCTGCCGCGAGTGAAGTGCGATTGACTCTCAAAGGTCGCTACATCGCAACGAGCAGCGAAGCGATTGACGAGGGAGACTACGTCGCTTCAATCGAAGGCGGCGCGGTGATGCTCACTGGCGGGACGCGCATTAAATCAGGCTCGATTGCGCTTGCGCCCGAAGATTTCGATTTGTGCTCTATCGTTGTTCACAGCGTTACGATTGGGATTGATTTCCACTGGCAGCGGACTGAGTCGCAACGGTTTCAGGGCGCGATTAAACTCATCGCCACTCACCAAGGCATCACTGTAATCAATGAGCTTCCGCTTGAATCTTATCTCGTCAGCGTCATCTCATCCGAGATGAGCGCGTCGTGCCCTGCTGAATTGCTGCGCGCTCATGCGATTGTCTCTCGTAGCTGGCTGCTTGCTCAGTTGTGCGCTGCGAGGGGTGATAATTCAATGCTTCCCGATTCATCTGCTTCGAGCTATGAGTCGTCATATGAAATACTTCGCTGGTACAACCGCGAGAGCCATTTGGAATTCGACGTGTGCGCGGACGATCATTGCCAGCGGTATCAGGGAATATCGAAGGCGTTTTCTGATGAAGCTTTCAACGCCGTTCAGGCGACGCGCGGGAAAGTGATCGTCTACGGCCGGGAGATTTGCGACGCGCGATATTCAAAGAGCTGCGGCGGGATGACCGAAGTTTATCGCGCCGCATGGGAAGACAAAGATGTGCCATATCTCGCTGCTGTCTATGATGGCGAGGGCGAATTGCACAAGGTTCAACTGCCTCTGACCGATGAAGAGAACGCGAGGGCGTGGATTGAGTCTTCGCCTGCGGCATTCTGCAACGCGGCGTCGCCCGCGCTTCTGGCGCGGATACTGCCGGACTTCGATCAGGAGACGCAGGATTTCTTTCGCTGGACGATTGAGTATACGCAGGACGAATTGAGAGAAATCCTGCTCAATAAGCTCAGTCTGGATTTTGGCCGCATCCTCGCGCTTGAGCCTTTGGAGCGCGGCGAGTCCGGGCGAATAATCAGATTAAAGATCACTGGCGAAAAAAGGAGCCTCCATATCGGCAAAGAGCTTGAGATACGACGCGCCCTGTCGCGCTCGCATCTTTACAGCTCGGCTTTTGTCGTTCACGCAGATGGCAGCCCATATGCAACGCGGTTCAGGCTAAACGGAGCAGGATGGGGCCACGGCGTGGGGCTTTGCCAGATTGGCGCGGCTGTTATGGCTGACCGTGGCTACACGCACGAAGAGATACTGCGCCACTATTTTCGCGGCGTGTCGCTCAAGGCGCTCTATTGATTTGCCTCACTATCCAGGTTTGTTTTTTCGATGTTATACTTTTGCTCCAACTCACCAGTTGGAAACACTTATGAGAGAGAAATACGAACCGGTCATCGGGCTTGAGATTCACGCGCAGCTCAAGACCGATTCAAAAATATTCTGCGGCTGCTCGACCGAGTTCGGCGCGGAGCCGAATGCAAACACCTGCCCTGTGTGCCTGGGCTTGCCTGGCGCACTGCCTGTGCTGAATCGTCGTGTTGTCGAGATGGCCGCAAAAGCCTCGCTCGCGCTGAACCTGCGCATCAATCAAAAATCAATCTTTTCGCGCAAGAACTATTTTTATCCTGACCTGCCTAAGGGTTATCAAATTTCTCAATATGACCGCCCGTTCTCGGAACACGGCTGGGTCGAGATTCCGACTTCGGAGCGAGACGCTGCGGGCCATCCAGTTGAATGGCGAACGAAGCGGTTCCGCATCACACGCCTTCACCTCGAAGAAGACGCGGGCAAATCGCTTCACGAAGGCATGCGCGAATCTGCCACGAAGTCTTATGTTGATCTGAACCGCAGCGGCGTGCCTCTTGCGGAGATTGTCTCCGAGCCTGATTTTCGTTCGTCGTGGGAAGCATACGATTACATGCAGCACCTTCGCCGCACGCTTCAATACATAGGCGTGTGCGACGGCAACATGGAAGAGGGCAGTCTGCGCTGCGACGCTAACGTGTCAGTACGATTGCGCGGCGAAGATAAGTTTGGCACAAAGGTTGAACTCAAAAACCTGAACTCGTTTCGCTTTTTGCAGAAGGCGCTCGAATATGAGATTGATCGTCAGATAGCAGCAATCGAAGCGGGTGAAAAGATTGTTCAGGAAACGAGGCTCTGGAACGAGCGCGAGGGCAAGACTTATTCAATGCGCTCGAAGGAAGAAGCGCACGACTATCGCTATTTCCCTGAGCCTGACCTGCCGCCGCTCATCGTAAGCGAAAAGATAATCGAATCCGTGAGCCGCGAGTTGCCTGAGCTTCCCGAAGCGAGGCGCGCAAGATTTATCGCTGATTACGGGCTTTCATTCGATGATGCTTCGCAGTTAATAGAGTCGCGCGCGATGGCCGATTACTTTGAAGGGACGGCCCGCGCAAGCCACAACGCAAAGGCTGCGGCGAACTGGATATTGAACGAGCTTGTGCGCGAGTTGAAAAATTCCGACGCAGACATCTCTGCGTGTCCTGTTAGCGCAAGCGCGCTCGCTGAAATGATCAGGCTGATTGATGCGGGCACAATAAGCGGCAAGATGGCCAAAGACGTGCTCGTCGAAATGTACCGCACAGGCAAGACGGCTGACGAGGTGGTCGGCGAGATGGGCGGCGCGCAGGTTTCAGACGAATCACAAATTCGCGCGATGGCTGAACAGGTCATCTCTTCAAGCCCAAAGCAACTGGAACAGTACCGCGCGGGAAAAACAGGGCTGATGGGCTATTTCGTCGGGCAGGTGATGAAGCTGAGCGGTGGGCGCGCGAACCCTCAGATCGTGAATAAGGTTTTGAAAGACGCGCTTGAAGGTGAGGGAAAGTGAGAAGTTTGAAGATTAAATCTGCGTTTTTGGCGCTGATGGTTTTGTTAATTTCGCCCGCGTTGATCTCATGCGGGAGTCGCGCCGACGACAAAGACGAGGTCGCGGTGATCGAGACGCTTTACGGGCCAATCGTGATCGAGTTTTATCCCGACTCCGCGCCGAAAAACGTCGCGCACTTCAAGGAGCTTGTGCGCGAGAATTTCTACGATGGAACGAGGTTCTTTCGCATAGCGACCGACGTGGATAAAAAGACTCCGCTCGCGCTACAGGGCGGCGACCCGAACACCATCAATAACGCGCCGTCCACGTGGGGACAGGGGCAGCCTAATCAAAAGACTGTTGTGGGTGAGTTTACAACAAAGTACAAGCACGAGCGCGGGACGGTTTCAATGATGCATGGTCAGAAGGATCCGAACAGCGCGACGAGCCAGTTCTTTATCTGCATTAAGTCAGCGCCGCAACTCGATGGGCAGTATTCAATCATCGGCCACGTAGTCGAGGGGCAGGGGATGAACGTTGTGGAATCAATTATGCGAAGAATGCCACAGATTCCGGCTGACATCGAAGCGGACAAAGACCCGCGTCTTGTCAAACGCATATATCTCATCAAACGCGACGAGTTGAAAAATCTGGCTGCGCAATGAAAGCTGGATGCTGGCTCCCGAATTAGTGAAGGAGGGGTTTCACTCATTAAATTATTGACAAGCGTTTTAGATGGATGCAATCTAGTAGCGCTTGTGATTGTGTTCCCATAAAGGATATATGCAACTGGCGCGCGTAGTCGGAACGGTTGTTGCGACTGTAAAGAACGAATCGCTTGAGGGGCGCAAGCTCTTAGTCATTCAGCCTCTCGACGGCGGCTTGAAAGACTCAGGCAAGCCTATGGTTGCGATTGATGCTGTGGGCGCGGGCGCGGGCGAAATTGTCTTCTGGTGTCGCGGCAAGGAAGCCGCTTTTCCGTTCGAGCCTATTGAAGTTCCGACCGATTGCACAATAGTCGGCATAGTTGATTCCGTATACCTCGATTCAAGATTCGGGTCGCGCGAGTCGGCAGGAAAACCTAAATGATTCTGGCGCAGGTAGTCGGCAACATCGTCGCCACTCAAAAGAACGAACGATACGAAGGCGGGCGGATACTGGTCGTGCGGCCAATTAATCCGAACGGCACTTTCGCGGGCGACGAGCTTCTCGCGCTCGATTCGGTTGACGCGGGCGTGGGAGATACGGTTGTTGTGGTTCGCGAAGGGTGGTCAGCTTCGACTTCGGCGACAGGGCGGCCCGGAGCCGCGATTGATTCTGCAATTGTTGGAGTCGTAGATACGATTGAATTCGAAGATTAGCATGAGAGAATCTGAGAAAGAGATTGCACAACGCGCGCTTCTTTCGGCGCTTGAATGCCTCCAGGCAATCACGACGTCTAGTGATGCGCCGCAATCACTCGACTATCGCTCGAACTCTGAAAATGTAAATAGCCGCGCGCGCGCTTCGACCGATCTTTCAAATCCTGTAGTGGTAATAATGTTTGGACCTTTTAGTTTGCACAATACAGGTGAATCAGGCGATTGTGACTGCGCGGCTGGCGAAAGGGCTAACAGCCAAGAAAAATTGAATTCATCAAAGGGCAAGCGACCTTTTGCAACACAAGCATTGCATCCAGTACTTGAGAAGTTCCCCATCGCTGAAAGCGACGCGAATGCTCCCTCACCGAAGACCTGTTTTATTGAAAGCGACCGCTTGTGCATCGGCTCCGGCGCGTGTGAGATGCGCGGATATTGAAGCGCACGCGGATTGTGGCAACCAAGTTTGAGGGGAAGCATGGGCAATCATCCCATACTGACATACAAGAACGACAAGGGCGACATTCAAACGCTGATTCTCAACGGCGATGTCTTTCGAATAGGCCGCAACGAGGATAATGATCTTTCCCTGAATAACCCCTACGTTTCGCGACATCACGCCGAAATCATAGCTGACGATTCCGGTTACCAAATCCGCGATCTGGGCAGCACATCAGGCACTTTCCTCAATGGCGAAAGAATAGAGCAGCGTCAATTAAATGACGGCGATCAAATAAGGCTCGGCAGAGGACGCGGCCTTGATCTTGTCTTTCATACGAGTGTCGCACAACCCGGTTCGCCTGAAGGAGGCGAAGAATCGCTTTCAGGGCTGCGGCCAATTCGAATCGTCACGCCCGAAGATACGCGCTTCGTCAATACGTCAAAGCTGGCGCATCCGGCCAGTCTAACAGGGGAAACCGTCGACCGGCTTCGCGCTCTCTATGAGTTTTCGAGCGAGCTGCTCGCCGCGCATTCATTCGATGACCTGAGCCACAAGATGGCTGAGTTCATGCGCAGAACGCTGAAGGCGGAGCGGTGCGCTGTGCTATTGCACAACGAAGAGAATGATTGTCTTGAAGTAGCAGCGACGGGCTGCCCCGGCACTAAGTTCACTCCGAGCCGCAGCATAACCACTCTTGCTTATAATGAGAACGTCGCTGTGCTCAGTTTCGACGCGCAGAGCGACGAGCGATTCCTGGCGGGCGATTCCATTCGATTCCAATCGGTGCGTTCGGTCATGTGCGCTCCGATTGGCTCAAAAACGCGGAAGTGGGGAGTCTGCTACGTTGATAATGTGAAGACCGAGCGAGCATTCAATGACGAATCGCTCGACTTTCTGGCGGCGCTCGCTCGACAGGCGGGGCTTGCCATGGAGAATCTTTATCTCCTGGAAGAGCAGCGGCGCTCGCTCGAAAGCTTCATCCGCACACTCGCCGCCTCGCTCGACGCGCGCGACGACAACACCGCGGGTCACTCGGCGCGCGTGGGCGCAATCTCGGCTGGCATAGCCCGCGAGATGGGCCTACCGGAAAGCGAGACTCGGATGATTTATTACGCGGGGCTGTTGCATGATTATGGCAAGATTGGCGTGCGCGACGACGTGTTATTAAAGCCGTCGGAGCTTACGCCGGAAGAATATGAGCATGTGAAAGAGCATCCTAATCACACGTTTCGTCTGCTTTCAAAGATACGATTCCCGGAAGACCTCGCCGCAATACCTTTCGTCGCCGCAGCGCATCACGAACGCTGGGACGGGTCGGGATACCCGGATGGGCTGAAGGGCGAAGAGATTCCAATCGGCAGCCGCATCGTCGCAGTGGCCGACGCTTACGACGCGCTCACGGAAGAGCGTTGCTACCACGAGCCTTGGTCTAAAGAGATGGCGCTTGAAGAATTAACAAAGCGCGCGGGCACGTACTTTGATCCAAGCGTGATCGAAGCATTCGCTCGTTACTTCGACCGAGAGATAGCGCCTCGCGACCGGCTGCTTCGGGAGCGCAAGACACTTCAGCAAGTGAAAGTTTGAGTCCGGGAAGCGGAGAAACGTGGAATTATAAAACAGGGCTTTCTCTAAAGCCGATTTCAGATGCATTTACTTTTGGAGTGCGCCGACTTGTCGGCGCTTTCATTTTGAGTCCAGACTTATTCGCAAATAGCTCTAGAACTCATCATCAGTTCTATTTGATGGTTTTCTCTCCAACTCGCTTGTCCTCATCTGAATGAGTGTCGAGATGATGCGCGACAAACCTTCAACCACAGCAAGGCCAGAGCGGTCTTGGCGGTGAAAGACCGCATTGTGAATCTCATCGCCGCTGCGGTATTTGATGGTCAGGATGTAATCGTGCTGTTTGACGTCGGGCTGCTGCTTGCCGGGAATGGCGAGCGCGAGCGGCCCGAACGCAAACCACCACCATCGGGGGCGCACTCGTTCGCCTTCCACAACGGCGCTTGCATCAACAACTCTGGCTTCGATTATCGAACCAGCTTCGATCTTCTCCGAACGGCTGCCGGGCATCAGCTCCGTCACTTCAATTCCTTCAACGCTGATTGTAAGTCGCACTGGCGCGGGGTCTTTCAACCTTGCTATCCCGTCGAGGTATTCAATCTCAACGCTTGTCGGTTGAAACCAGTTGGGCGTCGCCTGCGAAATAATAGGCGCGCCGCACCAGATGCACCGTTTCGCTTCAAGGCTGTTTGCCCTGTTGCATTGCTGGCAATAAATAGGTGTCATAAATCAGTAGGCAGCAGGCGGTACGCAGCATGCAAACATTTGAAAGTGTGCCCCCTTTGTAAAAACCGAGTCCGCAGTTGTTCAAGAAAGACTGAAAAAGGTCCAAGGCTCATCGTTGTCGCTGAGTGCCTACTGCCTTCGGTCTTCTGCTTTCTGCGGGTTGTATCCGGGTCCCCGCAGCGGGCGACCGGGCAACGCGCCGGTTTGTTTGCCTGCGAAGAGAACCATCTCGCCATTTACTATGACGTAGCGCATTCCAACTGATAAGCGATTTGGGTCTTCAAATGTTGCAACGTCGCGCACTTCTTTCGGATCGAAGATGACGATGTCGGCGAAGTAGCCAGGCTTGAGCAATCCGCGATCCTGTAGATGGACTCGATTGGCAGCGAGAGAAGTCATTTTGCGAATGGCCTCTTCCAGCGTCAGCACTTTCTCATCGCGAACGTAGCGACCGAGTATACGCGTGAACGTGCCGAACGCGCGCGGGTGAGCTTTGCCTTCGGCGAGTGGTCCCGTCGTTGCTACTGCGCCGTAATCAACGCCGACGCTCACGAATGGCTGCTTCAGAGCAAGTTTCACATCGTCTTCGCTCATCAGAAAATATATAGCGCCAGTTTGCGCGTTGTCTGCGATGAGCAGGTCAAAGAGCGCGTCAATCTCATCGGGCTTTCCCATCATGCGGGCGACTTCTGAAATGCGCTTGCCTTCGAACTTCTTGAGGTCTTTGTTGAGGGTGTAATTGACAAGGATGCCCTCGCCGCCGCCCGCACCTAGATAAAAATTCTCCCAGTTATCTGATGGCTGACGCATCTCCTGTTTAAGTTTTTCGCGCGTTGCGGGGTCCTTCAATCGCTCAATGAATTTTGCTGTGCCTCCAGCATGCGCCCACGGCGGCACGCTCGCGCCGAGCGATGTCGCGCCTGCGACATAAGGATACTGGTCGGCGGTGATGTCTATGCCCTGAGCGCGGGCAGACTCTATCTTGGCGATGACATCGCTCATCTTTCCCCAATTAGGTTTTCCCGCCATCTTCAAATGAAATATCTCAACAGGTATGTTTGCCTCGCGGCCTATGCGAATCGCTTCATCGAGAGCCTTCATAATCGAATTACTTTCATTTCGCATGTGCGTGGCATAGACACCGCCGTAGCTGGAAGCGACTTTGGCAAGCTCAATCAGCTCTTCGGTCTTCGCGTAAAAAGCGGGCGCGTAAACAAGCGAGGTGCTTAATCCGACGGCCCCCTCTTCCATCGCCTGCGCCACAAGTCTTCTCATCTGCTCAAGCTCAGCTCGAGTGGGCGCGCGATTCTCGTCGCCCAGAACATATTGGCGCACCTGCGTTGCTCCGACATAAGTAGCGAGGTTGATAGCCGCGCGGCTGCGTTCCAACCGCGCGAAGTATTCTCCGATCGTGCGGAAGTCAAGACTCAGGTTGTAGTGCTTGAGCTGCGGTTCCAGCTCTTTGAGGATGTAATCATTAAGCGGCGCTATTGATCCGCCTTCACCAGTTACTTCGGTAGTGATGCCCTGAAAGACCTTTGATTCTGCGCGCGGGTCAATCAATAGATTGAGTTCGGATTGACCGAGCATATCAATGAAGCCGGGCGCGACTATCATGCCTGCGGCGTTGATGCGTCGCTTGGCGCGAGCCGGTCCCATGCGCCCGACCTTAACGATGCGGTCGCCGCGAATAGCAACGTCGCCGTAGAACCACGGATTGCCCGTGCCGTCAACGATGCGCCCGTTCATTATGATTATGTCGTATGCCTCGACCTGCGCGTCAAGTCGCGGTGCATGGATTAGCGTCAAGATAGTTACAAGCGCGAGCGCGATTAGAATTCTTTTCATCATCCCCTCCGATTTGCGAGGTAGCGCAAGCGACGGGCTTGAGCTACATTCAAACGCGCGGAGATTATAGTGGCGCGGTCTGAAAGAGTTCAACGGTTACTCCTTACAATCGGCCTATTGGTATCGGCCTTGCTGCTCATTCGCTTTGCGATTGATTTCAGCGCGGAGATGCCTGCCTTGCTCTCAATGTCGTTCTGGCTTCTTGTCGGAGCCTCCCTTTGTGTTGTATTCGCCAATTTATATTGGCCCGCGAAGAATGTGGAGGCATGGCGGCCAACCTTGATAGCCCGATTGCTTGTTGCATCAATTCCGATTGGATTTCTTGCTTCGTCGCTTGACTGCACAGGCTTGAGCGCGCAGGGCTGCACGCCGTTCTGCACGTTTATAAAGATCGTGTGGGTTCCCATTATCGCAATTACCTGCGCTATTTTTCTTTTCGTCACCCATGGGGCATTTGCTCTTATTGATTCGACAAGAAAGCGAGTGACCATTGCCGGCGATACTTTGCGGCTTGCTTTGACTTTGATGATCTTTGTTCCGCTCGTGCCGCACTGTGTTTGCTACAATGTTGGAAACGGATGGTGGATAGATCGTATAGGAGCAAGCCCAGTTTGTTACGCGTGGGGCTTTTCGTCGAGCGTGATCGCTTTGAGCGCGTTGCAGCGCGGTGCGCGACTTAGGCTTTCACTCTTTGTTTGTTCAGCAATAATATGCGGATCGCTTGCATTTTTCTTAGGACATCACTACCTGCACATACCTTGGTGAGTAATTTCTCGGAGATTGAGTTACTTTGAAATACTACCGTTTTTCGCGTTCAATGAGGACTCGGAATCTGGCTCGCGTTAAGTAGTGCCTTTCAGTGTTTACCTGATGGATGTAAGCGTCTTTCTTGCTGAGGTTATCCTGCATCCACATTCTCATTACTTCCTGTCGACGGGTTTACAGTGTACTTGCAGGCCATCGCGTTGCGCTCTATCTTTGCTAAATGCATTGAGCGATTTTTCTGTACCACATCTTGGACACCGCTTCTTTCTTTTCATAAGCTTCTTCGCTTAACAGAGAAGGCAAGCTCTGTGGAGCAAACTCGGTTTCAGAAAAAAAGAAGGAAATGGTATACCGCTAACGGGACTCGAACCCGTAATCTCTGCCTTGAGAGGGCAGCGTGTTAACCACTTACACTATAGCGGCATAATCAAGAGCTATGCTTCGCCTATGGGATGGCGAAGTTTTAGTATACACATCACTCATCGTTCTCGCAACTTTTTCGTTATAGAGTTTGGAAAGTCAAACGCATTTGTTCGATTTGACTGTGCGATGCTCGAATGCTACCCTCCTCATTCTGAGCATTGTTCTTTGGACAGGTTCATAACAGCTTCGGGTGCCCCAATCAAATGGGGAGAATAGGGAAGCGGGTGAGAATCCCGCACGGTCCCGCCACTGTGATGCTTATCGAAGCTGCCGACTACAGTGCCACTGGTTCGATTATCGGGAAGGCCGTCGGCGGCGAGGCGCGCAAGTGAAACAATGCGCGCCCGCGAGGCTAAGTCAGGAGACCTGCCCGTGGCAGCCAGCGAGCCGATTGCCCTTCGCGCGAAAGGGGCGGCGCGCGGGAGCATTCCGAAACCAGGCTCCTGCCCGACCCTTCGACTAAGGGGTCGGCAGGAGCTTTTCTATTGTCTGCGCCATCTCAAAAAAATGATCTCTTTCGCCGTGACTGGCTCGTGGCGCGTCACTATTTTTTAGCCCGGCTTACGACATTACTTGTTCTTTGTTTTGCGCTGTGCTTCACGCTCGCCTGCGCGACCAATTCACCGACAACTACGAACGCGCGAACCGTCAAAGATGAACTCAACCGCTCAATCCGCGTGCCGATTCATCCGCAGAGAATTGTGTCGCTCGCTCCTTCTATAACAGAAACTATTTTCGCACTCGGCGCAGGAGACCGAGTCGTTGGCGTGACGACTTTCTGCGATTACCCGCCCGAAGCAATAACGAAAGAGAAGATCGGAGACACCGTAAGACCGAACATCGAAAAGATAATCGCGCTCAAGCCCGACCTCGTCATCGTTTCTACGTCAAGCCAGCTAGAGCAGGTTGTCGCAAACCTCGGCGCGCTCGGCATCCCTGTTTACGTTAGCAACCCGCGCAATCTCGATGGGGTCCTTTCATCGATAAACGGAATAGGCGAGCTTATAGGCGAGCAAGCGCGAGCAAGCGAATTGACCGCAAATCTTCGCGCGCGAATCGAAGCCGTTAAACAAATCACTGGATCGGAGAGCCGCCCACGCGTCCTATTCATACTCGGAACAGAACCTTTGATAACAGTCGGTGGCGGCACATTCATTGACGACCTGATCGCCCGCGCCGGAGGCCTGTCTATTTCATCCGACGCCGGAGGCGAATATCCGCAGTACAGCCTTGAGACCGCTGTAGCAAAACAACCAGAAGTGATTTTCATATCGAGCGGCGTAGAGCTTCCCGCGCGGCTGAAGCAGACACCAGCCGCCGAAGCCGGTCGCGTCTATCGCCTTGACGACAATCTTGTGCTGCGACCAGGCCCTCGCGTCGTCGACGGCCTGGAGCAGATGGCTGCCCGAATCAGACAGCATTGATGGAAAGGCAAAAAGCAAAAAGCAAAATGCAAAACGCAAAAGGCGCGGCTGCCGCTTCATCGCCTGATAGCCTTCGACCACCCTTTCCTTTCCACCAATCGTCGTCCGGCTCATCGCGGCTCACATCGAAAAGGTTAATCGTCACGCTCGCCGCGCTCTTTGCTCTGTTAATCCTCATCGCGGCGGTTGCTACTGCGATTGGCAGCGAAAAAGTTGATGTCTTGTCAGTCCTCAGAATCATTTCGTCGCGGATGACAGGCACCGTCGCAGACGTGCCCGCAGAGCAGGCGATCATCATCGCAGATATTCGATTGCCGCGCGTGCTGATGGCAGTTGTGGTCGGCGCAGCTCTAGCTGTTGCGGGTGCGGCTTATCAGGCTCTGCTCAGAAACCCGCTCGCGGACCCTGCCATTCTCGGAGTTTCGAGCGGAGCAGCGCTCGGCGCAATTGTCGCGACAGTCTTTGCCGAGTCTTTGCCCGTGAGTCGCCCCGTTGCTGCTTTCATCGGCGCGCTTGCAACCATCGCGGTTGTTTATGCGCTCGGACAGAGTCGCCATCGAGGCGGGTCGGAAAGGCTGATACTCGCAGGCGTGATAGTCAACGCGCTTTTGTCATCAATAGTAATCTTCATGGTTACTACTGCGGCAGGCTCTCGACAGCGCAGCGTCCTGTCATGGTTGATTGGCGATCTAGGCGGCGAGACAAGTCTTCTTCCAATTGTCGCGTTGCTGATAGCAACCGGTATTGCAGCGATTCTATTAAACGCGCGCAGCTTGAATCTTTTGATGACAGGCGAAGAAGATGCGCTCGCGCTCGGCGTTGAAGTCGGTCGCGTGAAGCTTGCCGTTTATCTCGCCGCTTCATTAATAACCGGCGCGGCTGTTGCTGTGAGCGGTGCGATTGGATTTGTAGGATTAATCATCCCGCACGCCGTAAGGCTTGCGGGCGGAAGCGACAACAGGCTCGTAGTTCCCGCTTCGGCGCTCGTCGGCGGAGCGTTCCTTGTGCTCGCGGACACTATTGCGCGCACGGCCATCGCTCCGCGCGAGTTGCACATCGGCGTGATAACTTCGATGGTCGGCGCGCCCGTGTTCATCTACCTGTTGCGAAGAACGAGCTAGGAGAAAGATGAAGGATGAAAAGAAACATTGAAGGCTGCACCCCGAACTAAAGTTCGGGAGTTGAAATGCCTTTCATCCTTCATCCTTACAAAGATGCTACAGGCGAGAGACATACGATTCAGTTATTCGGGGCCGGTGCTCAAGGGAGTTTCCTTGGATGTTGGCGGCGGAGAATTGCTTTGCGTGCTTGGGCCTAACGGTTCGGGAAAGAGCACACTGCTGAAGATAATCGTCGGGATTCTCGATCCGGAATCGGGCGCGGTGTCAATCGCCGGGCGCGAGCTTTCTTCTATCAAAAGGCGCGAGCGAGCGCAACTTGTCGGTTACGTCGCGCAGGAATCTGTGGTGAGGTTCCCGCTCACGGCGCTTGAGTTCGTGCTGCAAGGGCGATTTGCGCAGGGACGACTCCTTGGCTTTGAAAGCGAGCGCGACCTTAGGGAAGCCGAATGGGCAATGCGGATGACGGAGACAGTTAGATTCGCATCGAGACTGGTTTCGGAGTTGTCGGGCGGCGAACGGCAACGAGTAATGCTCGCTCGCGCGATTGCCTCGCGCCCACGATTGCTCGTGCTCGATGAACCCGTCGCGAATCTTGATGTGTCTCATCAGGTGAAGATGCTCGATCTGGTCAGGCGGCTCACAATTGATGAATCCTTGTCCGCAATAGTTGTAACGCACGAGTTGAATCTCGCGGCTGAGTTCGCCTCCCGCGTGCTGCTATTGAAGTCGGGCGAAGTCGTGGCCTGCGGCGCTCCCCGCGAGGTTATGACTGAAGCTAACCTCGAAACGGTGTTCGACGCGCAGTTGCTCGTTGACGAGAACCCTTCAAGCGGCGCGCCGCGAATAACTCTAATCAATCCTCAAATCTCAGCAATCAGTCGGCAGGTCAAAGGCTGATGCTTAAGGAGAAACTGATGCTAAGAAAGTACTCGATTGTTAGCGTTTTGATTTATCTAATCGCTATTGTGTTCTTGTCTGCGACTTCAATGGCTCAGACTGAGCGGACTCGTGTTCAAGGGACCGTAACCGACCCGTCGGGAGAAAGAGTAGCCGGTGCGCGCGTGTTGCTGAGAGATGCGGCTGGCCTGGTTGTTTATCAAACCTACTCAGACAGCGAAGGCCGCTTCGTGTTTCCTGAAGTAGAGAAAGGCCGCTATAGGCTCACTGTCGAAGCTGCGGGATTCGCGCAGGCAGGGAAGCCTATGATTGACTTGAGTGACATTGAAAAGACACCTGCTCAGCCTATCGTCGTCAACGTTAGACTTGACGTGGCGGCAATATCGGATCAGATAGTGGTTACAGCGACTCGCACGGAGTCAGCGACAGTGCAGCTTGGCGGTTCGATAACGGTAATAACCGGTGACGAAATCGAACGCGCGCATCAGTCGCTCGTCTCTGAGTCGTTGCGCGTGATACCGGGCCTGACTGTAGCGCAGACGGGCGGGCGAGGCGGACTCACTTCAATCTTTTCGCGCGGCGGCGAATCCGACTACAACAAAGTCCTTATAGACGGTGTGCCGGTAAATGCGGCTGGCGGCTTATTCGATTTCGGGTCGCTCACAACGGAAAACCTTGAGCGAATAGAAGTGGCGCGCGGGCCGCAAAGCGCGCTCTTTGGCTCAGATGCGATGACGAGTGTTATTCAGCTATTGACGCGGCGCGGCTCAACCCCCACACCTGAGTTTGAAATGACTGGAGAAGGCGGCAGCTTCGATTTTCATCGCGAGACAGCGCGCTTGTCAGGGCTTGCAGGGCCATTCGATTATTCCGCCAGCTTCGGATTTCAATCAACAGACGGGCGATTTCAAAACAGCAATTACATCAATCGCTCGGCTTCCTTAAGTCTTGGTTATCGTTTCTCAGATAACGCTGACGCGCGCGTGACGGCACGCTCAAACAACAACACGCTCGGCGTGCCCGGCCCGACCGCCGCTTTGTTTGCCGACCCGGACCAACGACAGCGACATCACGACGTTGCGCTGTCGTCTGCATTCAATTTCAGAGCGCCAGAGCGATGGCATCAATCAGCGCGTCTCATCTATTCCGAGTTCGACACGCACAACTTTGATCGCGCGGCGCAAGACCTGACACGCCCCGACAGGCCGCCGCTCGGCGCGGGCGCGTTCGGCCCTGATTTCGCTTTCTCGTTTCGCAATCACCAGAAGCGCGCAGGCTTTCAGTATCAAAGCGTCGCTGCGATTTTTTCGTCAAACGTCGTAACAGCAGGGGTTGATTTTGAGCGCGAGTCGGCTGTGTTTACTGATGATTTCAGCCGCGTTTCGCCCGCGCGCAACAATCTTGGAGTTTACATTCAAGATCAATTCGCGTGGCGCGAGCGATTGTTTGCTACGGCAGGCATTCGCGTCGAGCGTAATTCTGGCCGCGTGCCTGATGATCTGAGAGCCGCTCTTTTGTCTCTGGGATCAATCGCACCCGCAGGCGAGGCTGGATTTGGCACAACGGCGAATCCGAAGCTCGCGGTTTCATTTCTTGCTCATGGTCATCGCGAACGAACCACCTTCGGAGCGACGCGCCTGAAAGCCAGTTTCGGAACAGGAATCAAAGAGCCGCAGCTTGACGAAGCATTCAGCCCGAACATCTTCTTCCTTGGAAACCCTGCTCTCAATCCCGAACGTTCGATCAGCTTTGAGGTTGGCGCGGTACAAGAGTTCGCGTCGCGCCGCGCGAGCGTCGAGATCACTTACTTCGACAACCGCTTCCGAGATTTGATTGTTTTTGTATCCGACCCGATTACGTTTGGGCCGATCAAGCTTGCGGACGGAAGGCTCACAAATTTTATAAATCAGGATCGCGCGTCTGCCAGAGGGCTGGAGATGGTTGCGGCGACCCGTCCTGTCAGGCAACTTCGCGCCTCAGCGAGTTATACCTTTTTGCGTTCGCGCCTTGAACGCGCTGATGGCTCAAGCGCGCTGGAAGTCGGGTTGCCGCTGCTGCGCAGACCCACGCACTCAGGCTCGATTGAATTGAGCTGGGTCGCCGAGCGGTTCGACATCAGCGTTGACGGAACATTCCTTGGAAGGCGGCGCGATTTTGACCCTGTGACTTTCGCGAGGTTTGATGCAACGAGCAAGCCGATCTTTAATGATGGCTATGCGAGGCTGAACGCTTCAGGCTCGTATCACTTCAACAACAGAATCACAGCGTTTGCTCGCGTGGAGAACTTCTTGAATCGAGACTATCAGGAAATTCTAGGTTTTCCGGCTTACCGTTTGAACTTCAGCGCAGGGCTTCGATTAAGACTTGGAGGCGGGAAATGATGCTCAGATTCTGCTGCTGATTTAAATGGCAGGGACACAGATATTCTTATGTGAGGAATTAAAGCTGATCTTAAACTTCAGGTCGCGGCTAAGCTGCCTGACTAGAGGCTCCTTCACGCTTCAACATTCGGCTGTACATCTCGCGCAGGCGCATGGCCAATTCCAAGCGCTTGCGCGAGGTTCCCATCAGCTTCTTGTTGCCCCGCTGACGGGCCTCCTCAAACATTGCGCGAAGAGAATTAATCTCCTCTTCCTGAGCGCGTAGCCGCTCTTTGAAATAGTCGTCCGGCATAACCATACAACCTTAAAGGCTAAATCTTCTTTCTTTACAACCGGGGGGAGGGGGAGGCCTTCCCGCTATTCAAACGGAGCCGCTTCACTGGCGACTCATCCTCAAATCCGGATTATAACCAATTCATTCATGCTAATCAATTCTTTCCTGCCTGAGTAATCAATGCTCCTCAGGTTGCAGCGGGGGTTTCTTCCCGCTGTCGCTCACGCTTCCGACAGGAACCGCGTAACCGTCATTGCTGCGCTTTGAAACGCCGAGTTTTTTGAGCACATGAGCCGACGGGTATCCGGTTTCCTGAAGCCCGTTGTCCGATTGGAACTGCTTCATAGCCTCGATTGTATTTTCGTCGTATTGACCCGAAGCAGGCCCGTCAAGGTAGCCCGCTTTTATCAGCGCGTTTTGAATCTCAATCACGCGCTCTGACGGAATTGTTGCAGACGACGGGCGTGACAGATCACCTGTTATAGGCGAAGCTGCATTGCGTCTATGGCGGCGGCGCGAGCGCGCCAGGTAGCGGCCTCGTCGTCCGCGACGCGCAAAGCGGCCTCGCTCGACTCTTGCTCGACTGCCTCGGACGGCTCGCGCTCGTGAGTGCTTATTTGCGCGCGAGGCTGAAGCGCGGCCACGGGAACGCAAGCGTTTGGCTTCCGCCCAGTCGCCGCTCATCAACACTATCGCGAGCGCAATGGATAGAATCGGAATCCACATCTTTCGCATAATCTTGTTCCTTGAGGTTCCGGCGGTGAATTATATCATCGCTATCCAGACTATCAAACTTAGTTATGAACTATTTCGCTCGTCGGTCAGAGCTATCTCGTTAGTCTAAGCGACTCTTTCCATGATTTAATAGGAACAGGAGGGAGAATGAAAGTCATCATCATTGGCGACGTGGTAGGCAAGCCTGGCAGGAGGATTCTCTGCGCGTCGCTCCGTAGATTGAAAGAGGAGCACGAAGCCGAATTCATCGTCGCCAACGTCGAGAACGCGGCGGAAGGCGCGGGCGTGGTGCCGCGCGTGGGAGATGAAATCCTGGCGGCTGGCGTTGACGTGATGACTTCGGGCAATCACATCTACGATAAAAAAGAGGTTATCGGCTATATCGAAAAACAGCCGCGATTGCTTCGACCGGCAAACTACGCGCCCGAAGCGCCGGGACGCGGCTTATGGATAGGCTCGTCGTCGTCGGGCACTCCCATCGCCGTTATAAATATTCAGGGCAGGGTCTTTATGCCGCTCACGGATTGCCCTTTTAGGACGGCTGATCGGTTGATTGCTGAAATAGGAAATCGCGCGCAGGTGATAATAGTTGACCATCACGCGGAAGCGACTTCTGAGAAGCAGGCGATGGGCCGCTATCTCGATGGCCGCGTTTGTGTAGTCGTCGGCACGCACACTCACGTTCAAACTGCTGATGAGCAAATTCTGCCGGGAGGAACTGCATACATCACCGATCTCGGAATGACCGGCCCGCACGATGGAATCATCGGCGTTCAGTCTGAGCTGGTGTTGAACCGGTTTCTGCGCGGGATGCCTACGCGGTTTGAGACTGCCAGCCGCGACATTCAACTGAATGGTGTGGTGGTTGAGATAGACGAACGAACAGGCAATGCCGTCAGCATCGAGAGGATTCGTGTAAGGGAACAGGAATAAGTCGTTGCCAAACCTGATCTCAGAATGCGCAAGTCGTTTTCCCCGTTCCCCATTAACTGTTTCCCTAGAGCGAAGCCTCGATTGCTTCTTCAAAAACCGTCAGCGCAAAGTCAGCTTGCTCCTTATCAATTATCAACGGCGGCGAGAAGCGAATGGCAGATTCGCCCGCGCCTTGAATTATGAGGCCGCGATTGAAGCATTCGACAACAATCTTATCTCGCAGTTCAGGCCAAGCCTGTGTAGCCTCGCGGTCATGGGCAATCTCAATTCCGATCATCAACCCTAGCCCGCGAACGTCTGTGATGACAGACTGGCGCTGCTGCATCTCTTTCAGCCTGTCAATCAAGTATGCGCCGATCACGGCGGCGTTTTGCATGACTCCGTTTTCTAGTATTTCAAACGTCTTGAGCGCGGCGACTATCGCAACTGGGTTCCCGCCAAAAGTTGAAGCGTGCGCGCCGACGTGCCAGCGCATCAGGTCTTCGCGCGCAATCGTCACGCCGAGCGGCAACCCGCCGCCAATCGCCTTCGCCATGCACATAATATCGGGCACGGTGTCGAAGTGCTCGACTGCCCACAGCTTTCCCGTGCGCCCCATGCCTGATTGAACTTCATCAACTATTAGCAAGATTCCGTGCTTATCGCAGATGCGGCGAAGCTCAGGCAGA
Organism: Blastocatellia bacterium; assembly: GCA_035575515.1. Classification (GTDB taxonomy): domain Bacteria; phylum Acidobacteriota; class Blastocatellia; order UBA7656; family UBA7656; genus DATLXU01. The sequence goes on from DATLXU010000074.1 coordinate 61,746, forward strand.
AAATCCGGCGACGGAACCACGTAGCCGCCTTCGCCCTGAACCGGCTCGACGATTATCGCGGCGCAGTCTTCGGGGGGGACCGTAGTGCGAAAGATTGTCTCTTCTATGTAGCGGGCGACTCTGCGGCCAACGCTTTCGCCATCGCGCCGCTCAAGCGGGAAGCGAATAGGGTTGGCATAGGGAACATGAGTCACATCCAGAGCCTGCGCGCCAAATCCTCTGCGCTGCGCGGCCTTCGATGCGGTGAGCGAAAGCGTGCCGAAAGTGCGCCCGTGAAATGCGCCGCGAAAGGCAATGAACTTTTGTCGCCCTGTAGAGTAGATTGCGGCCTTAAGCGCGCCTTCCATCGCTTCCGCGCCAGAGTTGCCGTAGTGGACTCGCTTCACAAAATCGCCGGGCGTTACCTGATTCAGTTTTTCGGCAAGCTCTGTCTGATGCGGGTAATAGTAATCCGTGCCGGAGATGTGAGTGAATTCGCGCGCCTGTTGCGCGATGACTTCAGCGATTTCGGGATGAGCGTGGCCGAGCGCCGCAACCGCAACGCCCGCGTTGAAGTCCAGGAAAGTGTTTCCGTCAACGTCTTCTATGATTGCGCCGTAGCCCCTCCGCGCCATCAGCGGATAGCTTCGCGTGTAGCTCGGCGAGACGTACTTTGCATCTTTTTCGAGAAGCTCTATTGTCTTCGGTCCGGGCAATTCGGTTTTGATTTCGGGCAGCTTGGGCCGCCTTGTTTCGTATGTTGTTTGCATAATGCCTCCATAGGGTTCGATTGAAGGAAATACTCAACAGGATAACTACCTGCGCGGGTTGAAAGATTGAAAGAGAGGAGGCTAATCGGCGAAGAGGTCTTTGCGAATCTCAAGGGGGGCGCGCGTGAATGCTCGTTTCATATTCAGTTACCTTCCTGATTTACACGATGAATTCTAACACTGCCTGCCTGACGAATCAAATACCGCAATAGAGCGGATGAGGCCCGGTTTTGCGCAAAATTGATAGCGTACGAACGGCAGCGTATCGTTAAGAGAGCGCCTTTGAAATTTTTTCGATAAGTTGTGGCAATTAAACCTGAAAATTTCTTGCGCGCGGCATGATGACGTGTTAGATTTCATTGTCTAAAGGATTAGTTGAATTGGGGGTAGACTACACGAGGGCTGGCGCGTCGCTTGATTAACGGGGCTGAGTTCTGGCAACGTTGAACGGCATCGGCAAGCATTAAGAAAAGATTATCTGGCCAAGATCATCCACAGCTTCGGCGCTTCGCCAACTTTGTCGTCCTCGCATTAAATGAATGTCTCTTGCTCTGCTCGATAGCTGTTATCAATGAAGTGGGAATCGGATTTACAAGCTGTTTGCTCATCTGTCTTGGGGCTGAGAGGCTTTGGTCCGATTCATTTTAGGATGCTTTGATGCAGATGCAGCATGAGACATTAAAAACTTCGATCTTTGAATCTGCCTTGCGATTGCATGAATCGCTCGAAGCTGGCGATGTTGTGTCGAAAGCGATGGAGCTGTTGCCGGGCCTCGTCGAAGCCGAATCGTGGGCGCTGTTCCTGAAAAGCGACCAAGTCGAGCGGCTGGAGCTTGTGCGCGCCATCAACTCGACGGCGGTTCCGGTCGGGCCGATGCTGGATTTGAATGAAACGAGCATCCCCGTTGTTCGCGCAGTGACAGAGCGACGTTCAATCTTTGCTGCGAGCGGGCATGATTTGGATCAGCCACAGGGGTGCGACGACCTCGCTGTGTTTTGCGTTCCTTTGCTTGTCGGCAACCGCATCGTTGGAGCTGTGCAGGCAGCCCGCAGGCGCGCCGGTCAGAGCGAGCCGAACGAAGTTTTCAGTTTTGAAGAAACTCAAGCCATCGAGCTTGTGTGCGCCTCGCTCGCAAGGGCGCTTGCCAACGCGATTGATTATTTCAACGCAACGCGGCAGACGCTCGTTGACGACCTCACGCGGCTCTATAACGTGCGCTGTTTGTACCAGACGCTCGACAACGAGATTCGGCGCGCGCGACGTTACGGTTCTGCCGTGTCGGTCGTCTTCATGGACCTTGATGGGTTCAAGGATGTCAACGACGCTTATGGCCATCGCGCAGGCAGCGTGACGCTGATGGAAGTTGCTGAAGTGATTGCGATGTCTGTGAGGGATTCAGATTTCGTGGCTCGTTACGGCGGGGACGAATTCGTATTGATGCTGCCGGAAACGGCTGCGCGCAGCGCCGTCCAGATGGCCGAGCGCGTGCGCGAGCGCATTGCAACGCATCGCTTCAGCGGAGGCGTCGGAGCGGATATTTACTTGACGGCGAGCTTCGGCGTGGCCAGCTTCCCCGAGCATGCGACCGAAGCAGAAAAGCTTATTGAATTAGCCGATGCAGCTATGTATGAAGCCAAGCAGCACAGCAAGAATAATGTGCGTGTGGCTGCATCCTGAAAGGTGGACGCTCGGCAACGAGGGCGGCGGCTTGGCCCGGCTCGCGATTGTTTGAGTATTTTTGGCGCGTTGTTGAAAGATACAACCGCGCCAACGGGCAGTTTGGTGAAACACAAGCTGGTATTAGTAAATGAGGATGAGAAATCTTTTTAACCCGTTTTCTAGCGATCTAGCCATTGACCTTGGAACCGCAAACACTCTCGTATATGCCAAAGGGCGCGGCATTGTCGTAAGCGAGCCTTCCATCGTCGCAATCAACAAGGTAACGAACAAAGTCGAAGCCGTCGGCAAGGAGGCCAAAGAGATGCTTGGCCGCACGCCCGGCAACATCATCGCCATCCGACCGATGAAGGACGGCGTTATTGCGGACTTTGAAGTGACCGAAAAGATGCTTCAGCACTTCATTCGCAAAGCGCACAATGGCCGCTCGTGGGTAAGTCCGCGCGTTGTCATCGGCGTTCCGGGCGAAATCACTCAGGTCGAGCGGCGCGCGGTCGAAGACGCCGCCTATCGAGCTAAAGCGTCGAAGGTTTATCTCGTGGCTGAAGCGATGGCGGCGGCGATCGGCGCGGGGCTTCCTATCACGGAGCCTTACGGCAATATGATTGTTGACATCGGCGGCGGCACGACAGACATCGCTGTGATTTCGCTTTCGGGCATCGTCTATTCGCGCGCCGTGCGCGTTGCAGGCAACGAGCTTGACGAAGCAATCATTCAGTACATCAAGCGCAAGTACAATCTGCTGATAGGCGAGCGCACGGCTGAGTCAATCAAGATAGAGCTTGGCTCGGCTTGGCCGATGGAAGAGCCAATGCAGATGGAGATAAAAGGGCGCAACCTGATTGAAGGTGTTCCGCGAACCATCACCATCACAGATGAGGAGGTTCGCGAAGCTCTGGCCGACCCTATCTCGACGATTGTCAATGCCGTGCGTGTTGCGCTCGAGCGGACGCCGCCTGAGCTTTCGGCAGACATCGCCGAGCGCGGCATAGTTCTCACGGGCGGCGGCGCGCTTCTGAAGGGCATTGACAAGAGGTTGATGCACGAGACGGGTGTGCCTGTCTCGCTTGCGGAGAACCCACTCTCATCGGTCGCGCTCGGCACGGGGAAGATGCTTGCGGATTTCGACCTGCTCAATCGCGTGAGCTGGGAGAACACAATGGTTCATCATAGCCTGTAAAGCAGTGGGCAGTGGTGGGGAGTCCGGGGCCAGGGTGATGGTTGACTTGAAAGTGGCTCCGGGAGCCTGTTTCGAGTCAGCGGGCTTCTGGCGCTGACTCCCACACTTGACCCGGCCTCTGATTTATGAGTGCAAACGCAGCACAACGGAAAAGCCCTTGGATATTGGCGTTCTTGCTGGTCTTTCAGGTCGCTTGGATGGCGCATAACGCGCGCAATCCTAACACGGAGCAGTCAATGCTGCGGACGTGGCTTTTGACACCGTTGTCTTTCGTGAGCAAGGTGGGCAACAGCGTTGTGACTGCTGTTAAGGACACGGTGGCAAGCTATGTTGATTTAAGAGGCGCGCGGGCTGAAAACATCAAACTGCATGAGCAGATTGACCAGTTGACCGCCGAGCGCAATGAAGCGCGCGAGCGCACGGCTGAGTTGGACCTTCTGCGCCGCGAGCTTGCTCTGCCGGCAAGGCCCGAATACCGGGCAGTTGCTGCGAACGTCATATCGCGCGATCCGAGCCTGTGGTTCAAGCGACTGACGATTGATCGAGGGACGCTCGACGGCGTTCAATTGAACATGCCAGTTGTAACTGCGAGCGGCATTGTTGGCCGAGTTGTTTCGGTCGGACCGAATTACGCGATCGTGCAGGTCATAACGGATAAGCTCGCGGGCGTGGGCGCAATGCTTCAGTCTTCGCGTGTAATGGGAGAGGTACGGGGCGTTGGCGATGAAGGCCGCTGTGAGTTGAAAAACATCGCTTCAAATGAAACCGTTGAGCCGGGCGAAACAGTTGTAACGAGCGGGCTTGATCGCATCTATCCGAAAGGATTGCTCGTCGGTACTGTCGAGGCCGTCGAAGACGACCCCAATGCCCCCTGGCACAGGATAATAGTCAAACCGGCTGCTCCGGTTGACCGCGTTGAGCACGTCCTGGTGCTGCTCGTTGAGCAGAAGGATTTGAAGATTGAAGAGCCAACCAAGTGAATAAAGCGGGGTAGCCTGAAGAGTGCAAACATTAAAGATCGCCCTGACAATCATCGTTGCGCTCTCGCTGCAGATGTTGCTCCCAAAATTCATACCGGCTATCCAGTATGTTGATTTAGCCCTCGTTATTACAGTCTATTTCGCGTTACAGCGCGCCCCCTTGCTCGGAATGATAGTAGGTTGTTTAGCAGGCAATGGCGGGGATGCGGTGACTGGTGGCATACTTGGAGTTGGAGGATTCTCCAAGACGTTGATAGGCTATCTGGTAGGGGTTGCGAGCGTGAAATTATCGCTTGAGCATCCGCTTGCGCGGCTCGCAGTCGTAGCTCTGGCCTCAGCGGCCAACACGTTCCTGTTCGTCGGATTATACCAGATGCTCCAACAGGAACAGATGCTCCGACAGGCGCTGCCATTCACCGCAACGTGGGCCGAGTTCGGCAGGACTCTCGGCTGGAAGGCGCTGGCCGACACTGTAGCGGCCATAGTTCTATTCGTGATCCTTGACCGGGTCTTTTCGGAACAGACAGCGGCCCGGCGCATGGCCATCAAGAAGAGGTTCTATGAGTAGTAACAAGAACCCAAAGGAAGAGACGCATAATTTCGGGCTGCGATTGTATTCAGTTCAGTACCTTGTGCTGGTCATCATCATCGCGCTCGGCATCCGGTTCTACTTTCTACAGGTCACACGGCACGAAGAATACAAGGCGCAGGCTGAAAACAACCGCATTCGCGAAATACCAATTCCTGCGCCGCGCGGCGCGATTCTCGACCGCGAAGGTCGTCCCCTCGTTGACAACACTCCGGCCTGGAACATCGTCGTGTTCCCCGAAGATATAAAGGATAAAGACGAGACCATTCGAGCGCTGGTCGAGAATCTGAATATTGACCGCGACGAATTGCTCGAAGAGTTGAATGACCCTATGCGCCCGAAGTCGCAGCCGGTCATCGTAAAGCAGAAGGCCAGTCACGCCGATCTTTCATGGGTCTTCAGCCATGAGCTTGAGCACCCTGAGATTACCGCAGAGCAACAGCCGCAGCGCGTCTATCCGTATGGCACGCTGGCCGCGCACGTTCTTGGCTACATCGGTGAGATAAGCCCCAAACAACTCGAGAAGCCCGAGTATGCAGGATACAAGCAAGGCGACATAATCGGGCAGGGCGGGCTTGAGGCCGTCTATGACAAAATTCTTCGCGGCGTTGATGGCAAGCGGCGAATCATCGTCGACAGTCACGGTCGCCCAAGGGGTGAAATTGAGCGCATCGAGCCGATCAAAGGGCAGGACATCGTCACGACTTTAGACCTCGACATTCAAAAAGCAGCCGAAGAGCAGTTCTATTCCAAGCATGACACGGGAGCGGCAATTGCAATGGACCCGCGCAACGGCGAGATACTGGCGATGGTGTCGGTTCCGAGCTTCGACCCGAACGTTTTCGCGCAGAATGTCATATCGAGCGAGAATCGCAAAGCCGTCCGCGCGATTATAAACGATCCGGCGAAACCGCTCTTCAATAAAGCGATTCAGAGCATCTATCCAACAGGCTCGACGTGGAAGATATTGATGGCGACGGCGGCGTTGGAAGAAGGGATTATCACGCCAAAAAATTCTAGGCTTGTGTGCGGAGGCGGGATTGCGGTCGGCAACCGCTTTGTTCATTGCGGCGGCAATCACGGCTCGCCCGATATTCACGTCGCAATTGTGAAATCCTGCGACGGCTATTTCTACCGGCTCGGCCTGAAGCTGGGCGTGGATAAGATCAACGAGTGGGTGACGAAGTTCGGCATGGGACAGAAGACAGGGATTGATCTGCCGCACGAGGAACGCGGAATTATTCCGAGCCGCGAGTGGAAGAAGAAGGTCAATCCGGCTGACCCTGTGTGGAAAGATTTCGATACCGTCATTGCCTCAATCGGTCAAGGCTCGGTCGCAGTGCCGCCGATGCAGTTGCTGCGGGCCGAAGCGGGCATCATCAACGGAGGCCATTTCCACACGCCGCACTTTCTTAAAGAGGCCAAAGCTACAAAACTCAAGGAGGTTCAATATTACGAAGACACGAAGGCTGTGGATATTAACCTCTCGCCCGTGACTGTCGAGACGGTGACTTATGGAATGTGGGGTGTCGTAAACGAAGGCGGAACGGCGGGCGGTGTCGGCTTCCCGAAGGATTTGAACATCGGCGGAAAGACCGGAACGGCTCAGGTCATCGCCAAAGAAAAGGTTAGAGGCAAAGAGCATAAAGACCATTCGTGGTTCATAAGCTTTGCGCCAATGCATACGGACCAGCCAGCAGAGATCGGCGTCGTGTGCATAACCGAAAACGGCGGCTGGGGCGCGACAGCATCTGCGCCCAAAGTCAAAATGATTATGGGAACGTACTGGTCGAAGAAACTCGGACGCCCCGTGTTGCCTGAGTTGGTTGCGCAACAGACGCCGCCGAATCCCAACACGCTCGCGTCAACTCGATTGCGCCCGGCAGTGGATGCTGTTCGAAGGCGCACGGTTGTTCAGTAGCAAATAGTTATCGCTTCGCAAGGTGGATGCGCGCGAAGCTGTTATCAACAGAGAGAGAGTAGAGTCGAGACGGCGGCCTGCGGGTCGTTTATCAAAGGGTGATGGTAGAACTGAATCGAAGAAGCTTAAGAGATGTCGACTGGCTGTTGCTCGTGACGCCAATCGCGCTTACTGCTTTCGGCTGCATTGGCATACACAGCACTGCGCCGGGCACGGAGCTTAAGAAGCAGATCATCGCACTCGGCATCGGAGTTTTCATTGCGCTCGTGCTAATGTTCACCGATTACCGGAAAGTCCTCGTCAACGTCGCTCCCATCCTTTACGCCATCGTCATAGTGCTACTCGTCCTAGTCCTAAAATTCGGAAGAGAAGTGAACGGCAATAAAGCCTGGTTGCAGGTTTTAGGTTTCAGCCTACAGCCGAGCGAGTTCGCCAAAGTCGCGACAATCCTGATGCTGGCGCGGCAGATGGCGCAGCCTCGTCCGGGTTCGCTCACGATTAAGGACATGGCCATCATGGCTTTGATCGTGATGCCGCCGATTGTCCTGATCCACCTCGAAAACGACACGGGAACATTGCTCACGTTCGGCGCAATACTCGGCTCGTTCTATTTTTTGGGAGGGGCGCGTAAGATTATACTTGCCGGTGGAGTCGTTGCCGTCATCGTGGGGCTAATAGCGATATATCCGCACCTGCATGGCTATCAGAAGCAGCGCATTGACGCTGTGCTTCACCCTGAGCTTGTCGACCCGAAGGGCTATGCCTATCAGACTATTCAATCGGTAATCGCTGTCGGTTCTGGCGGGCTTTACGGCAAAGGGATAGGTGAGGGCACACAGGGAAAGCTTGGCTTTCTACCCTTCGCGTGGACAGATTTCATAGCCGCAGTCATCGCCGAAGAGATGGGATTTGTCGGCATTGCGATTATGCTCCTGTTATACCTAGTCTTTCTCTGGCGAATGATCCACGTGGCGCAAGGATCGCGCGACCGCGCGGGCGCGCTTATGATCATGGGATTCGTGTCTCTGATTGCGTTCCACATCTTTTGCAATCTCGGCATGGTAGTTGGGATAATGCCGATTATGGGGATTCCGCTGCCGCTGATGAGTTCGGGCGGCACGGCTGTGATGGCCGTGTTCGCAGGCGTTGGGCTTACTCTCAGTGTGAGGCTCAGGCGTTTCGTTAATTAAGAGCAAGTTGGAGAGAAGATGGCGAAACACTATTTTGAACAACTCGAAGCGCCTTTGATCGTGGCATTGGATATTAATGCTATGAAGTTGAGTGACGAGCAGTTCTTTCAACTTTGCCAAGATAATGAAAATCTGCGCCTAGAACTTACAGCACAGGGAGAGTTGATACTTATCTGTCCCGATTTCGTGTTGGAGTTGCGCTCAAAGTCAGACAGCTTGAAATACCTGCAGGCGAAGATGCGGGAGTACATTTCAAACGGCGCGCAACCCGACTGGCTGATTGATCCTATTGCGAGACGAGTTTATGTTTATCGCCCGAACAGAGAGACTGAGATTTTAGATAACCCACGGACCAATGCGGGCGATCCCGCGTTGCCGGGTTGTATTTTGGACTTGAAAGATATTTGGTAAATGACGATTCGGATGGATTATCGAGCAATCTTAGATCAAATTCTTCCTACCGTTGAAAAGCCCGCGCGCTACGTCGGCGGCGAGTGGAATGCCGTGCGCAAACCTCAAAGCCAGATCAACGCGCGCATTGCGCTCTGCTTTCCCGATGTTTACGAAATCGGAATGAGCCACCTCGGATTGAAGATTCTTTACGGCCTTTTGAACAGCCGCGAGGGCTGGGCCGCAGAGCGAGTCTATGCGCCGTGGCCCGACATGGAAGCGCGGCTGCGCGAGCGCAATCTGCCTCTGCTTTCGCTTGAAAGCTACACTCCGCTTTGCGATTTCGATATCGTCGGCTTTTCGCTTCAGTATGAACTGACCTACACAAACGTTCTGACGATGCTCGATCTTGGCCGAATACCGCTGCGCACGAGTGAGCGAATGCTTGATGATCCGCTCGTCATAGCGGGCGGCCCGACCGTCTATTCGTGCGAGCCGATTGCTGACTTCATTGACGTGTTCGTCATTGGCGACGGCGAAGAGGCTTTTCCCGAACTCGTCGAGCGATACCTTGAACTGCGCGATTCTGATATGGATTTGACGCGCGAGCAGGTCTTGAAAGAGATTGCGCGCATTGAAGGGATGTACGTCCCTTCGCTTTATCCAATATCGGTCAGCCCTCATCATGGATTATTGATTGTTGATAAACCGAAGGACGAAGAGATTCCATTTCCGGTGCGCCGTCGCGTCGTCAGGAACATTAATGATTATCCTTTCCCGTCAAACTCGCCTGTGCCGAACATTGAAGCGGTTCATGATCGAATGGCGCTTGAGATCGCTCGCGGGTGCGTTGACGGCTGCCGCTTCTGTCAGGCGGGGACGATTTATCGCCCCGTGCGCGAGCGCGACCCGAAGCAGATAGTTGACACGCTTATTGACGGGATCGAGCAGGGCGGCTACGACGAGACGAGCCTTACTTCGCTTTCGACGGCTGATTACACCTGCCTTGAGCCACTCGTTAAGATATTGGGTCGTGAGCTTGAGCGGCGAAAGGTCAGCTTCTCAGTTTCGAGCCTTCGCGCATCAGGCGTGACGGAATCGCTTGCGCGCGAGATTGCGCGGGTGAGAAAAACGGGATTCACCATCGCGCCCGAAGCTGGCACTCAGCGGATGCGCGATGTGATTAACAAGAACATCACCGAGCAGGACGTGATGAACTCCTGCACCGTTGCGTTTGAAGAAGGCTGGTCGGCGATGAAGATGTATTTCATGATCGGTCTGCCGACAGAAACAGACGAGGACGTGCAGGGCATTGCTGAGCTTGGCCGAAAAGTGCGCGACCTTGGCCGCGCCCGTTTCAACAGGAACATTAAAGTCACATGCTCGGCCTCTTACTTTGTGCCCAAGCCGCACACGCCGTTTCAGTGGTGTGCGCAGGAAGATCTCGAATCAATCAAGCGCAAGCAGCGCGTGCTGCGCGAGCTTGGCCGCCGTTACCGAATCGAAATCAAGGTGCATCATGCGGAGACCTCTCTGCTTGAAGGCATAATCTCGCGCGGCGACCGAAGGCTGTGTCGAGTCATTGAGCGAGCGTGGCGAATGGGCTGTCGCTTCGACGGATGGACCGACCATTTCAATTTTGAGAAATGGATGGAGGCGTTCAGAGAAGAGGGCGTTGACATACAGCCTTACCTTCAGGAGTTTCCCGTTCGTGAATTTGATAAGCCCGGCGCCCCGCTCGTCCAACTGCCGTGGGACCACATTGATACTTTGGTGAAGCGCGAGTTCAACGCTCGCGAATACATGAAAGGCATCAAGGCAAAGATTTCACCCCCGTGCGAATTGCCTGTGAAGATAATTGACGGGCGGCCAACAGCGATAGCTCCGTCGCACGAGGAGTTCGAGCGCGTGGCAAATCAGCCATTGCTTTGTTACGCGTGCGGGCTTGAGTGTGACCTGACCAAATCACGCGAGCATCTTTCGAAGGCATTCGAGATGCATCAAGAGGTGCGCACATATCAAGAGCGCATAGCCTCTGTGCGGGAGTTGATTGATCGTCCGCTGGTTCAGTTGCAGGGGTCAGGGGCAGAAATCGGAATGGCGGCTGACTCAGAACAAGCTCTGAGAGGCAATTCAAAATCAGCCGCTACCCTGACCCCTGCTCACCGGTATCGCGCAACGTTCGAGAAGGGCGAAGAAGTAAAGTATCTTTCGCATCTCGACCTGACGCGGGCTTTGCCGCGCGCGTTCCGTCGAGCGAGGATCACGCTGGGCTACAGTCATGGGTATCATCCGATGCCTTTGATACAATACGGTCCTGCGCTTGGCGTGGGCACTGTCGGCGAAAACGAGTTCATTGATTTCGATTCGCCCGATGAGCTTCAAGAGAGCGAGTTCATCAATCGGATTAATGCGGCGCTGCCCGCAGGGTTCAGATTTAAATCGCTTGCGAAATTGCCTGTGGGCGCGCAGGCGCTAATCAAAGAGATCAATCGGGCCGAATACCTGATCAGACTCGATGCGATTGAGATTCAAGCGGCAGTTGAAAGGGCGCGGCATGAACGGGCGGAGCTTTCATCGTTGAATGCGGAAGAGATTCACTCGAGGCTCGCCAATGAATTCTTGTCGCGCGAGTCGTGGGTAATTGAGCGGGCGCGGAAGGGCAAGCGCCAGCTCGTTGATGTGCGACGCTACGTTAAAGCTATCAACTACGATGCAGCGCACGCGTGCCTGCAAATAGTTACGGAGATTTCAGCAAACGGCGGCGCGAAGCCGACCGAAGTCGTTGCAGCAATTTACGGTTTGACGGAAGAAGAAAAAAACTCACTCAGCTCAAGGGTGCGACGCTTGCGACTGTTCTCGGATCAATCGAGCGGCTTACCGCCCTCAGATCGAGAAGTCGCTGCCGCGCGCTTGAGCGCGAAATAGTTTTCAGTTTTCTATGTTGAATGCTGAAGGGCTTCGTAGAAACAAGCCTCAACATTGAAAAAAGAAAGACTGAGGACGGAAACTAATAGGAGTTTGTTCCGGCAAGGAGCACAGGCAAGTTTTGACACAGCCTCGCCGAGCGTTTAAGTCGCCGCCTGATGGCCGCGAGGCGAAGTTATGAAAAGAGAGTAAGGTCAGCGCTGAGTTCTGACCAGAGCGAAATCATTGTCGCCTTGAAATTAAATTTCGCAGGCGAAATGCGCTTGAACAGGTTCTTGAATCTTCATTCTTTTTAAGCCGGAGCATTCGTTCCTGCTTAAATCAAGTCTCGGAACTCAGCCGTGCCTGCTATTGGCATCTCGCGGAATTGAAAGTTTGCCTGGATTAATTAATCCAGCATCAGCGCGCGATATTCTCTACGCTGCCTGCCTTGAGCCTGCCGGTGCAACAACTTTCAGGAGAATACATGGCAAAGGAATTAATAATCAGCGCGAATGTGCATGAAAAGAAGGTTGCGATTATCGAAGACGGCGCGGTGACTGAGTTTTACGTCGAGCGCAGGGATGAGAATCAAGGTGTTGTCGGAAATATCTACAAGGGCCGAGTGATGAAAGTGCTGCCTGGAATGCAATCGGCCTTCGTTGACATTGCGCTGGAACGCGATGCGTTCCTCTACGTCTCAGATTTTACAGAGTTCATGGAGGAAGAAGAGGAGATTGATTTCCGTGTGATGGGCGAAGACGGGCGCGCCGCTGCCGCTCGCCCCGAAGAGAAACAGCGCAAAGCTGAGCGACACCGCACGGAGATTGCCGCCGCTAAAACTGCTGCGGTTCCGAAGGGCGAACAAGAGGCTGCGACCCCATTGCCCATTGAAGATGTTGTTGAACAACTCGCCGAGATAGCTGACGAGAGCATAATCCCGCCTCCGCCGCCCGAAGAAGAGATTCCAACCGAAGAGACTGCGGCCGCTGAGGTTGAGGTCACGCCCGTTGAGGAATTCATCGGCGAGCGCATAACGGATGAGCCTGTTGAAGCGGCTGCTGAGGTTCCTTACAAAGAGGTAGAGGAAGAGGGCACAACAGCGGAGGCTATAGCTGAAACCGCCGCGACCGAAGAGGAAAAGCCAAGGCGCGGGCGCGCTCGCAAAAAGAAGGGCGAGGCCGAAGAAGAGAAGGCTGCGAAGTCGAAAAAGAAATCTGCCAAAAGCGAGGAGGAAACAACCCCCGCCAAAAAAAGCGCGGGCAAGAGTACAAAATCAACGCGGCGCGGATCGAAAAAGCGCGGCGAAAAAGAGGCAGCCGAAGCAGGCGCCGAAAAAGAATTGACGGAGCCGCGGTATGAGCGTGTGACCGATGAAGACATGGCCCGCGCCGCCGCTGAAGCCGCAGAGCTTCAGGACGCAGGCGACCTCTTGAAGGACGCGATACTTCAAGAGAGGTTCATCGAAGAGGTTCACGACGCGGAATATCAGACGGCTTCGCCTCCGGAGCCTGAGCCTGAATGGCGCGTCGGCAGTTTTCGAGGGGGCTCTGCAGAAGGCGAAGAGTTTCAACGAGTCGTTGATGAATCAAACGAACTGCAATCGCTCGATGTTGAAGAGTACACGGGCGATCTGCGCAGAGGCGCGCCCTTCAGAGAAGAAGAATCGGAAGTCGAGCCATTTCGCCATGCATCTGATTTCGTGCCGCGCGAGTTATACGACCGCATTCAGACTGAAACTGTGGGGGAGATAAGCGAGGTGGGCGGCGTTGCTGCGTCAGGCGAAGAACCGAAGGGGAGTGAAGAAGAGGGGGCAGCTTCAGCGATTGAAGAAGACCGCGAGGCAGCGGTGCGCGAAAGCGGCGGTCGCGCTGAGTTCGCAGTGCGGCGAGGCGGGCGCGGGCGACGTGGACGCAGGCCCGCGGCGGGCGCGCAACGTGAAGAAGCGAAGCCTGCAGCGGAGGCGGCTGAACCCGCTGATGCTGAAGAGCAGCGAAGGCCCGATCAGCAACGGAGGCAGGATGGTCAGCGCAGGGCGGAATCACAACGCAGACCCGAAGCGCAGGCTCGTCGGCCTGAGCGAGGCGGGCCTCCGACCATCAGTGAGCTTCTTCACGAAGGGCAAGAGATACTTGTTCAAATCGCCAAAGAGCCGATAGCTAAAAAAGGCGCTCGCATCACGTCTCACATCGCGCTGCCTGGGCGCTATCTTGTTTACATGCCAACGGTCAATCACGTCGGCGTGTCTCGCAAGATTCCTAACGAGATCGAGCGCGTCAGGCTCAAGCGTATCGTCACCGCGCTCAGAGAGAGAGAAGGCGCTGCGGGCGGGTTCATCGCTCGCACGGCTTGTGCTGGCCATTCAGAGCAGGAACTGCTCGATGATATGCGATACCTTCTAAGGACGTGGGCCGACGTTCGCAAAAAAGCCGACCGCGCGAAGGCTCCCGCGCTTGTTCATCGCGACCTCGATTTAGTGCAGCGTATCCTGCGCGATCAGTTGTCGGAGGAGTTCACCGCAATCCGCGTCGACAATGACCTTGAGTACGCGCGCATAGTTGAGTTTGTCAACCGCGTGCAGCCGCGCCTCGTAAACCGCGTAAAGCTGTATACCGGCAATCAGCCGATATTTGAAAAGTACGGCGTGCAACCTGAGATTGACAAAGCGGTGCGCCCACGCGTGTGGCTCAAATCGGGCGGCTACATCGTCATCAATCAGACGGAAGCTCTCGTTGCTATTGACGTGAACACGGGTAAATTCGTGGGCAAATCCGACAAGCTCGAAGACACTATCACGCGAACAAATCTCGAAGCGGCCAAAGAGATAGTGCGGCAGATACGGCTGCGCGATCTGGGCGGCATCATTGTTATTGATTTCATTGACATGGAAGAGCGCAAGAACCGCACGCGCGTGATGACCGCTCTTCAGCAGGAACTTTCGCACGACCGCGCGCCGTCAAAGATACTCTCGATTAATGATTTCGGGCTTGTTGCAATAACGCGAAAGCGAGTGAAGCAATCTCTGGAACGCACGCTCTGCACGCCGTGCCCGTATTGTCAGGGCGCTGGAATGGTTAAGTCGCCGCAGACCGTCTGTTTTGAAATATTGGAACAGGCGAAAGCTATTTCAAAACAGGTAACGGGGAGCGCCGACGTTATGCTAAGGGTTTCGCCGCACGTCGCCGATGCGCTGCGCGCAACTGAGCGTGAAGTGCTCGAAGAAATTGAAGCGTACTTCGGGACACCGGTAACGATTGAAGCGGACCCGAACCTGCATCAGGAGCAATACGATTTCGCCGTCGTATAGCGAATCAATCTGTCTTTAGTTCGCGCGTTTTGGTTAACCGCAGAGGCGGAGATAACACAGAGAGGACCCCAAGAATCTCTGCGTCAGCTTCGTGTCTTCTGTCCTCTGCGGTGATAATCTTCTGGGAATCCGCACACCATCCTCAAGAGCGAACGGAACCCGAAGGCCTGTTCCGCTCTACTTTTTCGCCTTGCAAAGACTTTTGAATTAGCGTAAAACAATGAATGAATCATCATTCATTTTTCAGAAGAGGATCAGATGTCTTCACCGAAGAAGGATTCATCTACGAAGGAAAAGCCTAACGGCAAGTACGAGGCCATTCTCCGCGCCGCAATCAAGGTATTTGCGCGAGGCGGTTTTTTTAATTCTAAAGTCGCCGATGTTGCGCGCGAAGCCGGAGTCGCCGACGGGACCGTTTACTTATATTTCAAGAACAAGGACGACATACTCGTTTCGATCTTCAACCACACAATGGACGAGGCTCTCGCGCTTGGACGCAGTCGCCTCGCAGAAGTCAAGGACCCCGTTGAAAAACTGAAAAGGATCGTTCGCGCGCACCTTGACCGTCTGGGCCGTGACCGCGATCTGGCGATAGTGTTTCAAGTTGAGCTTAGATCATCAACGAAGTTCATGGAGCAATTCTCGGCTACGAAAGTCACGGAATATCTTGAATTGATTCGCGGTGTAATCGAAGAGGGGCAAAAGCAGGGTGTTTTTCGTCGCGGGTTGAATACAAAAATCGTTGCCAAAGTTTTGTTTGGCGCGCTCGACGAGATGGCGACAAACTGGGTGTTATCGCACAAACGCTATAGCCTCGTCTCTACGGCTGAACCGGTGATTGATGTTTTCCTCAATGGCATTGCGAAAGCGTAACGAATTGCGTGATTTCTAACGATGGGTGCTGAAGCCCGAACATTGAACGAGCTTTTTAACTCCGCAGTCGAAGCCTTCCGCGAGCGGGAATTCTTGCGCTTCAAAACCGGGGGAGAGTGGAAATCGCTCACCTTCGGCGAGGTTGCTCGGCGGGTACGCGAGCTTGCGCTTGGGCTTCATTCGATTGGAATAAAGCGAGGCGAGCGCGTAGCGATATGGTCAGAAAACCGGCCTGAGTGGAATCTTGCGGATCTGGCGTGTCTTGCAGTTGGCGCGGTTGATGTTCCCATCTATTCGACCCAAACTCGCGCGCAGGTCGAATACATTTTAAAGGATTCAGGCGCTCGCGCTGTCTTCGTGTCCAAGTCATTTTTACAAGACGCGCTCCGGATGAAAGATAGATTGCCTGAGCTTGAATGGATAATATCGCTCGATGATGTTGAGTGCGGCGCTCAAACAAAAGGCGTGTTAACGGTGGAAGAGATAGCAAGTCGTGGACGCGCTTTGTTTGGGCAACAGCCTGCGCTTTTTGAAAAACTCTGGCGCGGCGCTAATCCGGATGACGTTGCTACGTTGCTCTACACTTCGGGGACGACAGGCGAGCCTAAGGGTGTTATGCTCACTCACAAGAATCTCACGTCAAACGTGCTCAATAGCTGCCGCTGGCTTAGTCTTGAAGGCAGGCGCGATACAGCGCTGACCTACCTGCCGTTTTCGCACATTTTCGAGCGCGCAGTCTGGTACATTTATGCGCACACTGGAACGATCATAGGTTACGCCGAAAACATAGAGTCGGTAGTGAAGAATCTCGTTGAAGTTCGACCAGACGTGATGACGAGCGTGCCGCGAATGTTTGAAAAGATTTACGCGCGAATTGTCGAGCGCGGCATTGCTTCGGGCTTTCCGCGCAAGCAGATTTTTTTCTGGGCGATGCGGGTTGGGCGTAAGTGGGCCGAGCGCGTTGACAAGAAAGAGCGCGTCGGGCTGTTGCTTGCGCTTGAGCACAAACTTGCGAGCGCGCTTGTCTTCAAGAAGTGGCGCGAGGCTGTTGGCGGTAATATTCGAGTGTTCATATCGGGCGGCGCGCCGCTCGCTCCTGAAATCGCATACATGTTTTTGGCGGCTGGCCTTCCGATTATTCAGGGCTACGGGCTGACCGAGACTTCACCGACTATTTCCTGCAACAGCGAAACTCACAATCGTATTGGAACTGTCGGGCGCGTGCTTGATGGCGTAAGCGTTCTGATTGCGGAAGACGGCGAGATACTCGTAAAGGGCGACTCGGTGATGAAAGGATATTTCAACCGCCCGGAGGAAAACGCTGCGGCCTTCACCGAAGATGGTTGGTTTCGCACGGGTGACATAGGCCACATTGGCGCTGACGGTTATCTGGTCATTACAGACCGAAAGAAGGATTTAATAAAGACGAGCGGCGGGAAGTACATCGCGCCGCAGCCGATAGAAAGTCTCATAAAATCGAGCCGCTTCGTTTCGCAGGTCGTTGTCGTCGGCAATATGCGCAAGTTTGCATCCGCGCTTATCTATCCTAACATGGAGTTGCTTCACGATTACGCAAAACTGAAAGGGATTAGCTACGAGAGCGATAAAGAGTTGATTGGCGATCCGCGCATCGTAGATTTGATGCAGAGGCAGGTTGATAAATACACGAGCGAGCTAGCGCAGTTCGAGAAGATAAAGCGAATAAAACTGCTCGACCGAGACCTGACGATTGAAGCAGGCGAGCTTACGCCTACGCTCAAGCCTCGCCGCAGCGTGATTGAGCAGAGGTACAAAGAAGTGATTGACCGGCTTTATGAAGAACAGGCGAGTGAGGCTGTTGCTGTTTAATTGCGATTTGTTCTTGAATCACGGGAGGAATGATTGTGAGTTACAAGATAAATAGAGTAGCGGTTTTGGGCGCAGGCACAATGGGCGCGCAGATAGCTGCGCATTGCGCGAACGCGGGACTTGAAGTTTTGCTGCTCGATATCGCGCCGCGCGAGTTGACTAAAGAAGAGGAGTCGCGCGGGCTGACGCTTGAACACCGGCGAGTGAGGAATCGAATAGCAAATGCAGGGCTTGAGATGGCGAAGAAGATAAAGCCCGCAGCGTTCTTCTCGCCCGCCGTCGTCAGTCTGATAACGACGGGGAATTTTGATGACGATTTAGAAAAAGTTTCAAGCGTTGATTGGATAATTGAAGCGGTGGTCGAGAAGCTCGAAATAAAGCGCGACCTTTTTTCGCGTGTCGAACGATTTCGAAGTCCGGGGACGATTATCAGCTCGAACACATCGGGGTTGCCTATACGGGCGATGGCCGAAGGGATGAGTGAGGATTTTCGAAAGCATTTTCTCGGCACTCACTTCTTCAACCCGCCGCGATACCTGCGACTGCTCGAAGTCATCCCGACAACTGACACGCTGCCCGAAGTTGCAAAATTCATTGCTGACTTCTGCGACCGCAGGCTCGGGAAGGGAATCGTCTTCGCCAAAGACACGCCGAACTTCATCGCGAATCGGATAGCTACATTCAGCTCACTCAATGCCGTTCGCGTGATGATGGAAGGCGAATACACGATTGAAGAAGTTGACGCGATGACAGGTCCGCTTGTTGGCAGACCAAAGTCGGCATCATTTAGGACGACAGATATTGTTGGACTCGACGTTGCCCTTCACGTTGCAGAGAACCTTTATCCGGCAATTCCAAACGATGAGAAGCGCGACGCGATGGTCCCGCCCGATTTCATGCGCGAGATGGTCAAGCGCGGATGGGTAGGCAATAAGGCCGGACAGGGCTTCTATAAAAAAGTGAAAGGCGAGGGTGGCAGGACGGAGTATCACGCGCTCGACTACCGGACGCTTGAATACAGGCCTGCCGAGAAGGTTCGCTTTCCATCAATCGAAGCCGCAAAGACAATCGAGAGCACGGCTGAAAGAATTCGCACTCTCGTTTACGGCAAGGACCGCGTCGGCAATTTTTTGTGGAAGACTATCAGCGCAAATCTGATTTACGCGGCCAATCGAATCCCAGAAATCGCAGATACAATCGTGAGCATTGATAATGCGGTGAAGTGGGGATTCAATCACGAGCTTGGCCCGTTCGAGCTTTGGGACGCCATCGGCGTTGAAAAATCTGTCGCCCGAATGCGCGAAGAGGGTCAGAAGATTCCTGAGCTTGTCGAGCGATTGCTGGCATCGGGCAAGAAGAGTTTTTATGAACATCGCGATGGCCGGACCTTTTACTTCGATTACTTCACGAGCGGGTATCGCGAAGTCGAGCCGCGACCGGGCGTGATTATTTTGAAATCGCTCAAGGAGCGCGAGCGGGTCATAAAGAAGAACGCGGCGGCTTCCCTTATTGATATAGGGGACGGCGTGGCCTGCCTTGAGTTTCATTCAAAGATGAATGCAATCGGTGGCGATACGATTGCGATGATGAACTATTCGGTCAAAGAGGCAGCCGAGAACTTTGAGGCATTAGTCATCGGAAATCAGGGCGAGAACTTTTCAGTCGGCGCGAACATAATGATGCTGCTGTTAGGCATACAGGAAGGCGAGTGGGACGAGATAGCCATGTCTGTTCGCCAGTTTCAAAACGCGAACATGAATTTGCGCTATTCATCAAAGCCGGTGGTTGTCGCGCCGCATGGGATGGCGCTCGGCGGCGGCTGCGAGATAACCCTGCACGCAGATAAAGCAAGAGCTGCTGCCGAAAGCTACATTGGATTGGTCGAAGTCGGCGTTGGGTTGATACCTGCCGGAGGCGGGGTGAAGGAGATGGTTCTTCGAGCAGTCGAAGATGCAGCGCCTGATGAGGACCTCTTCCCGCGCATCAAGAAAGTATCAGAGACGATTGCGATGGCGCGCGTATCAACGTCTGCAGTTGAGGCTCGCGATCTGGGATTTTTGCGCTACACCGATCCAATCACAATGAATCGCGACCGACTTATCGAAGACGCCAAACAGACTGCGCTCGCGATGGTGCGCGAAGGCTATACGCCGCCGCGCCCGCGAACCAACATTCCAGTGCTCGGCGAGCCTGCGCTTGCGGCCATAAAGCTTGCGATTCACATGATGGTTCGCGGCGGATTCATCAGCGAGTATGACGCACATGTCGCGCGCAAGCTTGCCTACATCATCACGGGCGGCGACCTGTCGCGGAAAACGCTCGTATCAGAGCAATACCTGCTCGACCTTGAGCGTGAGGCATTCGTTTCGCTTTGCGGTGAGCGCAAGACTCAGGAGCGCATACAGCATATGCTGAAGACGGGCAAGCCGTTGCGCAATTAGGCGATCTTTCGACGCCGCGCGAAAAAGCGTCTGATAACGAAAGATATATAGCCGTCAACTCTTATTTTAGTTAGCGAGGTTTGTGAAACAGGAAGCAAAGGAGCAAGGTCGGGCTTGAATATAGAAAGCCCGGCTTGGAAGTGGAGAAAAGAGATGAAAGAAGCAGTGATAGTTTCAGCCGTGAGAACCGCAGTGGGCAAAGCCCCGCGTGGAACTCTTAAAGACACGCGCCCCGACGATATGGCTGCTGCTGCAATCAAAGCGGCAATCGAGCGCGCGCCGGGCGTCACGCCCGACATAATTGAAGATGTGATCATGGGCTGCGCAATGCCTGAAGCCGAACAGGGAATGAATGTGGCCAGGCAAGCATCATGGCTTGCAGGAATTCCAAAGGAGGCTTCTGCCGTCACGATCAATCGCTTCTGCTCTTCAGGGCTGCAAGCCATTGCGTTCGCGGCTGAGCGGATCATGTGCGGCTGGTCCGATGCGATCGTTGCGGGCGGGACCGAAAGCATGAGCATGATCCCGATGGGCGGGCACAAGATAGTTCCCAATCCAACTCTGGTTGAAACGTGGCCAGATTTCTATCTGAGCATGGGACTTGTCGCAGAGAAGCTTGCCGAAAAATATTCGATCTCGCGACAAGAGGCAGACGAATTCTCTTTGAGAAGCCATCAAAAAGCGATTGATGCAATCAACGCCGGCAGATTCAAGGAAGAGATTGTGCCGTTAAAGGTAAAGACGGTCGAGCTTGACGCGAAAGGCAAGCGCGTTGTCAGAGAAACAGTCTTTGACACGGACGAAGGTCCACGCGCAGACACTTCGCTTGAAGCGCTGGCAAAGCTTAAGCCAGCCTTTCATGCGCGCGGCAAGGTGACTGCGGGCAATTCGTCACAAACATCGGATGGGGCGGCTGCTGCCATCGTGATGTCGGCGGACCGGGCGCGCGAGCTTGGCTTGAAACCGATGGCGAAATTCATAGCCTATGCGACGGCAGGTGTATCGCCCGACCTGATGGGCATAGGGCCTGTGTTTGCGATACCAAAAGCCTTAAAGATCGCGGGTCTCACGCTCGACCAGATTGATTTGGTTGAACTGAATGAAGCATTCGCAGCGCAGGCGCTTGCAGTAATCAAAGAGATGGGAATCAATCCTGACAAGCTAAATGTGAACGGCGGCGCGGTCGCGCTCGGCCACCCGCTAGGATGCACGGGCGCGAAACTTACGGCGACGATTCTGCACGAGATGCGCAGGCGAAATGCCCGCTATGGCATGGTGACGATGTGCGTTGGCGGCGGCATGGGCGCGGCGGGCATCTTCGAGCTGGTTGATTGAAAGGCCGACTAATAAAAAAAGAAGGAGACAGGTTATGACGAAAGCTATCGAGGAACCAAAGAGAGTGCTTCGCGGCGCGAGCTTCATCTTTGAAGACCATCGGCCAGAAGATATTTTCACCCCAGAGGACGTAAGCGATGAGCACAAGCTTATAGCACAAACGGCGGCTGAGTTCACCGAGAAAGAAATCCTGCCACGCGATGACGAGATCGAATCGAAATCCTATGCTGTTCATCGCGAGCTTTTGCGAAAAGCGGGCGAGCTTGGGCTGCTTTCGATTGACATTCCCGAACAGTACGGCGGGGCGGGACTCGATTTATTAAGCTCGCTCGTCGCATCCGAAAATCTTTCAGGCCAGGCGTCGTTTTCGGGCACGCTCGGCGCGCACACGACAATCGGCACACTGCCCATAGTCTATTTCGGAAACGAAGAGCAGAAGAAGAAATACCTGCCCAAGCTCGCCACGGGCGAATGGGTAGGCGCTTACGCGCTCACGGAAGCAGGCTCCGGCTCGGACGCGCTCGCCGCCAAGACTACGGCGAAGCTTACCGAAGACGGGAAGTATTACATTCTCAACGGGCAGAAGATGTGGATAACGAACGCGGGCTTCGCTGATGTATTTATCGTATTTGCGAAGATTGACGGCGAGAAATTCACCGCCTTCATTGTCGAGCGAAATTTTCCCGGCGTGTCTGTCGCGCCCGAAGAGCACAAGATGGGTCTTAATGGTTCTTCGACAGCGGCGGTGAACCTTGAAGACGCGCGCGTGCCTGTTGAAAATGTGCTTGGCGAGATCGGCAAAGGCCACCAGATAGCCTTCAACATTTTGAACATCGGGCGGCTGAAGCTTGGTGTAAGTTCCATCGCAGGCGTGAAACGATTGACGGGCATCGCGACCGAATACGCAAAGCAGCGCCATCAATTCGGCGTGCCCATTGCCTCGTTCGGTCTCATCAAGCACAAGCTCGCTGAGATGGCGATTCGCGCCTATGTCGGCGAGAGCATGATCTATCGCACGGTTGGAATGATCGAAGAGGCCCTCTCTTCGGTTGATAAAAACGCGCCGAAGGAAGTGCTAAAAGCAATCGAAGATTACGCTATCGAATGTTCCGTGATAAAAGTGACTGGCAGCGAATGGCTAGGCTACGCCTGCGATGAGGCCGTGCAGGTATTCGGCGGCAATGGCTACTCGCGCGATTACCCGGTCGAGCGCGCCTACCGCGACGCTCGCATAGGTCGAATCTACGAGGGCACGAACGAGATCAATCGCCTGATAATAGCGGGCCAGTTGCTGCGCCGCGCAGGCCGTGGCGAGAATCCGCTATTCTCAGCCGCAAAGAGATTACAGGATGGGATTCTTTCTCCCTCGATGCCGGAAGAGTTGCCGCACGTTCTTTTTGCCGAAGAGCGCGCGGCCTTGGCCAACTGCAAGAAGGCGATCATTGCCGTGCTCGGCTCGGTCGCGTTGAAGTATCGCGATAAGGCATCGGAGCAGCAGGAAGTGCTCGCGGCTGCAAGCGACATGATAATGGATGTGCTGGCGATGGAGAGCGCAATCCTGCGAACGGAAAAGCTTGTCGCTGCGAAGGGCGAGGCTGCTTGTAGCCTTCAGATTGACGCGACGCGCGTCTTCGCCAGCGACGCAATTCAGCGAATCGAGCGCAATGCCAAGACCGCGCTGGCAGCGATGGCCGAAGGCGATGAGCTTAGGATGATGCTCGGCGTGCTGCGCCGTTATATGAAGTATACGCCTTTCAACACTGTGGCCAGTCGTCGTAGAATAGCTGACTCGATAATCGAGGCGGGGCGGTACAACCTCTAAGGATTTTGGATTTTGGATTAAATGGCGTCTCGCCGCAATTGGGCCGTCGGGAATCTGAACACGGCAATTCAAAATCGCGCCGCGCGAAGCGCATTAAGCGCCATGAAAATCCAAAATCCAAAATCGCCGCGCGCGAAAGCGCATCATCGGCCATGAAAATCCAAAATATGAATGTTCACCGGATCATTGTCCCAACCCCGTTCTACGTAGGTCCCGTCAATCTGTATTTGATTGAGGAAGAGCCTCTCACTTTAATTGACGCAGGCCCGCGCGATGAACGCTCGCTTGAAGCCTTGCGCAGCGGGCTTGCGCGATTGGGCTACAGGCTCTCCGATATTAAAAGGGTAATAATCTCGCATGCTCACGCCGATCATTACGGGCTTGCGCGTGTGATTGTCGAAGAATCAGGCGCGGCGGTTTACATTCACGAATGGGACGCGCCAGCCGTTTCCGCAAATGTTGATTACCGCGCTTATCGGGATTTGCTGACGCTTGCCGGAGTTCCGCGCGAGACGATTGAAAGTATGGAAGCCGGATACGAGAAATTCAAAGGCTTCGCTTATCCTCTTGATGCGGTAGAGACGTTGAAGGACAGGGACGAAATTCTTTTTGAAAAAGAGAGCCTCGCCGTTGTGCACACGCCGGGCCACACGCCCGGATCAATTTGCCTTGTGCGAACGAGCAATCGGCTCGTGTTTGCTTCCGACACCGTGCTCAAGACGATCACGCCGAACCCTGTTTTGAGTCCCGACCCGATTGATGAAAAGCGGCGCTTTCAATCTCTCGGCGAGTATATGGTTTCGCTTGCCCGCATCCGTGAGCTTGCGCCTACGGTTCTCAAAGGCGGCCATGGCGATGATGTGACCGATTACGATGAGCACTTTCACCGTCTTTATCGCTTCACGAAGTCGAGACAGCAGAAGCTGCTTTCGATATTGCCGCGAGAGGGCGCGACAGCGTGGGAGATTTCGCTGCTGATGTTTCCCGGCGCGGGCGGTTATCATCGTTTCCTCGCATTGTCTGAGACTGTCGCTCATCTTGATTTTGCTGTCGCAGAGAACAAGCTTGTGGTTGAGCGAAAAGGCGAGCGCGAAGTCTACCGACGCCTTTGAGACCCGACGCAAGAATTTGATTTATTCCCTTCGGCTCTTCTTGGCGGTTCAAATTCAGTGGCATATAATCGGCTGCTGATGAAAGAATCTCCTTCCAAATTCAACCTGCTCGATTATTTTCTCAACCCGGCGCGGCTTGCGAGGCTTGGCCACAGGACTGCAATCGAGTTTCGCCATAAGAGACTCACTTACAATGATCTTCGGGGCGAAGTTGACTACTGGGCGCGGAAAATCACCGACAGCGGCATCACTCAGAGCGACCGTGTTGCGCTCGCGCTCTTGGACTCGCCTGAACTCATCGCCTCTTTTCTTGCCACGGTTTCGGTCGGAGCCATAGCGGTTCCGATCAATACGTTTCTGTCTCGGGATGAAATCCAATTCATCATCGCCGATTGCGACGCGCAACTGGTAATCACCGAAAGCGAGCTTGCGCCAAAGGCGAATGCTCTTTCAACAGGCGACAAGTTTTCTGTCATGTTTGTTGATACGCATGCGCGGCCTTGCTTTGAATTGGAGCGCGAGGCATACGGGTCGCAATCTCAAACCGAGACGACAGGCGAATCACCAGCGTTTTTGCTCTACACCTCTGGCAGCACAGGCGCGCCGAAGGGGGCGCTTCACCTGCACGGTGCGATTCCTGTCACAGTAGAGAATTATTCAGACAGTATTTTACGATTGACCGAAGAGGATCGACTCTATTCTTCGTCGAGATTGTTTTTCGCTTACGGACTCGGAAACAGCCTTTCGTTTCCGCTCGCCGCTGGCGCGACAGTGATTCTGGATTCAGAGCGCCCGACGCCTGAGCGGCTCGCCCGGATTTTTGCGGAGCGAAGGCCGTCAGTTTTTTTCGGCGTTCCTGCTCTTTACCGCGCGCTGCTCGATTACAACGGCAGCGGCGAGCGGCTAGATTTGTCGAGCGTGCGATTGTGCGTATCGGCGGGCGAGGCCTTGCCTGCGAAGATATTTGAAGACTGGCGGCGCGAGTTCGGGCTTGAGATTCTGGATGGCATAGGCTCGACGGAGATGCTTCACATATTCATCTCGAATAGGGCGGGCGAAGCGCGCGGCGGCTCAAGTGGACGTATCGTTGAAGGATACGAAGCGCGGCTCGTCGGCGATAATGGGGGCGAAGTTGGAGTTGATGAAGCGGGCAAGCTGTGGGTGAAGGGCGCGAGTGCGATGGCAGGGTACTGGAACAGGGAAGAGCTTACCCGCGCGACAATTCGCGATGGATGGGTGCGAACCGGCGACGTCTACCGCAGGGACGCTGAAGAATTCTTTTATCATGTCGGGCGTTCGGACGATTGTTTCAAAGTTCGCGGGCTTTGGGTTTCGCCAGTCGAGATAGAATCTGTATTGCTTACTCATAAGGCGGTTGCGGATGCTGCGGTCGTTGCGGCAAAGGACGAGCAGGGGCTGGCAACTGCGCGCGCTTATCTGGTCATCCGAAATGCAGAGGGGAGCGAGGAGCTTAAGCGAGAATTGCGCGATTTTGCAGCCGCGCGGCTTCCTCAATACAAAGTTCCGGCTCAGATTGAATTTATAAATGAGATGCCTCGCACCTCGACTGGAAAGATTCAACGTTACAGGTTGAGAGCCGCCGCGCAGCAAAGAGGATCGGAGGGATAAATGACCGTTGGAAGAAGTTATTTTTTTGGGTTGGGCCTTGTTTTAATCTCAATCGTGCTTGCTGCTGTAGCCTCAGGCCAGCAAGGGTGGTCGCGAGTCCAGACCATAAAATTCGGAAACGCGGGCGCTGCGCTCAATTCGGTCTATTTCGATGGCGACGACATCTGGGTTGTGGGCGCAGACGGCTATGCGGCGAGGTCTTTCGATGATGGGCGCACGTTTCAGCAGGTGAGCGTAGGAGTTGATAACGGGTTGAACGATGTCTTTGCTCGCAAGGACAAGATATGGATGGTCGGCGACGGCGGCGTCATTCTTCGCAGCACGGATGAGGGGCGCAGCTTCATCAAGAGCTATTATTCTTCGCATTCTACGCCCGCGTCCGATCCGCAGAACCCTTCAGGCGGGGTTGATCTTTACTCAGTGCAATTCGTCGACGGCGAGACGGGCTATATAGTTGGCGATCACGGCTTGATTTTGAAGACATCAAATGGAGGCCTGAGCTGGCGCGAGCAGCGCAGCGGAACCGACGCGCAGTTGTTCCACTTGAGCTTTCAGGACGAGCGCGGATGGGTGGTAGGCACCGGCGGCATCATCTTGCACACAGATAACGGCGGGCAGAACTGGTATCCGCAGCGGTCGGGGGTGAAGGACGATCTCAATCGCGTCTATTTTGTGAGCGACAATGTTGGGTTGAT
>DATLXU010000075.1:0-19981 GCA_035575515.1 Blastocatellia bacterium
CCGCCGAGAGACTGGAACATCTACCCGTTTCATTTCTCGGACGGCGACAACTACTATTCGGACAATGACGAAGCAGTGAACCTTGCTGATGAGTTAATCTCGACGTGCAACCTGTTCGGCTACGGCGAAATCGGAGAAGAAGGCGCGTCGAGCTACCGAAGATCATCGGGGGCGCTGCTTTCGATATTCAAAGACCGCTTGAAGAATCAGGAGCGATTCGTCGGCGTTCGCATTGACGACAAGGAGGACGTTTACCCTGCGCTGAAAGAGTTTTTCGGCAAGCGCGGCGAAGACGCATAAGGAGCCTGCGACAAAACTATGGTTGATAAGGAAGTCCGCGAGCTTGAACAAGCAGTCGAGCAGATCTGGGACATAGCCACTACTAAATTTGGGCTTGATCCGTTCCCCGTTCGCTTCGAGATAGTCCCCGCATCGGTGATGTATGAGATCGGCTCTTACGCGCTGCCGGGCCGCTACTCGCACTGGACGTTCGGCAAAGCGTATCATCGGATGAAGATGATGTACGACTTCGGGCTGTCGAAGATTTACGAGGTCGTAATCAACTCTAATCCTTCGTATGCGTTTCTGCTTGAGACGAACTCGCCGATTCAAAACAAGATGGTCATTGCGCACGTCCTCGGCCACGTTGATTTTTTCAAGAACAACGTCTACTTCTCACGGACCAATCGCCGCATGGTTGACGAAGCCGCGATGCACGCGCGCCGCATGGCCGAGTACGAATTCAAATATGGCCGCAAGGTCGTTGAAGAGTTCCTAGATGCGGTGCTCTCAATTGATGAGCACATTGATCCGAATTTCTTCATAAGAAAAGAAGCGCGCGAGCGTGAGAAAGAAGAAGAGCGAAGGCGGCGGCGCGAAGGCCGCTACGACGATCTGTTTTCGGAAGAGGAGTTAAGGCCGCAGGATGATAACGCGAGCGATGAGGAAGAAGAAGACCATCGTCACAAGCCGAGCTTAGATGTGCCCGAAAAAGACATCGTCTATTTCATAATGAAGCACTCGCCGATACTAGAAGACTGGCAGCGCGACGTGATGGCGATGCTGCACGAAGAGATGGAGTACTTCATCCCGCAGATGCAGACCAAGACGATGAACGAAGGTTGGGCGTGCGCTACGGGCGATTCTCTGCTTTTGACTGAAAATGGTTTCATACGCTTTGACCAGTTATATGAAGCAGGCGAAAAGATTCGCGTAGCTGCAGGTGGAGAGAATGAAGTTTATCCAATTACTGACTTTCACAAAGAAGAGCGGGTACCGACTATACGCATACGGACCCGTCGCGGGTATACGATAGAAGGTGCGTTGAAGCATCGCGTTCTGATGGCGAATGGTAGCTGGGCGTATCTGAGGGATGCTGCTTTAGGCCAGCGCATCATGCTTGCGCACGGAACAGACATCTGGCCCGATGCCGGACAAAGTTTGAATTTCACTTCGGTTCAGCGTGGAGCGACGCTAGATGAAGTTGCAGAGCTGGCTGGAGTTTCTTATTCAACAGCTTTCCGTCATTTGCACGACTTGAAAAAGTCGCGGCACTCAACAGAAATCAATGCTGCAATCTCTACTCTGGAATATCAGCCGGGCCTTGCCGGAAAAGTTCTGGCTACACGATGCACGCTAAGGCTGCCCGATGAGTTGAATGAAGAACTTGCTTGGCTCTTAGGATACTTTGTCGGTGACGGTAATGTGAACAAATCGGGTATAGGGCTGACTACAGACGATGAAGAACTGGTTCACAAGCTGTGTGTGTACATAGACAAGTTATTCGGGCTGCAACCCTTCGTGAAACTGGATCAAAGCGATGGACACAGCCGCTGGCGGCTGACGATTTATTCGAGGGAGATATGGCGACTGCTTGAATCCGTCGGAATCAATCTCAGCGATAAAGCGCCGCAGAAGAAGATTCCGGCTTCGGTACTGCGCTCGCCTAAATCTGTTATGTCGGCTTTTCTGCGAGGGTATTTTGATGCCGACGCTTACGCTGGCAGAGAAGGCATCAGGCTGTCGTCGTCAAGCGAAGAACTCATTCGCGCCGTGCAGATAGTGCTGCTCAATTATGGCATTCTCGCTACGCAGCGCTCGCACAACGATGGATGCGTTCAGCTTGAGATAACCGGAGCTTCGGCTGCACTCTTTCGTGATGAAATCGGATTTGGGCTTGAGCGCAAGCAGCAGGCATTATGCCGGTACGTTGACGGCCATCAGTGGTTTAAGAAAGAAGACCCGACTGACGAAATTATCTCCATTGAACACGGCTACAACGACGTGTACGACATAACGGTTGACGAGCGGCACGCTTACGTTGCAAATGGTTTCATCAATCACAACTCGATCTGGCATAGCCGAATCATGCGCGAGATGGATTTGCCAACTCATGAGCACCTTGAGTTCGCTGAGCTTCACGCCGGAGTCGTTTCGCCACACAAGGGACAATTAAATCCATATTATCTCGGCTACAAGATTTTCGAGGACATCGAAAAGCGTTGGGATAATCCGACTCAGGAAGAGCGCGAAAAGTACGGGCGCAAAGGCGGCGAGGGGCGCGAGAAGATGTTCGAGGTCCGCGAGCTTGATAACGACATCTCATTCCTTCGCAACTATCTCACGGAAGAGTTGTGCGAGGAGCTTGACCTGTTCGTCTATCAGCTTGTTGATGACGAAGAGTGGACCGTAACGGAAAAGAACTGGGAGAAGGTGCGCGACCAGCTTGTCGCCAACATGACCAACTTCGGGTTTCCTTATATCGAAGTCGTAGACGGCGACTACGACCGCAACCGCGAGCTTTATCTCGTGCATCGTTATGAAGGCGTCGAGCTAGATATGAAGTACGCGCGCAAGACTCTCGAATACATCTACAAGCTCTGGGGCCGCGACGTTCACCTTGAAACAGTCGTTGACGACGAGCCGCTCGTGATGCACTACGACGGCAGCGAGCATGACGAAGACTGATCCAATCTAGGGAACTGCACAAAGCGCACGGAGAACCTTTCTTATGATTTGCGTTCTTCGTGCGCTTCGTGGATTATTACTCATTAAAACCTTCTCAGGAGAAATAATACTGTGATTAATAAGAGACTTATTGGAGCTTTGCTCATTCTGCTCATCGCTATGCCAATGGTCTTCACGCCGTCGTCGAGCGCGTGGGGAGATGAAGGGCATCGGTGGATTAACCTCGTTGCCGCGCAACACCTGCCTGAGGATATGCCCGCGTTCTTCCGCAATGCGGGGGCGCGGCTTTCGTTCTTAGGTCCGGAGCCTGACCGCTGGCGCGACAACAAAGAGCTTTACAAGGCTCTCTCGGAAGTCAACGGACCCGACCACTTCATTGACATTGATAAGCCGGAAAACTTCGCCGCGCTTCCAAATGACCGCTACCAGTATTCAGACTGGCTGCGCTCGATTGGAAAAGACCCGAAAGATATTGGCTTCCTGCCTTACTCGATACTCGAAGGCTATCAGAAGATGCAGGTGCTGTTTCGGTTGTGGCGCGCGACTCAGAACCCTGCCGAACGCGAGCAGATAGAACAGAACATAATTTATTACGGCGGCGTGCTCGGCCATTATGTCGCTGATGGCTCCCAGCCGCTTCACGCGACGATTCATTACAACGGCTGGAGCACGAGCGCAAATCCAGAGAATTTCACGCGCGAGCCGCTGCACTGGCGGTTTGAAGGCGAGTATGTCAAAGCTCAGATGAAGCCGGAAGATTTCAGCAGTCTGGTAAAGACTGCGCGCAAGCTTGCCGACCCATTCACGGACACGATGAATTATCTTTTTGAATCGCACCGACTCGCGCCTGAAATTTACCAGATGGACAAAACAGCGCGTTGGGACGCGAACAACCGTGACCAGAAATCGAAAGAGTTCGTCGCGGCGCGATTGGCCGCAGGCTCACAGATGCTCGCGAATCTTTGGTACACAGCGTGGATCAATTCAGCATACGGCACTCAGGGCCCGCAATAGCGCCTGCTGATCGCTAAAAAAAATGGCAAGGATGGAATCCTTGTGCGTTCAATCATTGGCGGAGGCTTTCAAGCCAGAGCACGGGCTGGAACGTAAAACGATATTTACTTGTGAGCCTCCGCCGCATAATTTCAATGTCGCCTCGCCATCGTTAAGCTGCTTTCCTTTCATCGAAACATCTTTCCATCTGTTTCTCGTCTCGTTGTTGCTGCATTCAATCTCACGCGCTTGATTAAGGCCGCGTTGCGCCGCTAGACTTTTTGGCGATGGAGCAATTGGCTGAGATTGCAATCATTGGTGCAGGCCCGGCGGGCGCTCACCTCGCTTCTCGATTAGCTGCAGCAGGTCGCAACTGCGTTTTGTTCGATCCTAAGGGAGCGTGGGAAAAACCATGCGGCGGCGGCGTGCCGACTCGCGCAATCCGCGAATTCGCTCACTTGTTTGAAAACACGAGCCACCCAAGAAAACTCGTGCGCCGCATAACGATGATTTCGCCAACAGGTCGCCGCGTATCGCTCAAGGTTCGTGAGCCGTTCGCAATCTTCTCGCGCCAGGTGCTCAACGGTTTAGTCCTTGACCGCGCAATCGAAGCCGGAGCGCGATTCGTCCGCGCAGCCGTGGTTGATTTTTCGCGCAAGGCGAATGGTTGGATTATCAAGACAGATGACGAACAGGAATGGCGCGCTCGGTTTTTAGTGGGCGCGGACGGCGCGGCGAGTTTCACAAGGCGACGATTGATTGGAATCATTCCCAAGCGCGATCTCGCGCTGGCGTTCGGGTACAACGTTATCAATGAAGAACTAAATTCAAACGGCAACACGAATGGCGATTCGCGCCAGCCGAGCGAGGATGAAGTCATCGTCAAGTTTCCGAAAAACTTCACGGGCTATTTGTGGGCTTTCCCGCGACCGGGCGTGATGAACTTCGGCGTCGCGTCCAAGCTCGGCGAGCGCACGTCGGATGAGCTTCGCAGGATTCTCTCGGATTTCGTGCGTGACTACTACGGCGGGCGGATGCCTGACCCTGAGCGCGTGAGTTTCTTCGGCGCGAAGATACCAACGCTCGACCTTGCGAGCTGGAAATATTTGCGCACGAGCGGCGAGGGCTGGGCGCTTGTCGGCGACGCCGCCGGTTTTGCTGACCCGATCACAGGCGAAGGGATTTACTACGCTTTCAAATCAGCCGACCTGCTTGCGGACGCTCTGATAAAAACTGATGCGGACGCATCACACAATGGCGACACGATGGATTATTTCAATCGCGCAACTGAGCATTATGATCGCTCGTGGCGCGAAGCCTTCGGGCGCGAGCTTGAGCATGCTTCATATCGCCTGCCGCAGTTTTATCACGGGCGATTCATTGGCCGAATATTTACGGACGCGATGATTCTTCTGGCGCGGCATCATCGCGGGGTTCGCACGATTCTCATTCGCGCGCTCACGGGCGAGCAGAGCTATGTCACGCTCAAGCGCGATCTGATTCGCCGCGCGTTTCAGATATTCTGACGAACTTGATAAACTCGATTCTCACTAATTGAAATTCACAGCCGTCACGAAAGGACTCGCGGGCCAGATGGCAAAGAGCCGATCACCTCTCGTCATAATCTTCATCACAATTTTCATTGACCTTGTTGGCTTCGGCATCGTCATCCCCGTTCTGCCGCTCTACGCGCAGCGCTTCAACGCTTCGGAAACAACAGTCGGTGCGTTGCTGGCGATCTATTCGGCGATGCAATTCATCTTCGCGCCAATCTTAGGCAAGCTCTCTGACCGCGTGGGCCGCAGGCCCGTCTTGATGCTGAGCCTCATGGGAAGCTCGATAGGTTTTCTCGTGATGGGGTTCGCTGAGAGATTGCCGGGAGGCTTTGCGCTCGCTGGGCTTTCAGCGCCGCTCGTGTGGCTGTTCGTCGCGCGCATAATTGATGGCGTGAGCGGAGGCAACATCTCTACGGCGCAAGCCTATATCGCAGACGTGACCCCGCCTGAGCAGCGCGCTCGCGGGATGGGACTGATCGGCGCGGCTTTCGGATTAGGATTCATCTTCGGGCCAGCGATTGGCGGATTGATGAGCCACATCTCGCCCGCAGCGCCATTCTTTTTCGCCGCCGCGCTCGCCGCAGCAAATGCGACAGCTCTTTATTTCTTCTTGCCGGAGAGCCTATCAGCAGAGCATCGCGGTCACCCGCGCCAGCGCGCAACCATTCGCCAGATTTTTGAGGAGTCCGGTCGCTGGCATCTGAGAAACGTGATGGCGACATACTTTTTCGCAACCGTAGCGTTCGCGATGCTGACGGCGACCTATGCGCTCTTTGCGAGCCATCACTTTGGCTTTGACGCGACGCACACGGGTTATATGTTCACTTATCTCGGCATCCTCGGCGCGATAATTCAGGGCGGATTGATTGGGCGGCTGGTGAAAGCATTCGGCGAAAAGACGCTTGCTGTTGCGGGCACGACGGTTTTCGCAGCGAGCTTGTTCGCGCTGCCCTTGAGCAATTCGCTTGCGATGCTGTTGTTGACAAGTACGGGGATAGCAATCGGCAACAGCCTCGTCACGCCGACGTTGAACGGGCTTGCATCGAAGAGTGTGCATCCGGCGTGGCAGGGCCGCGTGCTCGGCGTGATGGCGTCGGTCGCGTCGCTCGCGCGAATCATCGGGCCGGTGCTTGGAGGCGTATTGCTCAACCTCGATTCGAAATCACCGGAGGCGACCTACGGCAAAACGCCTTACTGGGTGAGCAGCGCCATTATGGTCATCGCGCTGGCGCTCGCCGTCTCGCTTCACGCTCACGAAGCTGCGCCGAGCGAAGAGGTGGTCGGATTTGAAAGCAAGGGCAGGGAATAGCTATGTACCAACTGAGCGTTTGGATTCACATATTGATGGCGGCGATATGGACAGGCGGGCTAATCTACACCGCTGCCGTCGTTGTGCCGTTTGCCGTGAGTCACGAAGCGCGCGAGCGGCAGAGAATACTTCGCGGCCTTGCGCGCCGCTTCCGATTTATCGCCTGGGGCTCAATAGTTGTGCTCGTCATAACTGGCATCGGAAACCTGATGTTCAGGTATTCGCCGATAAAGATTGGCCAGCTTTTCAATGGCGAAGCATTCGACCCTCAAAAAGTCGACGGCTTCATCGCCGTGTGGCTTCCGTGGAAGCTGATGCTCGTTGCTGTGATGGTCGCGCTGATGGCATTTCACGACATCACGAGCATCCGTGCGGCGAAGGAATACAAAGGCTCGCCCGCCGCCGCGCCCGGCAACCGCGCGGGCTCGACTGCTGCGGCCATCGCAACGCTTGTGGCAATCGCCGTGCTGTACGTCTCGGTGCGCCTCGTGCGGGGTTGAATAGAGAAGCGGAAGATCGCCTTTTGGCCGCCCCCTGCCCGCGAGCTTTGTGCGTAACCGATTAGGGGCGGCCCTCTGTGGCCGCCCTTACAGGCAATTGAAATGTGCTCTGGCTGACGCAACTTTTCTTGCTGGTAGCGGCATCCATTTATCAGGCCACGCGCGATTTATCCGGTGGCCCATTTTAATGAGTGCTCGTGACTGTCATCGAACGCTCACAAAGGAAGCGCAGAGTATGAAGATCGCAATCATGCCTTTACTGCTAATCATCGTTTTGGGCTTTGTTGAAAAAGCATGCGATATGAAAGATGATACTTTGGACAAGGAGTTCACTATCAAAGCCGGCCAGACGACTTCGATTAGAAGCGAGGGCTTTGCGATTACCTTCGTTTCGGTTGCAGAAGACTCGCGCTGTCCTGAAGGCGTGGATTGCGTCTGGGTCGGCAATGCCAAAGTGGTTTTGAAATTAAGCAAAGCGAACGGCGAATCACACACGGTCGAGCTTAACACCACTTTGCAGCCCAAAGAAGTAACCTATCAGCAATATCTGGTTCGGCTCGTCAAGCTCACGCCTTATCCAAAACAGAATAGCACAATCAAGAAAGAGGACTATGAGGCGACGTTGATGGTGAGCAAAACCTCTCGCTGATGCGTGACTGTTGTGAATCATCCTGCTCATTGCTTGCTGCTGTCTGCCTTCTGAAATCGTTGCCTTATTGCTTCAAACAGCACTACGCCGACAGCAACCGAAACGTTGAGCGAAGTGATGCGGCCACGCATCGGGATTGAAACGATCACGTCGCACCGCTCGCGCACGAGGCGATGAAGCCCGTGCCCTTCGCCTCCGAATACTAATGCAATCGCGCCCGTGTAATCGTAATCGGCATAGAGCATCTCGCCTGAACTTTCAACGCCAACGACCCAGACGTTTCGCTTTTTGAGTTGTTCGATGAACGAAGCGAGATTCGTCACGCGCGCAATGGGAAGATATTCGGTCGCGCCCGCCGAAGTCTTTGCGACGACGTCTGTTACGTGCGCAGCGCGACGCTCAGGAATCACGACAGCCGAAGCGCCAGCGCATTCAGCAGTGCGGATTATAGCTCCGAGATTGTGCGGGTCTTCTACGCCGTCGAGCAGCACGAAGACGGTTTCAGGCGTGATGGCCGCGAGCAACTGCTGCTCGACGGCGTAGCTCACAGCCGAAGTGACTGCGACGACGCCTTGATGGTTGGCGTTGCCGGTCAGGCGATCAAGCGCAGCGCGCGGCTCTCGCCTGACGGGGAGTCCTGCGCGCCGCGCCGCTTCAAAGACTTCGCGCAGCCGTTCGTGCTTCGCGCCTTCCGCGATAACAATCCGCTCGATGCGCCGCCCTCCGCTGCGCAGCGCCTCAAGCACAGGCAATACTCCATAGACGATGGCCATATGCCTTCACTTTTAATTCATTGCGGGAGCAAACTCAACCGCGCACGTCGAGGCTCGCGCGCGCAGATGCAGTATCCTTCCGTCAACTGTCGAATAATGCTGGCGGTCATTCGACAATTGCGGCGAAAATCTTAGGGATAACTGGGCGATTGCGCGCTTGATTATCTGGCACGCTGCTCGCTCATTGATCGAAGCGAAGCAAGATTTTTATCCAAACTTCGGAAAGATAATCAGGCTTGTCGTCAAACGCATTAATCAAATATCGGATTCAAACGTGGCAGGTCGCCGTGTGCGTGAGCATATTCGTCTATCTCGCGCTCGGCGCGGCTACGCACAGCGTTAAGCTTTATCACTGGTTCATGCTGCTCGCAGTCCCTGCGGCATTGCTTGCGGCAGAGCGTGGCCGCCGGTTCTTCGTTGATCTCGCCCCACTGTTCGCCTTCTGGTTGATTTACGATCGGCTCAGATTGCTTCAACCGCTGCTGCTTGATCGCGTAGCCGTCCGGTTGCCTTACGCAATGGAGCGATGGCTTTTCGGCTGGGCGGCTGGCGGCGATGTCCCTGCGCACGCGGGCCGTGTGTGGCTTGCAGCGCAGGCTGGAACATTTTATGGGGCCTTCATCAGTTGGAGCTTGCAGCTTGTTTATCTCTCTCACCTGTTCGCGCTGCCCCTCTTTATGTTCTGGCTCTGGTGGCAAGGCTATCGCGATGCGCGCCTGCGCGAGCGATTCGTTCGCCACATAAGAGCATTCACGCTGCTGAATTTTGTCGGGTTGGCCATGTATGTGCTTCTGCCCGTTGCGCCGCCGTGGTGGGTGACGCTGAACGGAATAGCCCAGCCGACCGTTGATCTAGTAACTCAAGTGAATATGTCCGCCGCAATGGAGGGAAGCATCGTGCAGGCGCTGATTCGAAACGCGGCGCAGTGGTTTGCCGCCGTGCCCTCTATGCACGGAGCTTATCCGGTGCTGCTTGCGCTGCTCGCGTTGAAGGACCGGAGCCGCTGGATAGTTGCTGCCTTCGCGCTTTATGGCGCGGCGATGTGGACGGCAACGGTGATGCTGAACCAGCACTACATCATTGACCTGCTTGCGGGAGCAATTCTCGCCGTTGCAGCGTGGCTCGTCGCGGGCAGTTCAATAAACGTATCGCGTGAACTCTTAGAAGAACCGAAGGCCAATCAGGCCGCAACTGGAAGTTGATCGGTCGTCCCACCCGCTTGCTCGTCCAGCGTGTTGCGGAGGTGCTGCAACGCCTCAAGCGCCGCAATCGCCGCCGCCTTCGCCGCAAAGTTCTCTTCATGCTCGTACATCTCCGCGAGAGCCTGCAGATACTCTACTTCGTTCTTGATTCTTTGTTTAATCGTTTTCATACCCATTTCATTAGAAGCCAACCGAGACCAATCGCGATGCTTGCCATAGAATCAACGTTCGCAGCAGCAATAATCCTTGCTGCTTTGCTCGGCGGCCCTTTCTCAAACCTGAACCGGACCTGACTTCCTGAAATTAATTCTATCTATGAGAGATTTTTCTTGCAACTTTGTTTCATACGTGATACATTCAGGCTTTGAAAGGAGAGTTCTTATGGCAAGCTTCAACAAAATCATTATTGTCGGGTATTTAGGGCGCGACCCTGAGCTTCGGTACACGCCGCAGGGAACGCCCGTCTGCGATTTTTCGGTAGCTACGACCGAGCGGCGCAAGGACAAATCGGGCGAGGTGCAGGAGAGGACCACTTGGTTTCGGGTTAGCTTCTTTGGGCGTCAGGCTGAAGTCGCGAGCCAGTATCTGAGCAAGGGACGGCAGGTTTACGTCGAGGGTCAGCTATCGCAGCGCGAATGGACAGACAAGGACGGCGCTACGCGGACGAGCCTCGAAGTGCGCGGCTCGGACATTCAATTTCTCTCACCCGCATCCGATATCGAACCTGCGCAAGCAACAGCGGCTCGCGCTTCAGTGGCAAACAACGGCGAATCGAGAAAGCCTCAACCTGCGCGGCAGAAGGCTCCGGTTGTTGATGAGGATGAGATACCGTTCTGATCAGACTCTTATTTGTCCGGCGACGAGCTAAAAGGCTCACACAACATTCGACTCGCGCTCAATTGCGCCGCGGGCGAATCGCTCCAGAGCAAAAGGCGCGGTATCAATATCGTCGGGTTTGCTGCGCGTGATTATATCCGCAAGTATTCGGCCTGCGGCGGGCGAGTGCTGAAAGCCGTGACCGCTGAAACCAGCAATAATAAAAAATCCTTCAACCTTTTGCGCCGGGCCGATGATCGGCATCGCGTCCGGCGTCATCTCGTAAAGCCCCGCCCAGGCATGCGCAACTGAGCTTTCTGCCAATGCAGGCAATCGCTTGACCGCTACGCGAGTTGCCTCTTCCAGAAACTCCCAACTCACGGTCGTGTTGAAACTCGATGGCTCTTGCGTATCCGACATTCCGAACAAAATGCCAGCGCCTTCGCGGTGGAAATAAAACGTCGTCTCGAAATCAATGACCATAATCCGCGACGCCGGAACGCGTGGCGGCGCAATTGCCTCAGTAATGAAGATGTGGCGGCGGTAGGGAAGCACCGGAATATCAAGCCCAACCATCTGACCGATGCTGCGGGCATAAGGCCCTGCGGCGTTGATGACCGCAGGCGTCGAAATCTGTCCGCGCGATGTTTCGACTCCAATCACGCGACCGCTTTCGACCTTAATGCCAGTCACTTCAGTCTCGCGGCAAATCTCAACGCCTGCGGCCTGCGCTGCTTTTGCAAATCCGAGAGTCACGCCGTTCGGGTCGCAGATTCCGTCGCGATTGCAAAACGTCGCGCCGATGACGCCTCCGGTTTCAAGACCTGGCGCGAGTTGCTTTGCTTCGCCGGGCGCGAGCAATTCCACATCCGCGCCAAGTCGGCGCTGCATCTCGACGTTGCGCTGGAACGCGAGCCAGTTTTCTTCTCTCGAAACCAAAAACAGGTAGCCGTCCTGCCAGAAGTCTATTTCGTAGCCGACTTCTTCTTTGAAATTCTCAAACAGCCGGATTGATTCGATTGAGAGTCGCACGTTCGTTTCGCTCGAAAACTGATGGCGAACGCCGCCCGCGTTGCGGCCCGTCGAACCCGTTGCGAGCATCGGCTCGCGCTCGACTAATACAACATCGTTCACGCCGCGTTTTGCCAGATGATAAGCCGAGCTTGCGCCCATGCACCCGCCGCCGATTATTACAATCTCTGCCATCTTCTTCACGGCATCAGCTTACACGATTCGGCTCATTGCCGGAAATGCAGCGTTTGAAACATGCTCTTTATCGGAAAGGCCGGAAATTTGAGCTGAAAGCTACAGCAAAAAAACTACGAGCAATCGGGCGGGCTAAGAAAGACAAATTGCCTCGCCGGCTTTTTCTATGTGGGGCGCGTCCTCAAATCAGGCTCGCAGAGGGAGAGTTGAAAATCATCTCTCACATTTTGTTTGATTGAAGGGTGAACGATGAAGATTTAGAGCACAGCTAGAAATCTACTCTCAATCCAATCCGCTCCATAGTTGCTCTTTGATATGCGAGGCGCGCTGTCACGAGGTCTTCAATCGCAAGCCCGCAGGATTTGAACAGCGTGATTTCATCTTCGCTTTCGCGCCCGGCGACTTTGCCCGATACGAGATCAGCGAGAGTGCCTTTGATGTGACTCGATTCGATTGCGCCTTCTTGTAGCGGAATCAATATCTCGCCCGCTTCGCGCCCCGCCGTTCGGTTCTCGTCAATGATAACGCGAGCCCGGCGCACCGCTTCAGTATCAAGCTCGCGAGTCGTCGCAGTGAATGCGCCGACAGCATTGATGTGTGTTCCTGGCTTGATGAGGTTGCCGTCGAAAAGCGGAGCCGCCGCGGTCGTGCATGCGCAGATCAGGTTAGCATTTGACGCAGCTTCTTTCGCCGATACAACTTCGCAAGGCATTCCGTATCGTTTGTTTGATTCATCTGCAAGCGCGCTTGCTCGCTCGGTAGTTCGAGAGCAGATGAGAATCTTCTCGACACTTGCGACTTCGATCATCGCTTCGATGTGAAAGCGAGCCTGAACCCCCGCGCCGAATACTGCCAGCCATTTCGGTCCTCGCGCCGCCATGAATTTTGTTGCAACAGCAGAAGTTGCGGCTGTGCGAATCGCTGTGATGAATCGGCCCTCCATCAGCGCGAGCGGCGCGCCCGTTTCAACATTGAGCAACAAGTAAACGGCTTGAACCACATCAAGCCCGCGCGCCGCGTTGTTCTCAAAGACGGAAACTATCTTTGTTCCTAACGCGTTCTCGCTCTTGTTTTCAGAATGCACGAGCGCGGGCATCTCAAGCATCACGCCGTTTTCGGAAGGGACATCGAGCCGCAATCTTTCAGGCACGTTTACACACTGACGAGCGAGCGCGCGAAATCCTCCTTCGACCGCTTCGATAACATCTCTCATCGTGAGCGCGGCGCGCAGGTGTCGTTCGGTGAGTATCAGCATTGCTTCGGGTTATTCTGACTGCTCCGATTCGTCAATGTACTTCACGAAAATCAACTCGTTGTGCTTCTTATTGTAGAGCAACTCGTCCATTACCTGAGAGGCGAGCATGATGCCGAAGCCGCCCGGACGCAGCCCCTTCTCCTGTCGCACCTGCATGTGACGAAACGGGTTATCTTCGGGATTGGCGATAGCGGCGTGCTCGATGTGTTCGAGGTCGAAGCCTTCGCCGGGGTCTTTGATTGAATAAAGCACGGCTCGCTTGAGGCGAATATATTTGACTTCGACTCGCATTGAGGGGTCGCACTTGCCGCCGTGCTCGATTGCGTTGTTGAGCATTTCGCGGAAGACCGAGCCGATTGCTTCGCGCGTCTCCTGCGGCAGGTTGCCTTGAAGCTCCATCAGGAATTTGTAAATCGGCTCGACCGCATTGAGATCACACGGAACGCGAAGCTCTATCCAGTCGGGCTTGTCTGATATGACTTCGATGCGGCAAGTAGCATCGCGCTTGAGCGCAGAGCTGACGGCTTCAGTCAGTTCATCTATGCCAAACGGTTTAGTCAGAAAGTCGCAGGCGCGATTGCGAAATGCGCCAATAATGGCTTCGCTGGTTTTGTACCCCGTCATCACGATTGCGCGCAGGTCTGGTCTAAGCTCACGCGCTTGCTTGAGTAATTCTATGCCGCTCATTCCCGGCATCAGCACGTCTGTG
Source organism: Blastocatellia bacterium (assembly GCA_035575515.1). Taxonomy (GTDB): domain Bacteria; phylum Acidobacteriota; class Blastocatellia; order UBA7656; family UBA7656; genus DATLXU01. Next base: position 13,936 of record DATLXU010000075.1, read on the forward strand.
ATTAAGAGATCAACCCGCTCGCTGCGCAGCACTTCAAGCGCGTCTTCGGCGCTGCCGACGTCAATGACGCGGTATCCTTCGCCTTCGAGCGCGCGGCGAAAAACCAGACGGCTGTTGGCGTCATCCTCAGCCAGTAACAGAGTTGTTGACATAATCTCCTCGTCACGATTTCAGCGTCGGTGCGTTGGCTGGGCCGCGCCCTCGCTCATATCCCATTATCCTATAGGCGGGAACATTACACGAATGAAAAGCGAGTTTCAATAGCAGGGGGTCAGGAGTCGGGGGGAGGCAGGGAAGGATGAGGGATGAAGGATGAGGATGAAAAGAGTTATCGAACCTCCCATTTCATGTCTCAAATCTTAAATTTGAGATTTGAAATCTTTTTCATCCTTCATTCCTCATGCTTCCGCCCTTACCCTAACTTGAATTCGAGCGCGGCAACGAATAATATCGCTGCTCGGCGAGCCGACCGCTTCAAGAGGAATTCAGGGATGAGCCAGATGAAAGCCGATGATCCCATAAGTATCAAAGACACCGCGCCCGTTCGCGCGGGCGAAGAACTGGATATGCCCGCGCTAGAAAAATACCTGCGCGAGCGATTGCCCGATTTGATGCCGGGCCAGTCGCTCGACGACGCGCAAATCGAACTGGAGCAATTTCCCGGAGGCCACTCGAATCTGACTTATCTCGTCCGGCTCGGCGGGCACGAATTCGTCTTGCGAAGGCCGCCCGTCGGACCAGTCGCGCCGACGGCTCACGACATGCCGCGCGAGTATCGCCTGCTTGCCGCGATTCATCCTCACTTTCCGCTTGCGCCGCGCCCTTACTTGCTCTGCGAAGACACAGCGATCATCGGCGTTCCGTTTTATCTGATGGAGCGGCGGCGCGGCCTTGTCGTTCGCCGCGAGATACCCGAAGAGATTGGCGATAATCTCGATATGCGCCGCCGCGTGAGCCTCGCGATGGTTGACACGCTTGCTGCGCTGCATTCGGTTGATATTTACTCTACGGGGCTTGCGAGCATCGGCAAGCCTGTTGGATTTGTTACAAGACAGGTGCGCGGGTGGACTGAACGCTGGCATCGCTCGAAGACGAGCGAGCTTCGAGAGATTGACGAAGTAATAGGGTGGCTCGACGCGCGAATCCCGCCTGAGCCTGACGCAGAAGGCGGGCGAGCGGCGACGCTCGTGCATAACGATTTCAAGCTGGACAATGTGATGCTTGATCCAAACAATCCGGCGCGCGTCGTTGCGGTGCTCGATTGGGAGATGTGCGCCGTAGGCGATCCGCTGATTGATGTCGGGATATTTCTTTGCTACTGGGCGCAGAAAGACGATCCTGAGGCGCGGCGCGAATCAATCAGTCCCGTGACGACTGAGCCGGGATGGATTGCGCGCGAAGAGATAATCGCCAGATACAGCATCGTCACGGGCCGCGATCTTTCGGGCATAGCTTTTTACGAAGTGTTCGCGCTGTTCAAAGTTGCAGTTGTGTTGCAGCAGATTTATTTTCGATACGCGCGCGGTCAGACACGGGACGAGAGATTCAAGGATTTTGACAGGCGCGTTGCTGGACTTGCCCGCGCCGCATTGGATTTGGCCGAGAGGTCTGGAATATAGCAGCAGGCAAAAGGCAGGAACGTTGCTGCCTTAGAACTAGCTCTGGGAGCCGATTTCACGGCTTTTGCACTTTTCACCGCTGCTTTTGCTTTTTGCCTTCTGACTGCTAATTGAGGAGCATTGATTGAGCTACATCTATCTCATTCGTCACGCGCAGGCCGGTTCGCGCGACAACTACGATGTGCTGTCAGGGCTTGGGCACGAACAGGCGCGGCGGCTTGGCCAACACTTCGCAGAGCAGGGAATTGAACTGTCGACGGTTTATTCAGGCGGGATGAGAAGGCAACGGCACACAGCCGAGATCGTTTGCGAGGCGATGGCGCGCGGAGGCTTGAGCGTTCCTGATATTGTGACTGACGAGCGGTGGAATGAGTTCAGTCTGATTTCAATCTATCGCGCAATCGCCCGCCGCCTCTGCGATGAGAGCGAAGAATTTGCGCGCGACTTCGCGGAAATGCAGGAAGCCCTCAGGCGCGACCCTCACACGGTCGGAGGCGCGACGAGTCGTTGTGACATCGCCGTGATTCGCGCGTGGATGGAGCATCGCTTCCCCGATTACGAAGGAGAATCGTGGGCTTCGTTTCGCGCTCGAATTGAATCGTGCGCCGCCGAGCTGACGAATCACAACAGCGAAAAAGCGGTTGCCGTATTCACATCAGCTACGCCCGTAGCGATCACGGCAGGCGCATCGCTTGGTCTTTCGGATGAAAAGCTGCTGAAGATACTTGGCGTGCTCTATAACACCGGAGTCACTGTGATGCGAGCCAGGGGCGATGGGCTGAGACTGTTCACGCTCAACGCGACGCCGCATTTGAATGACTCGTTGAAAACGTTTCGATAATCTTCACACTCTACTTCGCTTGTTTCATCTTTTTTTCTTCGCCCGGATGATAAACGAGCTTGCTATTCGCTTTAATCTCTTCGAGCGTGAACCACGCGGGCTTGAACTGGCGCTTCGAGTAGAGTTGAGCCTGATCAAAATGATGCGGCGAGGCCGGGTCTGCGCTCTGACCGAACACAAGCAGCGACCGCGCCTGCACTTTCGGACCGAATTCGACGACGCTCACGAATGAAGTTCCCGCGACGCCGTAACGTCGCTTCTGCCCTTTTTCAGGCCGCGCGTAAAAGTTATTGACGATGCCGACAGGGCCGGGCGCGCCGGAGATGGGGAGGCTCGGACGCGCGTCGCTGAACTGCTCAAGCTCGCCTCCCGATTGAATTCGCTGTAAGCGATTTATCTCGCCCCACGCGACTCGCCACGTCCCCCAGTCGCGCGCAAGCTCGTTCGAAATCTCTTCAAGCGCACGGATGCGCAGCCAGTCATCTTTCACGCGCTCGGCGCGCAGCTTCGCCATGCGCTCGAACCATAGCGCAAAAAGCGTCATCGCTTTTGATTCCGTAGTGCTTACACCGTTCCACGCCTTAAGCTCGGAAATGACTTCAGCGAGTTTCTCTGCGCGCGAAGCGTCTGTGGATTTCAATTTCTCCCATTCTTTGACGATTTCGGGTATCTGCGTTTCAGCTTCGATGACCGTCGTGTCGAAGCCAGCTTTCGCCCAATCGTCGAACGAGAATTTTTCTCTGGTCGAAAGAATGCGCCGCGAGATTCGCGCTCGCGCATTGTCGGATTCGCGAGTCATATAAGCCGGGAAGCTCTCTTTCGCGGGATTGCCTTCGGTGGTTGTGGTGAAAGGAGTCTGGTTGCAGTTTTGCAAGAAGCCCGTCTGGGGATTTGTCATCTGCGGCAATTCATCAAGCGAATGATAGCTCTGCCATTCCGTCTCCGGGTTGCTGCCGTCAACAGGCTTCGACCAATCGAACTTCGTCGAGCGGCGCGGGACCGAGCCGTTATAGACGTAGAAGATATTGCCTTCGCGGTCGGCGTACATCGTATTGAACATCGGGATTGCGACGCGCGACATAGCGGCTTTGAATTCGGCAAGCGTCTTCGATTTGCCCATCGCGTACCACTCGTCAATCCATCCGCCCTCTTCGAGCCTCGCGAGTTTTATCGCGAGCGGCTTGCCTTCGCGCACGGCGACAATGGGACCGTGATGCGTCTTTCGAAATTTGAAAGTCTTCGCGTCAAGCCCCTTCGGCGTCTTGACTTTGATGGTGTCGGTCCATTCAGTTGCGTTGCGCGTACCGTCGCCGTAGCGATAAGCGAGCGGATTTTTCGCGTCGTCGAATTTTTCGATGTAGAGATCAACTATATCGGGGTCATTTACCGTGTGACTCCAGCCCAAGCTCTGGTTGTGTCCAATTGATGGATAAGGCGAGCCGAAAAATGACGCGCCCGACAGGTCCCATCCTTCGTTGCTGTGCAAGTGACCTTCGTACCACTGGCCAGGCCCGAAGAACGGTTGATGCGGATTGATGAACAGCATCGCATGACCCGTTGCGCTCTTCGTGGGAGTGATGGCCCACATATTTGAACCTATCACGGGTTCAGGCTGTGGTTCGTCAAAGGCTGACAATGGAAGATTCAGCATTGATGTCGTGCTGCCTGCGGGCGCACCGTCTGCTGTCATCTCCTGAACAGCGGAGCGTATCTCGTCAACTTTCAGGCCGGATTTGCCGAAGATGAAAAGCTGGTAGATTGTGAAGCGGCTGAATGCGAACGGCTGCCACGCTTCAAAGTGCGTGATTAGTCGCGGCTTGATCTGCGGATTGCGGTCGAGGAAGTAATTGAACCCATCAACGAGCGCCTGCGCCAGTTCGCGCGCACGCGGCGAGCATCGCTCGTACTCCTGCTTTGCGAGTCGAGTAATCTCAAGAGCGCGATTGAGCAGGTCATCTGAGAGTGTGCGCTCGCCGTAAACTTCCAACGCGCGACCGAGCGCGCGGATGTAACTGTCCTCGATCTGCCAGAAGTTGTCTTCCGCCTGAGCGTATGCGTAGCCGAAGACGCAACTGGCGTCTGTAGGTCCGTAGATGTGCGGCACACCGTAGGCATCTCGATAAATCGTGACCGAACGCGCTATCTTTTCGACGTTCGCATTTTGCTTTCTGGCAGCGGGCAGAGCCGCAGGCGCGAGCGCTAGAGCAATAGCGATAATGACGACCGTTTTAATAGCTAAGTTGGCGATTAAATTCGTTGTGCGTTTGGTGAAGGCAATTCTTTCATTGCTTGAAGAGTGAAATGAGCCGAGCCGCGCATTTGGCATAATCATTCCTCCGGGATTCAAGAATCGAATCATACGTTGCGTTGGATGCATTGAGTTGACACTCCTCGCCGCTAAAGCGGGAGGATTCTTTGGTCGTCGCGCAAGCCAATGCTCGCGCTCGCAAATGGCGCAGTCCGAGCCAGAATATTGATTGCAGCATTATGGTCACGGTGAGCCACAAAGCCACACTGAATACAGCGATGTTCGCGTACCGCGAGAGACTTTCTGACCCTCGCTCCGCACTGCGAACAATCCTGCGAAGTGAACGCGGCAGCCACTTTCCATACTCGCCGTCCAGCATTCCCAGCTTTGGCGATGAGTATTTGAAGAAAAGTATTCCAAGCCGCATCACTGATAGATTTGGCAAGGTGATGATTCTTAACCATCCCCTTGATATTCAAATCTTCAACAGCGATTTCATCAAACTCTCTTGTGATTTGATTCGCCAGTTTGTGAAAGAAGTCTCTGCGCTGATTCGCAATGCGCTTTGCTCCGCGCGCAAGAAGGCGCGCGGCCTTACGGCGATTCGAGCCGCGCAGCTTTTTCTTGCTCACCCTGCGCTGCGCTATCTTCAATTCGCGTTCAGCCCGTCCGAGATACTTCGGGTTCTCTACAACTTCGCCTGTAGAGAGCGTGGCGAAGTTTTCAATGCCAACGTCAATACCCACACTCTCGCCTGTTTTAGGTATATAGGGCGAGTAGCTTTCTTCGACTGCAAAGATAACAAACCAGCCGTCAACCTGTCGCTTGAGGGTGACCGTTTTGATGCGGCCTTCAATCTCACGCGACAGCCGCAGACGCATAGAACCAATTTTAGAAAGACTCAGTTTATCGCCTTCGAGTTTCCACCCCGATTGCGGGTAGGTGAAGCTGTTATAGCGATGTTTGGATTTGAAGCGCGGAAAGCCTGCCTTCACAGCGCCATCCCTGACTCGGCGAAAGAAGTTTTGAAAGCCTCTGTCGAGCCGCTTCAAGACATTCTGCAATACCTGAGAATGCACATCTCTAAGGTCTGGACGCGCTTGTTTCACATCGGGCAATTCAAGACACTGGCTGGCAAAGCTCAACGATTCGCCTGCCTTTGCGTAGGCGTCACGGCGTTCTTGAAGCGCGGCATTGTACAACTCTCGGCAGACCGAAAGCGTTCGTTCAAGCGCGCGCTCGATTCGTTTGGACGGCTTGAGTTTGTACTTATACGCTCGCATTCAGTCCTTTGTGCGTTAAGCAAAGTCAATCATTGTTTTCGCGGGCATCGAGCAC
>DATLXU010000076.1:0-18607 GCA_035575515.1 Blastocatellia bacterium
CGTGCATCAGGTTGGCAGGCTTAATATCGAGCGTCACGGTCACACGGCGGTCCAGCTTGCCGATGGCAGAATCTTGATTATCGGCGGCGAGAATGAAAAAGAAACCGTCAAGGAATCAGAGATATTCGATTCAGGCTCGCGCAACAATGGATATTCAACATCAGCACGAAGGGCATGGCCAAAAACATGACCTACGTATATCTAATAACCCTGAACGACGGCTCGACGATTCAATTCCAGTTCGGGCTGAAGTAGTGTGTTCACTCGATGGGCTTGGACCGCGTGAATTTTAATGCGCGGCCCAAGCTCAGAAAGTTTGGATTAGTCATCTTGTTGACCAGACGATTCTGAATTTCAGCTTTGGAGCTTGATTGGATGGTGTAATGGTTCTGCGAGGCTCGCAGAGGAACTCTTCGATGTTCCCGGCCAATTCGATTGAATGGCACGCGCACCGTGAGGCGCTTGCAGGAAGCCTCAAAGCTCGAAAGCAAGGAAGACTCTCCCCGTTCCTTGCTTTCAAGCAGCAGGGCTTATCTGGTTCTCGGCATCAGGAGCCTAAGGTTGAGCGCCGCTTGCGGCAAAAACGTAAAGCAAATGTTTTTCAAATCACAACCAAACAGGAAGGGTTATCCGGCTTATAACAGTCCTCAACCTGTAGTCGGATTTAATACGGCTCTCAGGTCTTGGGCGAGGGGTTGTGGGGGCAATCCTCTCGCCCATTTTTCAACTCGATTATGGCGAACGTGATCGTTCAGGGGAAAGAGGCAGAGCGTGAGATATGAAGCGGCATATTTGATCGAAACTAAAAATCCGATGTTTGGAATGAGAAAAGAAACCAATCCTATGGCGATTTTTCGGAGAAACGAGAAAGGGTTTGCTGCATACTGTGAGGACGTAACAACTCGCTCAGGTAATCATACACAGGGTCACCATTTTAATTTGACAAGCAGTCGCCGGATTAGTTCATCAAGCGATTTGTTTGAGATAAGAGCCAAAGATAACAAATTGCTCAGCGAATCGCCGACTGTCATTAGAGACCGGCGGAACGCGATTCGGATACAGTTTAAGCGAATAAGCCCTAACCAATCGTCGGATTGAACAGAGCTTGAGATTTAAGACATGGGGGCTTGCTCACTCAAGCTTCCTAACACATCGCCGGTTCGACCCGGCCAAAAGGAGTAAAACGATGAAAAGCAGATCTACCATTAGAGTTTCCCTGACGTTCGTTCTGGCGCTGGCCTTGGCCGTGCCCTTCCTCACTTTCACACGCAATGCCTCCGCGCAGCTTACAGGAGCAATCTACACGAGCACCGGTGATGGCGAAACGGTAAATGGAAACGTTTACAAGGATTGCTGCGACGTTTTCCTAAATGGCGGGCCGCCGCCAAACGCTCCCTGCACATCAGGGGGGCTGCCAGACGGGGATTACTATTTTCAGGTAACCGACCCTTCTGGCCAGACAAAGCTTTCAACCGACGACATCAGTCGGCGAAAAGTTCGGGTGTCTGGAGGAGTGATCACCGAGTACTTGGGTGGCGAATCTGCGGACTGTGACCACGAAATTGGAAAGGGTAAATGTCCCAATGCAATAAGCGTTCAGCTTATGCCTTTCAGCGAGACACCCAATGCGGGGGGAGAATATAAGGTCTGGATCACTCCCGTGGACGCATACGATACGACAGAGACGACAGGCACTTTCGGATTTCAAAGTAGCAGCAGCAAGACCGATAATTTCAAGTGCAGGATGCACGAGCCATGCCCTGAGCCTCCCTGCGTTGAGCCACCTCGCACCGCAATCGGTGGTGTCAAGTACTACGACCTGAACACAGATGGTGTCTTTACTCCGGGTGAAGTTACCATACCGGGCTGGCGGATTGATGTTTCCTATACACTGCCGGATAATACCACCGGCACGATTACAACCTTCACCGATTTATCAGGGACTTGGGCTTTGGTCTTTCCAGCCGGAACGACATACACCGCCTGTGAAGTGATACCGCCAAACACGACTTACATCCAGACTGGACCCAATGCCGGCGCGACAACTTCCGACAACAACGCCACCGCTAATGCATCAAAGTGTTGGGGTGGAACTGTTGGCACCGTTGATACTGCCGACCTAAATTTCGGCAACGTCTGCCTCGGCGCTGGCGGCGGACTAACGCTTGGTTTCTGGTCGAATAAGAATGGCGAGGCTGCTATCAAGAACTGTTCCGGTGGGACTTCGGGCACTCTGACCTTCCTGAGCGGTCTTTGCCTGCGAAATGCCACTGGGAATGATTTTGACCCGACAAGTTACTCGGGTTTCAGAAGTTGGCTTCTGAACGCAACGGCCACGAATATGTCCTATATGCTGTCGGCGCAGTTGGCCGCGATGGAACTCAATGTGCGCTGCGGGTCCGTCAATGGCACGGCGCTTGTTTTTGCAGGAGCAAATCCCGCTGGATGCAGTGTCCCCGTAAACGGCAACGGATTCATAAGCGTAAATGCTTTGATGAGCGACGCGAATGCAGAGCTTTGTGCCGATGGATTCACACCCGCTGGCGATCCAAATCGCACTTGTCAGGAGTTCAAAAAGAATGCGCTTGATAAGGCTAATAATAACTTGAACTTCGTTCAAGCCTCTCCCTGCCCGTTCACAACCCCTTATTAATTGGCGCAAAACAGCAGATCAGAGAGCAGAAGGCCTTTGCCTTCTGCTCTCTGATCTTAAAACGACTATAGGAGCGGGCTCTACCTGTAGACCGTAACAAGCGATGAGGTTCCGGCATTACCCGCCGCGTCGTAAGCCTTGCACTGAAGCCTGTGCGCCCCTTTAGCTTCGCGGCGAGTGTTCCATTTCGTCGTAAATGGAGCCGTCGTTGAGGTGGCCTTTAACTGCCCATCCACGTAAAGCTCTACCCTCACAACTGCGACATTATCCAACGCATTAACTACAACGGATACATTCCCTGAGACCGTAGTCCCATCAGTCGGTGAAGTAATGCTGATGACTGGCGCTGTTGCATCAATTGCATTGCTAACCGTAACCACAATAGAAGCATTTGCTGTATTGCCCGCCGAGTCCTGGGCTGCGGCAGTGAGAGTGTGCGCGCCATTTGAAATCTTTGTCGTATCCCACGGCAAAGAGTAAGGCGCGGAGTCGTCGCCGCCCAGCAGCATCCCGTCTACGCTCACTGTCACTGATGCCACTCCTACATTATCGCTTGCCGCAACCTGCACGGAAACTGTGCCGGATACAGTACTGCCCGATGAGGGATAGCTGAAGGCAACCGTAGGCGGGGCAGTATCAGTCCCGCCGCTGCCGGCAGCAAGACTTACAGCACGCGCAGCGTTTACTCGCCCCCAGCCATAGCTGGAATCCCATCCTGCGCTTCCTCGATCATCTGCCGACTGCTTCAGAATATCCTGAGCTTGCGAGCCAGTTAAACTGGGATTTGCAGAAAGCACAAGCGCAGCGACTCCCGCCACAACTGGAGCAGCCACCGAAGTGCCCGACGCGCTGGACGTGCCTCCACCTCTAACAGTCGTATAGACGAATCCAGGAGCAGTAATGTCTAAATTATTTCCTGTGTTGGACCATGAGTAGATTACATCGTCTCCATTCGTAGCGCCGACGGTCAGGGCGTATGGATTGTCAGGCGAGGAGACGAAGGCGCCATCATTGCCGGAAGAGATAGTAACTACGCCACCTTTTGATTGAAAATAGCTGGCCGCAGAAGCGACGGTGGAGCTTGTACTCATCGAATAACTTATATTAGCAACCCTTGCGCCGTGATCGGCAGCCCAGGCGAGACCCTTGGCAGCCGCAGAATATGTTGCGTAGCCAGCGGGGTCTGAAATTCGGATGGGCATAATCCTACACCCCCAGGAGACGGAAGCAACTCCTAATGCATTATTAGTCGCTGCAGTTGCTGTACCAGCCACTATAGTTCCATGTCCTGCTATATCGTTCGTGTCAGAGTTGTTATCATAGAAATTCCATCCTGGGACCATCTTCGCGCTCAACTCAGGGTGCGCTCCATCTACACCGGTATCGAGAATGGCGATGATGATATTGCTGCTTCCGGTCGTTGTCGGCCAGGCGTTTGGGGCAGCTATTTTGAACAGGTGCCACTCGTTAGGATACCAGGGATCATTAGGCGCAATCTGCGCTGGCGGGATAACGCGATCCAGTTCCGCGAACTCAACGTCAGGGCGAGATTTGAGAAAACGCGCGAAAACGTCTTCGTCAACGCCATCGGGCAATTCGATGATGTGAACGCCTATACCGAGTATTTCACCCATGTCTCGACCGCCGGTTTCTTCGATGACGCTGCGACCGCCTAATTCCATTAGCTCGGACCGGAATTTCACAAGAATCCTTCCGGGCACGAACGGCAAACCCACACGCATTGCCCCGCCCTCGCGTTGCGCAAATACGGTAGATGCTTTGGGCGCTACAAAACTCACCAACAGGAAGACAGGGGCAAACAGTGAACACACCATCTTAATCCGCTTGTTCATATAACCCTCAATGTCGCGGGTTATCCCGCGTCCAGATCAAGCGATTCATTAAATTTGGGAGCCAGAAGAAATCGCTTAAGGAATAATCGTAGGGGGACCTTATTGCGCTCGATGAGATAAAGAGATGCTGCGGCTGCTCGAACACCTTCATCAGCAAATCACAGCCGTCCAGAATGCTACCGGACTGCAACCTTCGTACCTTCACGGCCATTCAAGCTGCTGAATTTTAACCGCTTGGAATTCAACGCAAGGTTAAGCGGCGGGCAATTTCAAAATTGAAGCGAGGCTGCCCTGTTAAGGTATAGAAATCTCGTTTGACGATTGTTTCACATTGTCGGCGGAACTGAAAACAGAAAAGCATCTATCGGCGTCGGTCGCCGCAATCATCGGTTAGGTGGGAACGTGTCCGTATCGTTATTCTACATTTCAGGTTACTGCCTTCTAGCCCAATTGGACACACATTCGAAAGCAGCCTGAGCGCGACAACAAGCGGTGATTGCGGGCGCATCGGGACTGATGATTTTACGCGCCCGCAATCCAGATGAATAATTCAATCTGCTTCGATTAAGGAGTCGTCTCGAAGCAGTTCTTCGTCGGCGGATTCGTCATCGAGCGCGCAAGCTCGCTGCGCATCTGACCCATACCGCTGCGCACTTCGCCCATGTTCACATTGGCCTCTTTCGTTATCTGCCCAATGGACTCGCCCGCCTGAAGCTTCGCAATGACATCGTTCAATCCGAAACCTTCTTTATCGAGCCTGTCAACGAGCAGGACTGCTGCAACGAACTGGCCGAACGGGAAATCCGTGAGGCTCTCAAACTTCGCTTTCAACTGCTGCGCCGATTCGAAGTCAGCAATGCTTGTGTGAGCCGCCAGAATGCAGAAGACCGCATCGCGGCCCAATCCCTGAGCGGCTTCCTCAGCCGTCTCTCCAAGTTTCCTCGCGTCCTTGTTGAGCTTCTTCTCGTCCTTCTTCGTGTTGCCTTTGCCCTGTCCCTGAGCAAGCGCGATGCTTGCCGCAGCCAACACCATCATCGCGGTGACAAAGATTGCTACGGTCTGTTTCAAGGTTTTCATTTCTTTCAATCCTCCAAGATTGCTCTTCTAAGTCCGACACGCGAGCGCACAATCTTGCGCTCTCAATATTCCATTGGAATTTGCTCTCATCGGTGAGGACGATAATCAGCGTTTCCAATCGAAGAATAGACTTGGAAGAACAGTCCGGTCAACAGTATTTTTGATTCGCGCGAGCCAGTCCGCGCTGAAAACACAAAAGCCTAAAATAGCAGTACCCAGTAAGGCCACAACGTCAGCAGCGACGCAGCCAGCCGCCAGCCCGACGGCCCGCGCCTTTTCAACATCTGAGGCGATTGCATAGCGCGAATGATGCGCGAGCTTACGCCTGCTTGCTTGAGCTTCAATAGTTCGGGCGGCGAGAGATCGAATTGAGTAGCGCGCGAATGAGCGATGGCCGCAAGGATGTAATCCTCCGAAAGCCCCGTTTTCACCCAGTTGATAATTGTATCGTTGGTCAGAAAATCCATGCTCGCTGAAACCCTTTGCGCTTGCGACTGACCGGAAGGCGTTTGCGCGGGCGGCGTGACGCGAGCAGCCTGTTGCGAGGACGCTCTCCTGCTCGCTTCAAGCGCACTCGCCTGCTCAGCAAGACGGCGATATAAGCCAAGCTCATCTTGAGCGCGGCGGCGCGGCTCCCAGAATTGATCTTCTTTCGGCTTAAGCTCCGTCGCTCTGTTGTAACTTTCAGCCGCGCGCTCAAGATGCATCATCGTCGTTGCTAGATCATCGCTCACATAAGCAATCGCTTCGTGCATTACGGCGAGACTGTAGAGCCTATACGCATCATCTTTCGGGTTCTTGAACGTCGGCATCGCTTCGATCACGTCAAGCGCCTGATTCCATAACCCTTCATTGAACAGTTCGCTCCATTGCTTCAGTTTTCCTTTTGGCAGAAGAACAGGCACGGCTTCTTTGTGCTCGACGAGTCGCGCGATTATTTGCGAAGCCGCTTCGCGCGCGAGGTATTCCTGCGCTGTCTCAGCATCGGGCGCGCTCGCCACGCTGTCAAAGTCCTGTGAGTAGCTTGCGGTGATCTTGTGCGAGTCCAGCTTGAACCCGCTCTTTCGATCCGTGATTTCGCAAACGACCGCCATTCGACCATTGACGACGAACGCCCGATAGGCGACATTAACCCAGCCATAATCGGTCACGGTTTCATTCGCCTGCGTCGTCTCGTTGTGAACAGTGTGAGCGCCGGTCGCCTGATACTCGCTTCGGTATCGCGTCTGCCATCTCGACGCAACATCAACATCAGTGATTGCGCAAGCGATTACGGTCTCAGCATTGTCGGAGACGGCTCGCAATCGCGGATCGCTTCTTCCGAGTCCAATTTCGATACCGTTCCTCAGTTGAATCAGAGCATCAGAATTAATCCTCTTTTGCGATTGCACCTCCACTGAGAAGGTTCCCGTCGGCAGATAGACCGCTGGCGGAGTCTTTAAAGTGAACGAGCTTTTTATCTTTCGTATTCCGAAACCTTGAGCGAGTGAATTAATCGCGAGAACCAAACAGATAATGGTCAGAGCAATAATGCGCGAAGCCGAATTGCAGGTAGAGATCGGGATGGGCTTGAACATAACGCTTCCTCCGGGCGTTTTGTCCCATCCCTGATACCGGCAGTTAATCACAACAAGCGCAGCGGCGCAAGTCGCTAAAGTTTCATGCACACCGCCACGCCGTCGCGTATCGGCAGAATGGTCGGGTATAACTCATTCGACGAATAAATCAAACGATTGAACTCGCGTACGCCTTCCGTGTATTTATCCGAATCGTCGCGAGCCACTCGGCCCGACCACAAAACGTTGTCTGTGATGAAAAGCCCGCCGCGCCGGACGCGCCCAACTGCTTTGCGGAATGCGTCCGGGTATTGATGCTTGTCGACGTCGTTGAAGATCAGATCGAACTCGCCTTCGACAGCGTCAATCAGGTCAATCGAATCGCCCGTGAGAATCTCTATGCGGTCGGCCACGCCCGCGCGCTCGAAATAGCCGCGCGCTTCCGCAGCGTTTTTCTCACTGCCATCGGTATAATAAACCTTCCCGCCGCTTCCCACGGCTCGCGCAAGCCAGATGGTCGAATACCCAATCGCAGATCCCATCTCGAATACGCGCTGCGCGCCGATCAATCGAGCATACTGATAAAGCACGCGCGCAACAGCCGGGCCGATGATTGGAATTGAACGCTGGCGGGCCTGTTCTTCCATCTCTGCCAACACTTCGTCGCGCGCGGGCAGTATGTCGTAAATGTATCGTTCAACATCTTTGTCTGTTATGCCGTTCATATCAATTCTCCTCTAAGATGGATTCACTCTGTTTATAGCCAAACAGCGCGGCGCGCGCAATTGATCTGAAATCTATTATGGCAGACGGTTTGAGAAAGCTCGCGCCGACGTGTTATCGTTTATCTTGCGCGCATCATCAGGTCCTGGTCATTCCTTAATTAACAAGCGCGAGGAATTCAAGTTGAGCAGCATCCATCAGGCCCGCGAGGCTCTACAAAAATATTTCGGCTTTTCTGATTTTCGCGAGGGACAGGCCGAAGTCATCGAGTCGGTGCTCGCAGGCGACGACGCGGTAGTCGTTATGCCGACGGGCGGCGGAAAATCGCTCTGCTATCAACTGCCCGCGATGATGATTGAAGGCGTGACGTTAGTCGTCTCGCCGCTCATCGCGTTGATGAAAGATCAGGTCGACTCGCTCGTCGCGCGCGGCATTCCAACAACGTTCATCAACAGTTCGCTCACGCTTGGCGAAACCAATCGCCGCTTGAGCGAAATTCGTCGCGGCATTCACCGCATAGTTTACGTCGCGCCCGAACGATTCCGCAGCGAGGCTTTCATGGAGACGATTGGCGAAGTGCGTGTGAAGCTTTTCGCCGTTGACGAAGCGCATTGCATTTCGCACTGGGGGCACGACTTCAGGCCCGATTATCTGCGATTGAAAGATGCGATTGAAAAACTCCATCGCCCGCAGGTCATCGCGCTCACGGCGACTGCGACTCAGCAGGTGCGCGCAGACATAAGCGAGCAACTCGGACTCGTTGACCCGAAAGTTCACGTCGCTGGATTCGACCGCCCCAATCTCGCTCTGAGAGTTATTCACACCTCGACGGAAAAAGAGAAGCTCGATACGCTGAAACGCATGCTCACAACTTCGGCTGGTTCAGGCATCATTTATACAGCCACGCGCAAGAGCGTCGAGCAGGTCACAGCAAGATTGAAACTTGCGGGGCTGAAGGTCGAGGCATATCACGGCGGGATGGAAGAGACGGAGCGCACGCGCGCGCAGGATTCTTTTATGCGCGGCGAGGCGCAGGCGATAGTTGCGACTAACGCATTCGGCATGGGAATTGACAAGCCTGACATAAGATTCGTCGCGCACTTTCACTTGCCCGGCTCGATTGAGGCTTATTATCAGGAAGTCGGGCGCGCGGGCCGCGACTCTCTGCCGTCGGATTGCGTGATGATGTTCAACTATGCAGACACGCGCACGCATCAATTCTTCATCGAAGGCAGCAACCCTTCGCCCGATTTGATAAAGCGCGTCTATCGGGAATTGATGTCATTAGGGAGGGAGAAGATCGAACTGACGGCGCGCGAGCTTGGCGCGCGGCTTGGCATCAGAAACGACATGTCAATTTATTCTGCGCTCGTCGTTTTGGAAAAAGCCGGGCACATCGAGCGCGGGCGCGCAGGCGAAGCCGTCTTGATGGCTGAGATGAAAGTTCCGATTGATGTCGCGCTCGATGCAATAGGTGACGATTCAACGGAAGGCGCTGTGATGCGCGATCTGATTTTCAACCGCAACGTGAACGAGCGCGAGCAGACCGAGCTTGATCTTGCAAGCATTGGCGGAACGCTTGGCTTGAGCGACAGTCAGGTGCGCCGCGCGTTGAGCGCGCTTTCATCTCGCGGATTGATCTCTTATCACGCAGCTTTTCAGGGGCGAGGCATACGCCTGCTTGATGAAAAGCCTGCAAAAGTTTTGCGGATTGACACGCAGGAGCTGGCGGCACGCGCGGCAGCCGAGCAGTGGAAGCTGCGGCGGATGATTGATTACTGTTATCACAAAGGCTGTCTGCGCCGCTTCATCCTGAATTACTTCGGCGACCGCAAGCGACTGGATCACAGTTGCGCCTGTTCAGGCTGCTCGCCCGACCTTTCTCGATTCAAAGCGGCTCAATCAACCGCGAGGAAGGCGGCTGCGGGCACATTGAGCATTGGCCGCGCGGCTCAAGCATCAAAGATGACGGAAGCGACGAAGCTCGACGAGTTTATAATCGAGAATGCGCCTACGGGCGCCGCAGTTGCGCGCCGAATTGAAGAGGAGAGCCGAGAACAAACGAGCGATGAGCCATGCGGCTCCGAAAAGGCGACCGCCAAGTGCCAGGCGCGCCGGAAGCTGAATGAAGCTGAATTGATTGTTGTCAAAAAGATTCTGAGTTGCATCGCGAGAATCGAGCGCGAGTTCGGCAGGAACAAATTCGGCAAAGGCACGGTCGCGGCGGTGCTGCGCGGCTCGGCTTCAAAGCTTGTGCGCGACAATCATCTCGACGGGCTTTCGACTTATGGGCTGTTGAAAGATATGACGCAGGATGAGATAACCGCTTACATCAAAGCGCTGATTGAAGCCAAATGCATCGAGGTTCAAAAGGGACTTTACCCAACCATTGGATTGACCGATTATGGGCGCGAAGTGATGACAGGCCGCGCCGACGTGATTCTTGACCTATAAATACAGCCCCACGCAATAACAAAGAAGAGTGTGTTTGAATGGGAGAGATTAATGCAAACTGAACAGACAGCATCGGGCGTGCTTCAGCTTAATGAAAAGGGCTTCGGCTTTCTGCGACACGCGACAAACAATTACCAGCCCAGCCCGAAAGACGTATTCGTCTCGCGCAGCATCATCAATCAGCACTCGCTGCGCGAAGGCGTTTTCATCAAGGGCGAATCTGCTCCGTCACAAGACGGGCGTGGTCGCGCGCAGTCGGATCAACTCATCTCAATTGAGAGTATCAACGGGCTGTCGCCGAACGATTACAAACGCAGGATTGATTTCAACAAGCTCACTTCGGTTGACCCGACCGAACGGCTGGAGCTTTCGGAAGGCAACAACAATCTTTCGATGCGCGTGATGGACCTTATCGCGCCGATTGGCAAAGGCCAGCGCGGCTTGATCGTCGCGCCGCCAAAGACCGGCAAGACCACGCTCATCGAAGAGATTGCCGAAGCCGTCGCCGACAATCATCCCGAAACGCGCCTCGTCATCCTGCTCGTTGACGAACGGCCCGAAGAGGTTACGCATATGAGGCGAAGAGTGCGCGGCGAAGTCATCGCTTCATCGGCTGACCAGACGGCGGAGCTTCACCTGCAGGTTGCGCGATTGGTTCACGAGCGCGTGAAGCGGATGGTCGAATGCGGCGAGGATGTCGTGATGCTGCTCGATTCGATAACAAGGCTTGCTCGTGCGGCGAATCGCGAGACGAGTCGCGGCGGAAGGACGATGACCGGAGGCGTCGACTCGCGCGCAATGGAGTTTCCCCGAAGATTCTTCGGCGCGGCGCGCAAGGCCGAAGAAGGCGGGAGCCTTACGATCATAGCGACTGCCTTGATTGACACAGGCAGCCAGATGGACGAAGTCATTTTTCAAGAGTTCAAAGGCACGGGCAACCTCGAAGTGGTGTTAGATAGAAAGCTGGCCGAGCGGAGAATCTTTCCGGCTATTGACATATCGAAGTCGGGCACGCGCAAGGAAGAGAAACTCTTTGATGCCGAGACGATGCCGCAGATAAACTTGCTACGGCGCGCGCTGGCTGGTAAAAAGCCGGTTGAGGCGATGGAGCTATTGCTCAAGGGACTCACAGAAACGCGCGACAACCGTGAGTTTCTCAATCGTCTCAAATGATTGATGTCGCTCACATTCAGGCTAAACCCGATTATTCTTTAGGCTCTTTTCCTTTCCAGGCATATTTAAGGAGGTCTCCATGCTTCACACATTACGTCACGCCTTCGCGCTTCTAGTTTCAATCACAACTCTGTCAATGCTATTCGTTATGCCGTCAGTTCACGCGGCGCAAACGAAAGCTGATCCGCTCGCTCGCGCGTATCGGACGGAGCGCAACGGGTGGATTTACATTCACCTCGAAGGCTCGCCCGAAGAGATCGGCTATCAGCACGGCTACCTGCTTGCGCGCGAAATTGACGACGCGCTGCGAGTATTCAAAAAATATTTGCAGCACGTCACCAAACGCGATTGGGATTTCTATCGCAACGCGGCGCGCGAAATGTTCTGGCCGAAGATCGGCGACGAGTACCAAAAAGAGATTGAAGCAATAGCGCGCGGCGCGGCGGCGCATGGAGTAAAGATTGACCGCGACGACGTGCTTGCGATGAACGGATGGATGGAGCTTGCGTTTTACTACGTCCCTACGCTTCAACAGGCGCAACTCGACGACCCTGAGCTTCATCAAGCGCCGCCACCAGCCTGTTCGGCTTTCGTCGCTACGGGAAGCTGGACCAAAAACGGCGAGATAGTCATCGCGCACAATAACTGGATTGATTATCTGATAGGCCGCAACTGGAACATCATGGTTGATCTGAAACCCGCTGCGGGTCATCGCATACTGATGGATTCGTTCCCCGGCTTCATACATTCGGGCGACGACTTCTACATCACGGACGCAGGACTGATGGTGACAGAGACGACCATCGGCGGGTTCAAAGGATTCGACCCGGCGGGCCTGCCTGAGTTCTATCGCATTCGCAAAGCAACTCAGTACGCTGACTCGATTGATGACTGGCTCAAGGTGATGATGGATCACCCTAACGGCGGCTATGCGAACGATTGGTTGATTGGCGACCGCAAGACGGGCGAGATAGCGCGGCTCGAAAACGGACTCAAAAACAACATCGTCGAGCGCACGAAGGACGGCTACTACGTCGGCTCGAATTTTCCTGTTCACGAAAAGACGCGGCTTGAAGAGACAAGCTTTGACGACAAGAACCGGGCGCATTCGGCCAACGCGCGGCGCGAGCGGTGGGAGCAGTTGATGAAAGAGAATCGCGGACGGATTGACATCAACCTTGCGAAGAAATTTGAGGGAGACCACTACGATGTCGTGCGCAAGAAGTGGGCCGGTTCGGCCAACACGCTATGCGGGCACGTTGAGATGGACCCGCAAGGCATCCCGGAAGGCGACTGGCGCAACTTCTATCCTGCGGGCACGTCCAATGCGAAAGCGACCGACAGCCGACTTGCAAAAGAGATGAAGCTGTGGGCTTCGGTTGGTCATTCGTGCGGCAACAGTTTTAAGCTCGATGCTTTTTTGAAGGCGCATCCCGAATACGAATGGATGCGCGAAATCGCGGGCGACATGCCGAGCGGGCCGTGGACTCTCTTTTCAATATCTCGCGCGAACAGCGCGTACACCGCGAAGACGAAAGGTGCGCCGAAAAACACTAAGGCTATGAATTTGAAAAATCCATGAGCAGTTTGCGCAGCCGATTCTGTTTCATAAAACAAGCGCGATGAGTCGCAAAAGCAGATGTATTGATCCTCCGTCTTAACGATTCATCGCGCTTTTGTGTTTAGCTCGCCATTCAATCAGCCTAATGCAGTTGGAGCACAACGCCCGGCTTGTTTATATCAACGTTGATGTCGGTCTTCTTGGTGCCGAACATTCGTCCGAAGACCCCTGTAAAATACAACACGACCAACAACACAATCAGCAACAGCACTATTGCGAGCGCGGTCAGCGCGCCTCCGCCTCCACCATCATGAACTTCTACAATCCTGTCAGGCATAAATCTTCCCTCCTTGCCTTATCGGTTCTAACATACCCGCTCTGAATAGGTGCAAGATTGATGCCAGCGGCCTGACCGCAAAGAAATATCAAAAAATTGCTGCTTCTCTCTCTTATTTCATCAATTTGCCTACACTGAATTGAACTGCGCTGTACGGCATGAAAACAGTGGTCGGTTATTGGCAGGATACTTTGAAAGTGGCTCCAGGAGCCTGTTACAGGGCTAACCCTATTTTTCAACTGATCGCTGACCACTGGCCACTGACAACTTCGCCGGTGCTGTAGTAGGATTATCACTTGAATTTGCGCTAAGAATCACAACCGAGTGGAGCGATTATGGATCAGACCTACATCAGAGATGTGTCGAAGCACGTCGGAGAAGAGATAACCATAAAGGGATGGCTTTATAACATCCGCTCAAGCGGCAAGCTCATGTTCCCGCAGATACGCGACGGCTCAGGCATCATTCAAGGAGTCGTCTTCAAGAAGAGCGTGCCGGAGAAAGTCTGGAACGATTTCGAGAGCCTCACGCAGGAATCCTCAATCATAGTTCGCGGACGGGTGCGCGAGCATCCCAAGCGACCCGGCGAGTACGAGCTTGATGTAACCGACCTTGAGATAGTCCAGATAGCCGAGCCATACCCGATTACGCCAAAAGAACACGGCGTTGAGTTCCTGATGGACAATCGCCATCTGTGGCTGCGTTCGCGCCGCCAGCACGCGATTCTTTCTGTGCGCGCAGAGGTCATTCGAGCCGTGCGCGACTACTTCGACTCGAACGGGTTTCTGCTGATGGACACGCCGATCTTTACGCCCGCTGCGTGCGAAGGAACGACGACGCTCTTCGAGGTCAACTACTTTGAGGATGCGAAGGCGTACCTGACGCAATCGGGCCAGCTCTACAACGAAGCGACTGCGGCGGCCTTCGGCAAAGTCTATTGCTTCGGGCCTACGTTCCGCGCCGAGAAATCGAAGACGCGACGGCACCTGACCGAGTTCTGGATGGTCGAGCCTGAAGTCGCTTACGCCGACTTGAACGACATAATGAGTCTCGCAGAAGATTTCATCACGTTCATCGTGCATCGCGTGCTCGAAAATCGCCGCAAGGAACTGGCGGAGCTTGAGCGCGACACGTCGAAGCTCGAAAAGATTGATAAGCCGTTCCCGCGATTGCAATATGACGATGCCGTGCGAATGCTTCAGGAGGGGCACGAGAAGGGCGAGCTTGAGAATCGCTTCGAGTGGGGCGGCGATTTCGGCGCGCCCGATGAGACGTACATCTCAAGCCAGTTTGATAGGCCAGTGATGGTGCATCGCTACCCGACTACGGTAAAAGCGTTTTACATGAAGGCGGACCCTGAGCGGCCTGAGCTTGCGCTTTGTGTCGACGTGCTCGCGCCAGAAGGCTACGGCGAAGTTATTGGCGGCGGCCAGCGCGCTGAAGATTTGAATTACTTGCTCAAGCAGATTCACGAGCACAACCTGCCGGAAGAAGCCTTTGATTGGTATTTGGATTTGCGCAAGTACGGCACGTTCCCGCATGGCGGCTTCGGCATGGGGATTGAGCGTTGCACGGCGTGGTTGTGCGGCATCGAGCACATACGCGAGACGATTCCCTTCCCGCGAATGCTTTATCGGTTGAAGCCGTAGGCAATCAGAGAGGCAAAAGGGGAAAAGGAGATTTGAGAGTGCGACAAAGGATAACCGTTTTCGGCGGCTCGCGCTGCGGGCCTGATTCGGAAGAATATCAGGAAGCCTTGAAGCTTGGGCGATTGATTGTCGAGGCTGGCTTTGATGTGGCGTCGGGCGGGTACGCGGGCGTGATGGAAGCAATCAGTCGAGGCGCGCACGAAGCAAATGGACACGTCATCGGCATGACGATGCAGCAGTTCAAAGCCGACCCGAATCGTTACCTGAAAAAGATCGAGCCGTCGGCTGATTTTTACGCTCGCCTTCAAAAGCTCATTGTTGAATCCGTTGGCTATGTCGCGCTTCGCGGCGGGATGGGAACCATGACAGAGATTTCGCTCGTGTGGAACAAGCTCGTAATGAATGTGCTTCCGCCGCGCCCGCTCGTTTTGCTCGGCGCGTGCTGGCCCCGCGCAATTGACTGCCTGCGCCAGCACCTCGTTGTTTCCGACGATGACATGAATCATTTGACGTTCGCTGCAACGGCTGAAGAAGCCGTCGCTGTTTTGCGCGAGCATGCGAGATTGTAGAATAATCAGCCAGCGGTTATGTTTTTCGATTGCATGCAAGCGGCATTAATAACTTACTGAGGAATAAAAAAGCTATGGCAAAGAGCAAGACTACAAAGGGGAACAAATCGCAAAAGCAAACAAGAAAGAACGCAACCAAAATCGAAGTGAGCAAAGCTCAGGCTCAGGCAAAAGCTGCCGCCGCCACCGAGCCGGAAGCCGCTCGCCGTCATCAATCAACTCCAACTTCAACGGATATTCGCCGCAGGTATATGAAATCGCTGTTGGGCGATTACTTAGAGAAGCACCGTAGCGAACCTGCAATCAAGCCAAAGAAGTAAACCCGCTTCATTTGTCACAATGAAGATTCGCTGCCAAGCCCGCACGCTATCGGGGGCCGGAATCGTTTCAAGGCCGAATTGAGCAGACGTAGCAACAGGATTGATTCACAATGCGCTCGTTGCCCTTCAATGGCGGCGAGGTGAATGAACGATGGGATCGGCTGGATTTATCCGCTCAAAGGCTTGAAGCAATCGCATCAGCGACGCGTGCGACATCAACCATCTCTCGCACGTCGTGCACGCGAATGATGTGCGCGCCTCTCAGAATCGCAATTGCGACCGATGCGGCAGTGCCCATCACGCGCTCGGTTTCCGCTCGCCCCGTCAATCGTCCGATGAAGCTTTTGCGCGAAGTTCCTATCATCAGCGGCAGATCAAAACTCCTGAACCGATCAAGGTGATTGATGATGGCGAGGTTCTGTTCTAGCGTCTTTCCAAACCCAATGCCGGGATCAATTATGATCTTATCGCGACGAACGCCGTGGCTTTCAGCCATTGCGATTGCTTGTTCAAGGTCGGTTTTTATCTCAAGAAAAATGTCAGGGCTTGGCGGCAGCTTTTGCATCGTCTGAGGCTCGCCGCGCATGTGCATCAGCGCGAGCGCAGCGTTTTTCGCTGCAACAACATCTGCGAGCGCGGGATCAAATCGCAATGCGCTCACGTCATTGATTATGCTCGCGCCTGCGTCGAGAGCGGCGCGCGCGACTTCGCTCTTGTATGTGTCAACCGAGACGGGAACGCTGAGCCTCCCGGATAGCGATTCAAGCACAGGCATCACGCGCGAGAGTTCCACGTCGGCTGCGACGCGAGCCGCGCCGGGTCGCGTCGACTCGCCGCCTATTTCGATTATGTCAGCGCCTTCGCTCTCCATCTCAAGCGCACGCTCGATGGCTTGCTCGCGATTGAAGTACTTGCTTCCATCCGAAAACGAATCAGGCGTGACGTTCAATACTCCGACGACGATCGTGCGCTCGCCAAGCGTTAGCGCTTTGGCGTCATTTAATTGCAGCAGGTAACGCTCTCTCACGACTGAAAGCTAGCGGCTCCCACATTATTTGCGCAAGCGTGAAACGGTGCGTTGAATTGTTGGCGCGAACAAGTTTTGGTATTCAGTCGCGGCAGTTGACTTTAACATCTCTTCGTATCAACATAGCTTTGCTTTCGGTAAGGTTGTTTTCGGAGATTGAAACAATGGAGAAGTTGAACATAGCGGCGCGGCAGAATCGCCTCGCAAAGATCATGGAGCGAATAGCGGCCTCTTATGATGAAGCGACGCCGAAGATTCATCACCTCGACCGTATGCCGTTGCCATCGCGCGAAGATGCGGCGGCGATAATGCGCGCCATTGAAGAGGTGATCTATCCCGGCTACTACAGCGCGGGCGGCGTGACCCATCAGGGAATAATCTATCGCGTGCAGGAGCGCACGGGCTGGCTCTTTGAGCACCTGTGCGATCAAATCTCGAAGAGCTTCTGCCACATGAAAGAACTCGATGGCGAGATGGCTCATGTGCCGGATGATCTAGCCGAAGAGTGCGCTTACGCTTTTCTGGAATCGCTGCCCGCGCTTCGCCGCATGCTTGCGAAAGACATTCAAGCGGCCTACGACGGCGACCCAGCTGCGCGCTGCATTGATGAAATAATTCTGAGCTACCCTGCTGCTTATGCAATCACCGCTTATCGTACAGCGCACGAGCTTCACCGTATGGGCGTGCCGTTATTGCCGCGAATGCTGACGGAGCTTGCTCACTCGCGCACAGGCATAGACATCCATCCCGGCGCCGAGATAGGCGAGAGCTTCTTCATAGATCACGGCACGGGCGTTGTCATCGGCGAGACGACGATCATCGGAAACAATGTGAAGCTGTATCAGGGCGTGACTCTTGGCGCGCTGTCGTTTGCGAAAGACGAGAAAGGCCGATTGATTCGAGGTCAGAAGCGACATCCGACGATTGAAGACAACGTGGTGATCTACGCGGGCGCGACGATACTCGGCGGCGACACGGTGATTGGCGAGGGAAGCATCATCGGCGGCAACGTGTGGCTTACGGAATCGGTCCCGCCTCGAACGCGAGTCGTACAAGCCGAGCCGAAACCGCGCTTCCTCGCGCCTGATGAGCAGTTGCAAGGGGTATAAACAATAGTTATGCCCCTCGCAACAACACATTCCTTATGAGAGAATCTCCCCTCTATGAGCAAGTATGCACGTACACTAAAAGAACTGAAGGAAAGGGCTGTACTTTTCTGGCCAAAAGAATTGATAGAAAGAGAAGCAGAAGTCAGCGTATTACCTCTATTGCTTGAAACCCAAGATAAATTTATCAGTGTCCTTACGCTTGCTGATACAGGGCCGGATGCATGGAAAAAGTTTGTCGATTTATCAGAACAGATGAAAGGCAATCTGTTCCTAAAGCACCTTATGGTTTTGAGCGATTTTGCGGGTGAGGCGTTGAATAAGCTCCCCCCCTTCAAGAACTATTTTAAGAATGGGGTTATGGAGTATGTCTGGCGTGAAAAAGTATACGCGTATCAATTCAAAGTTATCCACGAGAGAACTTCGCTTAATAACTCAGCCTTGCATGTTAATGGACAGAGTCTCATCAAAGGGTATGCCCTTAATGAAAAGATGGAAGACGTCATCATGCTCTTGTTGCACGCAGCTACATCAATCGGAGATACCTTG
>DATLXU010000077.1:0-125855 GCA_035575515.1 Blastocatellia bacterium
TAAAGGACTTACGCCGCTGTAAGGTAGATTGAATTTATGAACGTCGCACTGAAAGACTGACGTTCATAAATAGGCATTGGAAACAAAGAACTTATAAAACAATGCTCATTCGCCTCTGAAAAATGGATAAAGTCGAGCTAAAAGCCCAGTTTGAGCGCGAACTGTATGATACGCGGGTTTACGGAAGTAGCCGAAATCACGCCGAAAGTGGCTGCCGAAACGTTCGTGTTCGGGTTGGCAAACTGCGTGTGATTGAAGGCATTAAAAAACTCAGCCCGGAACTCAATGTTGCCGCCTTCGCCCATCCACCTGACCGGCGTGCGCTTGAGCACCGCCATGTCAGAGTTGTTCTGACCGGGACCAAAAACGATCCCAACGCCGCTGTTTCCGAAAGCCGTGCCCGTGCCATTATCGCCGATGATGGGCCAGGCCGCAGACCCTGCGGCGTTGCGAGCGATGCAGCTTTTGTTGAAATAGTTGTTGAGCCTGCTGTGCACAGACCCGCGGGTAGTCAGGTCATCGTGCGTGCAGCCCGGAGCAAGCTGAGCGCGGTCATTCGTAATCCCAAAGATGTTCGCCGCGTTGGTTCCGGTCAAAGTTAGCGGGCGGCCTGACTGTATTGTGGTCACGCCCGAAATCGCCCAGCCCCCCAGCAGAGTGTTCACGAAAGCATTGAACCGCGCAGGGCTGGGGAAGAAGTAAATATAACTCAGCACGAACCTGTGCTCGCGATTAAAATCGCTGCGACCATAGTTGGCGCGGTTATTAACCTGGTCGCCGGGCACGCTGCCGCCGCCCGCCGTTGTGTTCGTTGCTCCGTTGCTGTAGGCGTGCGCAAAAGTGTATGCGGCAAGCAACTGCAGTCCGCTGCTCAATCTCTTGGTGAGACTCACTTCCAATCCGTCATAACGAGAGAAGGCCGAGGAGGCGATGTCGCCAAGCCCGTTCGGCGCAAAGCCGAGAATCGGCACGCGCCGCCTTACATTGGCAAATGTATTTGTCGTCTCGCCCCGAATCGGTTTCGACGGGCTTGCCAGCGCGGCCTGGTTCAGCGAATGGGCAAGGATTAAGTGCGTGCCCTTCGTGCCGACGTAACCAACTTCCAGCATCATGTTCTTTCCGAGATCTGTCTGAATGTTAAAGCTATATTGCTGAGTGATGGGCGGGCGATAATCCGGGTCGACGAAATTCAGGACGAGGCTGGTCGTCGGCGAGTACGGCTGAAAGATCGGGAAGGTCAGATCAGGCCCAAACGGATTGGCGAAGCTCAAAGTCGTATTGGCCGGGAATTGCACCAGCCGCTGCGAGGCGAACGGCGGGCCAGCCGCGAGCTGAATGAACGGCTGCCCGGTTGCGCGCGAAAAATACATGCCATAGCCCCCGCGCAAAACCATGCGGCGCGTCAAAGGCAGCGCCGTGCGCGGCAACTGCCACGCAAAGCCGACGCGCGGGCCAACGTTGTTCTGGTTCTTTCCGAGCACGCCATAGTTATTGCCTAGCTGCGTGACTCCGGCTGGCACCTGCGCGGGAAA
This sequence comes from Blastocatellia bacterium, assembly GCA_035575515.1. GTDB lineage: Bacteria > Acidobacteriota > Blastocatellia > UBA7656 > UBA7656 > DATLXU01. Next base: position 1,533 of record DATLXU010000077.1, read on the forward strand.
ATCTTTCGAGACTAGAAAGCCGGCGAGCGTGCCTGTTGCGGGCGGGTTCGGGTCGGCCAGACGAATATCGAAGCCGCTGTTGCGACCATTCTCATCGGCGAGGTTGCCAAGCCGCTCGTATCTCACGCCAAGAAACAGGCTCAGCGAAGGCGTCAGCCTGATGTCATCCTGCAGGTAGGCGTTCGCGTCAAAGACCCTCCAGTTGCGGTCGAGTATTCCCGGAATATCAATTGAGGCCAGTATGTTTCCAAACGGTAGCCCGCTGCCGCCGCTCGACACAGGCCCTCCCGGACGGCCAAGCAGCAGATCAGCCCAGTTGCCGAAAATCAACCCGCCGAAAAAGTGGAAGTCCACCAAATTGAGATTCGTCCTTGTCACTCCGCCGCCAGCGCGCAGCGTGTGCCGCCCGCGAATGTAGGTGAGCAAATCCTGTATATTGTAATGATCTTGACTAATCGTTAATCCCTGCCCGTTTCCGCCGAGCGTCAAAGAGCCTTGCACTGAGATTTCAGGAAAGGGGTTGGCGTTTGGCGGCGCGTTAACGCCGATGTCAGACCACTTGAATATCTCCTGCTGAACGGTCGGCACGTTTATCCGGTGAAAACCAAACTGCGCCTGATTAATCAAATTCGGGTTGAACGTGTGGGTGTGTGCGAGCGAGTAGTTGCGCACACGATTATCCGTCAGGAGCGGAAAGCCCGGAATGCCAGCCCCGCCGAGGTTCGGCGGCGGGATCGGCTGTACCTGCTCGGAGTTAGCGAAAAAGAATCGCGACGCCAACTGGCTATTGCTCGAAATCTGATAATCAAAGTTTGCGATGAACTGGTCTTCATCGAACTTGGCCGGGATGCTGAAAGCAGAGAAGCCGCCGAAGGGAACCCCAGCGCTTACAACCTGCGGGCTTGGTATCACATACTCGCCATTCGGCCCTTTGAGGTTCAGCAGCGCGAGCGCCTGCGGGCTTATGTTTGAGCCGTCGGCAGCGACCGTCGCCGCGCCCGCGCAACTGCCGGTCAGCGCCAGCGGTATGAACCCGCACTGGCCCGCAAACAGCCTTCCGAGAGCCGCGCGAGAGCGGTCGTTGGTAAACGGCGGAAGGAATATCTGACTTGTCGCGCTCGCGTCCAAACCGTTTAGCTGGCGCATGCCCTGATATGAGCCGAAAAAGTGCAGGCGGTCTTTTTTAATCGGGCCGCCGAACGTGCCGCCAAACTGGTTCTGGCGCAGCACGCCCCTGGGCTGCCCCGCGCGGTTGCGAAAGAAGCTGTTGGCATTGAGTACATCGTTGCGGAAAAATTCAAACAGGCTGCCATGAAATTTGTTGCTGCCGCTCCTCGTCACAACATTCACGACTGCCCCCGCATTTCGCCCGTTAGAGGCATCATACAGGCCCGTCTGCACCTTGAACTCTTCGATGGCATCGGGGTTTGGCACGGCGGGACCGCCGCTGAAAAACCCGCTCGATTGAAGATCGTTTATCTGCACACCGTTCATCTGAATATTGGTGTCTCTCGCAAACGAGCCGTGAGTCCTGATGTCATCGCCCTGACCGCCGCGGCCAAGCGCGCTGGCGTTGTTCACTTCGGAAGCGACGCCGGGCGAGAGATTTATTATCTGAAGGTAATTGCGACTAACAAGCGGCAGATTGCTCACCATCGCGCGGGAAGTGACGTGACCGAGCGAAGCCGTCTCGGTCTGCAATAATTCCGCGTCGGCGGTTATGGTAACCGTAGAGCTTATCTCGCCGACCTCCAGCCGCACATCAAGCTTAGTTGTCTCTGTCACATTGATGCGGAGGCCGGTTTTCACAGCGGACTTGAACCCGGATTTAGAAATCTCGACCTGATAAGAGCCGGGCGGCAGCAGCGGGACCAAATAGCCGCCATTGCCCTGCGTCATAGCAGTGCGAGATTCCCCCGTAGCTTCGTTTATGACCTTCACCTGAGCGTCAGGCACGACCGCTCCGTTGCTGTCGCTCACCGTGCCAGCGAGCGCGCCCGTGCTGGCCGTCTGTGAAAAGACGCTCGCAGGCGCAGTCAGCAGCAACCAGATAATACTCAGGCTGAGAATCTTTGCTATCTTCACTGCTACGGTCTTCATCTGTTTCACCTCCAGTGCGATATTGGATAATCTTTTGCTGCCTCGTTGATGTTTGCCTGCGGCGGAGTCCCGCGATGATCTGATCATACTGCGCCCGTGTTCTCGAAGCATTGCGAAATGGCGACATTCATCTCACTGCCTCAATGTCAGAGTGAGCTTAGGCCCCGCGCCCTGCTCGATTGTCAGGCTCCGGGCTTTATCTGTTGCAAGCTCGAACTGGATGAAGAAAGCTTCCTTCGCGCCTTCGATTTGAAACCTGTTTGCCGCGACAGGAACAAGCGTGTAAACGGGCTGTCCCGGTATGACCGCTTTCAGCTTTCCGCCTATAAGCTCTATGCTGACCTCAATGGGCGGCGCTTTAGCTTCATACGTGCCCGCAAACTTCTTCAGATCGGCTTCGCTTGTGGCAATCGCGGCGGGCGGGGATTCTTTGGGAGCGCGCTTGAACGTAAGATTAATGCCGGAGATGCTCAACCCGTCGGGCTTGCCCTGCGAGTTGAGCGTGAAGGTCACTAACGCTTTTCCGACTATCACGGTATCTCTGAAAGTCGCGCGAAACGTGTCGTAGTGCCAGTGCTCAAGGTCGGCCACCAATCCCGGAGTGCGCAAGACGAGCTTGCCATTTTCGACCGTGACCTTAGCGTCACCCAGCGCATCGTCTGTGTACGCGCCCGCGTATTTTTCCAGCGCCAGCGATGGCTTCGTCCCATTCACGCGAGACTCTTCGAGTTTCTTCTGAGCCGCCTTGCTCTGTTCTTCGAGGCTTCTGGCCGCTTTCAGCATTTCTGCGCTCCAGTCTTTGTTCGCAGCGCCAAGATATATATCAAATACGCGGTACATCAGCGCCGTAGGCAGCAGCGTGCCATTCATATTTGTGAGGATGACAACGCCGAGCTTCTCTTCCGGTATCATCGCAACCAGCGCGGTCATCCCGTCAATGTTGCCGCCGTGCTCGACGACCTTGCGGCCTTTGTAGTCGTGCAGGAACCAGCCCAGTCCGTAGCTCAGGAAATGAGCCTCTGGATAAAAAATAGACCACGGCGGCTCTTTGCGGATAATGGTCTGCGGCTCGTGCATCTCTTTGGCCGCGCCCGAACTGATGAGCCGCGCCCCCTTGTATTCGCCTCCCGCAAGCTGTAGCCTCAACCACTGAGCCATATCAATCGCGTTCGAGTTGATTGCGCCTGCGGGCGCGATATTGTCAATGTTGCGCCAAACGATGGCCTGCACTTTCCCTTCTATCTTCGCGTGCGGCGTCGCCACGTCATCCTGATTGGCAAAGGCGCGTATGGAAGTGCTGCTCGACGACATGCCGAGCGGCGCGAAGATGCGCTCGCGGATAAAATCGTCCCAGCTTTTACCGGATACCCGCGCGACAGCTTGCCCCGCCGCAAGATACATGATGTTCTGGTAGCCGAATTTCGACCGGAAGCTCGACGACGGCTTGACGAACATGATTCGCCGCAGTATCTCGTTGCGGTCATAAGGCGTCGCGTACCAGATGAACTCCGCCCGATCCAGTCCGCTGCGGTGAGAAAGCAGGTCGCGCACCGTTATCTCGCGGGTGACGTAAGGGTCGAAGAGTTGAAAGCCCGGCAGGTGCTTTATCGCCGGGTCATCCCACTTCATCTTCCCTTCATCAACGAGCATTGCAATCGCGGCGGCGGTGAATGCCTTTGATGCCGAACCGATGGCAAAAAGCGTCTTCTCATCAACGGGCGTCTGCTCGCCGAACTTTCGGACGCCGTAGCCTTTCGCAAAAACTATCTGGTCGTTCTTGACTATCGCTATGGCCGCGCCGGGCACGTCCCAGTCCTTGAGCGCCCTGCTTACGTACTCGTCAAATCCATTGAGCGTTGATTCCTGCGCGGGCGCAGGCAATGGCTGCGCCAAAACGAGCAGCGCGATTATGATAATGCTGATGCTTCGTCCTGATCTCATCAGTGATTCTCCGCTGATTTAGTTGCGAGCTGATGAAAGCAAAAAAGCGAGCAAACGCGCTGCTCGCTTCTTGCTCACACAGTCCAGATTTGTGAAAGCACCCGTTTGAAGTTGCCGCCGAGGATGCCTTCGATTTCCTTGTCGCTGTAGTTGCGGCGGATAAGCCCTTCCGCCAGATCAAACATCCGCTTCGGATGATTCACGCCCTCGATGTCAATCTTCTCGCGAAAGCCGTAGCTGCCTTTGTAGGCAGCGCGCAGTTGCTTGTTCGCCTCCGGCGGCATAGCGTCGTAGCCGTAGAGATCAATGTCGCTGCCGACGCCGATGTGCTCAGGGCCTATCAGCTTTCGCACATGGTCGAAATGATCGAGCAGATGTTCAATGGTTGTAGGCTCGTCAGCCTTGACGAACATCCGCACACCGGTAATCCCAAAGACGCTGCCAGCAGCGCCAACTTTTTTTATCGCCTCGTCAGATTTGCATCTAGGGTGCCCCGCCACGAGCGCGCGGCAATTCGAATGAGTTATAAGCACGGGCTGTTTTGAAATCTCGAAAGCGTCGAGCGTGGTGCGGTCGCCACAGTGCGACACATCAACGGCCATCCCGACCTTGTTCATCCGCTCGATGATTGCGACGCCGAAATCCGATATGCCTTCGTCGCGCCGCTCGGTCGAGCCGTTGCCGATGAGGTTGCGCGAGTTGTAGGTGAGTTGCGAGACGCGCTGGCCCAGCCCCCGAAAGAAGTCAACGTCGGCAGGGCGGCGGAAGTGATCCGAGTTCTGAAGCCCGAGTAGCACGCCGATTTTGCCAGAGCTTTTCACGCGCTCTAAATCTGCCGCGCTGTCTATGCGCATAAAGCGCTCGTCGTGATTTGCTATGAAACCATTCCACGAGGCGAAAAACTTCAACGTCTCTGTGTAAGCATCGGGACCGCCCATCCCTATGGCTATGTGAAAGACGTTTATGCCCGAATCTTTGTATGGCTGAAGGTCTGCGGCCTTGAAGCTTTCCGGGTCTGCGAACCAGCGGCCCTGCTTCGCAAAATCGAGCGTGAGTGGGCTGAGCATGTCAATGACCGTCGTTCGCCTCACAAGATCAATCGCCCGCGCCGAGTATTCCGTCGTAGAGAAGGCAAAGATACGGTAGCGGCCCCGATTTATCATTGGCGATGCTAAAGCGACAGCGCCTGCTGCCGCCGCCTTCAATATGTCACGGCGAGCAATCACTCTTTTTCTTTTCATAATCGGCTTAGACTCCAGAGGCCCCTGCGCACTTCCGACTATCCGGTTTCTGCGCAAACCGGCAGTCTCACAACAAGCTGTCGTCGAGCATCTCCCTGCTCGACGGCGTTGAACGATACTACAAGTGTTGCAAGTTTGTCAATACGTCTACATTTGTTGCAAACCCCCTCTTGTCCATCCGCCGCCAATCTGCTATCTTGCCTGCCATGCGACATGAGTCTGGAGTAACAAATCGCCCTTTGCATGCCGACGGCGGCGAGCCGATTCAGGTCGAGAGAATCGAGATTCGCCTCGTCCGGCTGCCCCTGAACGAGCCTTTCGAGACGAGCTTCGGCTCGATTGATTCGAGGCTGATCTTTCTGGTGAGTCTTGAGGCTGGAGGGATCAGAGGCTGGGGCGAGGTCGTCGCAGCCGAGGAGCCGCGCTACAGCTACGAAACCGTCGGCACGGCTCTACACGCCATTCGAGACTATCTCGCGCGAGAGGTGTTATCGGCGCCCATCGGCGGCTTGAGCGAGATGGCGGCCCGCTTCGATAAATTCCGCGGGCACAACATGGCCAAAGCCGGGCTTGAACTGGCATACGCAGACCTTCTTGCGAAATCAAAGAAGATTTCACTCGCTCAACTGCTCGGAGCCGCCCGCGAGCAAATCCCCGTAGGCGTGAGCCTCGGCATTCAGCCAACGATCGGCGAATTGTTGAAGCGCATTGATCATTATCTTGCTCTTGGCTACCAGCGAATAAAATTAAAGATCAAGCCGGGCTGGGATATTGGCGTAGTGGCCGAAGCGCGGCGGCTTCATCCGAACATTCTGCTTTCGGTTGACGCAAATTCGGCTTATGCGCTTGAAGACAAAGAGCATCTGAAAAGGCTGGACGCATTCGATCTGTTGATGATAGAACAGCCGCTCCATCACGACGATCTGGCTGACCACGCGAAGCTTCAGTCCCAGATACAGACGGCGATATGTCTCGACGAGAGCATCACCGGGCTTCGGCGCGCCGAGCAGGCTCTCGATTCAGGCAGTTGCCGGATCATAAATATCAAGGTTGGGCGCGTGGGCGGCTACTCGCAGGCTCTTGCTATTCATGACCTCTGCTTGTCGAAGGGCGTGGCGGTATGGTGCGGCGGGATGCTCGAGTCGGGCGTGGGCCGCGCGCACAACATCGCGCTGGCCGCCTTGCCGGGCTTTTCGCTGCCGGGCGACATTTCGGCAAGCTCGCGCTATTTTGCGCGCGATGTCATTGAGCCGGAAGTCCGGGTAACCCCCGACGGTTTTGTTGATGTGCCTCGCGGCGCAGGGCTGGGGTTTGAGGTTGATCTGGATTATATTTCAAGCAGGACTGAAAATCTCGATGTGATTGGGCCGAGCAGCATATCGTAGCGGAGACCAGCATGAGCAATACCAGATCGCGCAAAAAAGCAAAGAGCAATTCCGGCAACGAAGACCCAAAGGGTGCCTCAACGGCCCTTGAGTCCCGCTTCGCTCAGGCTCAGTCTCTACTGAATCCCCGGCGCAGGCAGCTCATTCGCGCCATCCTCAACTCACCCGACGAGACCTGCTTTCTGTCGTCGCGGGAATTGGCCAAGCGTTTCAACGTCGACGCCGCGACGATAGTGCGGACGACTCAGGTGTTGGGCTACGAAAGTTTTGCGGCGTTTGCGGCAGACCTCAGGCAGCACTTCGTGACGCGCATCAACCCCTACACAGTTTTGAAAGCCGCCACCAAAGAGAAGCGCAGCCTCGCCGATCACATCGATCACAGCCTCGACAAGGCGCTCGACAACATAAACACGCTCAGAGCAAGCCTTGACAGTAAGCTCGTAATCGAATTAGCTCGCCGCATACACCGAGCGCGCCGCATTCTCATCATCGGGGTAGACTTTGCCGCCTCCCTTTCTTACTACTTTGCCTATGGCCTGTCATCCATGGGCTTCGACGCGGAAGCGCCAATCGGCAGCACCGGTTATTTGCAATACAAAGTCGAAGCTCTGACAGCGAAGGATTTGCTTGTAGGCATAAGCTTCGGGCAATGCCTCAGAGAAACGGTCGAAGCGGTTCTTCGCGCGAAGAAGCAGGGGGTGCCCACCTTCGGGATCACCGACAGCGACACGACTCCGATAGCGCGTTACTGCAACGCTCACCTTGTCGCTCTGGTCGCGGGCACATCGTTTTTCAATTCGTATGTCACGCCTATTGCCGCGATAGACACAATACTGGTAGCCTGCGCTCACGTTGATCCAAAACGCTCGCTGACTCGATTAAGACCGACCGATAAGGAATATGTATCGGGCCGCCGGTGGTACAGAGAGCCGAAGGGGTTTAATGGAGAGATGCCTTAGAGCTTCACAGGGAGCGCGGGCCGCCTGGCCGGTAGCCGCAGGTTAATCGCTTGCGGCCTGCATCTGGCGGGCGAATGCGGCAAAGCTCGCCATAAACCTGATTACTTCAAACCGAGCTGCCGCCTTATCAAATCGCACAAACTATCTTTGATTTCTGCGTGGCGTGGGACAGGAGCCTTCTTTCCATTCTTTGGATTAGCGTAAATATCATGGTCAGACCCGTGCCGCTTCAAGTAGCATCCTGCATTGACAAGCTCACGAATGAAGGCGCGCCGCTTCACACCTCCACTCCGATCTCTTTGGTCTGCGCATTGACGTGATGCAAGTCCTGCTCATCTTCCATCATAAGATGATAAACTTCGCGGATATTCTCTTCTAACTCTTCAAGGGTCTCGCCTTGGCTGAAGACGCCCGGCACTTCCTTTAGCCTGCCCACATACCAGCCATCGTCTATCCAGTATTCAAGCGTGAATTGTCTTTGCATGGCAACGCACCTCGCTTCGGCCATAGAGCCATTGCTTCCTTACATTATAAACGTCAGGACAAGTTTAACCGCTTGCGGCCTGCATCTGGCGGGCGAACGCGGTGGGTAGTTTGATCGTCAAGTGCGCGCCTTCGTTCGGACGGCTCTCGACAAAGATGCGCCCGCCGTGCTTCTGAATGATTCCGTAAGAGAGCGCGAGGCCAAGACCGGTGCCCCGCCCGATCTCTTTCGTCGTGAAGAACGGATCGTAAATATGCGCGATGTTTTCTGGCGCAATGCCTACGCCCGTCTCGCTTCAAATGCAGCTCCGCAAAAAATGTCGCGCGCTCCATCTTCGTTATCACACAACTGACCACCTCTCCGCCGTACTCCTCTATTATCGTCTTCATCAGGTCGTGAGTCAGCGGGCGCGGAACCGTTACTTTGTTGAACGCGACGAAGATTGACCGAGCCTCTTCAAACCCAATCACGAGCGGGAGCACGCGGCGCTTCTCTTTCGCCTCGCCCGAATCCGATTGCGCAGGTTTCAACACGAGCAGCACGCTGCGGTCTTCTTCATTGGGGGAGCAGCGTGCCTACTTCCACTCTTATCGGGTCGCTGATCGCCGCTGGCCTCTCTGCGCGCAGAGAATCGAACGAAGTTGATAACGAAAGAAGCAAAACGACGGTAAGTGTCGCGGCGCAGCTTATCATCTCGATGCCTCCTGAGACTCAAGCTCCCGTATCACATTTCAAGCTCAGAATCGAAAGCGTCAACCGGCGATTCTGCAACCCGAAAGCGTCCGATGTGGCTTGTATGTTAGCCGAGCTTAATCGCCCGTCGCAACTCGCGCTCCGACCAACTCTCGCACGAGAGCGAATAGCTCCGAATAATTAATCGGCTTCACTATGTGCGCGTCGAACCCCGCTTCAAACGAGCGTTCGCGTTCATAGTCTGAAATCAATCCGGTTATTGCTATGAGCGGAATGCGCTTCAGATGGTCATGCCCGCGCAGCCTTCGCGCTATCTCGTGGCCGTCAATGCCGGGAAGCATGATGTCTGAAATTATAAGGTCGGGCGTTTCGCGTTCGAGCGCGGCGAATGCTTCATCAGCCGTGCTCGCGCCGATGATGCTTATATTCTGCGAATCACACAGCACGCGCATCATTTCAAGCGTATCGGCATCATCTTCGATCACGAGCAATCGAATCTCAGCGCCGGAAACCGCTCGCGCCACAGAAGACCCGGCTTCTTTAATTTTGTCTTCAGCCACATTTCCTATCAACTGAGTCGCAAGCGGCAGTCGCACGGTGAAGGTTGCGCCGTGCCCTTCGCCTTCCGAGTGCGCGGCGATGCTGCCGCCGTGAAGCTCGACGAGAGATTTGACTATAGAAAGCCCAAGCCCGAGCCCGCTGTGACGGCGGCGAATGGAGCTATCCGCTTGCCGGAACTTGTCGAAGATGAGCGGCAGAAACTCGCGCGCGATTCCTATCCCGGAATCTTTCACGACCAACACGCCCGCGCCCTCTTCCGACGCGGTCTTAACCAATATGCTCCCGCCCGCGTCTGTGAATTTAACCGAATTGGTAAGCAGATTGTTCAGTATCTGTCCGAGCCGCGAAGGGTCGGCCATCACTTTGTTGCCGCAGGCGAATTCGGTCTTTATCGTGATGCCGCGAGCGTCGGCTTCGTCGCGGATGCTTTCGATGGCCGCCTGCGCCGCAGCGTTCAAATCAACCGGCTGCGGCGAGACGGAAACCTTGCCCGATTCTATGCGAGACAGGTCGAGCAGATCGTTTACGAGTTGAGTCTGGAGCAGCGTGTTGCGCTCAATCACTTCGAGCGCGTGCGCGCGCATCTCGTGCTCGTCGGGTGAAAGGCGGCTCAGAATTCTCGTCCATCCGAGAATCGGCGTGAGCGGCGTGCGAAGCTCGTGCGACAGCATCGCAAGAAACTCATCCTTCATCCTGCTGGCGCGCTCCATGGCGTTGCGCCCCTCGACGGCTTCGCGATAAAGCCGCGCGTTTTGAATCGCGATGGCCGCCTGATTTGCGATGATAGAAAGCAGCGGCGCGTCAGTCTCGTCGTACGCGCCCTCGCGCAGGCTCTGCAATTGAATGACTCCGATTACGCGCTCTTCAGCTATCATCGGCACGTAGATTATCGAAACCGGATTATTATCGGTGCGGCCAACGTAGCGGAATCTGCCTCTGTGTTGCTTGACGATGTTGGAAACAACAATCGGCTTGGCCGTTCGTATGCAATCGCTCTGCGGGCCTATGCCGAGCTTTATAGGCTCGAACTGGTCGGGCGATAAGACTTCGCCGTCCGCATAAGCGAAGCCGCAGCGGATAGTTTCGGTTTCGTGATCGTAAAGCGACACAAGCAGCGAATCGCAATCAACAATCTGACGGAGCCGCTCGCGCATTGCGTTGTAGATGCCTTCGAGATCGAGTGTTGAGGCGAATACCTGCCCTATCTCGTTTACGAGCGCAAGCTGCTCGCGCTGCTTCTTGATGCTGCTAAACAGCAGCGCGTTATCAATCGCCGTCGCAACCTGTCTGCCTATTGTTTCAATCACAGCCAAGTCGTTGGGCCGGAACTCGCGCCTGCGCTCCAACGCTATCGTCATTGCGCCGACGAGCCGCTCGCGAGCAAACAGAGGCACGGCTATCGCCATCTCTGCCCCTATCATCTCAAGCATCTTCTGTGATTCAGAGGGAGTTCGTTCGTCGGCTGATGCAATGAGGACCTCGCGGCGGCGAATAGCTTCTCCGAGCGTCGTATCTGACAGTTGCCAGCGCACGGATTTGTATCGCTCTTCAACATCGCGATATGAATCCGAATTATAATGAGCCGGGCGTATCTCGGTTCCGCTTTCGTCAACGAGCCAGAGGGCAACCGTATCGGCCTTCAATAAACCGGCTGTCTTATCAGCGACAGACTTGAGCACGTCTTCGAGGTCAAGCGTACCGCTCGTCGCCGATGCAATCGAATGAACGAGCGCGAGGCGGCGGCGTTCCCTCTCGGCCTTTTCGTGCATCGCGCGCTCCCGCTCGCCCGCGCGCAACTGCATCCAAACGAGAGTGGCCGTAGTGAGTTGCGCGAGCAGCGCCAGCAATTCATCAGACCATAAATGCTGCTTGACGCCCAGATCGGTCGTAAGCAGGAAATCTGTCAATGTTGTGAGCGCGGTCAATACGGTTATGAAGGCAAGGGCGCGCGTTGAACGAAGCGCGAGCGTCAGCAATATCGGCACGACGTAGAGCACCGAAGCAGACACGTCTGCCGGAAGCAGCCTGTCAGACACAAAGATGGCGGCAATTAACAAGATTATCGCAGCGACGATCTTTATGCGCGTTGTCTTCATGTATCGCTCGCCTGCGATTGCTGCAATCGAATTAGAGGAGATTCGCTTGCTTCTGAGGGGAACGCAATCGCCGGATGAATAATCTCATACTAGGTCCGAGAGGTCAAAAAAAGATACACCCCGCCCGCGCCGAAAAGCATATTCGGTCCCCACGCTGCCAGCAGAGGCGGCAGCATCTCGTAGCGGCCCATCTGCTCGAACAGACCTAACAGTCCCCAGTATGCGAGACCTATCGCTATTCCAATCGCAACGCCGTAGAGCGCGCCGCGCTTGCCTACTGAAAAAGAGAAGGGAAGACCAACAAGCACCATAACTATGCACGTAATCGGAAACGCTATCTTGCCATAGAGCGCGATCTTCATATCGAGCACGTCGAAGCCCGATTGCTGAAGATCAGCGATCTTGCGTTGAAGCTCGCTGTAGGTCATCGAGTTCGATCCAAGCAAATCCTTCTTGAAGTATTCCGGTTGTTCGGTCAGTTCAATCCGTTGCTCCTTGAATGAATGATATGCTACGGTCTTTTCGCCCTGAAACTGACGCTCCCATCCGTTTTCGAGCACCCACTGCTGCGTCGCATCATCCCACCGCGCGCGACGGGCATAAATTCGCCGCTTGATTGTAAACGGGTTCCGCTCAAGGTCGAGCACCGTCAGCCGCGCGAAGCTGTTGTTTGTCGGATCGAACCGCGCGTAATTGAAGATGCGCGAGTCCATGCCGAACAGCCATTGATTCTTCGTTTGAAAGAAGGTTCGCGGCGGTTCCTGCCCTTTTCGAATCATGTATCGCAATTTGTTCTGGCGGCGATTGGCGAACGGCAACACGTAATCCTGATTCAAAAAGACGACGCCCGAAAGCATCACCGCAGCCAGCACCGCAGGCAGCGCCATCCGATAAATTGACTGGCCCGAAGCCTTGAGCGCGACTACCTGGCTTGTCTTTTGAAGTATGCCGAACGTGACCATAACGGCCACGAGCGCGGCCAGCGGCGCAATGTAGTTGACGGTCATCGGCAGCAGAAAGAAGAGGTAGTTAGCAACAACGCTCCATTCAATCCGGTTGCGCGTTATGCTGTCTAGCAACTGAAAGAGCGTGATGATTAAAAAGAGCGCCGACATCCCGCCAAGTATGAAAAGGAAAAATCGCGTGAGGTCCGACAGGACGAGCCTGTCTAACAGTCGCGGCATAAGGCGCGGCACGGCAACGCGGCGAGGCGTCGCGGGAAAACTTGAGCGCAGTGGCAATTGGCTTGCAGCGTCGGTCGCTGTCATTGTCGCCGCGCCGCCATTTCCGTGCGTCGCTGCATCTTTGCGAGCAGGCCACGCGTGGCGGATTCTCGAAAGCAGCGCGAGCGGGTCTGCGCCGGGCCTCCGCTGTAAGATTAGCAACACGATGCCGAGCGCGCCGAGCGCGATGTTGGCGAGCCAGATGCCGAGCCAAACGGGCAGCTTGCCCGATACGGCGTAGTGGTTGCCCGACAGCGCAATCAGGTAATAGATAATCGTGATGGCAAGCCCAAGCAGCAGACCGAACGAGCGGCCCGTGCGAACATTGCTGATGCCGAACGCCACGCCGAGCAGCGCGAAGACCAGGCACGCCGTTGGAAGCGCAAGCCGTTTGTGAATCTCCGCGCGCCACTCGCGATATTCCTCCGCAGACGGCGTGTAGTTTATCAGGTCGGCCCATTCCATCTCCTCAACGCGGTCCGGTTGTTTGTCAATGCCTGCTGCGTCTTCGCGCTTGTCGTCCGAAAACTCTATCTTAACCGTGTTGTTCTCGAACCACTGCGCCGTGTAGTTGTTCTGCCCGCGATCCTTTTTCTTCTCGCGCGGCATTGCGCCATTTGCTGATGCGTCCGTCTGGTTGTCTAATGATGAAGGCTCATTGCCTGAAACTTCTTCGCTTGGATTTTGTGAAGATTCTTCGCCTGCTGATTGACTGCCGCCCGCGACATGGAATGTGCCCTGATGCAGAAAAAGCTCAGGCATGTTGGATTTCTCGCCCTGGCTGAGCGAACCGCTCGCCGCGGTGAGAATCTTCATCTCGCTGTCGCCATCGCCCATATCAACTAGAAAGATGTTGTGCCAGAGATTCTGCGCGCGGTCTATGTCCTCGATGTAGAGAACCTTTTGCGGGATGCTCTCTTCGAAGACGCGCGGCTTGATCTCGGTCTTTAATCCCTGAAAGATTAGTGACTGGTTCGCTTTGAGATCGCTCAAGTTTTGAACCGAGCGCGGCAGCACCGTCGTCGTGATGTAGAGCATCGCGACGGCGACTATCAGCGCAAGCGTGAGCGCAGGCGCAAGTATCCGCATTCGGCTCGTCCCGCTTGCGCCCAAAGCGATGATTTCACTGTCGCCTGAAAGGCGCCCCATGCCGACGAGCGTTCCAATAAGCAGCGAGATTGGCAGCGTGAAGACGAGTATGCCCGGCACTAGCGCGGACATTATTCGCGCAAGCGTTTGCATAGGAAGCCCGTTGCGCGTGGCAATGACGAGCAGTTCTGAGAAGCGGCTCGCCTCCTGCGCAAAGATGATCGCCGTGAGCAGCAATAGCGCCAGCAGCACGTAGGGCAGAATCTCTCTGATTAAGTAACGATCAATCAGGCGGAACATCTTAAGAGTGAGGATAGCACGCTGCACATGGCGGCATCAAGAAACAGGCAGCCTTAAATGCTCGGCTATTAACAATCGGCTTTCAGCTTTTGTGAATCCCTATGCCGATTTTCGATTGCATGTACGGGTTTGTGTGTATTGAATTGAAAGCGGCGACCGTGAAGCCGCACTCCACATATCGGCTGAATGGCGTACATCCAAAAGAAATTCGCTCTAAATGGTTACGAGAGAAAGATGATTTAAAATAGATAGGTCTTGACTGTTGCCAGAGACTGGCCGCTGAATGCCGGTACCTGCAATGCTCTGCTAATGAATTCGGCGAATCAGAGAAACCGCAGCAAAAAAAAAACAAAAAAAAGCGCGGCGTCCCTCCCCAGTTAAACGCCGCGCTCTTCACGTGGGCCGCTCTTTGGGCGGCTCACAATCAAAGCTATCTAGCTTCCCCAATCATCGCGATAATTTTAACCTTCAGATATTGAAAAAAACTTGAACCGCTAATTAATCACTCGCTTCGCGCAAATAATCGGGAGCAACAAACCCCGCTTGCCTGCTGAATTGTGAAGCATGTATCCATTCATTCCCACTACCTCTTGCCTGAAATTTCTCCGCGCACGAACCTTCATGGTCACCTCTTCAGGGTCAGATTGATTTGTGCGCTGTTTAACGCGCGGCCTGCTGAAGCGCGGCGGCTGCAAGCGCAAGCTCCAGGCGCGTGATTGAATCGTTGGGACGGAAGTAGCCTTGCGCGTCCGGTCTGAATAATCCGCTACTGACCGCGAGACTGACGAATCCGCGCGATGCCAGCGGGATCAAGTCCCAGTCGGCCAGCCCCGGATTGCTGACGCTCGCCGCTTGTATCTCGTCATCCGACCAGAGAACTTTCACCATCGCCGCAGCAACGGTCAGGCGGCTGATCGCCGCCTGCGGGTTGAAGCTCGTCCCGCTCGTCGCGAACAGATCGCCGCGCCGCGAATGCGTTACGCTCTCGACAAATACCGCGCTGGCATCATTCGCGACATCCGTGAATGTCGGCGCATAGGGCAGGTACTGCGGCACGCGCGCTCCTGCTGCGAGCATAACCGCACGAGCCGCTTCGAGCCGCGTGGCCTTCGTGCCACCGCCGAAGTTGTTCGATTGCACCGTCATTATTCCCGCGCGAAGCACACGCTTGATGGCTTGTTGCTGCGAGGGCGATAAGCCGTCGAGACCTGTCATCGAATAGGTTGCTCGAATGATTTCGATTGCGCCGTTGAATTTCTGCGACGAGCCTCTCACAGGATCGCTCGTGTTCGTCACTGTTATCATCCAGCGACCAGAAGCAGGATCGGTCACAGTAACACCGGCCTTTTTGAAAGCCGATCCTGCTAGTTGAGTCTGCGTATTTGACGTTACGGTTTGACCGGCGTAGCTCAAGGCGACTTCGAGATTGTTGCCTTCGCCAATCGCGCGCACCCAGCCTGCCTGCACGTTTAGAAAGATCGTATCGCTGGGAACATCGAGCGGCTGCGAATAGCTCTGCCCCGGCGCGACTTCGCCGTTGAATGACGCGATCGGCTGGCGCGCGAGCGCGAATACCTTGCTCAACAGCCCGCTTCTAAAGAGTCCGTATCGCGTCCCGAATGCCGCTTCGCGAACTGCTGCGTATGCGTTCAGGTAACCGGCTCCGACTTCGCTGAGCGAATAGCCGAGCATAGGCGTTGCCGTCTCCTGCAAGATGGTCTTGATCTGATCAGGCGTAAGCGATGGGTTTGCCTGAAGCATCATCGCTACGGTTGCGGCCACGTGCGGGGCGGCGAAGCTCGTGCCTGAGCTTGTCGTATAACGCGGCAAGTATGCGGGCGATATGGTTTTGAGGTCGTTATCCGCGCTGATGAGTCCTGCGCTCAGTCCGGCTGTTCCGACGACGTTTATGCCGGTCGCGCGAGCGGCGACTATGTTTTCGCCGGGCGCGATGAGCGTTGGGTGAAACATTGCGTAACCTGCAGCGCCGCGCGACGAGAACGACGAAAGCGAGCCGCTCTTTGTGCCTGAGCCAACACCTATAACCCAGTCAGCAACCGAGTACGGGTTGAGCGCGTTGGCAGTGTTTCCGCGATTGCCTGCTGAGAAAACTACTGTTATTCCCGCATCGTGCATGATCTTCGTCGCGATGTTGACGGGATCGTTTGCGTCAAAGAGGCCGCTTATCCCCCAACTGCAATTCACGACGCGGATGTTTTGCTCTAAGTAATGCGACAAAATGTAGTCAATTCCCGACAGCACATAAAAGAGGCTCGCGTCTCCGCACGATACTCCGAGCAGCCTTGCGCCCGGAGCCATGCCGCCGTAGTAGCCGCCCGAAGCCGAGCCGGTTCCTGCAATTATGCTCGCCACGAATGTTCCGTGTCCGAGCGCGAGGTCCGTATCGCGCAATCCTTCGGCAACTATCGGATAAAGAAACGCGGGCGAAGCGCCTTGCAAATCCTCCACTCGCACGTTTTGAACTACCTGCGTTCCATAGGCGAGATCGGGATGCGTTGCGTCAATGCCCGTATCGAGCACGGCAACCGTGATGCCCTGACCGGCAATTGGCAGCCCGCCGTTTTTCCGCGTGAGATTTGCGTCGGTCACAATGCTCTTCTGGCCGATTATCTCGCGCGTGTCGTGAGTGAAAAACTCGAATGTCTTGTTTGAATAGATTGACCGCACTGACGGGAGCGCCGACACGGCAGCGATTTGGGATTTGGTCGCGTTGACCATAACCATCGGCAGATTGTGGAAGCGCGTGCCGCCCAGAATGCCCGCTGCCTGAAGCGCGCTGAGATCAGCATCGGTCGGCATCTGGTGAAATACTATGAAAACGTTTATCGCGCTTGAATCCGGCAGGTTCTCAAGCAGGAAGGCAAGCTCAGGATCGAAGCTCTGAATACCGGATGAGTCAGCGCCTGTAAGCACAACGCCTTCGGCTCCTGTGTAGGTGAACGCGTCGGCTCCCGTGAGCACTACGCCGTCGGCTCCAGTCAAAACGACGCCATCGGCTCCCGTGAGCACAACGCCGTCCGCGCCTGTCAACACGACGCCATCTGCGCCTGTCAGCACTACGCCGTCGGCTCCGGTCAAAACGACGCCCTGTCCCGGAATTAGCTGTATGCCTGCGAATGCTGTGATTGTAGAGTGAAGGATTAGTAGTATCGAAAAGAGAACTGCGAATCTTGGGGAGGCTGCTTTTCTCATCAGTTCAATCCTGTTTTATCTTTAACGAGCGCACTGTCTTTTTCATTTTGAAGGCATCATTATTTATGGCCCACTTGAAAAAAACTTGAATTATTCTTGAACCATCTCAACGAGGCGCGCTCGAATCATCGCAGCATCCACAGCGGTCTATTCACCGAGCAGAGAGCAACCTCAATGCCAGAGAAACGAAATGGCTCGCGGCTCGCTCTAACTGTTGTGACGAAATACGATTTAATGCGCAAACCGGCCTGTGTTTTGGCGCGATGGCATGTCTTTTTTTCCAGCCTCATATTGAAAATTTTTCTTCGGCGCGCGTTTTCAGGCCGCGCGGCTGTGAGCTATACTGAAATGGCAGCTCAGAGGTTCGGTATGTTCAGAGCAAAGGGATTTAATCTTCGTGCGCTGTGTGCTTTAGCAGCCGCATTTTTCTTTATAAGCGGCTCGCTGGCCCAGAGCGGGCGCAAATTGCCTTCTACAAATCAACAGCAGAAATCGCAGGACGACACAATACGGTTGCGCGCCGAAGAGGTTTTGCTCAATGTCACAGTCACTGACCCTTATGGCCGTCAGGCGACCGACCTTGCCAAAAACGAATTCATCGTTGCCGAAGACGGCCAGCGGCAGGACATCGCGAGCTTCATCGTTAGCAGCGTCCCCGTAAATGTTGTTCTCATGCTCGACGCTTCCGGCTCGGTCGTGAGCGAGATTGGTTCGCTGCGCGATGCGGCAATGCAGTTTGTGAATCAGCTTGGGCCTGAGGACAAGATTTCCGTCGTCGAGTTTCATACTGACATAGAACTGATTCAGGATTGGACATCGAAGGCCGATGATGTGCGCCACGCCCTGTCGTGGCGATTCAAGCCCGGCATGGTGATGACCAAAAATGGCAGCTACGCGCCGGGCAGCACTTCGCTCTACGACGCGCTATACACGACAGCCGACGATTTATTATCGAAAGTCGAAGGGCGCAAGGCCGTGATACTTCTGACGGATGGCGACGACACTTCGAGCAAGGTCACATACGACCAGGCGCTCGCCGCCGTAATAAAATCGGGCGCGATGGTTTACGTTGTCAGCAAGG
Source organism: Blastocatellia bacterium (assembly GCA_035575515.1). GTDB lineage: Bacteria > Acidobacteriota > Blastocatellia > UBA7656 > UBA7656 > DATLXU01. Next base: position 19,899 of record DATLXU010000077.1, read on the forward strand.
CGCGGGCATTCATCAACGAGTTGAAGGCGAACTACGGTGGCAAGCTCGGTCGAGTATTCGGGACAGCGAACGCAGCGGGCGTTTACATCTCGCGATTCGAGCGAGCCGAACAGCTAATGACAAATCTCGCGAACCGTACCGGCGGGCAGATTTTTTCGCCCCTCAAAGATGAAGAGATGAAAGACGTTTATGCGAAAGTAGCGCGCGAGCTCAAGAATCAATACATCCTCACCTATGTTTCAAAAAACGAAGAGCGCAACGGAGCCTTGCGCCACGTCAAAGTTTTCCTGACTCGTTCGGGATACAGCGCGCGAACGCGCGACAGTTATTACGCGCCGAATGGACAGTAGGCAGAAGGTAGCCAACGGCGAATAATTGATACTCTATTGGCAATCCTCAGAAGCAATCAATCCAACTGCCTTCTGCCTTCAGCCTCTTTACTGTCCGCTTTCTTCCGATTTTGTCTGCTTTCGTGTGGTTTTCTTAGCGGTTGTCTCGTCAGATTTCTTTGATGCCGTGCGGCGGGCCGGTTTCTTAGCTCCTTCAGTTGTTGCTGATGCAGCTTTGGTCTTTCGCGCAGAGGTTGATTTCGTAGAGGTTCGCGCGCGGCTCTTTTTCGCGGGTTCAATTTGCGGCTCGGTCGTTCCGCCGATGGCAGGCGCGCGCTCTTCGCTCGCAGGCTCTGCCGGCGACCACGCGCCAATTCCAGCTTGTGATTCATCTCGCTCGTCAGCCAGCACAGATATAGCCGATTCCGGCACCGTCGCGGTCTTATCACCTGAGCGTCGCACTTCCTCGGCGCGTCGTCCTTCTTCCTCGATCAAAAAAGTGAGCACTTCCTGCTCAGCCTGAAACCAGTTTTCGGCATCGTGGCCGGGCAATCTGCCGCGCCGTTCGTAAATCTCAAACGCGCGAACGCGGATCATATTTTGAACTTCCGGGTTGCGCAGTAAACGCTCGCGCAATTCTCTTGTGTTTTCTCTGCTCATACTCTTCCCCTTTATGAAGGCGGTCGTCCGGTTGAAACCCTTTGTCTCAAAGTGACCGCCTTGTTGAATCAATCGAGTTTACATGATGAGTGAAAGTCGTGGCAATGCCGCTACGCAGATGAACTGGTGCCTTCAGCGCGCTCGCCGTCATCGAGGTTGCGGGGCCGCCACCTGAGCACGGGCCTGCGCGCTGCGGCAACTTCGTCGAGACGACCGACTTTCGTTGTGTGCGGAGCGCGCTTCAAAATCTCAGGGTCTTCAGCCGCTTCGGCGTCAATAGATTTCATGGCGTCAATAAACAGATCGAGCTCTTCGCGCCCTTCGGTTTCCGTAGGCTCGACCATTATCGCGCCGTTGACTATAAGCGGGAACGACATTGTCGGCGGGTAGAAGCCATAATCAATGAGCCGCTTGGAAATGTCCGCGTTGCGCACGCCGTGCTTGAGCTGGCGCTTGTCGGAGAAGATAACCTCGTGCATAACGCGGCCCGGATATGGAACGTCGTAAGTATCATTCAAATGATGCGCGATGTAGTTTGCATTGAGCACAGCCGTTTCGGTCGCTTCGCGAAGCCCCGCGTCGCCGTGCGTCAGGATATAAGCCAGCGCGCGGACGAGCACGCCGAAGTTTCCGAAGAATGCCCGCACCCTTCCGACAGATTTCGGGCGATTGAAATCGAGCGTGAGCTTGCCGCCATCAACTCGCGTGACGCGAGGGAACGGAAGATACGGCTCCAGTTCTTTTGTCACAGCAACAGGGCCTGCGCCGGGACCGCCCCCTCCGTGCGGAGTTGAAAATGTCTTGTGCAGGTTCAGGTGCATCACGTCAATGCCGAAGTCCGCAGGTTTTGCTATTCCAACGAGCGCATTCATGTTCGCGCCGTCCATATAGACAAAGCCGCCGCCTTCGTGGACTATTCGGCAAATCTCTTCGATGTTCTGCTCGAATTTGCCAAGCGTGTTCGGATTCGTGAGCATCAGCGCCGCAACGTCTTCATTCATCATGCGACGCAAAGCGTCGAGATCGGTCAGCCCTTTTTCATCCGAAGGCACGGTCTCAACCGTATAGCCGCTGATAACAGCCGATGCCGGGTTCGTGCCGTGCGCTGAATCGGGAATCAGAACTTTCTTGCGCGGGTTGCCGCGCTCGGTGAGCGCAGCGCGAATCATCATTATTCCTGTAAGCTCTCCCTGCGCGCCCGCCGCAGGCTGAGTTGTCACCGCCGCGAGTCCAGTGATTTGTGCGAGACACTCTTCCAATCGAGCTATAACTTCAAGCGCGCCCTGAGCAAACGGCGCGGGCGTGAGCGGGTGCAAGCGCGCGAGTCCTTCGATGCGCGCGACATGCTCATTGATGCGCGGATTGTACTTCATCGTGCAAGAGCCGAGCGGGTACAGCCCGTGATCTATGCAGTAGTTCCAAGTCGAAAGCCGCGTGAAATGGCGAATCACGTCGACTTCCGACAGCTCTGGCATCCCTTCCAGGTCGTCGTCGCGCAGCAGGCGCGCATCAATCAATTCGTCGGCTTTTCTTTCCGGCACGTCGAGCTTCGGAATCGAATAACCGATGCGGCCCTCGCGCGATTCTTCAAACAAAAGCCCTTCGTTTTGTGCTACGTGCGTTGTCGCTTTCTTGATTCTGCTTTTGCTCATTCTTCAGTTTCAGATTCCAGGTTTGAGATTTCATATTCGAGCTTCCAGCATCTCGATCTCAAACCTGATTTTCAACTGGTCAAACTAATTGCCTTACCATCTCAAAAAAAGCGAGATGCCGATTCCTAAAACCATCAAGCCTATTCCATCAATCGGCAGCGGCCTGCCGCGTCGGGCAAACCCAAGCAGCAGGTTGACGATGTAGATGATCGCTCCGATTATAAAGATCACGCCGCCGACACCGAGCCGCTCAAAACTCGGCTCAGAAACCAGCGACCAAATCGCGCTCACACTCTTGATCAGCATACCGCACCTCCCGCATCACTCTGATGCTTCGCGGATTCTGGATTTCAGGTTTGAAGTCTCAAATTTGAGATTTCAAATCTTTGAGAGCGCGTCCACTAAATTGTCAATCGCTTCTTTGCTTGTCGTCTCGGTCACGCAGACGAGCAAGCAGTCTTTCATTTCAGGGTAATAGCATTCCAAAGCGACGCCGCCGATCATCCTTCGATCAAGCAACTGCTCGGTCACTTCGGTAGCCGTGCGCGGCCCGCGAATCACGAACTCGTTGAAAAACGGCGCCGTGAATCTCAAGCCGTATCCGTCGAGCTTTGCTATCGCTGATGCGGCGTAGTGGGCCTTCTGCAGGTTCTGGCGCGCAACTTCCTGTACGCCTCGCCGCCCCATCGTCGCAAGATAAATCGTCGCCATCAGCGCGAACAGCCCTTGATTTGTGCAAATGTTCGATGTGGCTTTCTCGCGGCGGATGTGCTGCTCGCGCGTCGAAAGCGTCAGCACGTACCCGCGACGCCCTTCAGCGTCGTAAGCCTCGCCCACAAGCCTGCCCGGAATCTGCCGCTGGTATTTTTCGAGCGTGGCGAACAACCCGCAATAAGGCCCGCCGTAGCTTAGAGGTATTCCGAATGATTGCGCTTCGGCCACGACGATGTCGGCTCCGCACGCGCCCGGCGTCTTCAAAACTCCGAGGCTCATCGCTTCCGTAATCGCAACAATGAGCATCGCGCCCGACTTGTGCGCGGCGTCGGCAATCGCTTTCAAGTCTTCGATGCAGCCGAAGAAGTTCGGCGATTGAACGACGACTGCCGCAGTCTCTTTATCAATCTTGAGCGAGTTGAGGTCAATCGTTCCGGCTTCGGTGTGATTCGCGTATTCAATCTCGACGCCGAGATTCTTCGTGTAGGCCGAAACAACTTCGCGATATTGCGGGTGCAGCGTGTCGGCGATGATGAATCTATTTCGCCGCGTGACGCGCTGCGCCATCAAAACGGCTTCGGCTGTCGCGCTTGAGCCGTCGTAAAGCGACGCGTTGGCGACTTCCATGCCCGTGAGCTGGCATATCATCGTCTGGAACTCGAAGATGTATTGCAGCGTGCCCTGACTCAACTCGGGCTGATAGGGCGTGTAGGCAGTGAAGAATTCCGCGCGCGATATGAGCGGATCAATAATGACGGGAATGAAATGCGAGTACGCGCCTGCGCCAAGGAACGATTGGTAGTCTGTCGCGTTGCGCGAAGCGAGATTGCGGAAGTATGCGATAAGCTCAGGTTCGCTCATCGGCTCGCCTATGCCGATTGCCTCGCTCAGCCGGAACTTTTCCGGAATCTGCTCGAATAGTTCTTCAATGCCGGAGCAGCCGATTCGGGCAAGCATCTCGCGCCGCTCATCAGGCGAGTTCGGAATATATCTCATAAAGATTACTCCGACGCTTCTTCCTTGATGTAGTCTTCGTACTCGGCTGCGTTCAGCAATCCGTCAACTTCCGCCATATTATTGATCTTGATCCGAATCATCCAGCCGTCACCATAAGGATCGTTGTTGACAAGCTCAGGCGAATCATTAAGCGCCTCGTTGACCTCTGTGACCTCACCGCTCACGGGCATATAAATTTCGCTCACGGCTTTGACGCTTTCGACGGAGCCGAAAGGCTCGCTCGTTTCGAACTTGTCGCCAACCTTTGGAAGCTCGACGTAAACGACATCGCCGAGTTGGGTCTGCGCGTGATCGGTGATGCCGATTGTGGCTCCATCTCCTTGGACTCGAACCCATTCGTGGTCTTTCGTGTAGCTCAGTTCTTCAGGGGTGTTTGCCATCTTCATTTCTCCGATTTGGATTTTGGATTTTAGATTTTGGATTGCCGGAAGCAGCATCAACAGGCTCTATGATCGCGGATTTCCTTGCGCCGGAATCTCGTCCAACGCAAACGCACAATGCGCCAAGAATCCAAAACCTAAAATCCAAAATCAGTCGAACTTTCTCTCTCTTTTATAAAATGGTGTTTCGACTACGCGAGCCGGAACATTGCGCCCGCGCACAACAACAAAAAATTCCGTTCCGACAGCCGTGTGCTCAATTGGCAAATATGCCAACCCGATGTTCTTCTTCAGGAAAGGCGCGGGACTGCCCGACGTGACTATGCCCACCTGATTGTCGTCTATGATAACCGGATAACCGTCGCGCGCTGGCGCTCGGTCCAGCACTTCAAACCCTACGAGCTTGCGCCGCAAGCCTTCTTCCTTCTGACGTTGAAGCGCGTCGCGCCCGATAAAATCGCCTTTCCCTAATTTCACAACCCATCCAAGACCGGCTTCGAGCGGCGTGGTCGTCTCGTCCATGTCGTTTCCGTGAAGACGATACGCGGCCTCAAGCCTCAAGGTATTTCGCGCCGCCAGGCCACAAGGTATCAGGCCGCGATCGTGGCCCACGACGAGCAGACGGTTCCACAGATGCCGAGCGTCGGTGTGCGAGCAGAGAATCTCAAATCCGTCTTCGCCCGTGTAGCCCGTTCGCGAAACTCGACAGGGCACGCCGTCGACCGTAACGTGCTGCGACCAGTAATAAGGTATTCGGTCGAGCATGTGGTCTGTTATCCCTTGAAGTATCCGCTCGGAGCGCGGTCCTTGAAGCGCGAGCAACGCAAACGCTGCGCTCGTGTTATTGACTTCGACGCTTCTGAGGTCGGCGTGCGATTTGATCCATTCGAAATCTCTGTCGGTGTTCGAGGCGTTGACTATCAGCAGGAAGTATTCTGAGTTGATTCTGTAAACCAACAGGTCATCAATAACACCGCCGTCTTCGTTCGTCAGAATCGAATATTGAACCTGGTTATCCTGTAGTTTCGATACATCGTTTGTGGTGACACGCTGGATGAGATCGAATGCGCCCGCGCCGCTGATTTCTATTTCGCCCATGTGCGAGACATCAAATAAGCCTGCCGCTTCGCGCACGGCCATGTGCTCAGGGATCGGGCCTGAGTACTGCACGGGCATTTCCCATCCCACGAAATCAACCATGCGCGCGCCAAGCGAGACGTGCGATTCATACAGCGGTGTGCGCTTGAGCATTGTCACCTCTCAGGTGTCAGATATTAGATGACGGATGTTAGAAGGCATTTTGCAATTCTGACTAATATCTAACGTCTAACATCTAACATCTATCCACATATCGAGATTAGCTACACGAAACCGAACTGGCAAGCTAACACACGCATTTTTGCTCAGTCAAGTTTTGGCCCTGCGGCGGAAACATCTCTTCTTGCTCACAATGGTTTATAACCTTAGAATCGAGCGTGTGGAATCGGCTCCTCAATCAGCAATTTCAATCCGCGCGCTGACGAAACGCTACGGGCGATTGACCGCCGTGCGCGACCTCAACCTCGAAGTTGAGCAGGGAGAGGTAGTCGGCTTTCTGGGACTGAACGGAGCGGGCAAGACAACGACTATTCGGGTGCTTCTCGATCTACTCAGGCCAACCAGCGGGCAGGCTTTCATCTTCGGTCGTGACTGTCAAAAGCAAGGGCTTGATGCGCGCTCGCACGTTGGTTATCTGCCAGGCGAGATGGGACTCTATTCTCACCTGACTGGTCGCGAGGTACTGGAATTTCTCGCAGGACTCAACCGTCAATCTGTCAACAAAGAATACCGCCGCAGGCTTCAAGAAAGGTTGAGGCTGCCCGACGGCGACCTTCGCCGCAGGCTGCGCGAGTACAGCACGGGGATGAAACGCAAGCTCGGATTGATTCAAGCTTTTCAATCCGACCCGCAGCTTCTGATACTTGACGAGCCGACCGAAGGACTCGATCCCGTTATGCAGGAGTCTTTTTATGAGCTGCTCGCAGACGTTCGGCGGCGAGGCCGAACCGTCTTTATGTCGTCGCACGTGCTGTCGGAAGTCGAGCGCGTTTGTGATCGAATCGCGCTGCTCAGGCGCGGCGAGCTTGTGCTGTTGTCATCGGTTGAGGAGATAAGAAATCTGGCGGCTCGGCGCGTGCGCATAATCTTTTCCGAAGACGTTGCCGCGCCGATGGAGCTTCCGCGCGAATTTGAAATCATCGAAATCGCGCCGCGCGCGTGGAGCCTCCGCATTGAAGGGCCGCTCGGCGTTTTAATAAACAGGCTGGCCGGATTGCCCGTTAAGGATTTGCAGGTCGAAGAAGCCCGGCTCGAAGACGTGCTGATTAGATACTATCGAGAGGGTGCGGAATGAAAGGCGCACTTATTCTGCTCGCTCATTCCTTCAAGCGACTGCGCACGCTCGTCCTGATAATGGGTACGGTGCTCGCCGTCTTTCAAATCTTTCTCATCCTGATTGCGCGATCAATCGAGCGATCAAACACCTTCGATCAGATGTCTGCGCTCATTCCTCCTTTCGTGCGGCAACTGATGGGACCGTCGTTCACAAGCTTCATGTCGTTCAGGGGAATCGTCTCGCTCGGATATTTTCACCTGGCGGTGATGGGATCATTAATTGCCCTCGCGATAGCTATTGCCACAATGCCCGCTTCCGAAATCGAGATGGGCTACATGGATTTGATGCTCGTGCGCCCGATTGCGAGGCACTGGGTCATCACCCGGTCAATCGCCATGCTCTTGATATGCGAACTGTTCCTTTTTGCAATGATGATGATGGGAACGTGGATCGGGCTTAATCTATTGGCCCAGAAGATAGCTGCGTGGCCTCAGCCGGATTTCATCCTTTTGCTAGTGTTGAATCTCGGATTGCTGTTGATATGCTGGGGCGGCGTGGCTCTTGCAATTGGCGCGCGCTCGCGACGGCGAGGCATGGCTGGCTCAATAACGGGATTGCTCGCGCTCGTAACTTTCCTGCTCGATTACGTGGCGCGAGCGTGGCAGCCAGCCGAAGCGGTCGCGTGGCTCTCGCCGTTCAAGTATTTTAACCCGCTCGAATTGCTCATGGGTCGTGACATTCCGCCGCATAACCTCTGGGTGCTCGCCGGTATCGGGCTTGCGGGTTTCATTCTCGCTTACATCTTCTTTTCGCGCAGGGATATTTGAAAACTCAAACAGGTTATGTGAAACTTTCACGTCTGAAAGCGCGACTCGCTTGCGTCAATCTTCAAATCGGTGATTTGTTATGCACACGCTTGGCCGTCTGGCCGAGATAATCAAGGCCGAATTGATCGGCGATCCTGAAGCCGTCATCCGTCGCGCTCAGTCGTTCGACGCGGCTCAGGAAGGCGACATAACATTTGCCACCGGAACTTATTGCGAGCGAATCAATGAATCTCGCGCGACTGCGGTAATCGTTGCTGATAAAATCCCGGACGCCAACTGCAATCTGCTCATCGCGTCAAATCCGAAGCTGGCGTTCGCGCGCGCAATTCAGGCTTTGCACGCCGAGGCTTATCTGCCCATCGGTATTAGCGATGATCTAATCATCGGAAAAGGGAGTGCGCTTGGGCGTGACCTTTCTATTCACCCGCGCGTCACAATCGGGCGCAACTCGGTCATCGGAAATCGTGTGACTCTGCATCCGGGCGTTGTCATCGGCGATGATTGTCGCGTTGGCGATGACACAGTGATTCATCCGAATGTTTCGATTTATGACCGCACAGAGATCGGCAATCGAGTCATCATCCACGCCGGCACGGTCATCGGCGCGGACGGATTTGGATTTGTTCCCGACGAGGAAGGTCGACAGGTGAAGCTATTGCAATTGGGCTGCGTGATTATCGAGGATGATTGCGAGATCGGAGCTAACTGCGCGATTGATCGCGGCGGCTTCAAAGACACGATTTTGAGGCGCGGCGTGAAGCTCGATAATTTCATTCAGGTCGGTCACAACTGCGAGATTGGCGAAGACACGGTCGTAGCTGCACTCACGGGCTTTTCAGGCGGCACGCGCATTGGTCGCCGCTGTGTGATTGCAGGCCAGGTTGGCACGGTAGAGCACGTCACAATCGGCGACGGCGCAATCATTACGGGCAAAGCGGTTGTGACAAAAGACGTGCGCGGCGGGGCTGTGATAGGCGGGATTCCAGCGAGGGACTTCAATGCGTGGCGTCGCTCGCAGGTGTTATACTCAAGGCTGCCTGAATTAACAGAGAGATTGAAGACATTGGAAAAGATTGTTCGCGATTTAGCGCAAACGTTCGAGCGCGGCGATCAATGAGGCGGAAAAGACCCTGACAATCATGGAAACACTGATAGACATCACTCAAATTCAAGCGATACTTCCGCACCGCTATCCGTTCCTGCTCGTTGATAGAATCATCGAGTACGAGCCGAACAAGCGCGTCGTCGGAATAAAAAACGTCACGCTCAACGAGCCATTCTTCGCGGGCCACTTCCCCGGCGCGCCCGTTATGCCCGGCGTGCTCATAGTAGAGGCGATGGCGCAAACGGCAGGAGTGCTGATGCTTGCGACTATTCCCGACCGCCAATCGAAGCTCGTCTTCTTCACGGGGGTTGACAACGCAAAGTTCCGCCGTCCCGTAGTGCCCGGCGACCAACTGCGATTGGAGCTGACAGTACTCAGATTGCGTCCGCGCTATATCAGACTGCGCGGCGAGGCTTTCGTTGACGGCCAGCTTGTCGCCGAAGCCGAAATATCTTCATCGCTCGTCGAGCGCAGCGCCATCGAGCATAGCGGCGAAGTCAACGCAGCGGCGTTCACGCCCGTAGAGAAGTAATAGAGAGGAGCACGCCGCGCGGTGACGATTCATCCGACAGCAATCATCAGCCCCAAAGCAGAGCTTGGCCGCAACGTCGCAATCGGCCCTTATTCGATCATCGGCGACGACGTTATTCTGCACGACGACGTTCAGGTGAAAAGCCATTGCGTCATCGAAGGCCCATCGGAGTTCGGGCGCGGCTGCCTCTTCTTTCCTTTCGTATCCGCAGGACAGATTCCGCACGATTTGAAATACCTGGGCGAACGAAGCTGGCTGCGCGCGGGCGAGCGAAATGTCTTCCGCGAATTTGTGACGCTGCATCGCGGAACCGAAGGCGGCGGCAACCTGACTGAGATAGGTTCAGATAATTTATTCATGGCACAGGCGCACGTTGCGCACGATTGTCGAATAGGCAATCACACCATCTTCGCAAACGGCGCATCACTCGCGGGCCACGTCATCGTCGAGGATCACGTGACGCTCGGAGCTTACGCCGGAGTTCATCAATTTTGCCGCGTGGGCCGTTACGCATTCATCGGCGCGTTTTCGGTGGTCGTCAAAGACGCTCTGCCTTACGCGCGCACTGTAGGCAATCACGCGCGATGTTATGGCCAAAACACTTTAGGACTGCGTCGTCGCGGCTTTTCAGATGATGAAATTCTTCGCATAACTCATGCGTTCAGATTGCTGCTCGCGGCGAAGTTAAACACGACTCAAGCGGTTGAAAAAATCAGGCAGGAACTGAGCGGCTGGCCTGAGATTGATTACCTGATCGAGTTCATCGAAACGTCCGAGCGCGGAGTGACGAAATGAGCATTCTTATTCTCAATCACAGCGAAGTTGAAACTCTTCTTCCGATTCGAGAGTGCATGCCGGTGATGGCCGAAGCTCTGTCGTCGCTCGCGCGCGGCGAAGTTTTCCAGCCGCTCCGCATGGTCATAATGCCGCCTGATGCGCAGGGCGACATGGCGCTCATGCCTTCGTATGCTGCAGGCGAGCGCGCGGCTTATGGAGTGAAGGTCGTCTGCTTCTTTCCCGGCAACCCTGCGAAGGGGTTGGACTCGCATCAAGGCAGCGTGATGTTATTCAGCGGCGAGACGGGCAGGCTAATGGCATTGATGAACGCTTCAGCCATCACAGCGATTCGCACAGCAGCAGTGTCGGGAGTCGCGACGCAATTGCTTGCGCGCGAAGACGCCAGCGAGCTTGCGATAATCGGCGCAGGCGTTCAGGCTCGCGCACATATCGAAGCAATGGCCTGCGCCCGACAGATCAAACGCGCGCGCGTGGCGAGCCGCCATTTTGAAAACGCCAAGAAATTTGCGGAAGAGATGCAACCGCACTATTCGTTTCCAATTGAGCCAGTCGAGACGGTTGAAGAAGCCGCGCGCGAGGCTGATTTGATCGTGACGGCCACGACCGCGTCTGAGCCGATAGTCAAACGTGAATGGGTGCGGGCGGGCGCGCACTTGAACGTAGTTGGGTCGAGCATTCCGACGACACGCGAAGTTGACAGCGCGACAATGGCCGCAGCAAGCCTCTTTGTTGACCGGCGCGAATCAACAATCAATGAGGGCGGCGATTATCTCTTCGCACTGCGCGAAGGAGCTATCACGCCCGATCACATCCGCGCAGAGATTGGCGAAATCTTAATTGGCGCAAAGTCGGGCCGCGCTTCTGCGGACGAGATAACCCTGTTCAAATCGCTCGGCCTTGCCGTCGAAGACCTCGCATCGGCACAGTACCTCTACCGCAAAGCGAAAGAGGCGCGGGCCGGTACATGGATTGAGTATTGAAACCAGTAGGCAGTGAGCAAAACACTAAACAACTTGAAAACGGCTCCAGGAGCCAATTTCAAGCTCATTGCAATTCTGCCTACTGCCTACTGTTATGAAGTACGGATTGATAGCAGGCAATGGGCGGTTTCCATTTCTAGTGCTTGAAGGCGCGAAGGCTTCGGGTGCGGAGATGGTTGTCGCCGCGATAAAAGGAGAGACCGCGCCTGAGATTGAAAACTTTGCGGCGCGGGTCGAATGGATTGGAGTGGGCCAACTCGGTCGCTTGATTCGATTCTTCAAGCAGGAGCAGGTCACACATGCGATTATGGCGGGACAGGTGAAGCATCATCAGATTTTCAGGTTGAATGCCTTGCCTGACCTGCGGATGGTGCGAATGCTTGCGCGGCTCTCTACGAAAAACACTAACAGCCTCGTCGGGGCGGTGGCCGATGAGCTTGCGCGCGAAGGCATAACGGTTGTTGATTCGACGATCTTTCTCAAAGACTATCTTGCGAGCGAAGGAGTGATGACGCGCCGCGCGCCTACGAAGGAAGAGCGCAGCGATATTGATTACGGTCTTGAGGTTGCGCGCGAGATTGCGCGGCTCGATTTAGGCCAGACCATCGCGGTCAAAGACGGCGCGGTCATCGCAGTCGAAGCGATGGAGGGGACCGATGCTGTAATAATGCGCGCGGGCGAGATAACGCGGGGCCGCCCGTTCGTCGTCGTCAAAACGGCCAAGCCCGACCAGGATATGCGATTCGATGTGCCCGTGATTGGTGTGCCGACCATCGAGAGCATGAAACGTGCGGGGGCAACGGCCCTTCACGTCACAGCGGGCAAGACTTTGTTATTCGATAAAGACGAGATGCTCGCGCTGGCTGACAAGTATCGGTTATCTGTAGTCGGCGGTTGGTAATCGGTTGTTGGCTCGTTAAATTCTTCAATCTTCATCGGAATGAACGACTGGCTATCGGCCACTGACTACCGTCAAGCGACTGTGGTAAACTTGGATGAGCCAGCGATAAGGGAAATGACGAAAGCAAACACGAACGAGTTTGATCCTGAGAGCGCGATAATTGACGCGGAACTGCTTGTCAAATACCGCATGATGAACCGCGCGATTGAAACGCTCGAACGCGCCATTGACAGCGCGCCTCGTCACATCGGCCTGCGCGAGAAGCTGCTTGAGATACTGGTTGACGCGGGACTGCGCGAGCAAGCTGCGCAACATAGCCTCGCGCTCGCGAGCCTGCACATAACAGAAGGCGATCTTGAGCGCGCGAATGAAAGGCTGGTCGAGGCGAAGAGACTCGACCCGCGCGTATCGGTCACGGGACAACTGCGCGACGCGCGACGCGCAGAAACTCCGCCTCAGCAGCGCCCGCAAAAAATACTTTCGGGCAGGCTCGGCGAAGTGAATCTGTTCGACATCATTCAGATACTTGAGAACAGCCGATTGACAGGCGCGCTTTTCGTTGTGTCATCGGTTGGCAATGGCGAGATATACTTCGATGGCGGATTGATTATCGGCGCGAAGGCCGGCGACGAAGTCGGCAAGAGCGCGCTCAGCCAGCTTGCGGGCGCAGAGGACGGTTCTTTCGAATTCGAGAAGACCGGCGCGCTTTACGAGCAGACGATTCAAACGTCGAGCAACACGGCGCTCATACTCGACCTGCTTCGCGCGAAGGACGAAGAAGAGCACGGAATCAAGAGCGAGATATAAAAGACAAAAGTAAAAGGCAAAGCAGGATTGATGGCCAGAATTTTTAACTTCCTGCTTTTGCCTTTTTACTTTTTACTTTCTACGGCTTCTGGACGGAAGCGGGAGGCGTTGCAGGCGCGGCTGCTACGGGGTTGGCCTTGTTGTACTCGCTGATGAAATCTTTGGTTATGTCCATTCGCGAGTCGAACCAGACAACAGTGCCCGATTGCAGCGCGTTGCCTATGTCAATAAGCAAAGTGATGCCGCGCTTTTTGGTGTATTCATCAGCGAACTTACTCAGCTTTGCGCTGACAGGCTCAAGCATCTTATCGCGCTCGCGCCCGGCGTCGGCCTGCAGGTCTTCGGCCTTGCGCTGATACTCCTTCTTCATCGAATCAACCTGCTCGGTCATTTCGGCGACCTTCGCAGCTCCGAGCACCTGGCTCTGGGTTTTGATCGTGTTCTCAAGCGCGTTGATCTTATCGGCCAGCGATTGGACCTCTTTCACGCGCGGCTCGAACTGGCGGTTCAAAGCGTCAATCTTCGATTTGTATTCGGCGATTTGCTCTTGAAAGACGTCGGTGTTGATGACGGCGATCTTGCCTTTCGGAATCACCGCAGGAGCGCCGCCTTGTGTTGCGCCCGTTGAGGTCTGCTGAGCCGAAGCCGCAACGCTCAAGGCAAGCAGCGCGATTGTCGTCAGTGCTGATTTGAAAAGTCTCATAGCTTAACTCCTTTCGCGCTATCAGGGCTTCTTGACCGGAGCGGCTGGCGTTGTCGTCTGCGGTTTCGGCTGGGCCGGAGCAGCCGCGCCAGCAACCGGGTTGGCCTTGTTGTATTCGTTGACGAAATCGTCCGTCACGTCCGTGCCGGGGCTGATGTAGGCGAGCGAGCCGGTCTGAGCCGCGCCCGCGAGATCAATTATCATCACGATGCCGCGCTGCGCCGCGTATGATTGAAGAAACTGCGTGACTTTGTCCCAGACGGGCTTGGTTGCTGTGGCGAGCGCCTTATCAATCTCGCCCTTCAGGTCTTCCTGCTCGCGCGTGCCCTGCTTCTTCAAATCGTCGTAGCGGGCCTGCATCTCGGCGAGCTTGTCTTGCGCAAGTGACGGCCCCTTGGTGCGAATGTCATTTTCGAGCGTCTTCATCTCGTTGGCCATCTGCTCGAGCTTCGAGTATCGAGGTTTGAACTGGTTATCAACCTGCTCGTATTTCTGCCTCAACTCGCCGATTGCGCCGGGCAATTTCTGTGTGTTAATGACGACAATCTTCCCGTCGGGGATAGCGCCGCCGACGCCTGCCTGCGTAGCCTGCTGCGCCGAAGCGACTGCCGCCACCGCTGCTATCATCAATGCTGCAAGCGCAGCAAACTTCTTCTTGACCATAACCGCTCCTGTTAATTTTAGAATGAGTCGGACTACTTGTTAGCGTCGCCCGTTACCTGAGAAAAGTGAATTATACCAGCGGTCAGGGGTCAGTGGCCAGTGGTCGGTTATTTTTCCTTTCGCTGACGCCCAACCCCTGACCGCTGACACCCGATGCTAGAACGTTCTGCCAACCGAAAAGCGAACTGCGCGCTTTTCTTCAAAGAAGAACGGGTTGTCGGCCTTCGCGTTCGGATTCCACGCGAATATCAAACGGAAAGGCACGTTGATGACCGGAACCTGTATGCGGAACTCGCCGCCGAGGCTGTAGCGATAGTTGTCAAATATGCCAGCCACCGCGTCCGAAAGCAGAGCCGTGCGCGTCCGTTGCTGCTCGCCTTTGATGAGCACCTGCTTGAAGCCGGGCGGGATTCCGCACGGCTGAGACTCAGGCGGACATCCGCGATTTATCTCGCGCTGGGTCGCTCTCTCCCCGCGCGGGTTAAGTATCACAGAGCCGAGTATCTGGTCGGGCAGAAACTCTGTCTGCTCAAGCTGATTGCCCAGCCCGCGCAGGTTGAAGACCGAGCCGATGTCGAAAAACGGCACGAACTGCAACGGTCCGATGAGCGGAACACGATATTCGGCATTGAAAAGCAATTGCGTGTCGCCGCCGATGAAAGCAGGGAAGTCTGGAAACAGTGTCGGATTCCCCTGATTGTTTAGAGTGAACTCTTCGAGCACGCTCGGCGCAATGCTCTCGCTGTTCGCGTTCGAGGGCCTGCGCACTGGAAGGCGATTGCCAGCAAAGTCTGTCGCAAAGACATTGCGCGTTGTGAAGGTCGTGCGCACCGGAGCCGTAGGCGATATGCCACGGATGTTGTAGCCGCGAATCGAATCTTCGCCGCCGAGGAAGAACCGCGCAAACAAGGGCGTTCCCCCAATGAACGAAAGTGAGTTGGATTGGAACCGCTCGCCGAACGGGCTTATGTGCCCGAACAACGCGCGGAAGCCGAACGTGCGCAGGCGACCCGATTCTAATCGCGCGGCGGTCTTTGGCCCGGCAAATAGCGGGAAGAAGACTTTGTACTCAGCCGTCGGCTCTATCGTGTTTATCTTGCCGCCGAGCGGCCCGCCAGAAAACGACATGCCGAGAGTAATTGATTGCCCGCTCGTCGGGTCGAGCGATGAGTTGAGCGTGTTGTAAATGATGGTCGGCGTTACGGTGCTCTGCGTCACGCCGCTCTGGCGGAACGTCACCGGAATGTCGTTGGTCGGATCCGAGTCGCGGTTCACTTCCGGGTCAATGATGTCCGTCGTGCGGAATGAATAAGAGAGTCCGAGGCGAACGAATCGGCCCATGCGGAATCGCTTGGCGAAATAACTGAGCGGAGCGCTGGCCGAAATAGACGCGCCGGTCGTGCGCTGCGTGAAAAGAGATTTTCCGCTGAACGACGAGAAGAAGCTCGGATTCGTAAACAACCCGAAGCCCTGCCCGATGAATTGATAGTCTTGATAGAAAATGCTGAAGCCCAGACTGATTGGGCGACCTCTGAAGTACGGCTCGGTAAATCCGAACGACAGAATCTTCTGGCGATTGCCCGCAGCTATCGCGACCGAAAGCGATTCGCCGTAGCCGAGCAGGTTGTTCGTCGAGTAATCAATGCCAATGTAAGAGCCGCCGATGCCAGACAGCCCGCCTGTGAAGCTTATCTGCTGGCGGCCTTTCTCCTGCACCTTGATCATTATGTCGGCCTGGCCCTCGCGTTCGTTCGTATTGATCGTCGCGTCTTCTTCCTTAATTTGCTCGAAGTATCCGAGCTGGTTCAATCGCAGCAGGCTCAAATCGAACAACTGCTTGTTGTACCGCTCGCCTTCGTTCAGCAGCACTTCGCGGCGAAGCACGTTGTCGCGAGTAAAGGTGTTGCCGATGAACTCCAGCCGGTGCAGCGTGTACTGCTTGCCCTCTTCCATCGCAAAGGTAATGTCGACCGTGCCTTTGGTCGGGTCTGCGGGGTCATCGTGGAATTCAGGCACGAACCCTGCGTTGAATTGAATGTAGCCGCGCGAGCCATAGAGCTTCTTCAGGTTGTCGAGCCCCTTTTGAATTACGCTGTAGCCTTTGACGATGTCGCCCGGCTTGAGTCCGATGACCGACTTGATTTCATCTGCAGTGAACTCGGTGTTGTCCTCGACTTTGATTTCGCCCGCGCGGTACTGGCGGCCTTCGTCAACGGGAATGACGATCTTCAAGCCCTGCCCTTTGTGGCCGATCAGCGGAAGCCATGTGCCGACCTTGCCGACCTGCTCAACCTGCGGCTCGCCGAATCGCGCTTTCAGATAACCGTTGTCGACATAGACGAGCACGCGCAGGCGGTCAAGATCGCTTTCGAGCTTCTCCTTGTGATAAATATCTTTCGATGTGAAGGTGGTGAACAGGCCGAGCTCTTTGACGAGCTTCATCCGGCTGCGAAGATGGCCGTCGGAGAATACCTTGTTGCCCTCGAATTCGATGTCTGCGACGCGGTATCGCGGGCCTTCATCAATCTTGAACGTGAGCGCGACGGCTGTGGCAGAGATTTGCTCAAGCTCAGGTTCGACCTTCGCTTCGGGTCTGCCCTGATTGGCGAGCAGGTCTTTAATGACGGCTGCGGCGCGGCGCGCTTTGACGGGATCGTACTGCGACTCTTTCGATAACCCAACTGAGCGTTTGCGGAACTCTTCGAGCACTGTGGATTGCTGAATTGATTTCAGCCCTTCATATCTGATGTCGAGCAGCAGCGGGCGCTCTTTAACCTCGAAGGTGACGATCTTGCCGCCGCGCGTGCCCTCTTCTGCGAAGACTTTCACGTCCTCAAAGTGTCCCTGCGCGTAGAGCGCGCGAACGTCGCGGTCAAGCTGCTGCGGGTTGTAGGGGTCGCCCTCGCGCGTGGCAATCCAGATTCTTATGGTTGATTCAGGGATGCGGCGATTGCCGCGAATCAGGACCTGCTCGACCGTGGGATTCTGCGCGCGGCTTGCGATGGCGAGCCGCCCGAATTGTAGAAGCCTTCCTGAAATCGGCCATGCACATACGGCAGCCGTGAGCACGACTAATAAGCAAAGAACACGCTTACTCATAGATTGATTGCACGCTCCCTAGATAATGCGGAGTTCGTTCCGATCTTTCAGCCTCATTATTAAAATATGATCCTGAACCAGCTTGCACCGAACCAGAAGCCGCTGGGGCGAGCCGCGCTTGATTTTGGTCAGAGCGACGCGTAGCGAATCGCCCAACTCGCGTCTGAGCAGTCTAATATAGTCGTTCAACGCTGGCTTTTCATCTCTCACCAAAATATAGAACGCGGCTGTGACCCGTTATTGTAACAAAAATGCAGCAGATTAAGCCAACTGCAAAGTCTGTATTCAGGGCGCAGATAAAAGGCCGCAAGCGTAGAGCTTATGGCTTCGACTCTACACCTGCGGCCTTGATGTTACACGCAAGAGAGGTTTACTGCACGAGCAGCGCGTCGCCGAGTTCTTCCAGCTCTACGGGGCGGTAGCCGAGCGCGTCGCCGTCGAGGAATACTTCAACGACCGACGCTTCGCTGAACTGCCCGCCGATTAAAGCTTCCGAGAGCGGGTCTTCAACATACTTTTGGAGCGCGCGGCGCAAGGGACGCGCGCCATAGGTGCGATCCGTGCAGGTCTTTTCGACAATCCATCGCTTGGCCTCTTCGGTCATCTGCACCTGCAGCTTGCGCCGTATCAGCGTGCGATTCAATTGGCTGATTAGCAGCCCAACTATCTCGAACAGATCAGCGTCCGTCAGCGGCTCGAAAACGATTATCTCATCGAGCCTGTTTATGAATTCAGGATTGAATGTTTGCTTGACGGCCTGCATTACGCCTTCTTCTACGGTGATCTTCTGGTCGCGCGCCGATGCTTGAAATCCCAATCGCCCTCGCTTCTGAATGAACCGCGCGCCGATGTTTGAAGTCATGATCAAAATCGTGTTCTTGAAATCAATCGTGTTGCCGAGCGAATCCGTCAGCAAGCCGTCTTCGAGGACCTGCAGCAGAATATTGAACAGGTCGGGATGCGCTTTTTCAATTTCGTCAAGCAAAAGCACCGAATAAGGATTGCGCTTCACCTTCTCGGTCAACTGGCCGCCTTCTTCGTGGCCGACGTAGCCGGGCGGGCTTCCGATCAGCTTAGACACGGCGTGCTTCTCCATGTACTCGCTCATATCGAAGCGAATCAGCGCGCGCTCCGATCCAAACAGAAACTCCGCAAGCCTTCGCGCAACCTCAGTTTTTCCCACACCGGTCGGGCCTAAGAACAAGAATGATCCGACGGGCCGGTTAGGATTCTTCAGCCCTGCGCGGCTGCGGCGAATTGCGCGTGACAGCGCCGAGATTGCCCTATCCTGGCTGATAATTCGCTTGTGAAGCTCTTCTTCGATGCGAAGCAGCTTTTGCGACTCTTCTTCTTTAAGCGAAGTGATGGGAATGCCGGTCCATCGCGAGATGACTTCTTCGATATCGTCTTTAGTCACGCAGGGGAACGTCTCAATCTCGATGTTATGCGCCTCGCGCAGCATCGCGAGCCGATCCATCTCTTCCTGCTCTTTCTGCTTGAAAATCTTCGCGCGCTCAAAATCGCGCTCCGCTGTTGCGCGCTCATAATTCATCGTGTGGCGGCGAAGCTTGCGCTGACTGTCCAGTATCTCTGCGGGGAGGTGCGCCTCTCTCAACTTCACTCGCGCGCCCGCCTCGTCAATTATGTCAATTGCTTTATCGGGCAAAAAGCGGTCGGGGATATAACGGTTCGATTGACAGACGGAAGTCTCAATCGCTTCTTGCGTGTAGCGCACCTGGTGAAAAGTCTCGTAGCGTTCTTTGATGCCGTCGAGTATCTTTATAGTCTCTTCTTCAGTTGGCGGCGAAACCTTAACCGCTTGAAATCGTCTTTCGAGCGAGCGGTCTTTTTCAATCGTCTTGCGGAACTCAGCCGGAGTCGTCGCGCCTATGCATTGAATCTCGCCGCGCGAAAGAGCGGGCTTCAAAATGTTTGCCGCGTCGAGCGAGCCTTCAGCCGAGCCTGCGCCGACGAGCGTGTGAAGCTCGTCGATGAAAATGATGTAGTGCGGATTTTCGATAAGCTCGCGCATGATGGTCTTGAGCCGCTCTTCAAACTGCCCGCGATACTTCGTGCCTGCGACGATGAGCGACAGATCGAGCGCGAGTATCCGCTTGTCTCGCAGAAACGGCGGAACATCGCCCGCGATTATTCTCTGGGCCAATCCTTCAACGATGGCGGTCTTTCCGACGCCCGGCTCGCCAATCAGCACGGGGTTATTCTTTGTGCGGCGGCATAGTATCTGAATGACTCTTTCGATTTCGGCTTCGCGCCCGATGAGCGGGTCGAGTTGATCATTTGCGGCGGCTTCCGTAATGTCGCGGCTGAACTCGGCGAGGTGCGGCGCGTCTTTTTTCTGCGAGTGGGCGCGGTCGCTGTGCTGAGCGCGCATAAGGTCGTCGCGGATTTGATTTAATCGAAGGCCGCGCTCGTAAAGAATCTCAGCGGCGGGCGATTTCTCTTCGCGCAATATCCCCAACAGCAAATGCTCGGTCCCGATGTGGCGATGGCTCAGGCGTTCGCTCTCGTCTGCCGCGTAACTCAGCACGCGCTTCGCGCTCGGCGAAAGCGGCAGGTCGACGGAAGCGGAGACTTTATCGCGCAGCGGCGAGCGCCCTTCGATCTCGCGCCGTATGGATTCTACGGTTGAGTGCGGGCTTCGGAAGAATTTCTGTGTTAGCTGCTTGTCCTCGCGCAACAGTCCGAGCAGTATGTGCTCTGCTTCGATTGCGTGAGCGCCAAACTGGCTGGCTTCATATCTTGCGAAGAATATAACGCGGCGCGCTTTCTCGGTATAACGTTCGAACATACTCGCTTCCGCTGGATGAGTTCCGAGTTCAGGGTTCAACCCTGATTTTCCCGACCCGGAACCCTGAACTCGGAACCTGAAACTTACTTCAGTCGTCCATCCTCAAGGTGAAGCACGCGGTCGCAGATAGAAGCAAGGCGCTCGTTGTGAGTTACGATGACCGATGTCAGTTTCTGCGAGCTGTGGACCTCCTTGAGCAGGCTATGAATGCTTTCGCTTGTTTTGCTGTCGAGGTCACCCGTCGGCTCATCTGCCAGCAGAAGGCGCGGTCCCGCGACCAGCGCTCTCGCCATCGCTACTCTTGCTTGCTCCCCTCCCGATAACTCGCCCGGACGATGATGGGCGCGGTCCTGAAGTCCTACGCTCGCAAGCAACTCGCAGGCTCGTCGCTCTGCCTCGCGCCGCGATGCGCGACCGATGAGCAGCGGCATCATTGCATTTTCAACGGCTGTGAACTCGGGCAGCAGGTGATGAAATTGGAAGATGAAACCAATCTCCCTGTTCCGAAACCGTGCCAAGTCTACATCACTCAATTTATAAATGTCAAATTCAGCCAGTTTTACAGTGCCCGCCGAAGGACGATCCAACCCCCCCATCAAGTGCAATAGGGTTGATTTGCCTGCGCCGCTCGGTCCGACAACAGCAACCATCTCGCCTTCCGCAATCTCAATGTTCAAGCCTTCAAACACGGTGACGCGGCTGCGACCCGATTTGTAGATTTTCGTCAATCCCTCCGCTTTCAGCAGCGACGCGGCGACGCGGCAACGCGGCGACGCGGCGATTGAGTCGCTCACCTCGATGGTTTCCGCGTCTGTATGTCCATCCATATCTTTAATATTCCTCTCGCCGCGTCACCGTGTCTCATTCGTACCGCAATCCTTCAACCGGATCAACGCGCGCCGCGCTCCAGGAAGGATAGACGGTTGATAAGAAACTGATGGCAATGCTCACAACCGCGACGATTATAACGTCGGGCGCGTGGACGTGGAACGGCAGGTAATCGAGCGCGTAAGCTCCGGGCGGAAGCCCTATCAGCTTTCGCGCGTTTGCGAATCGAGCAAAGCCCGCGCCCGCCGCGATGCCTATTATCATGCCGATTACGCCAATCATCAGACCTTGAATCATGAAGACGTACATCACGCTGCGGTTGGTCGCGCCCATTGATTTCAGTATTGCAATATCGCGCTGCTTCTCCATCACGATCATAATCAGGACAGTGATAATGTTGAGCGCGGCGATGCCGATGACGATCAACAGCGCGACGCCCGAAAGATATTTTTCGTAACTGAGCGCGCTGTAAATCGGCGCGTTCAACTGTTGCCAGTCCTGCACGGCATACTGCTCGCCGAGCGCCTGAATAATCTCGCGCCCGATCTGTTTCACTGCGTCAATGTTGTCGACCTTTATCTGAATGAGCTGAACCGCGTCAGGCTGGCCCAACAACCTCTGCGCCGCCGCGAGCGAGATGTAAGCCCACGTCTGATCGTATTCGGCAAGGCCCGACTCGAACAGTCCCACGACGCGGAACTCGCTGTAGCGCGGCGTTATCTGCGCATCCATTGCTTGAATTTCAGGCGTGACTATAGTCGCAATCTCTCCGATTTTGAGTCCGACGCTGTCAGCGAGGTCGCGCCCGACGATTATGCCGTCAACTTGCCTGCCGCTCTTCTTATCAATTTCAGGCTCGGCAAGTTTCGCCGCGTCGCCCTCGACCGTGAATTGAAAAACTTCGTTCGATTCGCGCGGCCCGCTCATGTCTGCGCCTTTAATGATTGCGCCGCTCGATTGCTTATCGCCTTGAATGAGAACTTGTTGATAAAGCGTGGCCGATGCGGCCCGTATGTGCGGCAGCGTTTGCAAGCGTTCGACAAGCTCGCGATAGTTTTCAATCGCAGCGCCGTCCTTGCGCGATAGGTTTATGTGAGCCGTGCCCGACAGAATCTTCGCCTGAAACTCTTCGCGAAAGCCCGTCATCATCGCAAGCACGATTATGAGCGAAGCCACACCTGCGGCCACAGCTATCACGGCAATCACCGTGATGACTGAAATCATCACCTGCTTGCGCTTGGCTCTGAGGTATCTGAGCGCGATGAACAGTTCGTAGGGCATAGCACAGTGGTCAGTGGTCAGTTGGTTTCTCTTCGTGTTCACTGACCGCTGGTTTCTCCGGGCGCATGTGCGGGAAGAGAATTACGTCACGGATTGAGCGCGAGTTGGTCAAAAGCATCACGAGCCGGTCAATGCCAATGCCTTCGCCCGCAGTCGGCGGCATCCCGTAGGAGAGCGCGCGTATGTAGTCTTCGTCAATCAGCATCGCCTCTTCATCGCCGCGCTCGCGCATACGCATCTGTTCCTCAAAACGACGGCGCTGGTCAGCCGGGTCGTTTATCTCGCAAAATCCGTTGGCTATCTCCATCGCTGCGACGAACAACTCGAAGCGATCAACGAACGTTGGGTTGCTCTCGTTCTGCTTAGACAGCGGCGATAGCTCCGTCGGGAACTCCGTGATGAAAGTCGGATTGATTAACTGCGCTTCGGCGACAGCTTCAAACACTTCGCCGAGCATGTAGCCGTAGGAGAGCGATTTCAAATGCTCGATTTGACTCCTGAGCGCGGGGTGAAGCTTCGCCCATTTCAGAATGCCTCCAGTCGTTGATAAATCTTCAATTGTCGGGCGCGAGTTCTGGTCTGGCCAGCAGTGAATGATCGCTTCGCGCATAGTCATCCGCTTCCAGGGCCGGGTGAAATCAATCCTGTGCTCGCCGTAAGGGATGACCGTCTCGCCACAGACTTTTTCGACGAGGCCGGAGATTAAATCTTCTGTGAAGTTGATCAGGTCTTCGTACTCGGAATAAGCCTCATACCATTCAAGCATCGTGAATTCAGGGTTGTGCTTGTAGGATATGCCTTCGTTTCGGAAGTTGCGATTTATCTCATAGACCTTCTCGAATCCGCCGACGATCAGCCGCTTCAGGTAAAGCTCAGGCGCTATGCGGGCGTAGAGGTCAATATCGAGCGCGTTGTGATGCGTGACAAAGGGCCGCGCAGCCGCGCCCGTCGGCAGCGGCGTGAGCATAGGCGTTTCGACTTCCGTATAGCCGCGGTCATCAAAGTAGCGGCGGATCAATCTGATAATCTGGCTACGCTTCTCGAAGACCGCGCGCACTTCGCGGTTGGCAATCAAGTCGGCGTAGCGTTGCCGGTAACGAGTCTCGATGTCGTGCAGGCCATAATATTTGTCGGGAGGCGGCAAAAGCGACTTCGATAAAAATGTTAATGACTCAGCATGAATCGAAAGCTCGCCCGTGCGCGTGCGAAATAATCTTCCTTCGGTTCCTATAAAATCGCCAAGGTCGAGCAGCTTCAATAGCGACCAGGTTCGCTCATCAACTTCGTTCGATTTGATGTAGATTTGCAGAAGCTCGCGCCCGTCGGTGAATCGGATGAAGGCGGCTTTTCCCATTTTGTTGATGGCGTGAATGCGCCCGGCTGCGCGCACGTGAATGTTTCCGGCTTCGAGTTCTTCGCCCGTCTTAGCGCCGTATTGAGCAACTATCTGGCTGATAGTGTGTGTGCGATCAAACTTGTGCGGGTAAGGAGCGAAGCCGAGCTTAATGATTTCTTCCAGAGAACGCTGTCGCTCGCGCGCCTGATCGTTTATTTCTTCAATTGGTAGCTGTTTGTTCGTCATCTATTCTCCGATATGCCGTCGGTGTCCATTTTGCCGAATGCGATAACCGAAAAATTATAGGAATGCGTTTTGAGGGGTGTCAAACAAAGTGGTTGTAACGCAAGCAAACGGGCTGGTAAAATTTCTTAGGCTGGCAGAATCTCTCCTCCGACCAGCCGCCCTCGTGAAGCCCCCTGGACCAGCAACGTGTCGGACGACAGGGTGCACCTCCCGAGGAATAAACGAACAGTGGGATTGGTATAGAGAAGGGAGTGCATCAGTAATGAAGTTCAAACTTGAAGTATCGAAGCGGCTCGCCGCTCTTGCGCTCGCGTTTGCGATTGTCAGCGCCCCGGCTGCTGCGTTCGCACGCGACACGAAGCCTTCCGATCAGGACAAAGCGAAAAAAGTCGAGCCGCTCAGCGATAAAGACAATCCGCTGATGATCGGCAAGCGGAACATCAACAAAGGCAATCTAGATTTTTACTCGCTCGAAAAAGAAGCGCGGCTTGGCCGCGAGCTTGCCGCGCAGGTTGACCACGACGCCAAGTTCATCACCGACCCGGTCATCACCGAATATGTCAACCGCGTAGGTCAAAACATCGCTCTTCGCTCGGACGCGAAGACGCCATTCACGATCAAGGTGATTGATTCGCCCGACGTGAACGCCTTCGCCTTGCCCGGCGGATTCCTCTACGTCAACAGCGGCTTGCTGCTTGCGGCTGACAACGAGGCCGAGCTTGCAGGCGTGATGGCGCACGAGATTGGTCACGTCGCCGCGCGTCACGGAGTCGAGCAAGCCTCAAAGGGCAAACTGCTCCAATATCTTTCGATACCGCTGATATTCGTCGGCGGGCCGATTGGCGCAATCGTGCAAAACGCGGCGAGCATCCTCGTGCCGCTGACGTTTTTGAAATTCAGTCGAGGCGCGGAAGAGGAAGCCGACCGCCTCGGACTTCAGTACATGTGGGCCGCAGGCTATGATCCGACCGCGATGATGAGCTTCTTCGAGAAGCTGAAGGCCAAAGAGAAGAAAGAGCCGGGCACGCTCGCGAAAGTTTTCAGCACGCACCCGACGACCGGCAATCGAATCGAGAAGGCTCGCGCGCTGCTTGCGCGCTTTCCAGAAAAAGAGGAGTACACGCTTTCTACGTCTGAGTTCAACGCGGTCAAAGAGAGGCTGCTTGCGGTAACGAATCAGTCGAAGCTCGACAGCGCAGGCTCTCCGACCTTGAAGAAGAAGCCGACGCTCAAGCGCAACCCTGACGCAGACGGCAGCGATAGCGATTCCGACAACGGCAAGCCAACCTTGAAGCGAAAACCCGACAGCGGGAACTGAAACAAATCGCGAATGCCTGCAGGGGAGGCTCTCTTTGGCCTCCCCGTTTACGTAGCTTTTAATTTTGCAATCATGGGCCGCCGCCGCATGGCGGCTCTTATATATTTACAGAGCGCGATGCTCATTCAAACATCGCGCTTCTTGTTTTTGCTTGCTGCCGGTTTGCGCCCTCGTGTGTTATAAAACATCTTGAGCCGATGAAGATAATCCTCGACAGAGAATCGCTCGTGCGCGAGCGCGAGCGGCTCCGGCGCGAAGGCAAACGCGTCGTATTCACAAATGGCTGCTTCGATCTTTTGCATCCCGGCCACGTTCGCTATCTCACGCAAGCCCGCGCGCTCGGCGATGCCTTGATAGTCGCGCTCAACAGCGACCGCTCGGTTCGCGCGCTCAAAGGCGAGGGCCGCCCAATCTTGAACGAGAGCGAGCGCGCTGAAGTCATCGCCGCGCTCGAAGCTGTTGATTACGTGACAGTATTTGATGAAGAGACTCCGCGCGAATTGATAGCCGCGCTGCTGCCGGATGTTTTGGTTAAAGGGGGCGATTGGCCTGTTGAGCAAATCGTCGGGCGCGAAGAAGTCCGGGCGGCAGGCGGCGAAGTTCTATCATTGCCTTTCGTCGAAGGCTCATCCACGTCTGAGATAATCGAAAGAATAATCAGGCGAAGTTCATAGATTTGCACCGGCTTGACTGACTCATCTTGTCCGCCGAGCTTATGGAGTGGAGTATGGCAAAGAAGAAACGCCGCGCAGGAAAGACATACAAACCGCCTTCAGCTCAGTTCCTGAGCCAGATGATGCGCGCCGAAGAACTGCTCGA
Source organism: Blastocatellia bacterium (assembly GCA_035575515.1). Taxonomy (GTDB): domain Bacteria; phylum Acidobacteriota; class Blastocatellia; order UBA7656; family UBA7656; genus DATLXU01. The sequence continues at coordinate 46,077 of DATLXU010000077.1, forward strand.
TCAGGGGCAGCCGCTCGAAGCGCGCAAGCTGCTCGCGTCGCTCAATCTCAAGTTCCCGAATCGGCCCGAAGTGCTCGGTCTTCTCGCCAACGCCTGCATTGATCTAAACGACATCGAATCGTATCAGGGTTGTTGCGAGCGGCTGCTTGAGATCACGCCCGATGACCCCGATGTGGTAATGGGTCTGGCCGGATCCTATATGATGACTCTTCGCCCGACGCTTGCGCTGCGCATGTTCCGCCGGTTTGTTGATCGCTTTCCCGATCACCCGGCGGCTGGCGAGGTTCGCGAGTCCGCAGCCAGGATTGAAGAGGGCACAAGAGAGATGCTCTCTGAGCTTGGGCTTACCGGCGAAGACGCTTTTGAGATAGCCGCAATGCACGAGGAGATAAATGCGCTGTTGGCTCACGGCAAGCATGCGCAGGCCCACAGGATAGCCGAGCGGCTCCTTGAGCGCAAACCCGATTTTGTGCCCGCGCTCAACAACCTCAGCCAGCTTCACTTCATCGAAGGGCGCATTAACGATGCTATTCAAGCCGCCGAGCGTGCGCTAAGTTTTCACCCGACCAACCTTCATGCATTGTCCAATCTGACAAGATACCTGCTCGTGAGCGGTCGCGTCGAAGAAGCGAAACAGATGGCCGAGCGGCTCAAGCCGGTTGAGTATGATGCGCTTGATGCTTTCACGAAAAAGGCTGAAGCGCTTTCATATCTGGGCGATGATGAGGGAGTGCTTGAGGCTTTTCGCAAAGCCGAAAAGGGCGGGTATTTGAAAGAGGATTTGCCAGACCCACTCATCTATCATCTGGCGGCGGTTGCTACGATGAGACTGGGCGATGAGAAGAATGCGCGCAAGCTATGGAAGAAGGCAATAGAGATTGCGCCCGCATTCGATCTCGCGCAGGAAAACTTGGATGACTTTGAAAAACCTGTGGGCGAGCGGCACGCGCCGTGGGCCTTCGGACTGAATTACTGGGTTCCGCGCAAGACCGTAGATGATTTGATTGCCAGCATGCGAACGATACCGAAGCGCGGCAAAGAGACCGCCATCAAGAGCGCGGTCAGCCGTTTTCTTCGCAGTCACACTGAAATCGAGCCGCTCATACCGATGCTGCTTGATCGAAGCGACGAAAAGGGGCGCGAGTTTGCCTTCAGGATTGCGTCGCTGGTGAGGACTCCGGCTCTGGTTGAAGCGTTGCACGATTTCGCGCTCAGCCAGCGCGGGCCTGATCATTTGCGTCATCAGGCGGCGCAGATTGCCTCTGAGGAAGGGCTTCTTCCGTCTGGACCCGTGCGGATGTGGTGGGACGGCGAGTGGCGCGAGCTTTTACTGTTCGGCTACGAGATACACGGTGAGCCTGTAGGTGTGTATTCGCCTAAGGTGGAGCGATTGGTCCTTAGCGCGTTGAAACATCTTCACGAAGAAGAAGGCGAAAAGGCTGAGGCGTTGCTCAAGCAGGCGCTGGAGCTTGAGCCTGATTCGCCCTCGATTATGCAAAATCTGGCGATGGCTTATGTCTTGCAAGACAGGGAGCCGGAAGCCATTGCGCTGGCGCGCGAGATCAACGAACGCCACCCCGATTATGTGTTTGCCGCCACCACGCTGGCTCGCCTCGCTCTGCGCGAAGGCGACGTTGAAAGAGCCGATGCGCTTCTTGATCCTGTCAGGAAGCGCAAGCGATTTCACTACCAGGAAATATCTTCTTTGTGCGACATTGAGATCGAGCTACAGATTGCGCGCGGCCATACGGACGGCGCTCGCTCGTGGCTGGAGATTTGGAAAGAGCTTGACCCTGACAATCCGAGAATTGATTATTGGGAGGCGATGTTGAACGAGCCGAGCTTGCGGCGAAGCTTATTTGGGCGCAAACGTTGATTAGCGCCTTCCATTAGAGCGAAGCCAACCTCCCCGTTTGACTCTCATCTTCGCGCTCCTGTATCTTCAATCAATGCTATGAAGCACATCATCGTCGGGACCGCGGGCCACATAGATCACGGAAAGACCGCACTCGTCAAAGCTCTCACGGGCATTGACGCAGACCGGCTCAAGGAAGAAAAGCAGCGCGGCATAACAATAGACATCGGTTTTGCTGACCTTGCCATTGACGATTACCGGTTCGGCTTCGTTGACGTTCCCGGCCACGAGCGGTTCGTCAAGAACATGCTCGCAGGCGCGCACGGGCTTGATCTTGTGATGCTCGTCGTTGCGGCTGATGAATCCGTCATGCCGCAGACGCGCGAGCACTTCGACATCTGTCGTTTGCTTCACGTTAAATCGGGACTGGTCGCGCTCACTAAGTCAGACCTCGTTGACGAAGAACTGCTTGAGCTTGCCCGCGCTGAAGTCGAAGATTTCGTGAGCGGCTCATTCCTCGAGGGCGCTCCCATAATCGCCGTAAGCTCGCGCACAGGGCAGGGAATCGAAGAACTGAAAAAAGCTCTGGTTGATCTGGCGGAAAAAACCCCTACGAAAATTACATCTGCTGTGCCGCGCCTTCCCGTTGATCGAGCATTCTCAATCAAAGGCTTCGGAACCGTAGTCACCGGAACGCTCATCGCAGGCGAGTTCAAAGTCGGGGACGAGGTTGAAGTCCTGCCAGCAGGTGTGCGCACGCGCATACGCAACATTCAGGTTCATGGTCAAGACACCGACCGCGCGCTTGCGGGGCAGCGAACCGCCATCAACTTGCAGGGCGTGAGCGTCGAGCAGGTCGAGCGCGGCTCTGTGCTTGCGCCCGCCGCCCGGCTTCGCGCAACCTCGATGATTGACGCGCGGCTCGACTTATTGCCGAGCGCATCGCGCCCTCTTGCGCCTCGCGCGCGCGTGCGGTTGCATCACGGCACGGCTGAGGTGATGGCAAGGGTCGTCATCTTGAGTTCCGAGTTCCGAGTTCCGAGTTCCGAGTTTAAGGTTTCTGGTTCAGAGTTGGGAGCGCAAACCCGGAACCCATTAGCAATCGAACCGGGCGAGAGTCGCCTTGTTCAACTCAGATTGGAAGAACCGATCACGGCGCTGCCGGGCGACCGCTTCATCATTCGCAGCTACTCGCCGCAGGTGACAATCGGCGGCGGCATTATCATTGACGCGCTGCCAGAAAAACATCGCCTGCGCGATACAGAAGCTCGCGCGCGGCTTGAGCGGCTTGAAGCGGCTGACCCGCTTGAGCGGACGGCGATCTTTATTGAAATGGCGGGCGCACGCTCGATGACTGCAAACGAGATGGCCGCGCGCACGGGACTCACCGACGAGCAGATTGCGGAACACGCGCGCGAGCTAATAAAGCAGGGGCGCGCGATTGAAGTATCATACGCGCCGCTCACTTTAATATCGGAAGGAAGTTACAACAAGCTCGCTGCGCGAGTGGTTGAGATGCTTGCCGCGCATCACCAGAGGGAGCCGCTTTCGCTCGGATTGAGCCGCGAGCAGGTGCGCGAGCGAGTCTTTGGAAATTTGCGGCCCGAAATTTTTCGCGCCGTCGTTGCGCGACTCGGCGAAGAAGGAAAAGTTGCGGCTGAACGCGACGCGTTAAGACTCGCATCGCATCGCCCTGCGTTGAGCGAAACGGACGAAGCCTCGAAACAGGCTCTGGAAGCCGCTTTCAAGGCGGCAGGGCTTCAGGCGGGCACGCTCGAAGAGACCGCCGCGAGCGCAGGCATTCAAGTTGAGCTTGCGCGAAAGCTCTACAACCTGCTTGCCGCCGAGCAGCGCATCGTGCGCGTGGGCGATTTCGTTTTTCACCGTGATGCAATCGAAGAGTTGAAATCGCGCGTGCGCGCCCGCAAAACGGTCAGCCCGAAAATTGATGTGGCGGTCTTCAAGGAGATAACGGGCGGGCTGACGCGCAAGCATGCCATCCCGCTGCTCGAATACCTCGACCGCGAGCGCATCACGCGGCGCGTCGGTAATGAGCGCGAGATTCTGTGAGGCTATTGGCTGAGGGCAGAGATACGAAAGATAATTGACCCGACAAATCAATGATCGACTATATTGGGCATATGATAATGCAGATTGACTGCGCGCCTGACGCTCATTTCAACCTGTTCGGGATCAAACGGCTTGGCGATGTAGTCGAACGCGCCCATCTCCATCGCCTTCACTACATCGCAGGACATCGCGGTTACTATGATTATTGGAGTCGACGGAGCCAGACCAGACGCTCGCGCGAGGACTTCGTAACCGTCCATCTTCGGCAGCATCAGGTCGGCGATTATGGCCGCGTAATCATTCGCGCTGATTTTGTCTATGGCCGTTTCGCCATCATAAGCCATGTCGCAGTCGAAGTCTTGAGAGAGAAAGGCGCGAATCAAATCGCAGGTGTCATAATCATCGTCAACGATTAGCAGCGACGGTCTCTTCCCATTGCGGTCATCGCTTTGGGGAGCCGAACGAAGAGATTGATAGGTCATTTCCCCTCCTGCGCGTTAATTTGCGGGGCAAGCATACTGGGGAGGTGGGGAGAATCGAGAGATACTTTAATCTTATCCGCAACTCATGATAGCACGTTGTATGACCGAAGCAAACCGGCAGCGCATTAATCTTCACGCAAACAGAAATCTCATTAACGAGATTTCATCTTTGGAGAGTTCTTATGACAACTCAAAATGGAATCACTCGCCAACTGATTGCATTGCTCGCGACGTTGTTGCTGACGGCTGGTGTCGTGGCGCAGACGAAACCGAAAGCAGAGAGCGAAGGGTTGCTTGAACGCGCAATTGCGGGCCGAGCGCGCGTCGTCGATCTTTCACACAGGCTGAACGCTCAGACACCGACTTATGGCGGCGAGCGCGACAGCTTTCGATACGAGAAAGTGGCTGACTTTGACCGCGACGGGTACGCGGCGGGCGCGTTTCGCGTGCCCGAACACTTCGGGACGCACGTTGATTCGCCCGGCCATTTTCTGAAAGGGCGCGAGACGATTGATCGCATCGAGCCGAAACGATTCATCGCGCCCGCCGCAGTCATTGATGTTCGCGCGAAAGTAAAGCAGGAACCTGATTACCGCCTGACGGTTGCTGATATTACCGAGTGGGAGCGCGGCGGGCGAATCCCAGAAGGCGCGGCGGTGCTGATGCTGACTGGATGGGACTCTCGTTACGATGACGCTGCGCGCTATCGCAATGCGGACGCAAAAGGCGTGATGCACTTTCCGGGATTTTCAGAAGAAGCGATCAAGTGGCTGCTTGCGAACCGCCGCGCGGTCGCGCTCGGAATTGACACGCTCTCGATTGATTACGGCCCGTCGAAGGATTTCGCAGGCCATAAGCTGTCGCACGCGGGCGGCCTCTATCACGTCGAGAACATGACGAACCTCGACAAACTCCCCGCGCGCGGCGCAGTGATCTTCGTCGGCGCGCTCGCAATCGAGAACGGATCAGGCACGCCTGCGCGCGTGCTTGCCGTCGCGCCATGAAGAGTAGGCAGTAGACAGTCAAGGCTAACGAAGAACGCTGAATGATGAATCATGAGCGAACGGCGTTTGTTTGCAATGACCAGCAAATTCGCAACCACAACTGCCTACCGCCTACCGCCTTTGCGCCTTGACTCTGCCCACGTCGGAGCCATATTCTATCAGGCCGCTCGTGAGGAGAACCGATGGCGATAAGAAACGATAGAGACAGCCTTGAAAGACTGGCCGCAAAACCCTCTGAGATAGAGATGGTCATTGACGGCGGCAACAGCGACAGGCGCGTTAACCTCCAGGAGATTTCATTGAACGCGCCTTCTTCGGGCAACGGCGCGAAGGATAATAGTCGCTATTCGGAAAGCGACGGAAGGCTTGCGCGCGAGGTTGAGGAATTCTTTGACCTCGCCATAAATGAGATGGCTGCGCTACGCACGCGCGCCGAAGTTGATGCAATCGAGCGCGCGGCTGAACTGATAATGGAATGCGAATCGCGCGGCGGGCGAGTTCATGTAACGGGCATAGGCAAGAGCGAGCACATTGCCCGCTACGTCGCTTCGCTGCTTTCGAGCACAGGCACTCCCGCTTATTTCCTTCACGCGACGGAATGCGTGCATGGCTCTGCCGGTCAGGTTTGCCCGTCCGACATCATCATCGCCATATCAAACAGCGGCACCACGCCTGAGCTGCTCACAGCAATCAAGGTTCTCGGCGATTTCGGCATTAAGATAATAGCCGTGTCTGGAAATCCTGAGTCGACCCTCGCGCAAGCAAGCGACGTTGTCCTGTACGCGGGCGTTGACAACGAAGGCGGCGGGCTTAACCTCGTCCCGCGCGCGAGCATACTAGCTAAGATTTATGTGCTGTGCTCGCTTTCTGTCGCGTTGGAATCGCGCAAGGGCCTCACGCGCGAGCAATACGCGCGTTGGCATCCGGGCGGCGCGCTCGGACGACTGGCTCGCGGAGAATGATTCACCCCGCACATTGCCGCGCCCGAAATGCGGCTCGATCCATCTGCAAATTTCTCTAATCACCTTTCGCGCGCTGCCGCGACGCTTTGCGTCTGTACTGATCAGTTGTGTGCAGGGCAAAGCGATATAAATTCATGTATCCTGCGCCTGCTGAAATCTGCTGAACCGCGCTAATTTGCAGAAAAAGGCGGCTCAGTCCCGCAACCCTTGTAGGAATAGTCCTACAAAAAAATCAGCAATCGTCTGACAGACAAATCTTTTCAGAAGGTCTATCCTGTAGCTGTTTCAACACGGGAGGTCTACATCAATAGTGTGGGTGCTTCTATGAGGGTTTTCGTAGTTGACGATTCGAGGATTGTTCGAGAGAGGCTCGTCGGCATGCTTTCGGAGATAGATGGCATCGAGGTTGTAGGTGAAGCCGGGAATGCGCAATCAGCTATGAGCGCAATTGATGACGTAAATCCCGATATGGTGATTCTCGAAACCCATCTGCAAGGAGATATGAACGGGGTAAGCTTCCTTAAAAAGCTCAAGCAGGATTGCCCGGCGCGGCTTGTCCTGATGCTTACGAGTTATCCATACAAACAATACCGCAAACGTTGTGTTGAGGCGGGCGCGGACTATTTCTTTGACAAGTCTAGAGAGTTTGAAAGCGTTGCTGTGCTGTTGAGTCGTTTGGCTCAGGGCGGCGCGGCAGCCGGTCCCGATCTCAATCGGTAAAGCCGAATAGGTCCGGCTTCTCCGATGGCAATTAAACTTTTTAACTATTCTGGCCGAATATAGACTGCTGGAATTAAATTGCAAGTGCTGCGGCCTCCACCCCTGATGGTTGATTGACTTTGAGATACAAGGAAAAGTAGCGGGCGCTGGGGATCGCTCGTTACTCGGCGGCGGGCTTGGAGCAGCGGGAGCGGGGGCTAAAACCGTTGCCCGGCCCGCCCCAAAACCAATCTCCGACAGTTTGCCCCTCTGAGAATCTCGCAAAGCAAGGCAGGGTTGCCAGCAACAAACTGCTGCTGTCTCACTCGTCTTTGGAACTTCTGTATGAAGACATACCTCAATGCGCGCCTGGTTTCCCGTCTCCAGTGGTTCTCTCGCGCGGCAAGTCTGGTGGTGATGCTGCTCGGCCTCACCGTCATCATCGCGTGGCTGTTTGATATTTCAACGGTCAAGAGCATCTACCCCTTCTTTGCTACGATGAAGTTCAATACATCGCTCTCTTTCTTTCTGCTCGGATTGTCGCTGTGGCTACTGCTGAATAAGCAATCCAACAGATGGCTTCGCGCCATCGCGAGCGCGTGCGCAAGCGTTGTCGCCGTTATTGGCTTGCTTTCGCTGAGCCAGTACCTTTTCAACTGCGATTTCGGGATAGACGAGCTTCTGCTCAAAGATGCGCCTGACGCCGTCAGTACCTCTCATCCGGGCCGCATGTCTCCACTTACAGCATTGAACTTCGCGTTACTTGGGACAGGCCTTTTAATCTGGAACGTTCGCCGGGCGGCGTTGCGCCAGTTTCTCATTTTCGCTCCGCTTCTATGCGCCTTTCTCGGCCTGACAGGATACGTTTATGGAGTTGAATCACTTTACAGAATCGCCTCCTACACGCCGACGGCTTTGCACACTGTGATCGGCTTTTTTCTGTTGTGCGCAGGCATGCTCTGCGCGCGTCCTGAGCAGGGACCATTTTCAATCTTCGCAAGCGACGCTGTTGGAGGAATACTCGCGCGCCGATTGCTTCCATTTGTCATCCTTGTGATTGTGGTTATTGGCTGGTTGAGGCTGAAGAGCGAGCAAGCGGAATTATATTCAAAGGAACTGGGTCTCTCACTGCACGTTGCATCTACAATCATTATCCTCTCGATAATCATCCTTTCAGTTGCGCGCATCTTGAACCAGACCGATGTCAGGCGCTTACAGGCGGGGCAAAGTTTGAGCGAAAGCAATGAGCGGTTCGAGCTGGTTGCCAAAGCGACGAACGACATAATTTGGGACTGGAATATGGTGACGGGTGAAATCTGGTTCAACGAAGCTATGGAGAAAGAATTCGGGCATGCAAGAAATAGCGTTCAGATGATACCCGACTGGTGGGCCGACCATATACACCCCGACGATAGAGAGCGGATGAAAGCGGCATCTCAGGCGATGATTGAAAAGCGCGAAAAATTCTGGTCGGGCGAATACCGTTTCCGTCGCGCCGATGGCTCTTACGCCAACGTTTATGATCGCGCTTATGTAATCTATGACGACACAGGCAATCCCGTGCGAATGATCGGCGCGATGATTGACATCTCGGATCGAAAGCAAGCAGAGGACGCGCTGCGCAAGGCTCACGAGGAGATGGAGCGGCGTGTTCTTGAAAGAACATCGGCCCTCGCAGCCGCCAACGAGCAACTGGCCGCGCAGATCGTCGAGCGCGAGATGGCGGAAGAATCCTTGAGAAAGAGCGAGGAGCGCAACCGCGCCCTGCTCGAAGCCCTGCCCGATGCCATAGCGATGGCAAACCGCGAAGGCGTCATCCTCGATGTCATGGTGCCTCGCGGATACGTCGCCGTTGCTGACTCAAGCCGTCTGATAGGGGCTTCCGTCGCCGATGCGTATGGCCCTGAGATTGGAGAAGAGCTACTGAGCCGCATCCATCAGGCGCTCGCTACCGGCGAGATGCAGGTGATGGAAGCCGAATTCTATGTTGGACGCAAGAAGTTGGCGCGAGAGGCTCGCATAGTCGCTTGCGGGACCGATAAAGTCATCGCGGTCATTCGAGACATAACAAAGCAGAAGCGGGCAGAGAAGATTCAATCGGTAGTCTATAGAATCTCTGAGGCGGCCAATTCCGCAACCAGTCTCGAAGAGATATTAAGTTCGATTCACTCTTTGATTGCCGGGCTTATGCATGCCAATAATTTCTTCATAGCTCTTTATGACAAGGCAAGTGAGACGATTGCCTTCCCATACTTTGTTGATGAGAAAGACGCAACGCCGTCTCCGCGAAAGCGGGGCAAATCATTGACCGACTACGTGCTCGCAAAGGGCGAGCCGCTTCACGCAACGCCGGAGAAACTTCAGGAACTCATAAGCGAGAGCGAGGCTGAATTAATCGGGTCGCCGCCGGTTGACTGGATGGGCGTCCCGCTCAAAGTTGATTCTCAGGTTCTGGGCGCGATGGTCGTTCAAAGTTATACCGAAGGGGTAACTTATAGCGACGACGAGATACAGGTGCTCGCGTTCGTTTCGGATCAGGTCGCTATGGCTATCAAGCGCAAGCAGGCAGACGAGGCGCTGCGCGAAAGTGAAAAACAGTTCCGGCTCTTGTTCGAGAATGTTCCCATAGGCGTTTATCGCACAACGCCCGATGGCCGCATACTAAATGCCAACCCTGCGCTTCTTCGGATGCTCGGCTACCCTTCGCTTGAAGAGCTGGTTACGCGCAATCTTGAAGAATACTTCGAGGCAGATTATTCGCGGAAGCAATTTCGCGAGCGCCTCGAGCGCGACGGCGAGATAAAGGGATTGGAGTCGGTCTGGAGACGGCGCGACGGCTCGAAGATAATCGTGCGCGAAAACGCCCGGATAGTATACAACTCCGCCCGTGAGATTGTCTGTTATCAGGGAAGTCTGGAAGACATAACCGAAAAACGCAAGGCCGAGCGCGAATTGTGCAGAGCCAAAGAAGCAGCCGAAGCAGCCTCCCGCGCGAAGTCAGAGTTTCTCGCCAACATGAGCCACGAGATTCGCACACCCATGAACGGCATAATCGGAATGACTGAGCTTGCGCTCGATACCGAGTTGACCGATGAGCAGCGCGAGTATCTTGAGATGGTGAAACAATCGGCAGACTCGCTGCTTGCGATCATCAACGACATACTCGATTTCTCGAAGATAGAGGCGGGCAAGTTCGATCTTGAATCGATAGATTTCAGCCTTCGTAACAGCATTGACGATATGGTGAAGATGCTGGCGATTCGCGCTGGCGAAAAGGAGTTGGAATTGATCTACCAAATCGAAGAGGGCGTGCCCGATCGGCTCATGGGCGACCCGGGCCGCCTCCGACAGGTAGTCGTTAACCTGGTCGGCAATGCCATCAAATTCACCGAGCGCGGAGAAATCTCGCTTGAGGTCGCCGTAGAGTCTCAGACCGACAACGACGTGACGTTGCGCTTCACCGTCACGGACACCGGGATAGGCATACCAGAGGAGAAACAGGAACATGTATTCGAGGCATTCACTCAGGCCGACAGCTCGACGACGCGCACTTACGGAGGCACGGGGCTGGGGCTGGCTATCGCCTCGCAGTTGACCCGCATGATGGGCGGGCGCATCTGGCTCGAAAGCGAAGAAGGTCACGGCAGCAGATTTTACTTCACCGCGAGATTCCAATCGCTCGGGCCAGCGCCCGCTCCAATCCTTCGCCCGCCGAAGATGAAGTTTCAGGGATTGAAGGCGCTCATCGTTGACGACAACGCCACGAACCGGCGAATACTCGAAGAGATGCTCCGCGCCTGGGGAATCAATGCGGCAACGGCGAGCAGCGGCACAGAGGCGTTTCAGGCGATGGAACTGGCAAAGCGCTCAGGCCAGCCCTTCGGCCTCGTTCTGCTCGACTCACTCATGCCCGTTATGGACGGATTCGAGATAGCCGAACGGATTCTTTCAGGCGAAGAGGCGATGCGCCCAAAAGTGATGATGCTGACATCGGGCGGAAGACGCGGCGATGCTGCGCGATGTCGCGAGCTTGGCGTCGCCGCTTACCTGCCAAAGCCAATCGCGCAATCGAAGCTCTTAAGAGCAATCGAGGATGTATTGAATGGTTCGGTCAGCCGAGAGCAGCAACAGACTCTCGTCACTCGCCACTCGCTGCGCGAATCCGACAGCCGCCTTCGCATACTGCTGGCTGAAGACAATCCCGTGAACCAGCACTTAATTCTGCGTCTGCTCGAAAAGCGGGGCTACTCGGTCAGAGTTGCAAATAACGGAAGGGAGGCGCTCGACCTGCTCGACGAAGAGAGTTTTGACATTGTGCTGATGGACGTTCAGATGCCTGTGATGGGCGGGTTTGAGGCAACTGAAGTTATTCGCAAGAGAGAAGTGAGCACGGGCAATCACATCCCCATTGTGGCGCTTACCGCTCATGCCATGAAGGGCGACCGCGAGCGTTGCCTCGAAGCGGGAATGGACGCTTATCTGCCGAAACCCGTTCGCGCTGATGAGTTGTTCCGCACATTCGAAAGCCTGATGTTGAAGCCGCATGATGAGGACGAGACTGACATCCGCTGGGGGAATGGTGGGATTGATCGCGAAGCGATGCTTGTTGCCACAGATGGCGACGCTGAGCTTTTGCAGACGCTCGTTGCTCTCTTCCTGCGCGAGTACCCGAAGCTTCTATCGAGTATTCGCGATTCAGTTGAGCGAGGCGACAGCGCGGAGCTTCAGCGCACGGCAGTCACGCTGAAGGGAGAGGCGGCTCAACTTGAATTGAAGAATGTTGTTCAGGCGGCGCGCCGATTGGAAGCGATTGGCCGCCTGAATGAGATGGCCGGAGCGGACGACGCGTTTGCGGCTCTCGAAGAAGCTCTGAAAAAAGTCGCTCCAGCGTTGAAAGAACTAGCGGGCCCAATGGTTGAATAGGTGTTTCGCCCCGCGCAGCAAGCAATCGGCTTAAAGCATGTTTCGCTGCGCAAATAAGGAGAAAAAATCATGGCGCAAAAGTTACACATACTAATGCTGGAAGACAGCCCCGAGGATGCAAAGCTCGAAGTCGCAACGTTAGAAGAGGCAGGCTTTTCGTGCGACTTCGAGCGCGTGGAAACCCGCGACGAATTCATCGCGCACTTAGACAATTCCCGGTACGACCTGATAATTGCCGACTACTGTTTGCAATCATTTGACGGCATAAGCGCCCTGAAGATAGCTCTTGAACGCGATAGGGACACGCCATTCATTTTGGTTTCAGGGGCGTTGGGCGAAGAGGCGGCGATTGAAAGCCTGAAGGCAGGAGCTACGGATTACGTCTTGAAGCCGAACCTGAAGCGACTTGGTCCCGCCGTTGTGCGGGCTTTACGCGAGAAAGAGATTGAGCGACAGCGAAATAATGTCCTGCAGGCTCTGCGCAACAGCCAGCAGCTTTTCTCTAAAGCCTTCGATGCGAATCCCTACCCGATGGCCATCAACCTGCTCGAAAGCGGCCAGTATATCAACGTCAACGAGAGCTTTCTGCGGGCCACCGGCTACAGTCGCGAAGAGGCCATAGGCTGCAGCCCCGCCGAGTTGAAATTATGGGCTGACCCGCGACAGGGAGGGATAATTGCCCGGCTTCTGAAAGAGCATGGAATGATCCGCGGCCTTGAATATAAAGCCTGCACAAAAAGCGGCGAGGTGCGCGACATAATCTTCTCTGGTGACATACTCAGGATTAATAATCAGGTCTTTGTACTCTCTGTTTCTGAGGACATAACCGAGCGAAAGAATACGATGGAAGCGTTGAAGCGTGCCGAGCTTCGTTTCCGCGATCTTTTCGAGTCTGCGAATGACATCATCTACATGCATGATTTGGAGGGGAATTTCACGGCGTTGAACCGCAAGGGCGAGCAACTGACTGGCTACAGTCGCGAGGAGATTGCGGGGATGAACATAGCGCAGGTAGTCGCGCCGGGCTACCTTGCGCTCGTCACCGAAAGCATCGCAAGAAAGATCGCGGGCGATGATACAGGCGCGACCTGTGAGATGGAGATAATCTGCAAAGACGGCAGGTCGCTTCCACTCGAAGTCAGCATGAACCTGATACTTGAAGGAGACGAGCCATGCGGAGTTCAGGGCATAGCTCGCGACATAAGCGAGCGAAGACTGGCCGAGGCTGAGCGGCAGCGGCTGGAAGCCCAGTTGCTTCAGGCGCAGAAGATGGAATCAATCGGAAGGCTGGCTGGCGGCGTGGCCCACGATTTCAATAACCTGCTTACGGCCATTATCGGCTTCGGCCAGTTGACCCAAAGCAAGCTCGACGCCAATCATCCGTTGCAGAGGAATCTGTCCGAGATGCTTTCCGCGAGCCAGCGCGCGGCGACGCTTACAAGGCAGTTGCTTGCATTCAGCCGCAGACAGGCTCTGGTTCGCAAGACCATAAACCTCAACGATACTATTGGCAATTTAACCAGGATGCTGCGGCGCATCATTGGTGAAGACATTGAGATAGCTCTCAAATTGACGCCCGCGCTCGAACAGGTCTATGCCGACGCGGGACAGCTTGAGCAGGTGATAATGAACCTGGCCGTCAACGCGCGCGATGCCATGCCGAGGGGCGGCTTGCTGACGATTGAGACGAGCAACGTGACGTTCGATGAAACATTTTGCCGCGAAAATCCGTGGGCGAGGCCGGGCAAGTACGCCAGAATGGCCATCACAGACACGGGAGTCGGAATGGACCAGGACACTCTTTACAGAATCTTTGAGCCGTTCTTCACGACGAAGGAGATGGGAAAGGGGACCGGGCTTGGCCTGTCGGTCGTTTACGGAATCGTTCAACAGCATGACGGACTCATAAACGTAACGAGCGAGCCGGGGCGCGGGACCACGTTCGAGATTTTGCTGCCAGCCGACGACCGCAGCCACGAAGAAGATTCTCCCGCTTTGCAGCCTCAGATTCGCGGCGGCAGAGAGACAATACTTGTGGCGGAAGATGAGGAGATATTGCGCGAGCTTTCGCGAACTGCGCTTGAGCGGCTCGGCTACCGCGTTGTGATGGCTTCGGATGGAGAGGAAGCTTTGAAACTCTTTGAAGCTATGAAAGATGTAATTGATATTCTGCTTCTTGACGTGGTGATGCCGCGAATGGGAGGGCGGGCCGTTTGCGAGCGCGTGCGCGCGAGCGGCAGCGCCGCGCCGATTATTTTCATGACCGGGTACGCATCTGAAAAACTCGATCTGGAATTGATTCAGGAGAAGGGCGCTGCCCTTTTGCAGAAACCCTACAGCTTGGCAGATCTGGGGCGGATGGTTCGCGAAGTTCTCGATAGCCGCCCAACAAATGGAAATTGCAAAGGTTAAAAAGAGCCGGGCTGCGACTCTGGCGCGAGTGCGAATGGTGGGTTGCCTGTCAAGTCGCGGCCCGGCCTATATAGCCGATGCGCTATGGGCATCGGCGGGAGGACAGCTATCGAGGCATCAAAACGCTCGATTGAGTCTTTGTTGATTCACTATCGCCGTTTTAAGCGATCCGCCTCGAAGTTAGGATGTAGATCGAAGAAGAAAAGTCGGAAATTCCGGCGCGGGAATTCAAGAGAGCAAGCGAAGGCACGTATTAATGCTTAGATCCGGTCTAACGAAGCGGCCTTGTCGCCGCGACGATTATCGCCCGAGCCGGAAAGCTGATCCCGTCGCCAGTGAAGTAGGGAAAGGCTGCTTGCTTGACATCTTCGGCAACTGCTGCGAGATGGTCTGACGAAAGCCGCGCGGCTTTCTCTCTGAGCGTGTCACTCAACTCCAGTCGCACGGGCCAAAAATCTTCGGGCCTGAGACTCGCATCAATTTTAAACTCAAACGCGCGCTCGCTTACGTCAATCGCTCCGGCCTCTTCAACCACGCGCGCGAGCTTGCCCGGCTCTGCGAATCGAAACGCGCCCGGCGCGTCTGGGTCTTCGGGCGGAGACTCGATGTAGCGCGAGATTATATCGCTTACGAGATAAAAGAATGGATTCATCTCTTTCTTTGCCCAGACGGCAAGCGCAATTCGTCCTTCCGGTTTCAGCACTCGCAGTATATCTCGAATCGCGCCGCGCGGGTCGGGGAAGAACATCACGCCGAGCCTGCTCACAGCCCGATCGAATGATCCATTGTCGAATGGCAGGGAGCCTGCGAGAGCCTGTTGAAACTTGATATTTGAAAGGCCGCGCCGCGCAGCTTCGCGTTCAGCGACATCGAGCATCTCACTTACAGCGTCCGTGCAGATGACGTAGCCCGTCGCCCCGACACGCTCTGCTATAGCAAGCGAAGGCTCGCCCGTGCCGCCTGCGATGTCAATAACCGATTGACCTTCCCCGATTGCCGCTGCTTCAATGAGCGCGCGTGTGAGCGGCGCGAGCATCTCGCGGATTATTCCTGAGTGTTTATCCCAGTACCGGGCAGATTCTTTCCATAGTCTGATTACGTCGTCGAAATTGTTAACAGGCATAGCGTGATTATAAACCAGCGCGAGAAGGAATCGAGCATAACCTGAAACAAAAAGCCCGTCTCAAGACTCCCCCCAGATACCTTGAGACGGGCGCGCCTCGCAAGGTTATCAAACAGACGCGAGGCAGGAACTCGATTTCGTCATTTGATTTTATCGCCGAGTTTCTTCACAGCCTTTCCGGTCTTCTTAGCGGCTTTGCCAGTCGCTTCAGCCGCATCCGCAGCAACGTCTTTTGCTTCCGAAGCCGCTTGCTTTGCGCCCTCACCGACTTTGCCCGCAACGTCTTCGGCCTTATCGCCGACCGTAGCGCCTGCGCCTTTGGCCGCGCCCGCCGCTGCTTTCAGTTCATCTGCGGTCGCGTCCATCGCGCGGTCAATAATATCGGGGTCTTTAACCTCGACGGGTTGCGGGTTGTCGCGGTATTCAACAAGCACAACGCGATTGCCGTTCGGGCGCGTCACGCGCGTCACCTTAGCAATATCGCCCGACGGAAATGCTCTTACTTCGGTCTTGTATCCTTCTTTTTCATCAAGCGTGACGGTCGAGTTGTCGGCCTTCACTTGAGCCTGATTGGTGTTGCTTTGCTGGCTGCTGCCTTTGCACCCGAACGTTGCTGCCGCGAGCGCGAGCATTGCAATCAACAACGTGAGCTTCGTCATTCTCATAATATCTTTCCTCCGGCCATGAATTAACATGGCAGGAACGAAATCAACAATAGCAATGCATGTGCCAGCGCTTCTACGTCGCGCGATCAACTTCTCTACCTTCCTCGACGCAGATGGTCAATCGAATAGCCGTTGTACTCCGACAACCACAACAGTATGAAAAATATCAACGCGTAAGAGAGATTGTGCGCCGTCGTTGCCGGGTCGCCTTTCCACATAGTGCCAAAGGTGAGCGCCATCATCAGCAGGCTTCCAATAATCAATCCGAAGACATTGAACAGACCAAGCAACAACAACCCGCCGACCAGCACTTCGATGAAAGGCAGCGCGTAGCCAAACGCCCCGACCAGAACCGCAGGCAGCTTGCCCGTGAACTGCTGCTGCAACCCGGCAGCAAACATGCCTACGCCCATCAGGAATTTCCCGATGCCTGTAGCCAGAAAGACCAAGCCCATCGTGACACGCAGCAGCGCATAGGCCGCCTTGCGGTAGATCGGATGCCCGACTTTGATCTCTCTTTCTCTCGGCGCATCGTAGGCTGTGTTTGTAAACTCCCTGTGACTAATCATTGCTTTAACCTCCTTGCTCGGTATGAATTCAATATCGGTTTGCTACGATGTCGAACGTGAACTTAACTTTGTTCCTCACGCGAATCGTGCCAGCTTTGATCGAATGAGTCTTGACGTTGTAATCACTGCGATTGACGGAAAACTCTCCGCTCGCGTGAAGCGTGTCGCCGTTGAGCATAACGCGCGCGGGAATCGTTATATGGCGCGTGACTCCGTGCAGTGTAAGGTCGCCGCCGATTTCGGCTTCAAACTGGTTTTCGGTCATCTTCTTCGCTTTAACGTCTGTGCTTTTGAAAACTATGTCGGGATACTTGTCGGCTTCGAGCACTTCCTTGCGCGCACCGTTGTTAATAATCTGTTTCTGCTGCTCGGTGAAATTCCTGCCCGTCTCTTCTAGAGATGCGGCTTTGACCGTCATTTGAAGCGATGCAGGCGTGAGCGTTCCCGCAGTGGCTTCAGCTTCTCCTGAAAAATCACGGATGGCGAAATGATGATCGTGCCCAAGAAACCACAAAATCCCGCCCGAAAACGCCTCGACCATAAAGCGGCTTTCGGTCGGATTGATCCTGTAACGCGCGGGCGCGGGCTTTCTTTCGCCAAGCCTTGCAACAGAGCGGGTTTGGCCGAATGTGCCTGTAGCAAGTGCGATTATCAAAATGAAAATTGGAAGCGCGAATTTCATCTTTAGCCCCTCGACACACATCAATCTTCGCCCTTCAACTTTTGCGATGGGACAGCAAGCGTCTTATATAATCAGAGCAGGCAAATCCCTCAAAAAATACACCGCTCAATCAATCAATAATTGGCAATAGCGATGCCATAGCTGGAATACAAAATACAGCAGAGTATTTTTGCGGCGGGCGGTCATTCGGTTGTCAGAGGCGGCAGCAAGAGGTTTGATTACCGGGCTGTGAGTACGAATTTGCAACAGCGCGTATCGGACAAAGACATTAATTCAGGCTTCAGCGTGTTCGTACTTTTTGAAGACGAGCGCAGAGTTCTTCGAGCCGAAGGCGATGCAGTTGCACAGCGCGGCATCAATGCGAGCTTCTCGTCCTGTGTTCGGAACATAATCGAGGTCGCATTCGGGATCGCTTGTCTCAATGTTGATCGTTGGCGGGGCGTAATTGTGCTTCATCGCCATAAGCGTGGCGACAACGCCAGCCGCGCCCGACGCGCCCTGCGGATGGCCTATCATTGATTTGGTGGAACTGGTGGGAATATTCTTTGCGCGGTCGCCGAAGGCAATTCGCACCGCTGCCGACTCCGTCCGGTCATTTATCTTCGTGGCTGTGCCGTGCAGGTTCAGGTAATCAATCTCATCCATCGAAAGGCCCGCGCTCTCCACCGCCATCCGCATTGCACGCGCGGCGTCGTGACCGGTCGGCGCAATCTGCACTCGATGATAAGCGTCGCAGGTCGAAGCGTAGCCGACGAGTTCCGCATAAATGTTTGCGCCTCGCTTGATGGCGTGTTCGAGTTCTTCGAGGATCAAAATCCACGCGCCTTCGCCAAGAACGAACCCGTCGCGGTCCGCGTTGAACGGACGCGATGCGCGATGCGGCTCATCGTTCCACCGGGTCGTCACGGTTCCCATTCGACAAAACGCGGTCATCAGGCCGAACGTTATGCAGGCTTCGACCCCGCCCGTGACAACAGTTTCAATCTGTCCCAGTCGAATCGCATTCCAAGCGTATCCAAGCGCATCTGTCGAGCTTGTGCAGCCGGTCGAGACGACATGGCTCATGCCGTGAAGGCGAAAGCGCATGTTGATTTCGCTTGAGATCATTCCGACAAACGATGCGACGATTGAGTAAGGGCTGACGCGGCGATAGGCAGTATCGTGGTCGCCGCGATCATAATATTGCTTGTATTGGCGTTCGGCGAATTCAATGCCGCCCGCGCCCGTGCCGACAACCACACCGATCTTTTCGCGCTCGTCAGTTGAAAGCGACTCGAAATCTATCTGAGCGTCTTCGGCTGCTTCTTCTGTGGCGAAGAAAGCCATCGGCACGGCGCGTTGCACTCGGTCTTTATCTTTTTTTGTGATGTAGCGGTCGAAGTCGAAATCTTTGACTTCAGCGGCGACGCGGCAGGAAAGTTTCGATGCGTCAAAGAGTGTGATTGGTCCGGTCCCGCTCACTCCGTTTCGAGTGGCTTGCCAAAATCTTTCGCGGCCAATGCCGTTCGGGCTGACGGCTCCCATTCCGGTTACAACAACTCGTCTCAAAGACATCGAGTTCACCTCCGATGAAACTCGCGCGATCCTTTCGAAATGTCTGTACTTCCATTCTACGCTAAGAGGCGCGGTTTGACGCAAGCTGGTTCAAGGGTGAGCGGTTTCGCTCACAATCTTAGACGGCGCGCTCTCATTATCGAAGCGGTCAACAGCCGTGACCCTGTAATAATACGTCTGGTCAACGACGACGCGGTCATCGTGGTACGTCGTCGTCGTTATCGGCTGAGCGGTGAGCTTGATCCAATCTTTTTCTGCAGCGTCGGCTGAAGCTGCGCGATAGACGTTATAGCCGACGACATCGCGCTCAGAGTTGCTCGGCCAGAAGAGACTGATTACTCCATTGGCTGACGCGATTGAAACAGGGTCGGGCGCGGCTGGCGCAAAGCGATCAACGGGCGTGAACTGTAAAGGAAGACTATCGGCGCTTTCAATCAATCCGTTCGGTCCCTGCGACACTGCGCGAACAGTATAGACGTAATCCATCTGGTACTCGAAATCCTTGTCGGTGAAACTCGTTTCGGCAATTGGATCAGAGTTCAATCGCTCGCCCGTGAGCGCGCTCTTCGCCTTCCTGCGATAGATGTTGTAACCGATGATTGATGCAGGCTGCGAGCCATCAACGTTCGCTTCGGGTGCGCTCCATGAAATTAAAACTTCATCCTGAGCGGGAGCTGTTGCGGCAAGGTTCGTTGGAGGCAATGCGATGCCGGGTGCTGGCTCTATCGAAACGGTATTGGAAAACGCGGCGTGTTGCTCGCGCTTGTTCACATAGCGCACGGCGTAGCGCAGGCGAAGGTTAGCCAATTGCGCAGGCTGGCTTAGATTGACTGAATCCCTGAATTCTAAATGGCCGAGGGCTTTCGCCTGAGCTTCGATCTTTGCGCGATCAATGAAGCCAATCATCTGCGCCGATTCTTCGTAGTCATCCGCATCGAGCACAGGTTCTTCATTGCGTCTTTCAATGAGCCGATAGACTTCGGCGCGAGCGATATAGGCGCTGCTCGACTCTTTTTGAACTAGCGCGGGCGCGGGCCAGGTGAGGATGATTTCACCTCCACGCTGAATTGCAGTTAGCTCTGCCGTGCGTTCTGTGATGCGCGATGGCGGGATGGGCGCGCCGACCTTGCCGCAGGCGATAAGGCAAAAGGCAAAAGGCAAAAGGCAAAAGTGGCGGATCAATCGCGGCATCAAATCTCTCGTCGGCTTAGCAGCGGGGCTACTTATTTTTGCCCTTTGCCTTTTGCCTTTTGCCTTCTAAAGGATGTACCGGCTGAGGTCTTCGTTCTTCACGATCTCGGCCAGTTGCTTTTGAACGTAGGCCGAGTCAATCACGACGTTCTTATCCTTGAGATCAGGTCCCTCAAATGAGTATTCATCGAGCAGCGTCTCCATGATCGTGTGCAGTCGGCGCGCGCCGATGTCTTCGGTCTGTTCGTTCACGGAAAACGCAAATCGCGCAATTGCATCAATCGCGTCTTCGGTGAACGAAAGCTCGATGCCTTCGGTTTCAAGCAGCGCCTTGTATTGACGAACGAGCGAGTTCTTAGGCTCGGTCAAAATCCGCTTGAAATCCTCAACCGTAAGCGGCTTCAGCTCAACGCGAATAGGGAAGCGGCCTTGAAGCTCAGGTATCAAATCAGACGGCTTCGACACATGGAACGCGCCCGCCGCCATAAAGAGTATATGGTCTGTCTTCACCATGCCGTAGCGCGTGTTGACGGTTGTTCCTTCAACAATCGGCAGGATGTCGCGCTGCACGCCTTCGCGCGAAACATCCGGTCCCTGCCCGCTTTCGCGCCCCGCGATTTTGTCTATTTCGTCGAGGAAGATTATGCCGGATGACTCGACGCGCTCGATTGCCGCGCGGGCGACCTGATCCATGTCAATGAGCTTTTGCTCTTCTTCTTGAGTGAGATATTCCATCGCTTCGTCAACGCGCATCTTGCGCTGTTTGGGGCGACCGCCGAACATATTCGGAAACATATCGCGCAGGTTTATGTCCATCTCTTCGATGCCCTGCGGCGTGTAGATTTCAAAGTGTCCCGGCGCGTTCCGCTCCTGAACTTCAAGCTCGACGATGCGAGCATTCAAGCGGCCTTCGCGCAACTGCTGGCGGAGCTTTTCGCGCGTGCGCTCGAATTGTTCAAGGTTTGTGTCGCCTTCAGTGTCTTCCATCTGGCGTGAGCGCGGCAGCAGCAGATCGAGCATTCGCTCTTCCGCGTTCTGCTCCGCTTTGTCAGCGATTTCTGCGATCTTCTCTTCGCGCACAAGGTCAATGCCTATCTCGACGAGGTCGCGAATCATTGATTCAACGTCGCGCCCAACGTAGCCGACTTCCGTAAACTTCGAGGCTTCGACTTTGAGGAAAGGCGAATTTGAAAGCCGTGCGAGCCTGCGCGCGATTTCGGTTTTGCCGATGCCGGTCGAGCCGATCATTATGATGTTTTTAGGAATAACATCCTGCGCAAGCTCAGGCGGCAGCTTCTGACGACGAATGCGGTTGCGCAGAGCGATTGCCACCGCGCGCTTTGCGGCGTGCTGGCCGACTACGTACTTGTCAAGCTCCTGCACGATCTCGCGCGGAGTCATCTCGTCGAGCTTGCGTTGTTGTTCGACTTCACCTGAAAGATAGATAACCATAATTGTGTATCAATGGCGGTTCGACGGTTAAAACCGGATGCTAGATTATAACTCTTCAATTATGAGATTTGAATTCGTGTAGATGTCAATTTCGCCCGCGATCTTCATCGCCTCGATGGCAATCTCTTTCGCTTCCATGTTCGTGTGACGAATCATCGCGCGCGCCGCCGCCGTCGCAAAGGGACCGCCCGATCCTATCGCCACAACGCCATCGTCCGGCTCAATCACATCGCCGCCGCCCGACAGGACGAGCGACGCTTTTTCGTCAGCGACGATTAGCAGAGCTTCGAGGTGGCGGAGGTACTTATCGGTGCGCCACTCCTTGCCGAGTTCTACGGCGGCGCGCATCAACTGGCCGTGATACTGTTCGAGCTTGGCTTCGAATCTGGTGAACAGAGTGAAGGCGTCGGCGGTTGAGCCTGCGAATCCCGCGATGATTTTGTCGTTGTAGAGGCGGCGCACTTTTCGCGCGCCCGATTTCATGATCGTTTTATCGAACGTCACCTGACCGTCGCCCACGACAGCGACTCGATTGTTTCTGCGCACTGCGAGTATTGTTGTGCTGTGAATTTCGGGGCGAGCGTCCGTGTGGAAATTCTTGCTTCGCATAAATGGCGACTATAATCCCGCGATTCTTGGCTTGTCAAGAAAGGCTACTTTGGCGCGGTTGCTTCAAGCAGACAGAAAGCGGTTTCATCGTCAACGCCTAGATGATTCAGCAGTATGCGAAACGCGCCGCCGCTCTCTTCGATTATGATCGAGGATTGTGAGAGGAGATTTTTTACAAGCAAATGCTTCTGCGCACGAGCAGCTTTCGCAAGCGGCGATATATCGAGCAGCAGCGAGTTGAACCGTGTCGAGGCTTCGCCAACTTGGCCGATGTATGCGATTGTCCGCTCATCGGTTTGCCTTATGAAAGAGACAATGCCGCGCGAGCCGGTGTCAAAAGGAATAAACGAACCGCCTTTGAACACGCTGTCAGAAGTGACTTTGAGAATCTGCTCGTATGATTCTTTCAACGCCAGATCGGGCGTTTCTTCCGTCAGCGGCTTGATGCGCTGAACGGGCAGCCGCTCGCGCTTGCCTTCCATTTGTCCTTCGTAAATCAGCGACGATCCCGGAAGCGAAAGCATCAAGGCTGTCGCAGCCACGTTGTTTGATCTGGTAAAGACGGATGCAGCGCGCGGCTCATCGTGGTTTTCTATGAAATAGAGCGAGCTGCGCAGCTCGCTCTCCGGCCTCGCCAGGCGTTCTATCACCTGTTTTGAATTGTGGTGAATAAGCCCGTCATACAACTTTTTTTCGTAGGCGAGGTCAAAGCCTAGCTTGATTAGGTCCTGCTCCTTATCCCAATAGGCTTCGGCGATGAATATGAAATCCGGCCTCTCTTTTTTGACTGCGCTGATGGCTTCATCCCAAAACTCGCCGGGCATCTTCGCGTCAAACCAGGCAGCAGGCGCGAGCGGATACCATTGCTTTCGGATGTAGTCGCGCATCACAAGCATTGCCATATCGCACCGGACCCCATCGGCGTGCTGGCTTATCCACCTGAGCGTTTCAATCATCCGCGCTCGCAGCTTCGCGTTCGTGTAATTGAGTTGCGCCGTGTCGTGCCAGGGCGGAAAGTACGGATCGCGCCCGAATGCGATTACTTCGCCCGAAGGATGCAGGAAGAAATCGGCAGTTGATTGCTTGCGCGCAGCCGGGTTGCTGCGGATGAAAAACTCAGGATGCTTGTCAATCCAAGGCGAGTCAATCGCCATGTGATTTGAAACGAAATCAACTATGACCTTCAATCTCGCAGAGTGAGCGCGCTTGACCAGCGAAGCGAAGGCCCCTTTTCCGCCAAGCTCGCGGTTGAATTTGTAGGATGGAACTGCGTAGGGCGAGCCGTCGAATTCGTCTGAAACAATCTTCGAGACGCGCCTTGCCCCCTCGCTTATCTGCCATATGCCCATCAGCCATATGGCATCGAAGCCTAGATTGTTAATAGCAGCTAATTCGTTTTTGCTTATTTGGTCAAAACTCTGACAATGAACGCGCGTGTTGATCTCGTAGATTCGCAAGATAATTTCTTTCCCAGAAGCCAGTTTTATCAATGACCGGTCAAGGTCTTAGGGCTGCTAAACGCTGTAGTCTGTTCCAAACCTTCGAGCCAGGAGAACCGAACTGCCTCGGCCAGATATATGCGCTTATCGGCTGGCAGTGTGTTCAAATACTGGTCGCGATTTCTAAGTCCGTCCTCTGTTATCGCTTTGAGGACTTCTTTGCCTCGCTCGCTCAGCGAGACGAGCAATTGCGGCCTGTGCGAGTTTGATTCATATGTTAGTTCCAATAATCCTAACTGTTGCATACGCTTACAAAGCTGGCCTGTCGCCGTCCTATCCCTCACCAGATGCTCTGCCAGAACCCTCAACGGCACGGTTGTCTCACCCAAACAATGCACTGCGAGTAAAACCTGGTAATGCTCAAAAGTAGTGTTATGCTCAGCCGCCGCGCGCGCGTAGAAATCATCTAACGTCCGCAAATAATTCCGAGCCGTCGTTAGTTGCTCGTAAATATCTGCTTTCGCGCCATTTAACTTCTCGTCTGAAGACATCCCTTCACCTTGTCCTTGCATCTAGCTACTTGCCTAATTATCTTGTATTATTAGTAGTTACATGTTATATTATGTATTGCATTACAGGATGTCAACCATTATTTCGCGTTGACAATAAGCAGGGGCGCCGCTCAATGAGGGCGCCTTTTAGTTCGGAATCATACAGGTGGATGACGAAAGGCTGAAATGAAAAGCAGGATGGATAAAGATTTGCTCATTGGGAGCACCGAAGAGGGGCACGAGGATTTCGGCCCGTCGGTTGACCTCGAACGCGTTGTGGCGGAGATTGATGAGGGCGAGGCCGAGTCGCTCTGGGATTCCGTCAGCGTCGAAGAGGAGGAGACCCCCGAAATTATCGAGGAGGCAGCGGACGAGGTTGATGTTGACCTTGAACCGGGCAAGGACGAATCACTCGATCCAATGAGATTGTACCTGCGCGAGATGAGTTCGGTCCCTCTGCTCACGCGTGAGGATGAGATTCGCATCGCAAAACGAATCGAGCGTGGCAACAAGCGTATCTACAAGGCGCTGTCGCGCTCGTTCATCACAATCGAAGAGATAGATATTCTCTACAAACAACTGCTTGAGGGCGAGATTAATCCACAGGACGTCGTTGATGTTACGACCGATCCTGAAGCTGAAGAGGCGCTTGAAGAGCAGCGCGAAGAGATTCGGCTGATGGTCTTAGCCGAGTTCGAGCAGATAGTCAAAGGTCACGACAAGTTGATGAAGCTCTCGGCCAAGATTGAAGCAGAGCCGAAATCTTCCAAAAAATTGAAGAGGCTTCGTCGCCAGTATGCGCATCAACTGATCGAGATGTCGCGGCGCGTTCGCACCTTCAGCTTCAGCACAGAAATGCGCCGCCGCTTCATGCAGGCAATTGAGAACGTCGTGAAGCAGATTCGCGCAGCCGAGATGGAGCTTCAAAAGATCGAGCGCGCTCTTGAAAACAAGCGCCGCAAAGATATTGACGAGTTGAAGAAACAGCAGCGCGCTCTTCGTAAGCGGATTCGCGAGATCGAACATCGTTATGCAGCATCGGCTGTCGACATCAAGCGCACGCATCAGACCATTATTCAATCCGAGATGGAAGTCGAGCAGGCCAAGCGCGAGATGATCGAGGCGAACCTGCGGCTTGTCATCTCGATTGCGAAGAACTACATCAATCGCGGCTTGCACTTTCTCGATTTGATTCAGGAGGGAAACATCGGGTTGATGCGCGCAGTCGAGAAGTTTGATTGGCGGCGCGGCTACAAGTTCTCGACTTATGCGACGTGGTGGATTCGTCAGGCCGTGACGCGCGCAATCGCGGATCAGGGTCGCACGATTCGCGTCCCGGTTCACATGGTCGAGGTCATCAATAAAATTCTGCGCACTCAGCGATTGATGGTGCAGGAGCTTGGGCGCGAGCCGACTCACGAAGAACTCGCAAAGCGCGTTGACATGCCTGCGTGGAAGGTTCGCAAGGCGCTCAAGATAGCGCAACAGCCTATTTCGCTCGAAACACCAATCGGCGACGACGGCGAAACTACTATTGCCAGCTTCATTGAAGACCGCCGCTCGGCCAATCCTGCGGAGACTGCGATTACCAACAACCTCCGCGAGCTGACCGAAGACGTGCTGTCGACACTCACTCCGCGCGAGAAGGAGATAATCAAAATGCGCTTCGGGCTGGATCAATCGGGCGAGGAGCGCACGCTGGAAGAGGTCGGCAAGCACTTCAACGTTACGCGCGAGCGCATTCGCCAGATTGAAGCGAAGGCGCTTGCCAAACTGCGCCACCCATCGCGCTCGCGACGGCTGCGGGCCTTCCTTGATGGAACTGCGATAGCTTCTTAACTGCGGCTTCAAGAATTGCTGCGATAATTTCGGGACCGAACGTCGGTCCCGATTTTTTTGGCTTAAATCATGGAAGAGACTCAACGCCTGCCGCGTCTAATGACAGGAAGCTAAGGTCTGAAAAGGAACAAAGGAGAAGCATTATGAAAACTCAGCGATTCGCTCTTGCTCTCGCCTTGCTCAATCTCATGCTGCTGATATTCCTTGTAACGCAGAATCGGAAAGCGGAGGCGCAGGGCGTCGCGCCGGTGCTTCGTGGCCGCGAGCTTGAAATTGTTGACGATCAAGGAAGGGTGCGGGCAAGCATCAAGATTCATCCGGCTGACCCGAAGGTCAAGATGCCCGATGGGACGACCGGGTATCCAGAGACAGTGATATTGCGACTCATCAACTCAAAGGGCGGTCCAAACGTCAAACTCGCGACGACTGAGGACGGGTCGGGATTAGTTTTAGGCGGCGAGTCAGGCCCGACCTATGTGCAGATATTGGCGCGAGGCGCGAACCCATTTCTGAAACTTATCAACAAAGAAGGACGCGAGCAGGTGATCAAGCCTTAGAAGTTTGCGATAGCTGTCTTGACCGCTCGCAGGGTTCGCTCAGGCGTATCCGTCGGAACTGAGCAGCCCGGTGTTAAGATCACTCCGCGCATTCCGACTTCGTTGAGCGATTGGCGTATCTGCTCTCTCATCGCAATCGGTGACAGGTGCGCCGCCGTCGCTTCATCAATCCCGCCCATAACAGTTTTGCCCGAACGCGCCTTTCCATCTTTAAGCGTCGGCTCAGTCGCAAAGTGCGACCAGTTAATCGCACTCGCGGGGTAATCGAGTGCTGCGTCGAAGTGAATTCGCTTTCCGTGTATGTGCAGCACGTTGAATGGAGCATCTTTGACAGCCTCAAGGATTTTCAAATCGAACGGACGCCCCCACGTTTTATATTCCTCAACGGGCATCACATCGTCAGTCGCCGCGCCGAGCGATAGAAAGATTCCAGCCGCGCCTCTCGCAATCGCCTCTTTCGCATAATTCGCAAGCGAAGTCGCAATCGCGTCCATAGCCGCGAGCAATGCTTCGGGGTGTCGCTTGCGCGATTCTGCGAGGCTGCCCGCGCGCGTCATCCTTCGCGCCGTGGTCCACGCGCTAAAGATGGTTTCGATGAACAGGGCCTCTTTGCCAATCGAGTCGTTTATCACGGAAAGCGCAGTGAGTTGTTCCGTCCAGCAATCGGCGTCGCCGCGCACCGCCTCGATTCTTTTCCAGTCGTCTTCTTTTTCGACCGCTTCTAATCCTTCGGGCAATGGATAGGGATAATCATTCATTACCTTCAAAAAATCCAAGTCGTAAGCGCGATAAAAATCAAGCTCAGCTTCGGCATGCTTGCGGCCCGGCCCGTGCTGAAGCCCGAAGTGATACCAGAAGCTGAACGGAGGCCGATCTACCTCGTCGCCTCTGAGCGCGCCGATGACACGTTCAATCTTGTTCAAAGCTGCCTCCTAATGGTTCGAAATTATTTCTGAAGTTTATTGCGCCTCCCTCTTATCGGCAACATCATTGCAGTTTCTTTGCAAATGTCGAGCGTCGAATCATTCTCTTTCTCTACGCAGAGATGAACACGGTTAGCCTGCTCAATCGGGAACATCTCTATTTTGTAAGTGTCTGATCAACTGGCAATCTGATTCGCAACGTTTGCGCGGCAACAGCCGCAATTAACCGAAGATAGAATTCATTCTCACGGGGGAGATTCTTATGCTGCTCGGAAAAGTATTTGTGTCTCTTTTGCTTTCGCAGTTGGTATCCTCGCCCCTCGCGGCGCAATCCCCGCTCTCAAAGCAAACTACAAAATCAGAAGAACAAGCAAAGGTCAGACAAGAGATTGAGAAAAGGGCGCTCGCTCTGGTTGATGAGGCGATCGAAGGCGCGAAATCACTCAAGCTGCCAGAGAATCGAATACGCATTCAGCTGAACGCAGCCAACCTGTTATGGCTGCGCAACGAAGCGCGCGCACGCGCGCTTTTCAAAGAAGCAACTGAATACATTCGTGAGCTTCTTGGCGAAATTGATCCTGCCGATCCATTGCAATCGGTCCAACTCACGGTCGCAAATTGGCTGCGTTCCGAAGCAATTCAAATGATCTCGCAGCACGATGCGAAGCTCGCGCTTGATTTTCTGCGAGCTACGCGTCAGCCGTCGCACTCGGCTGGTCGTTACTATGGCTCGATTGATCCTGAAGCGCAATTGGAGATAAGGCTGGCCGCTCAGATCGCCAACAAAGACCCTGAAGAAGCCTTGCGTATGGGCGAGGAGAATCTGTCAAAGGCTTTCGACCACGAGGTTATGAATCTTCTCAATAAGCTTCAATCAATAGACAAGTCTGTGGCCGCCAGGTTTCAAACAGCTATATTGAATCAATTGAGAAATGAAGACCTTGTGAAAAACCCTTCGGCAGGAAGTGTAGCCTTATGGATGTTGCGCAGCAGTCTTCAAAGCTTACGCGCCAGAGCCACTCAGACCGACACGCAAGCCATCACAGAGTTTCAGCCGCAAGTGTCACCTGGTGAAGACAACTTGAAAGAACTGATAGGAATTCTCTTGCCCCTTTTATTGAACAACACACAGGCTGCTTCGCTGCAATATCGCGGTTATGTGATTAATAGCCGGGTTTACATCGGCTATTCTATGGATATGCTCAGGCAGCTTCAACCGTTTATGGCGGAAATTGAAAAGCTCGCGCCGATGCAGGCGACTGCGCTTTGCAAAGCCTGGGCCCAGTTTGAAAAGAATAATGAAGCCGTCAATGGCCCGATGGGTAAGATTCGGGAGCTTCTTCAATCGGGCACGCTTGACGAGTTGTTGGAATCCATATCGAAAGCTCCCGCTGATATGCGAGATAACCTTTATCAGCAGGCTGCATGGAAAGCCATGAATCAAGGCGACACGGAACGAGCGTATCAAATTCTCAATGAAAAAATCTCTGACCCGATGGCGCGCAACCAGATGCTGCTGAACCTCGACCGCCAGAAGCTGACCCGTGCAGGCGAGCGTGCAAACTTGGATGAGATGAGAAGATTGCTTCCTCGTCTTCCTTCGATTGAAGACCGAATAAATGTGTTGATTGAATTTGCAACCTCGGCTTTAGAGCAAAAGGACAGAGCGACGGCGCTACAGCTCTTCAGTGAAGCGCAATTGCTTATGGGTAACAAAGCCCAGAGCTACAGCCAGCTTTACGCGCAGATTCGCCTCGCGCAAGCTTTGCGCAAGATTGATCCCGCAAGAGGTTTTGCGATTATTGAAGCCCTTGTTGCGCAATTCAATGAGCTTGCCGCTGCGGCAGCCGTGATGAATGGGTTCGATGTGCAATACTTCAAAGACGGTGAAATGGTCGTTTACGGTGGAAACCAGTTGGTCCAGGTATTACAACAGGCCGCGAGAGAACTCGGCCCGCTCGCTCGTGGCAATTTCGACCGCGCCGCGCAGATAGTAGAGCAGTTGCAATTAAACGAGGCCCGATTGACGGCCTGCCTGGCTCTTTCCGAGAGCGTGCTTTCTACAGAAAGCTCTAATGAGGATTCCGACGACGCCGAAACTGAATCAAACAACTAACACCGGCCAGCAAAGCTGTCTTTCGTTAATGTAGCGATACCGCAAAGAAAGCTCTTGAGTGCATTGCTTCAACATTCAATTTCTCTCTGAATCTTTTCTCATTCACCCTCTTCGATTCGCGTTGCTTTTCCTTCGCGTTTGCGAATAGACTTGTCGCGCCTGCATGAAGCATCGAGCAAGCGCCGCCAGCCGCATCGCGCGGATTAAGAAATCACAGGTTAGGGGTTATAATTCTTCACGCTTCTTTCGAGGATGAGACATGTTTGATCAGATCAAGCGATTTATTGATAACCCGGTAGTGCTTGCGATTACGGCTGCTGTCGCAGTGCTTATTTTAGGCCTGATCGTTTTTTTCTTGGTGCGAAGCTCGCGAAGAAGTCGCGCCAAAGAAGCTCAGATGCGCGAAAAGCTGATGGCGATGGAGCGAGAGCGCCAGTTCGCAGCCGCAATTGAACAGATACACTTCCGCGCAGATGCATCCGAGACGGCGCGCGAAGTTGCCAACCTGTTCCGCGAACACCTGTCAGTTCCTGTACTCGCAATCTACGCCGGACGCGAGGGGGAAGATCAATTATCAAACATCCTCCCCAAAGATGCGCCGCTCGCCGCGGGCCAGACGGCGGCGCTGCGAGCAAGCCAGTTGCCGGAAACTATCCCTTCGTCTGTCCTGAATGAATATCGCCAGCCGCGCATCACCCGGCTCGCTCCCGCTCAATCGCAACAGGGCGCAACCACATCGCCTCTTAACCAGCCGGGCGCGCAAGCAGGCTCAGCCCCTGCGTCCGACGCGGATACTTCAGCGAGCGGAGCCTCTTCTCAAAACACTGCTCAGTCGCAAGCAGGAGCAAGCGCGGCTGCTCACGGCTACGGCGCGGAGGTGATGTTGATTCCCTGGCGCGGGCCGTTCGCAAGGCAAGGCATCATCGTTACGGGCATCAATCAAGCCATTACCGTTGAATCGCTCTCGCGCTATCAGGATCAGCTCGCGCGGCTTGCTGACCGATTAGCCATCGCACTTGAGTTCGAGCGTGAACGGGCTGAGCTTTTCGCGCTCGATGAGCGAGCCACGCGCGCGGCAGATTTTTCACGCGCATTGATTTCCTGCCTAGACGACCCGCAGCCGCTAGCTTCAATCGCGCGCGAAGTCACAAAGCTTGTGAGCGCGGACAGCGCCGCGCTGTGGCGCGTCGAGCAGGGAAGCTCGATGATTAGAATGGTCGCCGCATACGGATTGAAATCAGCAGAATTTCTTCCATTGCCGATGGGGCAGGGACTCGCAGGCAGCATCGTCGAAAAAGGCGAGCCAATTGCTCTTGAAGATGCGCCCTCTGATCCGCGCTGCATCTTTCCGCGCGAAGCTCGCGAAAGCGGCATCGGCTCTTATCTCGGCGTGCCCATCTCTTCAAACGGCGAAACAATCGGCGTCGTCGAGGCGCACACTACTGAGCGGCGAACGTGGACAGAAGGCGACGAGCGCTCGCTCAAATCTGCCGCTGCGATAATCTCAGAGATACTGAAAAGCACAGACACGCGCGGCAATCGCTTGCGAGTCGAGAGCGCATATCTGGGACTTTCTGAAGCGTTGCAGCGGTTGCGTTCGCCCGCCGAAGTGATGGAGGCTGCGGTTGAAGTGCTTGGCCATGCGCTCTCGGTCTCCCGCGCAGTTGTCGTAGAGCTTGACGACGAAGGCAAGCCTCAACCAGTTAAGTATGAATATCGCGCAGGCGCAGTTTCGGCTCTGGGAGCCGTTTTCAAGGCGGATGCCTTCGCGCAGATTGTCGCCTCAGCCGAGCCTGTTGCAATAAACGAATCTCGCGACGGCTCGCTCGTTGATGCGGAAGTCGCAAGCGCGCTTCAAATTCTTTCGGAGCTTGCAGCGCCAATCAGATTAGATGGCAAAACGAGAGCGGTTTTGTACCTGAACCAATGCGACCGCGTCCGCGAGTGGCAGCAGGAAGAGATTGAATTCGCAAGCCGCGTGGCGAGCCAGTTGTCGCTCTCGCTTTCAAACGTGCGCTCGCTTGAAAATGCGCTCCGCGATGCGGAAGCGGCGCGTGAAGAGGCTCGCCGCGCGGCCGAAGCGACAACGCGAGCGCAGGCGATGGTCAACGCGCTGCCTGAAATGGTTATAGGAGTTGACCGCGAAGGCCGCTTGACCTTTTTCAACCCGGCGGCGCGCGACAGGCTTGGACTTGCGCCCGAGCATCTTGGACGAATGGTTGAACTTACTGAAACGCTTTCGACTTCACACGAAGCATTGTGGGATCGAGTCGTCCAAAGTATGGAAGTGCTTCGCCTCGAGACGCAACTTACGCAGCTTCCATCGTCTGGTGAAGCGAGCGGCGCGCAGACTCAGGCCGCGTTGCCTGTGAGCGTTTCGGTTGCGCCAATCTTCAACAACAAAGGCGAAATGACTGGCCACCTTGTTGTATTGAACGACATAAGCCATGTTGAAAAATCTTCGGGCGAAGCTCAATCACGCATTGACTCGCTTGAACAGCGGCTCGCAGAGCTTGAGAAAGAACTTTCTGATGCTCGCAACGCTGAGAATCAAGCTCGCTCGATGCTGGCCAAAGCGTCGGCGGCAGAAGCTAAAGCGCGAGCTGAAGCCGACGTGCTGCGTCGCACTGAAGTTGAGATGCGGCAGGAGATCGAGCGCATAAGAGAAGATCAGGCCCGCGCGCAGGCGTCTGCCCGCCAGTTGCTCGACATCAACCGGCTCAAGAGCGAATTCATCGTGAACGCGGGCCGCGAGATTGAAGCGTCGTTGCATTCGGTTCTCGGCTTTGCAGAATTGCTTGAGCAAGGCTCGTATGGCCAGTTGACGCCGGAGCAACACGAAGCCGTGCGCAACCTCTACGGGTGGGGCAGGCGGATGAAGAGCGACGTGGACACTTTGATCGAATACGGCTCGACGCGCTCGCGCCGCCTCGAAGAAGGCGAGCAGAGTTAAGGCGAAAGCGTATGGCAAAGATCACAGTTGGTCTTCTCGGATTAGGCACGGTTGGGACGGGCGTGGTGAAGCTACTCGCCAATGATCCGCGATTTCGTCTCAAGTGGGTGGCCGTGCGCGATACAACAAAGGCGCGCGAAGTTGACCTCTCTTCGATTCGCGTCACGGGCGACCCTTTTGAAATAGTCAACGACCCTGAAGTTGAAATCCTCATCGAAGTCGCGGGCGGCGTCACTCCGATTTACGAAGCGATAAAGCAGGCGGTCCAAAAAGGCAAGCACATTGTCACGGCGAACAAAGAACTGATAGCGCGGCACGGCGCGGAGATTTTTGAGCTTGCGAATCGAAACAACGTGACAGTGCTCTTTGAAGCGGCGGTCGGCGGCGGCATCCCGTTGATCTCTACAATCCAGCGCGGGCTTCAGGCGAATGAAATCTCGAAAGTCGCAGGTATTCTCAACGGCACGACGAACTACATACTGACTTCGATGCAGGAGCGCGGTCTCAGCTTTGACGCCGCGCTCGCTGAAGCGCAGGCGCTAGGGTTTGCCGAAGCCGACCCGACGAACGATGTCGAAGGTTTCGATGTCGCTTACAAAATAACCATCCTTGCTTCGCTTGCGTTCGGCTACTTCGTCGAAGCAGACAAGATTCACCGCGAAGGCATAACGCGAATCACCGATCTCGACATTGAGACGGCGCGCGAGTTTGGCTACCGCGTGAAGATGATAGGTCTTGCGCGGCGCGGCGACGGATGCCTCGACGTGCGCGCACATCCGATGCTTGTGCCTGCTCATCACCTGCTCGCATCGGTTGAAGGGGCGAACAACGCAATATTCATAAGCGGCAGCGCCGTCGGCGAAGTGATGTTAGTCGGGCCGGGCGCGGGCCAGATGCCGACGGCGAGCGCGGTCGTGGGCGATTTGATTAATCTCGCAAGCGCGCTTTGTTTGCCTGACTTCGCGCCGTACTTTCAACCAGCAATACATTCGCGCGAGATGGACGTCTGTTCGATTGAAGATAGCCACAGTCGGTTTTACATTCGCATCGAAACCGAAGACACTCCGGGCGTGATTGGCAATCTCGGCCACGCGCTCGGCGGCCATCAGGTGAGTCTGCACAGCCTGCTTCAGCGCGGCGTGATGGATGGGAACGCAGCGACGATTATTCTGCTGACGCATCGCGCGAGCGAGCGAAACGTGATGCGCGCGTTGAAAGAGATCGAAGCGCAGGCGACGACTAAACAAATAGGCGTTGTACTGCGCGTGTTTGAGTAACAAACGAATCGAGGCAATAACCGTCGGAAGGAGATGCCAAATGGCGAAAGGGAAAAAGAAGGAAGAAACGAAGCCTGCTGAAACTGGCGGCGAGCTTACTGCTCAAGATGTTTTAATCTCAGGCGCAGCCCGCGCTGTAGGCTCGGTGGTTGGAGCGGTTGCAGCGGCTACGGATTTTGTCAGCACACAAGTAACGGGCGAGCCGTTGTTTGCTGAAAAGAAGAAATCACCGAGACCTAAAAAGAAGAGCGTCGCTAAGAAAGCGAGAACGTCTAAAGCAATCGCAAAGAAGACAAGCGGAACCAAGAAGGCCGCCAAATCGAAAGCCTCCGCAAAGAAAACCGCCGCAAGGAAAGCCAGCTCGAAAAAAACAGCTAAGAAGGCAGCGAAGAAAAGATCCGCAAAGAAGCGATAAGCCATTCGTGAGCGAGCGCCTGCTATGCTTGTCCAGAAATTCGGAGGCACGTCGGTCAAATCAATCGCGCGAATCAAAAACGTCGCGTCGCTCGTAGCGCGAGCGGCTGAGCGCGATCAGGTCGTGGTCGTCGTTTCGGCGATGGGCGATACGACAGATTATCTTGTGAAGCTCGCGCGTCAAGCCAGCACCCGGCCCAATCGCCGCGAGCTTGACGCGCTGCTTGCGACCGGCGAGCAGATTTCAACCGCGCTCATAGCCATCGCGCTCGCCGACATGGGATTGAAAGCCGTTTCGATGACCGGCGCGCAACTCGGCATCATCACCGAAAGCGTCCACAACGTAGCTCGCATAGTTCACATAAAGACTGAGCGCATTCGCCGCTACCTTGACGATGGATACATAGTTGTCGCGGCGGGATTTCAGGGAACGACGCCCGAAGGCGATACGACTACGCTTGGGCGCGGAGGGTCTGATACGACTGCGGTTGCGCTCGCGGCGGCGCTCGGCGCGAGCGTTTGCGACATATTCACGGACGTGAGCGGAGTCTACACGGCTGATCCAAACATCGTCGGAACGGCACGATTGCTAAAGCAAATCTCTTATGAAGAGATGCTTGAAATGGCTCGCGTGGGCGCGCAGGTCCTACACCCGCGAGCGGTTGAGCTTGCGCGCAAGCACAGCCTTCGCGTCAGGGTGCGAAACACTTTCGACCCTGAGCACGAAGGTACGATCCTTTTAGGAGCAGACGAGATGGAGATAACGAGAGCCGTGAGCGGCGTGACTGTTGACCGTGATCAGGCGCGATTGGCAATTCTGAAAGTGCCGGACAAGCCGGGCATTGCAGGCGAAATATTCGGCGCGCTGGCCGAACGCCGCATCAGCGTCGACATGATAATTCAAGCATTTCACGAAGACCGCTCAGTAAACGATATAACGTTCACAATCAAGCGCGATGATCTCAGGGCTGCGCAACAGGCGCTTGAAGAAACAGCCTCGCGCATCGGGGCCGAAGGAGTGCTTGCGGATGAAGACGTTGCTAAGGTGAGCATTGTCGGCGCCGGTCTGATGGATCAGCCTGATGTTGCGGCGCGAATGTTTGCTGCACTCGGTCGTGAAGGGATTAACATAAAGATGATTTCAACCTCAGAGCTACGCATAAGCTGCGTCGTAAGCGACCGCGATGCTGAGCGCGCCGTCCGAGTCGTGCATGATCTGTTTCATCTGGAAGAGTCGGAGGCGGCGTGACGACTTTTGAAAACGGCGCGCGCGAGGTTATACTTTTCTCTGGCTTGAACGCGAGGCCGTGAGTTAATCTTTCCGCTCGCAGAGATCATTTTGTCGCAAATGAAGTTTTACTGGCTATCATAACCGCTCAGTTGAAAGAGGCCCCCTTGCCCAGAACAGAAGAAAAAAGCGTATGAAAATTGCCGCTATTGACATAGGATCAAATTCGATCCACCTCGTAATTGTGCGCGCCGTGCAGGGACAGCATCTTGAGATAATTGACCGCGAAAAAGAGATGGTGCGATTAGGCTCCGGCACTCTGCGCGAGCACCATTTGTCGCGTGAAACTATCGAGCGGGCCAAGACCTGCCTCGCTCGATTCAAGAAGATGGCCGAAGCGAACAAGGTTGATTTGATCATCGCGACGGCGACGTCAGCCGTGCGCGAATCGCACAATGCCGACGAGTTCATCGAAGAGGTGCGCAGAGACGTCGGTCTCGACGTTGAGCTTTTGCCCGGCGTTGAAGAAGCCCGGCTGATTGCGCTCGCGGTTTCCGAAGTGACAGACTTCAACAATCGCCGCGCGCTCATCGTCGACATTGGCGGCGGCTCGACAGAGTTCATCATCACGAGCGGCGGCGAGCCTGAACTATTGCTTTCGATGCGGCTGGGCGCGGTTCGCCTCACTGAAAAATTCATCACGACCGATCCGATCTCTGACGAGGAGCGCGAGCGGCTCATCGCAAACATACGAACAGACATGACGCGCGTGGTTTGGGAGATTAACCGCGTCGGCTTCGATTTCATGATCGGCACTTCGGGGACAGTGCTCAACATGGTCGACGCCGTTGCAAAAGCGGAAGCGGCTATGGAACTCGAAGCCGCGCCGGATTTCGAGCCGTTCAGCCAGACAATCACGCTTGAGCAATTGAGGCGAATGAACAGCAGGCTTGCGCTGATGACCCTCGAAGAGCGCAGTCGAGTTGAAGGGCTGGAAGCGGCACGCGCAGACATAATCATCGCGGGCGGGCTGCTGCTTGAAACGATTATGTCAGAGCTTGGCGCGCAAGAGATAACAAGCTGCGATTGGTCGTTGCGCGAAGGCGTGATCTTGAATTATCTGAGAAACCGCACGCTCGACCAGATTGCCAATCACCGGGCCGAAGACATTGCCGTGTCAATGATGGAGTTGGAAGAGCGGCTGCTTTATCCTGCGATTGACGAGTCGAACCTCGACGTTCGCACGCGCTCGGTGCTTTCGGTTGCGAGACGATTCGATTATGACGCCCCGCATTCGCATCACGTTGCGCGCTTCGCGACGCGCATCTTCGACGACACGCAACCGCTGCACGGATTGGGTGAGCAGGAGCGCAAACTGCTTCAATACGCCGCGCTGCTTCACGACATCGGCTATCACATCGCGCACAACAATCATCATCGGCATGGTCTCTACTTGATTAAGAACTCCGAGATGCCCGGTTTCAGCGCGAACGAAATTGCTATGATGGCCGCGCTGGTGCGTTATCATCGAGGCTCAATGCCTGATCTTTCCGCCGACGCGCGCGCGCGTCGCGAGCACGAAGACTACTTCGCGCTTGATGAAGCGCAGCGGCCAGTGCTTTTGAAACTTGCGGCCATTTTGCAAATAGCTGACGGCTTTGATCGCTGCCACCGGCAGATCGTAGGCGATGTTCGATGCGAGATTAATAGCGGCGAAGTTTTGTTCCACGTCGAATGCATGAATGAATGCGATCTTGAAATGTGGGCTGCCGAGCGAAAGGCCGCGTGGTTCAAAGAGATTTTTCAGATTGCGGTCAGCTTCAATCGCATCTGCGCGTCTGTGGCTGGGCAGGAAACCGACGCTGCTACAATCCAGTGAAATCGGTTGAATTGTCGAGCCGACGACATCTCACCTTCGTCCTTTGCGAATCTTCTTTTACTATCGAAACTTAACTCTTGTGATGGCAGCATTTTGCCTTCAATCAATTTGATTGACACTACTCAACCAAATGCTTAACATAAGGCAAGCGCGGGCAATTGCTCAGACCTGCCCGCGATGAGATGCGAGGTGCACTGTGGATGCTGGCCCGCAAGATTCGAAGATCGAGCGAGGGGCTGGCGATAATGACTAAGGCCGACCTGGCACGACTGGTTTATGAACGTCACGGGGCTATGACAAATCGAGAGGCGCTGCGCCTGGTAGATTTGTTGTTTGACATCATCAAGGAGCGTTTGCTTGAAGGCGAGAGCGTTCGAATAGTTGGGTTCGGCACGCTCGAAGTCGTGAAGCGAAAAGCGCGCAAGGGGCGCAATCCCGTAACGGGCGAAGAGATCGAGCTTGCGGGACGACGCGCTCTCGTCTACAGACCGTCGCGTTCGATGCGCTCGGTTTAAGCTTGGGATGAAGGATGAAGGATGAAAAGAATTTCAAATCTCGAATCTCAAATATGAAATGCGCGTATTAACAAATCTCTTTCATCCTTCATCCTTCAAAAGGCGGCTATGGAACTTAGCTCAAGAATCCCCGAAAAGTTGTTCTTCAGGATAGGCGAGGTGTGTGAGCTGATAAAGGTTCAGCCGCACGTGCTTCGCTACTGGGAGACGGAGTTTCCGATGCTCGCGCCGCAGAAGAATCGCGCGGGTCAGCGGGTCTATCGGCGCAAGGATGTTGAGATGGTGATGCGCAT
Organism: Blastocatellia bacterium; assembly: GCA_035575515.1. Lineage (GTDB taxonomy): Bacteria > Acidobacteriota > Blastocatellia > UBA7656 > UBA7656 > DATLXU01. The sequence continues at coordinate 84,313 of DATLXU010000077.1, forward strand.
ACGCGACCTGCTTTACGAAGAGAAGTTCACCATCGCAGGCGCAAAGAAAAAGCTGATGGAAGAATCGCGTCACGGCTCAGCGAAAGCTAAGGCTCCGGCCCGCGCGGCGGTCGTGGAAGAATCGGATGAGCCGGTTGAAGCGGAAGTCTCCTACGCCCCGCAGCACTCGACAAGCGAACAGACAATCTCACCGCAAGCGCGCCGCGCGCTTCGACTAATCAAGCGCGATCTTGAGGATTTGTTGACACTGCTGAACACGGATGTTAGCATCAAAACTTAGGCGAGATCGTTGATAATCTCACAGAGTTTTCGGGACGTGGCGCAGCCTGGTAGCGCGCTTCCTTGGGGTGGAAGAGGTCGCTGGTTCAAATCCAGTCGTCCCGATTAAATCACATCTTTATAGCAATTGCACAGAGAGGGAGCGGTAAGAAGCTCCCTTGATTGTTGTTGGGGCGAAACTAATTCTTTGTTTGCCAGTCTGGGCTGGCGGCTTCGTTTCAAAAATAATGCCGAAGATACTTGTCACAAACGACGACGGGATTCATTCGCAGGGGATCATCGCTTTGGCTGAAGCTCTCAAGCGCGTTGGCGAAGTCACGGTGGTCGCGCCTGCGCACGAGATGAGCGCCGCGTCGCATTCGCTCACGCTCGTTCGTCCGCTCCGCATTGACCGGATTGACGAGCATCACTACTCAGTTGATGGCACGCCTACGGATTGCGTTACGCTCGCGATGAATCACATCATGAGGGATTCGCCGCCCGACCTCGTAGTATCAGGCATCAACAAAGGGGGCAATCTCGGAGATGACGTGACCTACTCTGGCACGGTGGCTGGTGCGCTTGAGGCTTCGATTTATGGCTTGCCCGGTATCGCCGTGAGCCTTGTGCAGCGGACAAACTTCGATTTTACGCACGCCGCTGAATTCGCCGTCGAGCTTGCGCAGCGAGTCTTGGGAGACGGATTGCCGCGAGGCACACTGCTCAACGTCAACGTCCCGCCCGGGCCCGTCCGCGGGGCGCGAATCACAAGGCAAGGAACAAAAATTATCAAGCCGACAATCATCGAAGGAACGGACCCGCGCCAGCGAAAGTACTACTGGATTGGCGAAGAGTCGCTAACGTGGAACGAAGAAGAGGGAACTGATTACGAAGCTCTCAGGCTTGGACTTGTCTCGATTACGCCGCTGCGCACTGACCTGACCGATTACCGAATGATCGAAGAGATCAAGTCAAGGGATTGGGACATCCTTCTGGAACCGACGACGAAATGATGCAAAAGAGCATGGATGAATTACGCGGCGCGAGCCTTTACCAATCGCAGCGCTCGCGCATGGTTGAGTTGCTGCGCAGTCGCGGCATTCGCGATGAGCGCGTGCTTCAGGCTATGCAGGAAATCCCGCGCCACTTCTTTGTGCCCGAGGCTCTGGCCGCGAAAGCCTACGGCGATCACGCGCTGCCAATCGGAGATATGCAGACAATCTCACAGCCTTACATGGTCGCGCGCATGACGGAGCTTCTCGAAGTTGATAAAGAATCTACGGTGCTTGAGATCGGCGCAGGCTCAGGCTATCAAACGGCTGTGCTGTCGGCGGTCGCAGGGAGAGTCTTTGCAATTGAGCGAATAGCTGCGCTCGCTCGCTCGGCGCAGACGAACATCCGTCGGCTGGGTTGTTACAACGCGACGGTGAAATGGTTCGACGGAACGATTGGATGGAGCGAGCACGCGCCTTATGATGCGATACTCGTGGCGGCGGGCGGGCCTGATGTGCCTGAGCCGCTTGTGGCGCAGCTAAAAACCGGCGGGCGGCTGGTCATTCCAGTCGGCGGCGCGGAAGAGCAAAAGCTTGTTAGAGTGATAAAGACAGAAACGGGAATCAAGCGCGAAGAGCACGGAGCCTGCGTCTTCGTTAAATTGATCGGGCGTTACGGCTGGCCGTCTTAGGCTCTTAGCGGTTATACTCCTGCTCTATTTTTCTGAGATTGATCGGCGCCTCTAGTTGAAGCGATATGGAATTCATAAAGCAAATCATAGATTTTTTCCTGCACCTCGACCAGCATCTTAACGAGATAATTCAAGCCTATCACGCATGGACTTACTTGATTCTGTTCCTGATAGTCTTTTGCGAGACTGGGCTGGTCGTAACGCCATTTTTGCCGGGCGATTCGTTGCTGTTTGCGGCGGGGACCTTCGCGGCGCTCGGTTCGCTCGATGTGACACTGCTGTTTGTCATCATCAGCATCGCGGCGATTCTCGGAGACACGGTCAATTACTTGATTGGTTATTATGTTGGCCCGAAAGTTTTCAGCAAAGAGAACGTGCGCTTCTTAAACAAGAAACATCTCGACCGCACTCACGAGTTTTACGAAAAGTACGGCGGCAAGACAATCGTCATCGCTCGCTTCATTCCAATTGTTCGCACCTTTGCGCCATTTGTCGCAGGCATCGGAAGAATGACTTACTGGCGATTTGTGACGTACAACATCGTGGGCGGCATCGCATGGGTTGCGATATTCGTTTTCGGCGGCTACTTCTTCGGCAATCAGCCGGTGGTTAAAAGGAACTTTTCGCTCGTCATTATTGCCATAATCCTGATTTCGGTTCTCCCGATTCTAATCGAATTCATTCGCCATCGCGCCAGAGGCAAGAAGGCAAATAACACGCCGGTCGCATTTCAGCAGGAAGAACCGCAGGCGGACTGAAGGCTTTTGAGTATTAAATCAACCATCAAATCTCGACACGGGAAAAGCAGGCGCAAGCGCGGGCAATCTTTCGGCCTTGTTATAGACAACTTGGTCAAGAAACAATCCCGAAGGCGGAGCGGTGTGAGCCGCAACTTGAAACAGTTTCGATTTGCCGCTTAAAGCTCTTCCATTGATTAAGCTATCGAATTCTTCAATGCTGAGCGAGCCGCGCCCAACCTCTACTAGAGCGCCGACAATTCGTCTCACCATCTTCCACAGGAAATGCGATGCTCCAATCCGAAACAGGATTAAATCACCCTCAACCGCCATTTCTGCATGATTGACGACGACTATAGTTGAACGCTCGTCGCCGCGCCTTTCGGAGAATTCTTTGAAATCGTGGCGGCCCTTTATTAACTGGCTTGCACGGTTCATTGAATCAAAATCCAAAAGGTCTTTGACCCACCAGACGAATCGCTTTGCGAAGGCCGTGCGCCGCGTGGAAATTTGATAGAGATAATACCGGGCAATAGCATCGCGTCGCGGGTCGAATCGTTCGCGCGCTTCTTCGACCTTTAGCACATTAATGTCAGCGGGCAAGCGATCATTGAGCGCGCGAAGAAGTTCGCCCGGTTTTGCCCGGCCCGCGCCGCGTAATCGCCCGACCTGCGCGAGCGCATGCACTCCAGCATCTGTGCGGCCTGCGCCAAGCAACTCAACTCGTGTTGATAACGCTGCTTCAGCCGCAACTCGGATCTCGCCCGCAACCGAGCGCGCATTCTTTTGCTCCTGCCACCCGCTATAACGTGTCCCTTCGTACTCAATGGTCAACTTCCACGTATTCATAAGCTCACTCTAAAGTACAACTGTCTCGCGCTTGAGCTTGCTCGAGAAGTTCGACTATATCAACCATCGCAATGTTGATTCAAACTTCATTCTTATGAATCTCTTTGTGACCTGATGCACACGAACCTGTGCGCGCAGTCACAGATTTATCAACGCAGAGGCTGGATAATTCTTGCGGGGTGCTGTGAATCTTTGAGCTGCGGGGCTTCTTGACTTGTTACATTTAGGAAAGCGATTCCGTTTGAGCAAAAAACGATATGATATTGACAGGGAAGCATAATGTAAATATTATAGGCAATGTAACGCCTATACTTTAAAATTATTGGCAAGATACGAATGCAAGATATAGATTATAAGATTCTCGATCTGCTGCAGCAAAACGCCCGGGCCACCCAATCGGAGCTTGCGGCAGCCGTAGGCTTGTCGCAGCCCGCTGTAGCTGAGCGAATCAGAAAGCTCGAGAAGGAAGGGCTTATCACAGGCTACTTCGCGCGCGTCAACGCTCGAAAACTTGGCAAAGACATCACTGCATTTATCGGAGTCGGCATCGAGCATCCCAAATTCAACGCAGGGTTCGCCAGCAAGATTCTAGCTCTGCCCGACGTTTTGGAGTGCCACCACGTCACCGGGCAGGATTCCTACCTGCTGAAAGTAGTCACAGAAAATACCGAGTCGCTTGACCGTCTGATCTCTGAGCGCATTCGCACTATTCCCGGAGTCACCCGCACTCTCACGGCAATCGTAATGTCTACGGTCAAGGAATCATCCCATATACAGCCTTTTGTTGAAGAGGACCGTCCTGTGAAAAAGCGCAAGCGACGTTCATCTTAACAGGTCTTTGATTAGATGCTGGGGAGCAATTATGGATTGAGCACACCGAGAGGAGCCCACGAAAGGATGAGCAAACCTATGACAGTTCAAAAGCAAAGCCCGCTTGCTTCTGCGTTAACCGCGCCGGGGCCTGACCCGGCATACCGATTCGCAAATCGCATGGCTCGAATGCCTGTATCAGCGATACGCGAAATACTGAAGGTCACCGAGCACCCTGAAATCATCTCATTCGCGGGCGGAATGCCTGCGCCTGAGTTGTTTCCGGTGGAAGCTCTGGCCAAAGCTCACGCCGCCGTCTTTGCAGATGAGGGCGCAGCCGCGATGCAGTACAGCACGACCGAAGGCTACAGGCCGCTCAGAGAATGGATAGCGCGCAGGCTGCGTGCGCGAGGTATTTCTGCGACCGCCGACACGACGATAATAACGAGCGGCTCTCAGCAGGGAATTGACCTCACGGCAAAAGTATTCATCAATCGCGGCGATGCAGTAGTCGTTGAAAATCCGTCTTATCTCGCAGCGATTCAAGCATTCAACGGATACGAAGCCAGCTTCATTCCTATTGAAAGCGATGACGACGGAATGCGCGTGGAGCAATTGGAGCAAGCGTTAAAGAGCGCGAATCCGAAATTGATTTACATCGTATCGGATTTTCATAATCCGAAGGGGACTACTCTTTCGCGAGAGCGCCGTGAGCGTCTTATTGAGCTTGCCACGCGCTACCGCGTTCCGATTCTCGAAGACGACCCTTACTTCGAGTTGCGCTACATGGGCGAAAAGCCCACACCGCTTGCCGGGATGGATCGCGCGGGGCTGGTGATTTACCTGAGCACGTTTTCAAAGACCATCAGCCCCGGAATGCGAATCGGATGGCTTGCCGCTTCGCCTGAGATAATTCAAATGCTCGTCATAGCCAAGCAGGCCGCTGACCTTCATACGAGCACGATTGAGCAGCGCGCTGCCTCTCGATTGCTTGAGTCGTTCGATTATGACGGGCACATCGCGCGATTGTGCGAAGTTTATCGCAAGCGATGCCTCGCGATGCGCAACTCGATTGAGAACTATTTTCCAGAGGGAGTGAGATGGACGCGGCCCGAAGGCGGGCTGTTTCTCTGGGTCGAGTTGCCCGAAGAGATCAGCGGCGAAGAACTGTTTGAGGACGCGCTCAAAGAGAAAGTCGCTTTCGTGCCCGGCACATCTTTCTTCGCAAACGAACCGCGATTGAATTTTATTCGTTTGAACTTTTCAAACCAACCGCCTGACAAAATCGAAGAGGGAATCAGGCGCATTGCAAAGGTCTTGAATCGGAGGCTGAGATGACTGGCAAGCAATTCATAATCGTAGATGTTTTCACCGAAAAGCGATTCGCTGGAAACCAGCTTGCCGTTTTCACAGACGCGCGGGGACTTGACGCTGAAACCATGCAGGAGATCGCTCGCGAGATGCACTTTTCGGAGACTACGTTTCTATTTCCGCCTGAGCGGGGCGGAGATTTCCGGATGAGAATATTTACGCCCGAATACGAATTGCCGTTCGCAGGCCATCCGACTGTCGGCACAGCTTATGTCATCGTTTCGGAGCAAATGAAAGAGTTGAGCGGGCCGATCACACCTGTCACGCTCGAAACGGGCATCGGCCCGATCAACGTAGAGGTGAAAACCGAAGCGGGTCGCGCGGGCCACACCACGATGAATCAACCGCTGCCGATAGTCAAAGGCCAATTCAACGACATTGACCGGCTGGCTGCGGCGCTCTCGATTGAGCCGACGGAGATCAAGCAGACGGGCCTCCCTGTCGAAGCGATTTACAATGGCATCACGGTAACGATAGTGCCTGTCACGTCGCGCGCGGCGGTTGAACGCATCAAAGTTGATGTTCGCACGCTCGAAGAGATCAGCCGAAAAATGAACGCCGAGACGGTCCTCGTGTTCACGCGCGAAACGCTTATGTCGACAAGCGCGGCTCACTGTCGCGTTTTCGCGCCTGCTGCCGGAGTCATCGAAGATGCCGCAACGGGTTCGGCGAATGGGCCGCTTGGATATTACCTCGTTCGGCATGGCGTTGTGAAACGAGAACCAGTGACGAAGATCATAAGCGAGCAGGGGTTCGAGATGAAGCGACCGAGTTTGTTGCACATTGAAGTTGACGTTGATCCGCAAACTGATGAGGTCGCGGCTGTGCGCGTTGGCGGCAGCGTTGTGATTGCAGGGCGCGGCGAAATCTTCCTTGATTGATTAATCTTCAGACTTGGGAAGACGCTTTTTTTTCCTTTGCGCTGTCGTGTGATGCCGGATGGAGGGATAAAAGATGGATGTGAGCGATCTTCAACTTCTCTATGATTACAACTACTGGGCGAATGGGAAGTTGCTGAAGGTGATTGAGACCCTGACGCCTGAAGAACTCAATCGAGACGTCTGCGGCGCTTACGGTTCAATCAGAAAGACTCTGGTTCACATGCTGAGCGCCGAGTGGGGCTGGTTAGCTCGCGCAGGCGGGCCAGAGCGCGGGCCGAAGTTGAAGCCGGAAGATTTCCCAACGCTTGATTCGATCAAAGAGACCTGGAGCAAAGTTGAACGGTGGATGAGGGATTTTATTTCCACGAAGGCTAGTGATGATCTGCGCCGAGCCGTCACCTTTCACAACGAGAAAGGTGAGCCGCGCACATTGTCTCTTCAAGAGATGCTGCAGCACGCCGCGAATCATAACGTTCATCATCGCGGCCAGGTCTCTATGATACTTCGAATGATGGGGCACGCGCCGGGCAATGTAGATTTGCTCTTTTACTTCGCAGAGAAGTACGGGAAGCCCGTGTGGTAAAGCAATGCTCGTGGGAACAAATTTATCGGAGTTGAGAAAATGGCAGACAACCTTATTCGTTTGAAGACTGGACTGGCGGAGATGCTCAAGGGCGGAGTCATTATGGACGTGACGAACGCCGAGCAGGCGCAGATTGCGCAGCAAGCGGGCGCTGTCGCGGTGATGGCTCTTGAAAGAGTGCCCGCCGATATTCGCGCCGAAGGAGGCGTCGCTCGCATGGCTTCGCCAAAAAAGATTCGAGAGATAATGCAAGCGGTCACCATCCCAGTGATGGCGAAGGTTCGGATTGGCCATTTCGTCGAAGCGCAGGCGCTCGAAGCGCTCGGCGTTGATTTCGTTGACGAAAGCGAAGTGCTCACGCCAGCCGACGAAGAGAATCACATTGACAAGCATCAATTCAAAGTTCCCTTCGTGTGCGGGGCGCGCGACCTCGGCGAAGCTCTGCGCCGGATTGGCGAAGGCGCGGCGATGATTCGCACGAAAGGCGAAGCCGGGTCGGGCAACATCGTTGAAGCTGTGCGCCACCTTCGGCAGATCACGCGCGACATAAAGCGGCTGACGATTCTTGGCGAAGAAGAGTTGATGGCGGAAGCGAAACGGCTCGGCGCGCCTTACGAGATAGTGCGAATGGTTGCGCGCGATGGCCGCTTGCCCGTTCCGAACTTCGCTGCTGGCGGCATAGCAACGCCAGCCGATGCCGCGCTTTGCATGCAATTGGGCGCGGAGTCCGTCTTTGTCGGCTCAGGCATCTTCAAATCTTCCGATCCCGCGACTCGCGCCCGCGCAATAGTCAAAGCGACGACGCACTTCAACGACGCGAAAGCGATACTCGAAGCGAGCGAAGAGCTTGGCGAAGCGATGCGTGGGCTTGATGTTGCGAAGATGGCCGAGGGCGAATTGCTTCAAACGCGCGGCTGGTGAGCCAATTGTGGATAGCAGGTTTTGAATTGCAGATTTCATGTCTGCATCTTTCTGTGTCTGCTGCGGTCCTGCGTGAGCTTGCAGACTGATTTCACGTAGAGCCGTCTCAGTCAAACTATCAACCCAAATCGAAACCATGAGTTCAAATGAGATCATCATAAGACGCGCTGTTGACGGCGACCTCGAAGCTGCGCACAAGCTTCTGGCTGAGCTCGGCTATCCGAATCTTGACCGTGATGAGTTTGCGACGACTTTCAATGCGGTGCTTCATCACAACGAGATGGTTTTGCTCGTTGCAGTAGAACCTAGCGGGCGCGTCGTCGGTCTTACGTCAATATCGCACAGGCCGCAACTGAGGCTTGCAGGAACTTTCGTGACGATTGACGAGTTCGTCGTGTCGAGTGAAGCGCGGGGATTAGGCGTTGGCCGCAAGATGCTTGAGGAAGCGAAACGAGTTGCTGAAAGTTTGAACGCTCGGCGGCTGGAGCTTGAACAAAATCGCGCGCGTGAGAGTTACAAGAGGGGCTTTTACTTTAAGAATGGTTTCGTCGAAGCCGACTCTGCGGTGCTGAGGCTGAAAGAAGATTCAGCGGGAAAAAAATGATGAGAATCGGTGTGCTTGCGATTCAAGGTGATTTTGCGGCTCACGCTCGCGCGCTCGCTCGCATCGGCGTTGATGCGATTGAAGTGCGTCGCGCAGCAGAGCTTCGCCAGGTTAACGGATTAATCATTCCCGGCGGCGAGAGCACAACAATGCTGAAGTTCATTACAGATGAAAATCTCGCCACGCCAATCATGGGTTTTGCAAAAGCGGGTAATCCGGTTTTCGGCACGTGCGCGGGAGCGATATTGCTGGCGCGCGAAGTGATTAATCCGTCGCAGCCCTCGCTCGGATTGATTGACATCACCATCGAGCGCAATGCTTATGGGCGGCAGGTTGATAGCTTCATCAGCGAAGTTGAAACGAATCTCAAAGGCGGGCCGATGGAAGCCGTCTTCATTCGCGCGCCGCGAATTCGCCGCACAGGCAACGGGGTTTCTGTGCTTGCGTCTATTTATGATGAACCCGTCTTTGTGCGCGAGGGCAATATACTGGCAGCGACTTTTCATCCTGAGCTAACAACCGACGAGCGAGCGCATCGCCTTTTCGCTGAAATAGTCTCCATGATGAAGTATGATGCAGTAGGCGAAACACAGAGCCATCTTAATGCACAGCCTTCAAGTCTTGGTGTATAGTTTCGCTTGCGCCGCTACGTCTGTCCGGCGGCGTTTGCGCGAATACGATATTACTTTTTCAGAGGGACTTCAATGAAGCTGTACAACTGGCGCGAGATAGAAGAAGAACAGATTACCGATCATCTCACGCGGCGATACATTTCAAGCGAGCGAGTCACGCTCGCCCGGTTCTTTTTGAAAAAGGGCTGCGCGGTTGCCGCTCACAGCCACGAGAATGAGCAGTTATCCACGATTATTTCGGGTGCGATCAAGTTCGTCATCGAAGGCAAAGAGATAGTAGTGCGCGCGGGCGAAACGCTCGTTATCCCACCGTTCACGCCACATAGCGCCGAAGCGATTGAAGATACAGACGCGCTCGACGTATTCTCGCCCGCGCGCAGCGATTGGGTCGAGGGCCGCGACGATTACCTGCGCGGCAAACCTGCCGAGTGATTCAAAAGGCATGCGCGAATCAACGCCGATGACAGTTTGTAATTCCTTCGGCATACCATTCATTCGTCTGCGTTCGCGGCAATTGGTGGATAATTTATTTTCGGAGGCGCGATGGATTTAGGGTTGAAGGGAAGGGCAGCGATAGTCGCGGCGGCTTCGAGTGGACTTGGCCGCGCTACGGCGATGGAGCTTGCGCGCGAGGGCGCGAACGTCGCAATCAACGCGCGCGACGAGACCGAATTAATGCGCTCGGCTGACGAGATTCGAGAGGCTGCGGGCGTCGAAGCGCTTGCAGTCGCAGGCGACTTGACCGATGAAGCGAGCGTTCGCCGTCTAATAGCGGAAACGAAAACGAGATTTGGGCGCGTTGATATTCTCGTTGCGAATGCGGGTGGGCCGCCCGCCGGCTACTTCAAGGATTTCACGGCTGACGACTATCGCCAGGCTGTTGAATTAAACCTAATAAGCACGATAAACCTTTGCCGCGAAGCTGTGCCACATATGCGAGAGCGCGGATGGGGGCGCATCGTCGCAATCACATCAATCGCCGCCAAACAGCCTGTTGAAAATCTTATCCTCTCAAACACCGCTCGCGCGGGTGTGCTCGGATTTATGAAGAGCCTTTCGCAGCAAGTGGCTGCCGAGGGAATAACAGTCAATACGGTCTGTCCTGGCTATCATATGACCGAGCGGTTGAGAAAGCTCGGCGAATTGATGGCGCAAAACGAAGGCGTGACCGTCGAAGAGATTTATGCGCGATGGGCCGCGATGACTCCGATGAAGCGCATAGGCCAGCCGCATGAGTTTGCAGCGCTTGTTGCTTTTTTATGCTCTGAGCGGGCAAGCTATTTGACGGGAACCGTTATTCAAATAGACGGCGGGGCTTACGGGGCATTATTCTGAGCCGCACGAATCGAACAATGAGCGATCAATCAATCTCAAGCTCGGAGCCGGAAGCAAATTCATCTGACAGCCGAATTGTAATTCGCGAGTACAGGCCCGCCGATTTCGAGCGGCTCTACGAGATTGACCACGAAGCCTTCACCGAAGATATTGCCTATTCACACCTTGAGCTTCAATACTACGTCCGCTCGCGCCGCTGTCGCACACTGGTTGCGGAAGACGCAGGAGAGATAACTGGTTTCGTCATCGGCTGCGCGGAGCCGCGAAAGCTTGGCCACATCATTACTATTGACGTGACGCCGCATCGCCAGCGGCAGCGCATTGGCAGCCGATTGCTCCGAGAAATAGAAGAGTGGCTATGGCAGCGCGGCGCTGAAGCAATTTATCTTGAGACGCCGGTTGATGACGCAGGCGCGTATGGGTTTTACGATAGACACGGCTACTTTGTGCTTGAGCGAATCGAAGGCTATTACAACGGCTCGCTCGATGCTTTTCTGATGATGAAGACGGCGCGGCGATGATTCGACGGTGATCTTGTTTGAGCAAAACGGCGCATGTTATTTTGAATTTGCTTGTGAAGAAGTCTGGAGATCGTTGAATGAAAGTCGAAACAGGTGTCATTGCCGCAGCCGGGTCAGGAACGCGAATGCTGCCGGTATCGCTCGGCTATCCTAAAGAACTGCTTCCCATTATCAACAAGCCCGCGATTCATCTCATCATTGAAGAGTATATTAATTCCGGCGTTAAAAGAATCATTGTAGTCACGGGCGCGAACCCTGAGCCGCTTCGTCGCCAGTACGACCTGTCGAATCTCCCGCCGCGAGGCAAGTACAAATCGCTCGATGAATTCGTTGACAAGCTGTCAGGGATAGAGATCATCTTCGAGCCGCAGCGCGGGCCTTATGGCAACGGCACGCCGCTTATGGTCGCGCGGTCTCACATCCCCGAAGGAGAAGGGTTCATCTATTCCTACGGCGATGACATCATCAAATCGAAGTCGCCATTCACGCGCCAGCTAATCGAAGCTCACAATCGCACGGGCGCGCTCGTCGTCGGCGTGCAGGAGGTCGCGTGGGAAGACGTAGTTCGCTACGGCATTGCGCAGGTCGAGCCTGAAAGCAGCGAGAACGTATTGAGCGACGTTGTAGAAAAACCTTCGCGCGAGGAAGCCCTGTCTAATCTTGCAATGTTCGGGCGATTCCTGCTTTCGCACGACATCATTAATATCCTCGGCGAGATTCCGCTCGGCAAATCAGGTGAGCTATGGCTTACGGATGCGGTGCGAGAATACATCCAACGCGGCGGGCGCGTTGTTGCCGAAGAGGTGAAAGACGGTGAATGGCTGACAATCGGCGACCCGGTGAACTATCTGAAAACTTTAATGGCTTATGCCCTCTCGGATGATGAGATTCGCCGCGCGCTTGAGCCGCGAATGCGTGAGTCGCTAGAGGCGGGAGATTGAAATGGTTGATGCATTCAACGTGCAGGATTGCTTGCCGCAGATTCTGCCATTCGCTTTGCTTCGTTGCTAGTGAGCGCTTTCAGAAACTCAACGAGGTCATGCTGCTCACTCTCAGTCAGATCAATCGGTTCAAGCTGCCAGTCTCGATTCGGATTGTCCATCCCGCCTTTGAGATAAAACTTCACCACGTCTTCGAGCGTCGCCGCGCTGCCGTCGTGAAAGTAAGGCGCGGTCAATTCGACGTTGCGCAGCGAGGGAACTTTGAACGCGCCAATATCTAGCGCGATGCCTGTCACTAAAAAGCGGCCAAGCGAATGTGCGCCTTCTTCATTCGCGATTGAATCGAGCTTCACCTGCGAATCCACTCGTGACAAGTCCATAGCGCGACGGGCAAAGCGGTCGAAGTCTTTGGCCTTAACAGCAACTCCAGTGTTGCGATAGTTCATATCGCTCAGAAACGGGAACGACTGATTGAAAGTGTGGCAGACCGTGCATCGAGCCTTGCCGCGAAACAGAATCATTCCGTTACGCGCCGACTCACTGAGCGCATCCAAATCGCCAGCCAGATAGCGGTCAACAGGCGAATTGCCTGCGACGAGCGTGCGCTCATAGGTGGCAATCGCCTTCGCGATTAAATCTATCGTGACCGGCTTGCCAAACGCCTGTTTGAATTGCTTTGAATACTGCTGGTCGACTGCGACTCGCGCTACTACCTGCTCGTGCGTTTGACTGCCCATTTCGTCGGGATTCGTCAGCGGCATCTTCGCCTGTTCCTCAAGCGACCCGGCGCGGCCATCCCAGAACTGGCCTGAGTTGAACATTGCATTAAGCAGTGTCGGGGTATTGCGAACGCCGAGCCTCCCGCCTATGCCTTCGGCCACGCGCTTGCCGTCCGTGAATGCCAACTTAGGATCGTGGCAGGTAGCGCAACTGACCGTGCCATCGGCAGACAATCTCTTGTCGAAAAAAAGCTCGCGGCCAAGCTCGACCTTTTCAGGAGTCACCGGATTATCTTTCGGAACATAGTATTCCCACAAGTCGCGAGTGATGCCGAGCGGGAGCTTGATCTCCATTGATGAATTTTGCTGCGCGGCGGCATCGGCATAAGCGAACGCCGCAATGGCAATCGCTAGAATGGCAATCGGTCGCAGTTTTCTCATGCTTGTTGAAAGGTTATATGTTGATCGCCGCCACGAAACCGGCTCTGGGAGCCAGTTTCAAGCCATCCATCGCTTTGGCGCTCTTATTGTTCAGCTTGACCTTTGATAACAAACGCAATTGGCATATCGGCCCCGCCCGCGCTCTTAACCGAAGCGCTGAATACAAGATGGCCGTGCTCGTTTTGTGTGACAGCAGCCGCGTTCGCTTTACCTTCAGGTGCGACGAGGCTTATCACAGCAGGGTGATTCGTCCCGGTAGTTTTCGCGCTCATCTTAACAAGCTCATCGAATTTGTACTGCGCGTCTGCGTTCTGATCTACGCTCACCGGAATGAGCAAAAGAAAATCGCGAATCGGCGATATGCCGAGATGGTTTCCATCCGCAGGGTGCAGCGCGTAACGAAGCGTGTAGCTTCCCTGTTTAATCTGCTGCCCGCGAAAATCTGTGGCCTGCTTCGGAAAAGTTATCACACCGATCAGGGTTGATTCGCCGATGTTGTTATAAACTGCGCCGGGCGCGTCTGTCTTGCCTGCAGGCACGCTAGCGCGAAGCCAGATGTCGCAAAGCGCGTTGCCGTCCGCGAGAACCACGCGATGACCTTTTGGTTCAAGCGCCTTGCGAACCGATTCCGATGCGCTCGCGTCCGCGAATGCTCCGATGGATTCAACCTTGTTGCTCTGTGCCGATGCTCGAAAATGAATTGCTATGATTACGAGCGATAAAACAAGAACCTTGCGTACCATCAAAACGTCTCCGATTAACACGAAGGCACAAAGCCCACAAAGAAAGCCTGTTCCACAAGTCTCTTCGCAGTCTTTGTGCCGCTTATGATTTCTGCGTTCTCTGCATCTCAGCGCGAGGCAATCATCATGCAGAGCCGCAGAGAACGCAGAACAATTCACGTTGAAGAAAATTTATCGCGCGAAGGTGCCGACGAATGCACTGCGCCGCCCGTGCGAGCTCCACACGACACCAAGCCCGCGCCCGTTGAACTCATCCGTTTCTGCCACGGCTGGCATCGAATGGGTCAAGGAAGCGAGCGGCGGATAATAGACCTCTTCATTGCCGCACAGATGGTCTTTGCCGCCAATCGCGCGCGTCTCGATGCTCGCGTAGCGGCCCGCGTGCAAGACAGTCTTTGAGAAGTGTTCGCCTTCGTGGCTCACTCGCATCTCAATCGGCGCGGTCTCGACGCTGACGACGTTCTTGAGCAACTCGCCCGCCATGTCTTGCGCGAAACTGACGAGAGCTTTGCGCTGCGCGTCGTTCGCTCGCTCGTCAACGATCATCACAGCTTTCGCGGGATAAGGGTTGTTATACTCATCACCGAGCGTAGCATTTGCTTTCACGACTCCGACGACGCTCAAGCCTTCGAGGTCAACGCCGTTCCAGTTTCCCTTTTCGACCCGCCACGCGAGTATAGCCTGATCGCCTGCGAGGTTGACCTCGCCGTTGGCGACGCACGGACCGGTCCAAACATCGGCGCTGCGCGTCTCGATGTATTCGCCAGAGATTTGTTGAGCCTTGCCAGTTGCCGACATCATCAGCACCGTCAGGCCAATCGCCGCAAAGAGTAACATCCTTCGCATTTCTTCCACTCCTTTTTGCTGCTAATCAAGTACCGAACCTGTTTTGAATTTAGCCCTCGCGCCTGCTTGCGTCAAGGAGCTTGTAAGGGCGACAACCGCAAGGCCACCCTTACAAGTTAGTGACTAACTGCTCAGACTTGCCCCGTGCCATAACACGCGCGGTCTGACGACGTGCATTCTCCCGGCTCTGCCAATCTGCCGTCAGGCCCTATGCAGGTCTGCGTGTACAAACACCAGAACGAGCCGTCATTCGAGGGTGGCACGCTCGGATCGTGCGGAACCTGGATGAACATGCCCTTCCATCTGAGGTGAGGGCACAGGTCAGGGTGATTGACGTTGAACCTGTCTGCTTCGTTCATCGCGCACCTCCTTTCGCGGCTTCTAAGACCGCACGCTTGACCGCTACGCGCGCAAGCTGAATCTTGTAGCCGTTGCGACTGAGCGCCTTCGCTTTCGATACGGCAGCGTCGCCCGCAGCCTTAGCCGTCTCTTCCGTGATCGTTTTGCCAACCAACGCTTCTTCAGCTTCCGTCGAGCGCCAAGGCACAGGCGCGACGTGGCCCAATACCACGCGCGCTGCCGTCACCTTGTTGCCGTTCATTGTGAGCGCAACCGACGCGGCGGCGAGCGGCCAATCGAGAGCCTCTTTCTGCCTGACTTCATAAGTCGCGCTGCGAGCAGAGGTCGCGGGCACGATGATCTCAGTAACGATCTCGTTTGGCTTGAGGTCATACTCGCGAGCGTCATTCGATTGAGGAATCGTGAAGAATTTTTCCGCAGCGACTTCGCGCGCGCCCTTCGGCCCGAAGATTCGCACTCTGGCATCGTAGGCAATCAGCGCGGGGGCTAGGCTCGATGGATTCACGAAATAAGCTGGCCCGTCATTGCCCAGTATCGCGTGATAGCGATTGTCGCCCGCAGTCACAAGCGATTCGCCTTTCTCATCGGTTCCCAACAATCCAAAGCCTGCGCGGTAGTACCAGCAACGAGGCCGCTGGCAGAGGTCGCCGCCTACGGTTCCCATCGAGCGAATCTGCGGGCTTGTTATCCCTTCGGCAGCCTGAATGAGAGCGGGGAAGCGCCGCCTGACATCAGCGTTATCAATCAACTGCTGGATGGTGACGAGCGAGCCGATAGTGACGTTTTCGATCCTGCGGCCTGCTCGCACTCCGCCTCTCGCGCCGGGCGATGTGGCAAGCTTAATCTCGCGAAGCTCGGCAATCTCTTTTATGTTTACGACGCGCTTCGGGTGAACCACGTCGTCTTTCATCAACGCTAGCAGGTCGGTTCCTCCGGCAAGCACTTCTGCATCATTCCAACTGCTGCCTAAAAGTCCGACTGCCTGTTCTTTAGTTGTAGGGCTGGCGTATTCAAATGCGCGCATTGTTGCCTCCCTTCTTTTCCAAAGCTGCAAGCACTCGGTCGGGTGTGAGCGGAAGGTGCGGCACGCGCACGCCAATCGCATTCGCAACGGCGTTCGATATGGCCGCGCCCGGCGAAATCACGGGCGGCTCGCCAAGACCTATCACTCCGCGCTCGTCGTAGCCTTTGCCTGTCATCATGTGAACGACCAGCTCGCCTATGTCGCCGATGCCTGCAAGCTTGTAAAACTCCATGTTCGGATTGAGCATTCGCCCCGTCTTCGCGTCCATGACCTTTTCTTCAAAGAGCGAATAAGCGATGCCCATAATCATCGCGCCGTAAACTTGGCTTTCAGCCGTCTTCAAATCAATAATCAAGCCGCAGTCTTGAACCGCGACCATCTTGTTGATCTTGACTATCCCTGTTTCAACGTCAACCGAAACGTCGGCCATCTGCACGCCGCCGACACCTTGATTCGTGAGCGTGCCCGGTCCGGGATTCTTGCCGCGAACCGTGAGCGGCATTCCGCCGAGCTTCGCGCACGCCTGCTGCCACGTCATGCTTCGATTGGGCGCGCCTTTGGCTTGAATCCTTCCGCCGACGGCTTCGAGGTCTTCGGGTTTTGCGTCCAACGCGGGCGCGACCTTCGCAAAGATTTGGTCGAGCGCATCGAGCGCCGCGCGGCGCGTTGACGAGCTTACGCCGCCGATGGTCGTCGAGCCGCCTGAGCCGCCCGACGTCGGATAGCGATTGTCGCCAATCAGAATCTTTATCGCATCAAGCGGCAGGCCGAACGTGTCGGCTGCGACGATTGCCAGAGCCGTGCGCGTTCCGGTTCCCAGATCCTGCGTGCCCATCTTTAATTCAACCGAGCCGTCGGGTTGAATCGTTATGTCGCAATCGCTCGGATGGCCAAGCCCGCCCCACGTGTGAAGCGATACGCCAAGCCCGCGCTTTATCGGGCCTGCGCTCTTATCGCCGCGCGCGTGCCAGTTCTTTTTCCACTCGATCAAGTCGGCGGCTATCTTCAACTCATCAGCGTAAATCTGCGCGCGTTGACCTGTGAGCGCGATGTTCTTCAAGAAGAAATCAACCGGGTCCATGCCGAGCGCGGCCGCAGTGTCATCGAGCGCGCACATAGTTATCAAGCAGCCTTGCGGGTGCGACGGCGCTCGCCATGCGCGCGCGGGGCCGATGTTTGTCGCAATCGCGGTGTGCTGCTTGCGCTGATTCGGGATGACAAAGATGTACGGGAGAGGCGGCGAGCCTCCGCTGCCTTGTCCGCCAGTGGCCCACGATTCGGATTGCCACGCGAGGAGCGTGCCGTCCTTCTTCGCGCCGATCTTCACGTTCGCGTAAGCCGAAGGCCGCGCGCCCGCGACCATCAACTCAGCGTCGCGCTCAAGAAACATCTTGACGGGCTTGCCGCCTGCGATCTTCGAGATGCGAGCGGCTTCGATGCCCCAGCGGTCGGGGCCGAACTTGCTGCCGAACCCGCCGCCGATGTGATCCTGCTTGACGCGAATGTTGCCCGCAGGAATTTGAAGCGGCCCGGCCATCTGGCCAGCGATGCCCGAAACGTTTTGCGTTGACATGTGGACGAGAAGGTTTTGATTCTCGTCCCACTCAGCGACCGTGCCGTGCGGCTCAAGGCAGCAGTGAGTTATCACGGGCAGCCCGTAATGGCCTTCGTGGATAACCTCCGATTCAGCGAATGCCTTTTCTGGATCCTCGACAATCACTGCGTCCGATGGCTTTGCGTTATCGCCTGCGTTCTTCGGGTCTGTGTCAACGACGTAGTGGGGCAGGACTTCGTATTGAACCTTGATTGCGCGGATAGCGTCTTCGGCTATCGCTTCGCTTTCGGCTGCGACGCCGACAATCTCATCGCCCGCCCATCGAATCTCGGTTCCCGCGTCCTGAATAATTTTGATGGCCTTCACGCCCGGTATCTTTTCAGCCGCGCTCGTGTCAATGCTCACGATCTTCGCGTGCGCGTGAGGCGAGCGGAGTATCTTGCCGAAAAGCATTCCGGGCCGGTTGATGTCGAATGAGTACTTTGCGCGGCCAGAAACTTTCTGCGGGCCGTCCAGTCGCGAGATGCGCTTGCCGATAAGGCTGCGCTTGTCTGCATCGGGCCATTTATACTCAGCCATTGTTGCGCCCTCCTTTCTCGTCGTTAAGCGAGCCTCGCTTGCCTGCGGCCTGCATCACGGCGGCGCGAACGCCCATGTAGGTTCCGCACCGGCAGAGATTCCCGCCAAGCCCGCGCTCGACCTGCTCGCGCGTTGGATTTGGGTGTTTGTCCAAAAACGCTTTGCAGGCGACGACGAAGCCGGGCGTGCAGAAGCCGCATTGCTGCGCGTCGTTGTCGACGAAAGCCTGTTGAATCGGGTGGAGCTTGTCGCCCTGCATCAAGCCTTCAACGGTTGTGATCTGCTTGCCCTGCGCTTCGATTGCAAGCACCGAGCATGAATAAACGGGCTTACCGTCCATTATCACAGTGCAAGCGCCGCACGTTCCGCGATCACAAACGCGCTTCGCGCCGGTCAGATCAAGCTCGTTGCGAAGCGTATCGAGCAGCGTCACGCGAGGCTCGACCTGAGCGGTGAGCTGCTTGCCGTTGATTGTAAGCTTAATCGGCGTTTTGGTCGGGCCGTAGATTTTGACTTCGGCCCCCGCAACCTTGACTACTCGCGTGCCGATGACGAGCGGGACCGAAATCGAGATGCCGGATACTTTAAGGAAATTGCGTCGAGAGAGGCCCGCAGGCTTCTCTTTCACTTCTTCATCATCACGCATTCTCGCCTCCTTAATCAGAGGGTGATTCTCTGAATTGAAGTTCATTGCGACAGCAGGGACACAAGCCCGGAGCGTAGGCCCTGATGTTGCACAGCTCGCAAAAGTAATAAATATCGTAAAGCTTTCCGTCACGAACCGACTGGACTTTGATGATCTCCAGTTGGTTTACGCCGTGAAGTTGCGCCGTGATTTGAAGCTCGCGTTGGCGGACTCGCGCGTCGGTGAAAATTGCGGCCTGAGTATCTGCCTCTGAAAATCGGTAGAGCTTCGAGTCTTTGTCAACAAAACCGAAGCGGCTCGTCTTGCAATAGAAAAGTGAATCAACGATGCGGCCCGCGTCATCGAGGCACACGGCTCGGCCTCTAATGACAGCGATCGCTGGTTGATCGGTGGAGTCTGCGCGGCTCGATTCGCCTGCGAAGATCAAAGGCGCGATGCAGACGATAATCAATGAAAGCCTTTGTAGGAGCCGAATCATCCGCCAATCCGCACGGTCGAGCTTGCCGCCGCAACCGAATCAATCTCCACTGGCTGCAAGTCTGATAGCTTGCGATTGTTTTGGTTAATTGTAGAGCGGCTGCGCGGGCTACATTATCACATTCTGGCTTAACGGAGCAAACCGCGCGGCCTTACGGTGCGAGCAAAATGGCGTGAAAAACGTCAATGGGCAGCGATTCTCGCGCTGCCCATGATTCTGCTTCGTTACCGAATTGCAGGAGTGACCGAAGTTAAACGGGGATGCGCAGCTTCTGGCCTGGAAAAATCTTGTCCGGGTCTTTTATCTGGTCGCGGTTGGCCTCGAAAATCTGCTGCCAGTTTATGCCGTAGTGCTTCGCGATCTTGCTCAGCGAATCGCCCGATTGAACCGTGTAGTAGGTTCCGCCCCCTGCAACTTCGAGGCTAATCACTATGTCGCCACCGCGCATCTCAGGGTCAATCGCGGTGTAGGCGTCCCATACTTTTTGCTTCGCCTCTTCGCTCGGCGCAGTGCCGCTCAGGTAGAGCACACCGTCCTGTTCCTGAACCGAAAGGTTTTGGATGCCCTGCTGGTTGGCTGTGTCAACGACGGACTGGTATTTTTCTGTTGCCGACATGATTATTTCTCCTTGTAGTTCAACTGGTTTTCAACTTTCTTGGGTTTAGCTTCCATAGCAGCTTTCATCGCGTCCTGCGCTTTGACTTTCTGTATGTTTCCCTTGAGAGTCACCACGCCGTCAGCAACGTCAACGCTGACGCCTGTGACGCCGTATTTGTTCAGATTCGCTTCGACTGCTTGCTTGAGTTCCGCGTCGGGCGCGTTAGTGTATGGTTGTTGCGCGACGGGCATGGGCTTGACCTTGAGGTTATCGTTGACGGACTTGACGCCCTCAACGGATTTTGCCACTTGTGCGGCTGTGCTCTTTTGCGCATCCGAATCAACGTCGCCGCTCAGGGTTACAACGCCTTCTTTCGATTCGACGTTGATGCTTGTCGAAACCGGTTTAGTAGTTGCGTCGGCGGCGAGCTTGTCTTTCACCTCTTTGGTGATTGCTGCATCATCGGGTCCTTTCTTGCAGGCTGAAACTGCGATGGCGAGCAAAATGCTGATCGCGAAGATCAGGCTCCTGTTGAGAAAGCTCATTTTATGTCCTCCTAATTTTGTGGTTTGGGTCTTTTGGATCAACTCGCAATATTCGCTTGAGTCGGAAGATCAAGATTTGCTTGAAGAGTGAGCAGCAATGAAGAACTCACGAGCTGTGATCCACAGAATTCAGTCTTCCAGCAAGCTGAAGTGAAACTATAGCCGATTGAATGGTAAATGGAAACTTCATAAGCGCAGGTGGCCGAAATTTGTGCGGGAACTCTTCAAAGAGAAACGCGCTGGAGAAAAAGCCTCTCGAAAAACGATTAAGGCCGACAACCTGTCGGCCTCATACTCCTCAACTTCCGCCGAAGCCAATCGTGGCCCTGCCATTCTCGACAATGGTAGGAACCTTGCGCTGGCCGCCGGAATAACCGAGCATCTCTTTTAATCGCTCGGCGTCTTTCTTCACGTTGAAATACTGTACGCTGTAGCCTCGCTGGCCGTAATCCTCACGGGCGGCCTGCGTGTATGGTCATTCGTCTTTTCCGAATATCATCACTATGCGATTGCTCATCGCCCGCTCCTGTTTATCAATGCTGTTCGCGCCACGAGCTTAATTATATTCGCAGGCGCGAATGCGCGCGCAAGGCCGCCAGATGTATTGGCTTTCTGCCGAACCTCTTTACTCCTGCGATGAGTTCACGGCCACGATTCTCTCATCATCTGAGACCGAGATGGGTTCAACCAGTCGCAGGTCTGCGCGCGAAGCGATGCCGGGCTGACTGCTTTCGCGCGTGATGATGCGAGATATGAAGCCCATGTCGAGCGCCTCTTGAGCAGTGAAATAATGATCGTCGAGGTCCGTGAAGAACCTTTCGCGCGCCTCTTCGGCTGTGAGGTTCGTGTCGCGTGTATAGACCGCGAGCAACTGGGCGACAGTGCGTTCAAGCTGGTCAACGCGCCCTTTGAGAAACGCGCGCGGGCCGTCGCTCTTCCAGCTAATGTCGTGCGACATGAATTCCGTGTTCGGGTAGCAGGCGCGGTTTTCGCGTGGCGCTGCCAGCATCACCGTGACCGCCGCAGAGTGAACCTTGCCAAGCCCTATGGTGAAGATTTCGCAGGGCGCATGTTGAATCACATCGTAGATGGCGAGCGCATCGGTGACGCTTCCGCCGCTTGAGTTAATGAAAATCGTTACAGGCTCTCCACCTTCTTCAAAAAGATCGTGCAACTGCGCGATGAACTTCTCCGCGCGTTCGTTGCAAATATCGCCAAATAGATAGACTCTTCTCATTTGTTCTCGAAGGACTCGGCCTTCGCTCCTTTCACTTTTTTGAAGAATTCTTCTGTGCGCCGTTCGGGGCCGGGCGCAACTCTGCTGCCAACCTTTGTTCAACCATGTTTCCGGGGACTCTCACCTTAGAATCGGCCAAGGGGGACCATTCCGCGCCGTCTCGTGTGAGATACATTAATTATAATTAGAATCGAATCGCACAATCAATCATATTCTTGCGCCCTCTAAGCGCTTCGGCTTTCTCAACACATCTTAGATGGACGATAGGGCAGCGAGCGATGCACCACGACAAAGATTTCTCTAACAGTCCGTCCGAAAATTGTTGTATATTTCTTACGTGGTAGACCGCGCTTGGAACCTGTGATAATGTTGCGTCGTGCGCCGTATCAAAGCGCAGACGCAGCCCCCGTCTCAACCTAAAATGTTTGCTGTCAGAGCGGCTCCAGCCGTTTACGACGCCGGGCCGAACATGGGGGATGTGGCCGTCGGGCGAACATTGAAGGCTGCAACTCGGCAGGCAACCGGCGCATCAATCGGACGAACACTCAACAGGATGGTATAAAACAATGACAGCAGCGAGGCTTCCCTTCCGGAAACTCTTCACGGTCCTCATCGCTATAGTTCTGACCTTCTCGCTCGCTTTTGCCGAGCCTTCGCGTCGCGGCTCGAAGCCGAAAAAAGCGAGCGCAAGATCTGCCCAAAAGAAGAAATCCAGTTCGCGCAGCGCGAGGGTGAGCGCGCGCAGAGGCTCATCGAAATCAAAAAAATTAGTCGCTCGCGGGGCAAGGCGAGGCCGCAGGTCGGGCAGGCTCACTGCTCGCGGTCGCCGCATGCGCTCCCGCTACCGGATGGAACCTGCCATCGTCACTTCTTATGGTCACGGCACGCGCGTTCATAACTACCTGACCGAAGTCTGGGCGAAATCGCAGACCACGACTCAGAAAACTGCGACGCCTGTAGGGGATGATTCATCCGCCGCTGCCGTATCGAGCATCAGTGATACCTCGACTTCGCCCGCGCCCGCCGCAAGCGTGAGCCAGCCGTCAGCGCCCGCGATTCAACCGGCAACGAATCCGGCGACAAATCCGACAATGCAGCCGTCTGGTGTGGAAGGCGTCGAAGCGCCGCCGATCAACCCGCTCGTCGCGGCATACGAAGACAGCCTTCTCGTTCGCGGCTTCAACCCTGATAATCAAGGCTTCATCGTGACGACTCTAAATGGCGAAGTGCTGGCCGAGCACAACGCCGACAAACTTTTTAATCCAGCGTCGGTCACGAAGGTCGCAACGTCGCTCACAGCGATTTCGCGGCTTGGGCCTGACTTCAAGTTCCGCACTTCGCTTTACACGGACGGCGCACTTGACCGCGCAACGGGCGTGCTTCACGGCTCGCTTTACGTCATTGGCAGCGGCGACCCCGCGTTCTTTTATGAAAACGCGATAATGATCGCCGATAAGCTGAACCGCTCGGGGATTCGCGAAGTCGAAGGCGACCTCGTAGTGCTCGGACAATTCTATTTCGGGTTCTCGACTTCGCGCGAAGCTTCGGCGCGCGCGTTTCAGCTCGCGCTCAATCCTGCAAAGTGGAACACGACGGCCAAAAATGCCTATCCTCGATTCCTTTCGATGCGCGCAGCCGAAGAGCGCATGCTTGCCGAAGCGGCTCGACAGGAAGGCAAGCAATACACTCCCGCGCCGTGGCCTTCGCAGCCGCCTTCGATAATCATACGAGGCAAGATCGTCACAAGCCCCGTTGTCAACACAAGCAATCTGAAGCCGCTTGCACTACACACTTCGCTGCCGCTAGTGGCGTTGTTGAAGGGACTGAACGATTTTTCAAACAACTGGATGGCGCATGTTATCGGCGATCTGGTTGGCGGACCTGACGCGGTTGAGCGGTTCCTCACTACAGAAGTCGGCTTCAAGCCCGAAGAGGTTAAATTCGCCACATCATCGGGACTTGGCGCGAACTACATCTCGCCGCGCGGGACGATAACTATATTGAGAAAGCTGATTACTTATCTGAGCAGCAAAGGCTTGAAGATCGAAGACATTCTTCCCGTTGCGGGAGTTGACGCGGGCACGCTCGAAAAGCGATTCACCGATTATTACACAGGGTCTGTCGTCGCCAAGACGGGAACGCTCAGCGGCGTGAGCGCGCTTGCGGGCGTCGCTTACACGCGGGCGAAGGGACCGCTGCTGTTTGTGATTTACAATCGCGGAGGCTCAGTGCATGCGTTCCGCGCCGCGCAGGATGAGACTATCAAGAAGATAATCACGCTGTACGGCGGACCCGTGCCTGTGCATTCGAATGGTGTGAGCGTGCCGCGAGTGTCTGAGCGCGCAACTGAACCGGCGCAGCATTCAGGCACAGGCTCGATGCCTAGAGAGTAACAAATATTATGACGGGCCTCGATTTTTCAAGACTGCAAAAAGCATTGCTTGTGTGGACGGCGCTGTTCATCATTCTCGCCGAGATAGTCAAACGGATGAACATCGAAGGCCGCGCGGCGACTCTCGTTGGGCTTGCAGAGCTGCTGCTTGCAATCGCAACAGGCTTCGCATTCGGGGTCGCAGCTTCAGGCAAGCGAGGCGCATCGTAGAGACGAGACTGCTGGGGTCGCCTCTACCGTTCCTCTATAAAATCCGTTTCGTCATCGCTTTCAAAATAAGCTTTGTAGAGTTCCTTCGCCTGCGAAAGCTGTCGCTTTGCGACGAGCACGCGCATTTCGCCGCTGAAGGCGAGATAAGGCATCACCGAAATCGAATGGCCGCCGTGAATCAGCGCCGTAACGCCGTGCTGTTCGAGCGTCTGCTTGATGAGCATCGCGACGGGAAACAATCGCGGGCGGCAAAGCTCCGCAAATTCTACAGGCTCAGCCGCAGGCTCATCGGTTTCGGCATAAAGATTTTTTTCGAGTGTGGCGGGCACTAGACCGCAGCCGCAGCCGGGACAGGCCGACAGGTGCGGCTGAAATTCTTCGGCGCAGATTGGGCAGAGCATCAACATACGGGTCGAATTATACCAGCCGGCGCAAGTGGTCGCTCCGGCTCATCTTTTAACATTATCGCTTTCACACCGCCCGCGCGCCAACTCACGCGCATAGAGTCGGTCCCGGAGTCGGCGGCTCAGGCGTTGGTATAGGGTCTTCGGGCATCGGAACCGGGTCAGGCTCTGGTATCGGGTTGGGGTCGAGAAATAGCGCCGGGTTCATCATAACGGCTCCTTCCGTTCTCGTTTACGCGAAGAGCTTGCGAGGTTGCTGCTGCATCCACCACCTCGAATTATACTCGCTCAGGCGTGACATCGCGCGCGAAATTGGTTTATATTCTCCGTTCCGCTTTCCTAAAGACTCAAGGCTCAGGTTGAAACTCAGGAGGATTGACAATGTCAGCTTGTAAGCAGTTGCGCGCGCTCGCTTCTCTATTATTGATTCTAATTATCTCAGCGCCTCTCGCCGTCTTCGCGCAGGACGAGAAGCAGGACGAGGCGAAGAAGGACGAAAAACAGAAGGAAGAAGGGCTGCCGTTGAAGACGGCAGAGACAATCACTTTCGTCACCGACGAAGGAACTTGGATGTCGCTCGACGTGTCGCCCGACGGGCAGACGATTCTGTTTGACCTGCTCGGCGACATTTATACTTTGCCAATCGCAGGCGGTGAGGCTCGTCGCATCATCGGCGGCCTGTCGTTCGAAAGCCAGCCCAAGTTTTCGCCAGACGGCAAAAAGATCGTCTTCATCAGCGACCGTAGCGGCGCTGAAAACCTCTGGATCGCAGACGCTGACGGCTCGAACCCGAAGCCGCTCACCAAAGGGCGTAATCAGATGTTCGCCTCGCCTTCGTGGACCGCTGACGGCCAGTACGTCGTCGCGTCGAAAGGAGGCGCTGGAATCCCAACTTTTTCAATCTGGATGTTTCATAAAGACGGCGGCTCAGGCGTTCAGCTAGGCCCGCCCGACCCGCCGCTTCCGCAGCCCGGCTCGAACCAGCCGCAGCCGCCGCGAATGAATAAAATGGGCGCGGTAGCTTCGCCCGATGGCCGGTACATCTACTACGCGCAGCGTGAAGGCGCTTTCAATTACAACGCACGATTTCCAATCTGGCAGGTGATTCGGTTTGACCGCGAAACGGGCGAAACTTCGACAATCACAAACGCGCAGGGAAGTGCTATGCGCCCCGTGCTTTCGCCCGATGGCAAGCATCTGGTTTACGCGACGCGGTACGAAACCGCGACGGGGCTTCGCGTGCGCGACCTTGAAACCAATGAAGAGCGGTGGCTCGCTTACCCTGTAACGCGCGACGATCAGGAATCGCGCGCCACTCGCGACACGATGCCCGGCTACACGTTTATGCCCGATGGCCGTTCGCTAATCGTTCCCGTAAACGGAAAGATTCAGCGGATTGATTTTCAATCGGGCAAAGCCACGCCCATTCCGTTTACTGCGAAAGTCGAAGCCGAAATCGCGCCGCGCGTTTACGCTGAAACTCGCATTGATGACAGCCCCGTTGTGCGCGCTCGGTTGATCCGCTGGCCAGCCGTCTCGCCCGACGGCAAGCGATTAGTTTTCTCTTCGCTCAACAAGCTATGGGTGATGGATTTGCCGAGTGGTACGCCGAAGCGATTGACCGATTCAACCGTAGGCGAGTTCATGCCTTCGTGGTCGCCCGATGGCCGCTACGTCGCTTATGTGACGTGGTCGCGCGATGGCGGGCAGATTTATCGCGTAGCTGCGGACGGAAGCTCAAAGCCTGAGCAACTGACGCGACGAAGCGCATATTATTCTTATCCCGTCTATTCTCCAGACGGCTCGAAGATAGTCTTCATTTCCGGCGCGATTGCAGATCAACTCTTCGCAGACCTTCGCGAGCATCACACTGATATTCTGCCTGAATCCGGCGTCGAGATGGATGCGGGCGAGATAACCGGCATCAACTCGCAGGGCGGGCTTGACCTGCGCTGGATTCCTGCTGCGGGCGGGGATTCAACGCTCATTGGTCCCGCGCAGGGAGGCCGCTTCCCGCATTTCACGAATGACAAAGAGCGCATTTACCTGACGACGGGGCAGGGACTCGTATCGGTGAGGCTCGACGGCTACGACCGCCGCACGCATTTCAAAGTCACGGGTAACGCGCCCGGCCCGTTCCCGCCAAACGCAGACGAGATCAAAGTCTCGCCCGACGGCCAGCGCGCCTTCGTCAATCTTCAAAACAAGCATTACATCGTGATTGTTCCGAAGGCAGGCAAAGAGACTGTGACTATCGCCATCAACGGCGGCGCTCCGTCAGCGATGCCCGTAAAGAAGATGTCTGTTGAAGGCGGCGATTATCTTGCGTGGTCGCCGGACGGCAAATCGGTTTCGTGGTCGTGGGGCGCGAGGTTCTACCGTCAAGATTTGTCATCCGATAAGCCCGAAGCGATTGACATAGTAGTTGAAGCGCCGCGCGCTCGCCCGAAAGGGACCGTTGTCCTGAGCGGCGCGCGAATCATCACAATGCGCGGCGACGAAGTGATCGAGCGCGGGGACATTGTCATCACAGACAATCGCATTGCAGCCGTCGGGCCGAAAGGCAAGGTGCAGATACCGGCAGGCGCGCGAGTCATTGACGTGACGGGCAAGACAATCATGCCCGGCTTTGTTGACGTTCACGCGCACATGTGGCCGCCGCGCGGGGTGCATCAAACTCAGGTGTGGCAGTATCTGGCAAACCTCGCTTATGGCGTGACGACGACGCGCGACCCGCAAAGCTCGACGACAGACGTTTTCGCCTACACCGATCTTGTCGAGACGGGCGACATACTTGGCCCGCGAGTGCTTTCGACGGGGCCGGGCGTGTTCGCTCAATCCGGGCTTGATGACAAGGAGGCAACGCGCGCCTTCGTCAAGCGGTACAAGGAGGCTTATCACACGAACACGCTGAAGAACTATATGACGGGTGATCGAATTGTCCGCCAGTGGGTTGCGATGGCGTGCAAAGAGTTTGGCATCAACTCGACTACGGAAGGCGGGCTTGATTTGAAATTGGACCTCACGCAAATGGCTGATGGCCATTCCGGAAACGAGCACGCGCTGCCGATTCACCCGATCTATAAAGACATCGCAATGTTCGTTGCGAAAACAGGAACGTTCTACACGCCGACGATGCTTGTGGCTTACGGCGCACCGTGGAGCGAGAATTATTACTTCGAGAACACGGACGTTCACGGCAATGCGAAGCTGCGCCGGTTCATTCCGCACGAGTTGCTCGACACCATGCTTGTTCGACGCGGCCAATGGTTCAGCCCCGAACAATACGGCCATCAGGCAATAGCCAGAGGCTGCGCCGATATTGTTCACGCAGGCGGGCGCGTGTGCCTAGGCGGTCACGGTCAGCTTCAAGGGCTAGGCTGCCACTGGGAAATCTGGAACCTGCAATCGGGCGGGATGACTCCGTTCGAGGCGTTGAGGTGCGCGACAATCTTTGGAGCTGAGGCGTTGGGCTTGCAAAAAGACATAGGCTCGCTCGAAGCAGGCAAGCTGGCGGACTTGATCGTGTTGGATAAAGACCCGCTCAAGGACATTCACAACACGAACTCGATTCGCTTTGTGATGAAGAACGGCGAGATGTTCGATGGCGACACGCTCGACCGCATGTGGCCTTCTGAGAAGAAGCTGGAAAAGATGTACTGGTGGGATATGGGGCCTGCTGCTGCGGGCGAGTTGAGATAACGACGCGGCGGCCTCGCCACTAATGCACAGCGAGGCCGCCCAACTCGCCTACATTAAAACAGAGCGGCTTTTTTGGAAGAAGGAGTTACGTTGAACTCTTCGGCGGATGAGGCATAGCTTCGGGCTTTTCAACCGTCTCAAACTCGATTAAACCGGCTCGGCTCGCTCCTTCCGGCGTGAGTCGAACCCAGTCATCCCCTTCGTCCGTGTATCTGACAATCAACCGCTGCGACTTTTCCAGGTCTTCAAACGCCCTGACAAGATCAGCGTTTGCGTATTCTTCTGTGCTTTGAAAAATCTCTTTGGCCAGAAGCTTTGCCGCCCGCCGCTTCTCGAACAAGCTCAGGATATATTCTTCGATTTGTTTTAGCTTTCGCTTTTCCATTGCTGCTCCATTCTTATTTCGCGCGGGCGAAAGCCCCTTCAAAATAGAGAGGCTCCAATCCTGATGCCCAGTATTCAAGAGCGGTTCTGTCAGGCTGCGTAGTTTCACGTTCAGTTCGTAAGATAGGCTGTGTACTGTCGAGAGGATGAAACTCAATCCACCCTTCCCAGGTCCCGTCTGTGCGAGGCTCGCCATAGGCTCGCACCTGGTATATAGTTCCGTCGTCGCCCGTCAGTTCGTGCGTGTATTGCTGAATCAATTGAGGCATCATTCTTACCCCGCTTCGCCACTAAGTGATTTCAGCGCCACACGAAAATCATTATACCAAAGCGCTGAGCTTATCGGCTCCGCCTCGCATTCGTATCGCGCAACTTTGACAATGCCGGAACGCGCGCCTAGAATGGGCTTTCGATTAAGCGGGGATAACGAATGCGCATTTCTAAAGTCTATACGAGAACAGGAGACAAAGGCGAAACCTCGCTCGTCGGGGGCAAGCGCGTAAGCAAGGCGAGCCTCAGGGTCGAGTCATACGGCGAAGTTGACGAACTCAATTCAGTGATCGGATTGGCTCGCGCGCGGCTTGACGATAAAGAAATAGATGACGCGCTCAGCCTGATTCAAAACGATCTCTTTACGCTTGGCGCTGACCTCGCGAGTCCCGCTGACGTTGAAGTTCCGCGCATCAATGAATCATTCATCGCGACGCTCGAAGAATTGGCTGATCGCTTTCTTGCGAGGCTTGAGCCGTTGAAAGAATTTATTCTGCCGGGCGGTTCGGAGGCGGGCGCGACGCTTCACCTTGCGCGCGCTGTAGCGCGCCGAGCAGAGCGGCGCGTCGTTGCGCTTGCCGGAGCCGAAGAGGTCAACCCGCAGGCAATCATTTATCTCAATCGTCTTTCAGACCTTTTATTCATCCTTGCGCGAGCAGTCAATCACCGCGCCCATGCGCCTGAGAAGATGACCGATTTCAGCAGGAGGAGCAAATAGGCGACAGGTATCAGGTGCCTGGCCAATAGTATCTCACCGGCACCTGGCACCCGGCACCCGACACCGCGAAGCATGGCCTGGTTTAGAAAGAGAGAGCACCCGAAGTCGCCCGCGCCCGGCGAAGAGCGCACCGTTCGCACCGAAGGGCTGTTTGTGAAATGCCCCGGCTGCGAGCAGATGATGTTCAAGCGCGAGATCGAAGACAATCTCAATGTCTGCCCCAAGTGCAATTATCATCATCGCATTAAAGCGATTGATCGTTTGCGGATGACTTTCGACGGCGACTGGAAAGAGCTTTACGGCGGACTTCAATCAACCGACCCGCTCCACTTCGTCGACACGAAGAGTTATCGCGAGCGGCTCGAAGCCATGCAGCGCAGCACGAATCTGAAAGATGCGATGATAACTGCGGAAGGGAAGGTCGGCGGTCATCCTGCGCTCGTCTGCGCGATGGAGTTGATGTTCGTGGGCGGATCGCTCGGCGCGGTCGTCGGCGAAAAGATCACTCGCGCAATCGAGCGCGCGATTCATACGCGCTCAGCGCTTATAATCTTTTCGGCATCGGGTGGCGCGCGAATGCAGGAAGGCGCAATCTCGCTCATGCAGATGGCTAAAATCTCAGCCGCGCTGGCGCGACTCGATGAAGAAGGGTTGCCGTACATTTCGGTGCTGACCGACCCGACGACGGGAGGCGTGACCGCTAGCTTTGCAATGCTCGGCGATTTCAACATAGCCGAGCCGGGCGCGTTGATAGGGTTCGCCGGGCCTCGCGTCATTGAACAGACCATTCGCCAGAAACTCCCCGAAGGTTTTCAGCGCTCAGAGTTCCTACTCCAGCACGGGATGCTCGATGCTGTCGTCGAACGAAAAGATTTGAAGGATTTCATGGTCGGTGCGCTGAACTTCATGAACCACGACGGACGATTCCAGAAGCTGGATAAGAATACCTAGTGTAACAGCCGCTGTAAGTTGCCAAATGTCAGTGATTCGCATCATTGATGCCCGATAACTGACACCCGACGACTGGCAACTGACAACTGATTTATGGACTACGCCGAATCAATAAAGTATCTATACGCGCTCGGTCACGAGGTGCTTGCGGCGAAGTACGGACTTGAGAACATCCGCCTGCTTCTCGAAAAGCTAAATCATCCAGAGCGCGCATTCAAATCCGTCATCATCGCAGGAACGAACGGCAAGGGATCGGTCGCGGCGATGATTGATTCAATCGCGCGGGTTGCCGGTCACAAGACTGCGCTCTACACCTCGCCGCATCTGGTTCACATCGAAGAGCGAATTAGAGTGGCAGGGCAGGAGATTTCTGAAACAGATTTTGCGCGGCTCGCTTCGCGCGTGCGCGCGGCCTCCGAAATGCTCGTGCTTGATGGCAGGCTCGCTGCGCTTCCGACATTCTTCGAGCAGGTGACGGCAATCGCTTTATGCTATTTTGAAGAATCCCGCGTTGATCTCGCGATTCTCGAAGTCGGTTTAGGCGGCAGGCTCGATGCGACGAACGCCGTTGATAGAATTCTTTCGGTGATTACTTCGATTGATTATGACCATCAGAACATCCTCGGCAGCACGATAACCGAGATAGCAACAGAGAAAGCCGGGATAATTAAGCCCGGCGCGCGCGTTGTCATAGGGCGCCAGCAGCACGAGGAAGCGACCGAAGTTCTGATGCGTCGCTGCATCGAAACGGGCGCGCTCCCGGTCTTTGCCAACGAGCCGACAAATGTCACGGCGGGCGAGTTCGGTCGGCTCAGCTTCGATTATGAATCAGGGCAATCGAATTACAGCCGCGTGATGCTTGGCCTCAGAGGTCGTCATCAGGCGGCGAATGCGGCGGCGGCAATCGAAGCGGCAGAGGTTCTTTCAGAATCAGGTTTTAACATTTCGCGTGAAGCGATAGTGAAGGGCTTGCGCGAAGTGAGCTGGCCGGGTCGGCTTGAGTTAATCGAAATGCGTCCCGCGCTTTTGCTCGACGGCGCGCACAACACGGCAGGCGCGCGAGCGCTGAGAGCTTATCTGGATGAGTTCTGGCCCGTTGGCGTGACGCTTGTGTTCGGCGCGATGGCCGATAAAAACATCGAAGGAATGATGCGCGAGCTTGCGGGCGCGGCAAAGACAATCGTATTGACTCGCGTGAGGGATAGCCGCGCTGCGAACCAGGCACAGCTTGGAAAGGCTGCGCTCGGCTCGCCGCGCAACGTCATATTCACGGAGACTGTCAGGCAGGCGCTTTCGTGGGCGCGCAGCGTCACACCGCCTGACGGGTTGATATGCGTGACGGGTTCGCTGCATCTTGTGGGCGATGTCAAACGGTTGCTCGAAGACGAAGACCAGCAGGCAAATTTTGGATTTTAGATTTTGGATTAAAGGAACATCGGAGGCGACAGATTACTCTCTCATCAAACACTCCGGCAATCCAAAATCGCGCCGCGCGAAGCGCATTGAGCGCCATGAAAATCCAAAATCCAAAATCGAAATGGCTCACGAACTGATCAAACGAGACTACATCTATCGTGGCAAGATACTCGATTTGTCGCTGAGCCGTTTTCAATCGGCTGAGAGGGGCGAGGTTGAAATCGAGATTGTTCATCACAACGGCGGGGCGGGCGCGTTGCCCGTGTTTGAAGATGGGACGGTTGCGCTCGTTCGCCAGTGGCGCTACCCGCTTGGCCGCTACTCGCTTGAAATAGCCGCCGGAAGAATTGAGCGCGGGCACACGCCCGAAGAAACCGCGCGGCGCGAGCTTCAGGAAGAGCTTGGACTTCGCGCCCGCGAGCTTCGCCGACTAGGCGAGTTTTATGTCGCGCCCGGCTACTGCGAAGAGCGGCTGTTCGTTTATCTTGCGACTGACCTTGAGCCTTGCGCTCAGAGTTTCGACGAGGATGAAGAGATCGAAGTCGCGCGGATGAGCTTCAATGATGCGCTCGCGCGAGTTCAATCGGGCGAGATAGATGATGCGAAATCAATCATAACGATCCTGCTCGCCGCGCCGTTTGTGAGGTCTAAGTAAGCGGATCTGTTTGATAAGATTGACATCTCAAGTCGAGCAAGGCTTAATCCACAGTGATCGAAAAGCTCCATCTCCTCAGGAGGCAAGCGCGTATGAAACTCGAAGCGTCTTTTCACGCTCGCAGTATCTTTCTTGGACTCTGCTTATCGCTTTGCATCTCAACGGCGATGGCTCAGAGTTCCGTTCAAAAATGGGAGAAGTTCGATTTCACAAAGCAAGTCGTTGCTGAGGCTGACATTCAAAAACTCTCGCTCGACGAATTGAAACTGCTTCGCGGCATAATCTTCGGGCGGCACGGGCGCATATTCAAAGAGCAGGAGATTGCCGACTATCTCTACTCGCGCCCTTGGTATCAGCCGAGCGATCAGTTTCGCAACTCGATGCTCAATTCGATTGAGCGAAATAATCTCGACCGCATTCGTGGAGCAGAAGCCGCAAAGCACAAGCAGATTGAGCCGGGCGATTTAAGGTTTTATCAAGCCCGCGCCTTCACGCTCGCTCAGCTTGGCAAGCACTCGCTTGCAGAGCTTCGCGTCATGCGCGCTGAGATAGAAGCTATTCACGGCGCGCGGTTCGACGATGAGCCGTGGCTGCAAACTTATTTCGAGGAGCGATACTGGTATGAACCAGCCGCGAAGTACGCTTCCGATAGTTTGTCTGAGACAGAGCGCAAGAACCTCGCCACAATCGCTGAGGCCGAAAAGCAGCAGCGCAACCTGAAGCTCTTGCCCGGCGACATGGCCGCGTTTCAGAATCAACCAATCATGCCGGACCTGCTCAAAGGGTTGAGCCTTTATGAACTGCGGTTGCTGCGAAACGAGATTTATGCACTGCACGGTCGCGTCTTCAATACGGCGTGGATTCAGCAATATTTCGATATGCAGCCTTGGTACAACTACAATCCTGATTTCAAGGACAGCCAGCTTTCAGCCATCGAGGTTGAGAATGTAAACACCATAGTCGCCTTCGAGAACAAGGTTCACGAAGAGTTGAGCACGAAGCCTTTAACGCGAGAGTTGATCGAAGGCATGTTTTTGGAAGATGCGCGCAAGCTGCGCAACGAAATCTTTGCGCGTCACGGTCGCGTGTTCAAAGACAAGTGGCTGCAAAAATACTTCGCCAGCTTCGCGTGGTACAAGCCCGACCCGAATTATAAAGATTCGATGCTCACGGCGATTGAGAGGCGCAACGCGCAGCTAATCGCTGAATATGAGAAGACGGCAGAAAGCGCCATGAGCCGCATCGAAGGCTGATAAAGCAAAATGGTTCCGCGTGTCGGGACTCGCGAAATAAAAGGGTGCAGCCTGTAGCAAGAAGCGTAGAAGAATCTGCGCAAAATCTTCTTTGCGGCCTGAGCGAAGATGCAGGCCGCTTTCGCTAAACGACTTTGCCTTGATTCCTCACGTCAACAGATGCTTAGAATATAGCTGTGAGCAAGCTGAGACGAATTCTGATCTACATCTGGGCGCCTTTTGCAAACCTGCTCTGGTACGCCTACACGGTCGTGATGGCAAGCCTGTCGCTTCTCGCTTGGCCATTTGATCGAACAGGAAAGTTGCAGCACTGGTGTGCGCGGTGGTGGTGCCGACTGATTGCTTGGACCATCGGCGCGCGCATTCAAGTTTACGGGAAAGAAAACGTTCGGCCCGATCAGAATTACGTTTACATGGCGAACCATTGCAGCCTTGTTGATATTCCCGCGCTGTTTGCCTACTTGCCATATCAGTTTCGCATAATGGCGAAGAAAGAATTATTCTATGTGCCATTTATGGGCTGGCACCTGTGGAGCGCGGGAAACTTTCCCGTAGATAGAAGCGACGGGCGCAAGACGGCTCAGAGCCTTCGCCGCGTCATCGAAGGCGTGCGCGGCGGGAAATCGCTCGCCGTCTTTCCCGAAGGTACGCGCTCGCCGGATGGGAGATTGCAGCAGTTCAAGCCGGGCGCGTTCAAGATAGCCATGCGCGCTGGCGTTCCGATTGTCCCAGTGACGATTCGCGGAACGCACGCGGTCTTGCCAAAGGGATCGCTTGCGCCGCGAGGCGGAAGGGTTGAGGTCTTAATCGGAGAGCCGATTGACACGCGCGCTTTCAGCGATAAACAACTGCTTGAGTTAATCGAGCGAGTTCGCGGGGCGATTGATTCAAATCTCGATCCCGTGCCGACCGGCTGCAAGCAGGCGGCTGGCCTGGTTGCGCGAGCCTGAAAGAAAAATGTTTCGGCAAGACGACAATCGAATCAAGGACGCGGTTCGACGCATTAACCCGCATTTGAAATCGGCTTCTGAAGATTTCACATCTGCTTCAAGGAGGGAAAATGAAAAAATCTGCTCGTTTCAATTTGAGATTGGCTACATCCGTTGCAATAGCGGTGGCATTGCTTTTTGCTTCAGCGCCGGTAGCGCGCGCCCGTGTTCCGCGCAAGCGCAGTTTTCAATTTGAATACAAAACTACGGTGAAAGAGATTCCGGCGGGAGCCAAAGAGGTTGACGTGTGGATACCAGTGCCGCACGATACGCCGTTTCAGAAGATCACTGGCTTCGAGGTGGAATCGCCGCACCCTTATAAGATTCAATCAGCCGAGTATGGAAATAAAATCCTGCACATAAGGCTGAGCAACCCGCAGCAATCGAGCTTCACTATCACAATGCGCTTCGATGCCGTGCGCAAAGAGCACGTGCAGGAGCGGCTGCAACAGGCCAGTTATTCGCCTGCCAAAGAGGAGCACGACCCAAACATGGCGCGGTGGCTCAAGCCTGACCGTCTTGTGCCGATTGACGGCAAGATCAAGCAGTGGGCCGAAGAAGTCGTAACCGCTGCCGGTGCGAAGACCGATCTTGAAAAGATCAGAGCCATTTATAACCACGTTGTCGCAACCGTGAAGTACGACAAGAGCGGGCAGGGATGGGGACGCGGCGACATATATTACGCCTGTGATGCGCGGCGCGGAAACTGCACAGATTTTCATGCCATCTTCATCGGCTACAGCCGCGCGCTCGGCATCCCTGCGCGGTTCGCCATAGGCTTCCCTCTTCCTACGGACAGAGGCGAGGGCCAGATTAGCGGCTATCACTGCTGGGCCGAAGCCTATGTCAGGGGGATTGGCTGGATTCCTGTTGATGCGTCGGAAGCGTCAAAGAATCCTGACAAGCGCGAATATTTCTTCGGCGCGCACGATGAGAATCGCATTGAGTTCACTATAGGGCGCGACCTGACGCTCAATCCGAAGCAGGCAGGAGAGCCGCTCAACTATTTTATCTATCCATACGCTGAGGTGGACGGCAAACCGCTCGCTTCCATAGACAAGAGCTTCGCTTATCGGGACAAGTCGTCTTCTTCGCCTGTCACCGGCGGCCAGTAGCCGCTAAACAAAACTTCAAGAGGGAGATTTTAAGTCTCCCTCTTGTAGCGTTCATAAGAATTTGAAACGAGCGCCGGGCAGGTTTGCGATAAAGAATAAACCCGCCCTTCGCGCCGCATATTGCTCGTCTTATCATTCGCCTTTTTCTACGGGCAGCCCCTTCAGCGTCCAGTCCTGCCCGAAGTTATTCGGAATGTAAAGCACTCTGACTTTTTTGAATCCCATCTCGTTAAGCGCCTTGTACGCAGGGCGAATGTTGGGACAATCGTTCCATGGACAGCACCCGCAATAGATCACAACCTCGCTGCTGCGAGATATATCTTTGGCTGCGTCCCTGAGTTTTTCCAAGCCTTCGGCGCTGCTTGCAGGGCCGGCGAATTTAGCGCCCGGAATGTGACCCATCTTGTATAAGTGAATGATACCGGTTTGGAAAACTACAGGCTTGTTCTCACCTGAAAGCTGCCGCGCCAGTTCTTCCAACTGAATAATCTCATTTGAAGACCATGGATCAGCCTTCTGATCCTGCTTCGCTTCGTTCGTTTGAGTTGCGCTGACTTGCGCCAAATAGTCTCTTCCGACAAAAGAGGAGGCCTGGCTGTGTTGTGATGCGTTGTGGTTCAGGCCGATAACGAATACTGGAACGTAGCAGAAAAGGAGTATTTTGTTGGTGACCAATCTTCCCATGCACCCTCCTGTCAGTTCAGTTTTACGGAACAATAAATATACCTGTGTTTGAACGGCCTGAAAACCCGAGATGAAGACTTACCGTGCGCGACCATTGAATATCGCCTATCGCTGCCTCATAATAATCAAAGTCTAAAGAAAGGTATCGCTGTTGAATTGAATGGTAGATCAATTATCGCACATAGACGCTTGCCGCCTGTGCGGTGCGCCGCTGGTTGACCCTCAGCTTAATCTCAATAATCTCTGCGCCAACTGCGCTGCGCCTGAGCTGGCGATTCTAGGCCAGACGCCGCAGGCCGCGAGCGGCTCGGCCGCTGAAGCGGCTGCGCCCTACAGCCCGCAACGCGTGACGCCGGAAGCAGAGCCGGCGCAGCCCACATCGGACCCGGACAATCCGCGATGGGGACCGGCCCTCGGCATCGCCGCGTGGCTTTTCAGCGTTGCTGCCATCATTATCATCCCGCTCATCGCTGTCGTTGTCTGGTATCTGATTGAGCGAAAGATGGGCAGGCCCGTCCCGGATTTGCGGGATCAAGAGGGCATGGTGGCGTGGGCGCTTTCGCCCAATGCCGTGCTCACGCAGGTCATATTCACAGGCGTGGGCCACCTCTTCACACTGGCTTTCTGCTGGCTCACAGTCACGCGAGCTCGACGTTTCCATTTTTGGGAGAGCTTCGGAATGAAGTGGTCAATCAATCCGACGCTCGCTCGCGCGGTCTTCGCCGCGGGAATAGTCATTGCAATCTCTGGCGCAGATAATTGGGGGCAACGGTTGCTATTCACCGCGCTGCTCGGTCTGCTTGCATCGAATAATCCCAAAGTCCACAAAACAATCTTTGTGCTGGGCACAGCAACCATAATGGTCGGCGTCCAAGTCGCGCTATCCAAATTAATCCCTCAAACTGAGAAGACGCCTTTTGAAGAGATATTGAAGACTTCAGCCAACGTGCGAATCGCCGTTGCGCTGATGGCCGTGTTGACCGCGCCACTCATTGAAGAGATGATTTATCGCGGGATGCTTTATTCTGGCTTGCGTAAGAAATTGGGAATTGCGCCCGCGATTGTCATCGTCACACTGCTGTTCGCAGGCGTTCACGTTCCGCAATACAATGGCGCGTGGGGCGCTCTTACGGCTTTAACTATACTGAGCCTTGCGCTCACGGTCATTCGCGCAAGGACGCGCTCGCTGCTGCCTCCGATATGGATTCATCTTGTGTTCAATTCGTTCGGCGCGATTGGTATACTCATGCAGAACTATTAGCGAAGCGCGCTTACAGCATCCATAGCGGGCGCGTTGGAAAATAATCGGGCGAGCGGTCCGGGTGCTTCTTGTGAAATTCAAGATACCGCTTGAGCCATTTCCGGTATCGCGTCTCACTTGAGCGAATCTGCCGGTGGGGAATCTCCTGAAGGTGCCTTTCGACGCGCCAGACGTTGCGCGTCGAAAATCTCCAATCATAACTGCCAAGCTCATACAGGCTCGCAACGGCGTAGCCAGTTATTCGCCCGCTTTTGTCAATGTATGGATCGAAGTAGCTCATCACAAGATCGCGCACGGTTCGATAAACAGGCTTGCGCCCGTGAAGAGCAATGTCACGCGAGCGCGCGACCGATCCATATCGCCCCTCTCTTTTGTAGAGGAACAGAACGTGGTCGAGTTTGTCCTGCGATTCGATGCTGACCAGAAGCGGCGGGTATCCGTGTTGTTCGAGAATCGCGGCGGCGATGATCGCGCCTTCGAGGCAATGCGCGCGGTTCTCTTTGATTGCGCGACGAAATGAGAAGCATGTCGGGCCGTGCATCTCGCGATTGTACGGCATTGCGGACAAAAACCTCTGCACTTGAAGCGGCGTGCGGTGCCGCTCGATTATCTCCCATTCTTTGTCGGTGAATTTCGATCTGTCGGGCTTCATGCGGTCAAAGGCGTCAATCGCTTTGCTCACAGCCATCGAACGTTACGCGATAGCCAGTCTTTAGGTCAAGCTGCGCGCCGAATTTGCGGCTGTACAGGTTCAATCCAACATTCGGCCTGAAGCCAAACGCAACTGCATCGCTAACACATAGAACTTGACGGCACATTACAGCCTGATTGCTGCAACAATTCACAGGGTGGTGGCATAGAGGTTGCCCTTTCTTATTTGCTGGGAGGAGATGAAACGATGTTGGCGTTATTAATTCCATTTTTTGTAGCCGCAATCCTGGTTGCGACGACGCTCGGCCTGAGCTTCGTCTGCATTGAGCTTGTGCTGAGAGGAATCGGCAGAGCGCTTCACGCCAAGCCTGCCTTATCAATCAGAAGACCGGCATACACGAAAATTGCTCGAAACGGTCAAGCCAGCGCAAGAACGATAAGGACGCGGTTACGCGCTATCGCTGCGCAATGACGTTCGGACGCTATAGCGCGTAACCATTGTGGATTTCAGAACGGAAGAGCCGCAAAGCTCGCCCATTCTTTTTTTTCTTTTCAGTCTCTATTTCACAGGTATCAAACCTGTACTCTCAGTATGAAAGTAAATCGCTTCCCTCAACGCTTCCGCTTCCGAAATCGAGCCAGAGCCGTTCTACAATCGCGTGAGCCGCTGGTATAGCCTTTGCCAATCTCAGTGCAGGCGCGCAAACGCACGCTGAGTACGGACGAAAGGAATACACCGATGCGACGAAGCATTTCCGCAATATTAATTCTCTTGTTGCTGTTGATCGCAAGCGCGATGGCGATTGCAACACGCGGTCCCGAACTTGCTGAAGCGGTCGAGCCATATGTTTCTCATCTCAAGCTGAAGCCTGAGCACCTCCGCGCTCTCGCCGATAAGCAGGTGGTCGCGCGCAGCCTTTCGACTGAAAACGACAAAGAGATGGCTGCCGTCGGCGTGGTGATGGCCGATGCCACACCCGATGCTTTCGTCGAGTCGTACAAGTCGCTTGCGACCTTTCAGCAGAACCCTTACATCATCGCGTCGGGAAGATTCAGCGATAAACCTTCGATTGCGGACCTCGACGCTCTGACGCTCGAAGACAGAGACCTGTACTCGCTTGCGAAATCCGAATTGAAAGATTCCGATATAAAACTTTCGCAGACCGACATCTCGAAGTTTCGAGCGATAGGAGCGACCTCATCGAGATTGACCCCACAACTAAAAGCGCGGATCACCGTTGAGTTCAAAAAGATGTTGGTCGAGCGCGTGAAGAATTATCTGGCGAGCGGGGCCAATGCTCTCGGAACGTATTCCGACAAAGAAGAGCCTATCAGCGCGCACGAAGCCTTCGTTGCTCTCTCGCGGGAGCAGGCTGCATCGGCACAGCATTGCACGCATCTTTATTCATACCTTGAAAGCTACCCGCAGAATCCGTCGCCCAACAGCGAATCGTTCATTTACTGGGCGAAGCAGAAATTCGGAGACCTAAAGCCTGTGATTAACGTTGTCCACGTTCTGATTCATCGCGACGGAAATCGAGTCTTCATCGCGTCAAAGCAGCTTTATTCGACTCATTACACCGAAGCTGGGCTTTCGGTCGCGGAGTT
Organism: Blastocatellia bacterium; assembly: GCA_035575515.1. Classification (GTDB taxonomy): domain Bacteria; phylum Acidobacteriota; class Blastocatellia; order UBA7656; family UBA7656; genus DATLXU01. The sequence continues at coordinate 124,874 of DATLXU010000077.1, forward strand.
GATTCCATTCACAGACGAGCGAAATCAGACACGCACGATTGTTATCTACACGATTCGTTTGCAGGTTGATATGCTTGGCGGCTCGCTCGGCTTTATGAAAAAGCGCATGGCTCAACCGCGAATGGTTGCGACGCTCAAGCAGAGTCTCAACGGAATGCGCGTGACGATGGAGACGCTGGCGCGCGCTTCAGCTCAAAATAGCCCCGCGCCATAATCGCGCTAATCCATCGCGCCGCGAATAGCTTCTTCAATAGCGTCGGCTGTAATGTCAAAGTGCGAAGCGTTCCACACCTCGCGTCCGTTGCGAATCAGAATTGCCTGCGGCGATTCATGCCTTATGCCAAGCCGGTCGGCGACTTCGTTAGAAACCGCGCGGGCCGTTTGAACGATGACGAGGTTGTAGCCGACGCCGCCGTTGGCCAGCTCAATATGCTCCTGGAGCTTGCGAAACGCGCGCCCGCTGATTGGGCAGGTCGTGCTGTGCTTGAAAAGCAGCACGGGCCGTTCGTTTGATTCACGAATCGAACCCTCCAGGTCTTCGATTGTTTTTAGTTCCTTCAGGTTTTTCGTCATGCCACCTACTCTTGATTGGTTGTAAAAGACATTTTCTCAGCCTGCGGCCCGACTCCGCAAGATTGATGGACACGCCGGGTTGTTTGGCATTAAGATTATTCTTCGCGTAACGGGCCACGTAAGGACGATTCTCAAACATCCAACTCCGGGACTTTTTGCGTTGAAGCGAAGAGGCTGTCATCGCTCAAGCCCCTCACCAGGCGGGCCTCGCCCCAGGATTTAAGTCGAATGGAGTTCTCGATATGAAACGCAGGGCCACACGCTTCGTTGCTGCCTTGTTGATAGCGGTCTTTGCCGCCTCGCTGCTTCCCCTTAGCTATGCGAGCGCGACCGCTGATGTACAACAATCAAGCGCCACGTCGCGCACGCGTCGCGGGAAAAACGGCGGGCAGAGTGCGGCAAGCACGAC
>DATLXU010000078.1:0-15311 GCA_035575515.1 Blastocatellia bacterium
AAGCGCACAAGCCGAAAAAAGCTGGGAAGGCGAAGAGTATTTTTCGATACGGATTGAATGATTTGCTGCGCATTTTATGCAACCTGTCGGATCGCATCCAACAGATTGCTTTTAGACAGGTTATTCAACTTTTGTCCTGTACATAGATTTGTGGAAACATTTTCTACGGTTCATCGCGCGCTGGCTTGCTTCAAATAATCTTGCGCCTCGCGCAACTCTGGAAGTTGTTGATCGGCCTGTTGCCACTGGCGCAAGAACGCGGAATAAATCTCAGCCGCGCGCTTTCCGTCGCCGCTTCGGGCCGCAGCGCGAGCCGCGCCAATCAGTGACCGTGCGCGATTCGGTTGGCGCGCAAGCGCCGTATTGAATTGCTGCTCCGCTTCTTTCGCGCGGCCTGCCGCAAGCAGTATCTCACCGAACAATTCATGCGAAGGCTTGATGAGTGTCGGTGGCCCTGACGGCGGAGACATCTCTTCTTCAAGCGTAGTGGCTCGCTTCATTAATTCAATCGCTTCGTCGTAATTGTTCTTCGACGCGGCGAGCGCGGCTTTAACTTCAAGCGCTCTTATCTCGACAATTCTCGCGCGGTAAGGCTCTTTGTTGTCAGCAAGCCGCCTGGCGATAGATTCAAGCTCCGCGACGCTCTTTTCAGCTTCGGTTGACCCCAGTTTTGCCGCGGTAAGCCCACCGATAAAGACCGCAAGCCCGTCGCCGCGCCCGCTCATCTGCGGCGCGGGTTGCGCTCCACCGTGAATTGCATGGTCGCTCGCACCTGATTTTGCTTCATCCGGCCCGGCGAAGTATTTTGCCGCCGCGTCCCACGCTTCGGTTTCGACAACGAAAGCAGCGGCCATGTCTTCGTTGTAGCGGCCAACATCCATATTGCCGCCAGATGAAGCCATGTCGTTGCGCTTCACGGCAAGCAATTCTTTCGCTTTGCTGTAGCGGCCCTGCTGCAAATAAACGTAAAGCAGCCAGTGAAGGCTGTGATAATCGCGCAGGCTCAAGGAAAGATTCTTGCGCTTCACCCACGCGTCTGAAACGGCCCACGCCGATTCGTTAGACGCGGCGGCTTCGGGCCACATTCCAAGTTGCAGAAAGATGTGCGCGGGCATGTGGCGCGCGTGGTGAGCTTCAGGCGCGATCTCGGCATAGCGCCGCGCCGCCGGCAATGCAAGTATCGCGTGTTCAGGATCGTCAAACGAGTGAATAATGTAGTGCGCCGCGCCGGGATGATTCGGATTCCGCTCGTAAACCGAGAGCGCAATCGCGCCCGCCCGCATCTGCCGCGCGAATCCTTTGTCGCCCGGCCTCACGGTTCCAAGCAGCGATAGCGCGTAAAAGCATGCCGCTTCATCATCAGGGTAATCGCGATAAACTTTCTCCATTGCCGCCGCATACGCCCGGTCGCGCGCGAGCTTGTCGCCTTCGCCATACAAAATGCGAACGGCGTTGATGAAGGCTCGCTCGCGGGGCGTGATCTTCATTGTGTCTTTAATCTTTGCGAGCGCCTTGCGCGCGGCCTCAGTGTCCTGCTGCGCCCACAGCGGATGATTGTAAGTCATCGCTTCGCCCCAGTAGCCCATTGCAAAGTCGGGATCAATCCGCGTGGCCTCGCGGAATTCGTCGAGCGCCTCTTCGTACCAGAACGAATGAAGCGCAGCCACGCCTCTAAGAAAATGCGCCTGCGCTTCAGGGGAACCGGAGGTTGGAAAATTTACCGTTCCGAGTTTCGATTGCTGCGCGCTTGCGGCAATAGACAAAAGCGAAATGACAAGCGCGACTAAGAGCAGCGACCATTTGCGACTGTGACCAGTGAGCGACATGGCTTTCACCCCTGTTGATTGGATTTCCATTCGAGCCGTTCAATTCTATTCCCGCTCAAACGGGCTTACAAGCTGCTCAGGGTTTGAACGCCAATCTAAACGGGCGCGTCGCAAAGCAGAAGTTTTATTTCGGCATTGCGCGACGGTTGTGGTAGTATGGCCCAACGTGAAGTCGAGGCTGAATCTTAAGAGGTGCGATATGTTGAACATAATTGATCGGTCCATGCTCAGGTTATCAACCCTTCTGCTTCTGATTATTTCTATGACGGCGCTCGCCGTTCCCGCTGCAGCTTTCGATGGCCCTCAAAATAAGGAAGGCGATGGCAAACAATCTGCGCCCGCGACGACCACAGCGCCGCAGACGCTGAACATCTCTTACGCGCTTTACAACGATTCGATAGGCGCTGTGCCGACTGCCGCGCCGAAATCGCCAGCGACTATGCCGCCTCCCCCTGCTGTCAGCACTGCGCCGATGACTGCGGGCGAGAAGTTCAAGTACTGGGCGAAAAGTTCATTCTTCTCGCCCGGCGCTTATGGGCTGTCTCTCTTTTCAGGGCTATTCAACGAAGCGATAGACGACGACAAAGGCAAACCGATGACGGCGGGCAATTATTTCCCGGATGCCCTGACGCGCGCGGCGCGTAGTTTCGCATTCCGCGCCACGTCGGGCTTCTTCGAGAAGTTTGCTTACGCGACCATCTTCAAGCAGGACCCGCGCTATCACCGCTCGGACAAGAAAGGCGCGGGCGGAAAGATCGCTTACGCCGTGAGCCGATTGTTCGTCACGCAGGGCGACCGCTGCGGCTGCGATCAGTTTAACATATCATTCCTCGCCGGAGGACTCACAGCCGGTTTCATAGCAAACGCATGGGACCGCGAAGAGCGCAGAGATACCCGGCACGCATTCACACGATGGACCACGCACCTCGGCCTGACCGCGCTGTCGAACATCCTGAAAGAATTCATCGGCGGACAGTAAGCGAAGTTAAAAGAGAAAAGTCAAAAGGCAAAGGTGGGAGACGGGTATGATCTCGCCTCTCTCCACTTTTGCCTTTTAGTTTTGCCTTATGTTGAGCAGCGGGCGCGAGCGAAGGTCGCGCTCAAGCGCGTTGCGGATGATTTGATAATTGATGTCGGCAATCTGAGCGAGCCGCTCTGCGCCGACGCGCCTGCGCGCGAACGCCGTTGGATGCGCGCGAAACATTTCATTGATGACTTTGCGCAGCACCCCGTCAACCACAGCGCCGCGCCCTCCACTGCAAGCCGCGCATCGCGGCGTTCCTTCAGGCGTTAAAAAGACCGATTCGTCGCCGGCGACAGCTTCGCCACACGCGGCGCAACGCGAAGTGTCGGGAAAGAATCCCGCAAGCCTCAGCAACCAGGATTCAAAATACCTGAGCACGTGCGCGAGGTCGTGGCCCTCTTCGATTGCTTCGAGCGACGCTGCGACAAGGCGATATAACCTCTCATTCGGCTCGTGCTCAGGCAGAAACTCCGTGAGCAATTCGGCCATGTAAGAAAACGCGCTCGCCGTATCAACATCGCGCGCCGCGCTATGGAAATGCGAGTGCACTATCTCGCACGTAGAGACGCTCATCAGCTCGCGCCCTTCTTTTTGAAAATAGGTCAGCGCTACTTCAGTGAACGGCTCAAGCGCGGAGCCGAACCGGCTCTTCATCTTTCGCGCGCCGTGAGCGACGCCACGCACCTTGCCCGAATCCTTCGTGAGAAAGATGCAAATCTTATCGGCTTCAGCCAGTGAATATGTCCTGAGCACAAAGGCCTCTGTCGTGTGTAATGGCATCAATAAAACCTCGCAAGAATTATATCAAAACGTAGTCTGAAGTCCGTAGCCCGACGTCCGAAGTCGAAGGCTCTGAGAGAACCTGCACCCACTTATTGTGCGTAAGCTCGTGGCTTCGGACTACGGACTTTGGACTCTGCTGTGATAGCAGTCACTGCGCGCCGTGACGCGAGTCATTGTTTTTGCGCCGCGCGAAATCAGATACTGGCCCCAGCAATTTCAAAAGGAGTTCGCCATGAAAAAGCGCCGGAAAGCGCAACGCATTTACAACAAAGAGACTCGACTCATTCACGGCGATTTTTATTCTCCGCACTGGGACTACAAGGATCACATCATCCCGCCTATCAGCGCGTCGGCGGCTTATCGGCTTGAGAGCGCCGAGCGCGGGGCCGAAGGGTTTCAGGAATTCGCCAACCCTGAGAGGCTTTCAGTAAGCTCGCCGCAAACGGCTATCGCGCTGTGCTGAATCTGCGCACTGCGAACGAAGGCGTTGACCTTGCGCGCGAGCGCGAATTGGTTGAAAAAGCCGGGATGCGTTACATCAGCATTCCGATAGCGACGAGCGCGCTGAAAAATGAAGACGCCGAAGCGTTCATCAAAGCTGTTAAAGACGAGAGCAATCATCCGATGCTGATTCATTGCGCCAGCGCCAACCGCGTCGGAGCTTTCCTGATGATATACCGCGTCGTCGAGCAGGACTGGCCAGAAGAGAAGGCGTTGGAAGAAGCGACGAAGGTGGGCCTGACCAACCCCGTGTTGAAAGAGTTTGCGCGCAAATATATCGAGGCGCGCAAGCAGAAGAAAGCATCAGGCGGCTGATCGGAAAGCAAATAATCGAACGGTTGTTTTATTCAACAGTAGAGGCGCGACCACAGCCGCGCCTTTTTTTGTCTTTGCCATAATTCACAGCGGCTCATTCGGTATGCACAGTTGCTCGCGCGGCTCTACACGGATACCATTGAATCTATGATAACTCAAGCAAACGTGAATGCAATCAGTCACTCAGCAGACTCGCTCGAAGCGAAAGAACAAAAGCTGAGAGAGTTGCTGCGCAGTTACGGCTCGGTGATAGTCGCCTTCTCAGGCGGTGTTGACAGCGCCTACCTTGCTTACGCGGCAAACAGCGAGTTAGGCTCGCGGGCTTTGGCCGTGACGGGCGACAGCGCATCTTATCCCACTTTTCAGCGTGAGCTTGCCGATAAGCTCACCGCGCAGTTCGGCATCCGCCACGAGATAATTTTCACCGAAGAGTTTGACGATCCAAACTACACCAGCAACCCGGCGAACCGGTGTTATTACTGCAAGTCGGAACTCTACACGAAGCTGAACGAGTTGGCGCGCGAGCGCGGCTTTGCGGTCATCTGCGACGGCACGAATGCGGATGACGTTGGCGATTATCGTCCAGGCCGTCAAGCTGCGCGCGAAATGGATGTGCGCTCGCCGCTGCTTGAATGTGGGTTGACGAAGGCAGACATACGTGAGTTGTCGCGGCGAGCGGGGCTGCCTACCTGGGATGAGCCTGCGTCGGCGTGTTTGTCCTCGCGCATTCCCTATGGTCAGGTCGTGACGATAGAAAAACTCACGATGGTGGACAAAGCGGAAATCGCGTTGAAGCAGCTAGGCTTTCGTCAGGTGAGAGTGCGCCATCACGGCGATGTTGCGCGCATCGAAGTCGCGGAACAAGAGATGGCGCTTGCCTTGACGATTGAGATGGCGCGGCGAATGTCAGAGGCGTTGAAGCGGATCGGCTTCCGCTACGTGGCGCTTGACCTTGAAGGCTATCGAACGGGGTCGCTCAACGAAGGAATCAAAGGGAGCGTTGGTTGAAGCATCGAAGGTTCACGATGCCTTTTCGAGCTTCTCGATTCGAGCTTCAAAATCGCGGAGGTCAGCTTGAACCGAAAGGATATTGTCATTAAGTATTGTTATCTTTCGCTAGACCTGCTTCAAACCCGTCATCAGATCGGCTTGCAGCTTATCCTGCTTTTCTTCCAAACGAACGACAATCACGCGCATCTCAGTTAACTGCTCCTGCATCCCTGTCTGCCGCTCTCGAACTTCAGTCAACTGCTCGGCGAGTGAATCTATTCTCTCAAGCACGGTTTCAATAGTCGGCTTTGTGGTTTTATCGCCGTTACTCATGCTCACCCACACTTCCTGGCTGTCTTATTAATACGATGGCTCGCGCGCAAAGTCAACGAGCATCAATTGCGCTCTTCGGCCTCACCGAAAGCGCCGTGACGGCCTGCGCCGCTGGCGAAGCGTTCGGCTCCGCTGCGGCTTTCTGCTCTTAATGCCGCAAGCCCGTGATTGAATTCGTTCGCTATCGCTTCTTCAAAGCTCAAATCGAATTGTTCGTAAGCAGAGAGCCTATCGCCGCGAAGGCAAACCTGCGGGAACGCAGCTATCTCGCGCGCAAGCGCCTCAGCCGCTTCGCGTGCCTTTCCCTTTTCGACCACGCGATTGACAAGGCTCATGCTCAAGGCTTCGCTTGCTCCAACGGCGCGCCCTGTGAGTATCAAATCGAGCGCGCGGCTGAGTCCTATCAAGCGAGGCAGACGAATCGTGCCGCCGTCAATCAATGGAATTCCCCAGCGACGACAGAATACGCCAAGCACAGCGCCCTCTTCCGCCAGTCTGAGGTCGCACCACAGCGCAAGCTCAAGCCCGCCTGCTACTGCGTAACCTGAAATCGCGGCGATGACAGGCTTACCCAAAAGCATCCGCGATGGTCCCATCGGCCCGTCGCCTGTTGATTCGATTCGGTTGCCTCCGCCTGCCGCGAACGCCTTCAAATCTGCGCCCGCGCAAAAGCAGCCGCCTTCGCCATAGAGCACGCCGACGCGCGCTTCGTCATCTTCATCGAATGCGCGAAACGCATCTGCTAGCATCTGCGCTGTCGCACGGTCAACGGCGTTGCGAACTTCGGGGCGATTCAAGATGACGGTTGTAACAGGGCCATTCTTTTCGACACGAATTGACACGATTCACCTCCGCGATGAGTGGTTTCAATGAAAGCGATAAGCGATGAGAGACACTCCTTAATCGAAGTTTCCTTCTAACAGAAATCGGGATTGATAGCGATCTCTTCGCCTGGCGCGGAGCCTTGCAGGATTATTCATTTTGGCCGCGGGCGAGCATAATACTTGTTCCGTCGCCGCCCTCTTGCATCACAACCATGATACCGCTTCCGGTCAATACGATCTTGCCTTCCTTGGATATTGTGTTCACGGGCGTGATTTTTTCCCTGTACCACTGAGAGACTTTGCCAATAGGATCAGATGTTCGCAACTGAACCAGTCCTCCCTCTCCATCTCCCATTCTCATAACGACATCTGCGCCGGGATAAAACAGATCGTCCGAAACTGCTGTTGGAGCGCCGGGCGCGGCGGGAGGCATCGGCGGCTGAATCACGGTTGTCCTGCCGCCTGCGGGTTTGCCTGGCCTGTTGTTCATCAAGATCACAACAAGAACGGCGACGGCAACTAGTAAGACGGCTACGGCGGCTGCGAGTATCGTCACGGTTTTCTTCTGGCGCTGTGATTCAAGACCACTCGTTGATGGAGCGGGAGCAGAGAGCGACGCTGGCGGATTGTAGGTCGGCGATGTAGGCGCCGAGTTTGTGTATCGAGTGGATGCTTCGATTCGCTCAGGTTCTTCGAGCGTTCGAGTCGTCGCCTCTGACGCATCGAGCGGCTGGCCGCAACGGCGGCAGAACTTCGTGCCGTATTCTGTGGTCGCTCCGCAATTCGGACAGGTCGCGTTCGCCATAAGAATTAAGATTAAGTGACCGGCAAATAATTGCGCAAGCGCCGCGCCCGAAGCGAATCACAAGCGCTGATTGCGCGCCGAGGCAGATTGACAGTTCAGCAACTTGATAAAGCATCACCTGTCGGTTAGCATATCCCTCAATCAATTCCGTCCACTTTTGTTGAACAGGGCACGCCGATATGAACGAACCTGCTATTACCACTGAACTCATACGCAGTCACGGACTCACAGACGAAGAATACAAGCGCATCAAGGAACTATTAGGCCGCGAGCCTACGTTCACCGAGCTTGGCATCTTTTCGGTCATGTGGTCGGAGCACTGCTCTTATAAATCATCGAAAATCCACCTCAAGCGATTGCCGACTAAGGGCAATGCAATCCTTCAAGGGCCGGGCGAAAACGCCGGAGTGATTGACATAGGCGGCGGGCTTGCCGCTGCGTTCAAAATCGAATCGCACAATCACCCGTCGTTCATCGAGCCATATCAAGGCGCGGCAACAGGAGTGGGCGGCATACTCCGCGACGTCTTCACGATGGGCGCGCGCCCGCTCGCCTCGATGAACTCGCTCCACTTCGGCCCGTTCACCGCGAGCGCAAATGCTTCTGATGAAGAGAGAGCGACTGCCGCGCGCAACCGCTCGATCATGGCCGGAGTCGTAAAGGGAATCGGCGACTACGGCAATGCGTTCGGCTGCCCGACAATCGGCGGCGAAGTGCGATTCGCAGATTGCTATTCAAAGAATCCGCTCGTCAATGCGTTCACGCTCGGCATACTGCGCAAGGATCAGATTTTCTATGGCCGCGCGGCTGGCGTCGGAAATCCTGTCATCTACGTCGGCGCAAAGACAGGGCGCGACGGCATTCACGGCGCGACGATGGCTTCGGAGGAATTCGGCGAAGAGGCTCAATCGAAACGCCCAACGGTTCAGGTGGGCGACCCGTTTCTTGAAAAGTTATTGCTCGAAGCCTGCCTCGAAGCAATGCGGGCGGGCGCGATTGTCGGCATTCAAGACATGGGCGCGGCAGGGCTGACAAGCTCGTCCAGCGAGATGGGCGCGCGCGCGGGCAACGGCATCGAGATTGATGTTGATTTGGTGCCGCAGCGCGAAACCGGCATGACTCCTTATGAAATCATGTTGAGCGAATCGCAGGAACGCATGCTCATCGTTGCAGCCGCCGGGCGCGAGCGCCAGGTGCTGGATATTTTCAAGAAGTGGGAGCTTGATGCCGTAGTGATTGGCCGCGTCACCAATGACGGCCACCTGCGCGTGAAAAAAGGCGGCGAGACAGTCGCTAACATTCCAAACTCCGCGCTCACGGATGCGGCTCCGGTTTACCGCCGACCCATCAAGAGACCCGAACCTGCGATTTCAATTGAAGAGGTCAGTCAGGTTGAATCCAGCCTTGAAGAACTGGATTCGACTTTCATGCGAATCATCACAAGCCCGACCATTGCGTCGAAAGAGTGGGTCTATCGCCAGTACGATCACATGGTGCGCACGAACACGGTTGTGTTTCCCGGCTCGGATGCGGCTGTGATTCGCATTAAAGAGACTCGCCGCGCGCTTGCTATGACTTTGGATTCAAACGCGCGCTACTGCAAGGTTGATCCGCGAGCGGGCGCGCGACTGGTCATCGCCGAAGCGTGCCGAAATCTCGTGGCAAGCGGCGGGCGGCCCGTCGCGCTGACGAACTGTTTGAACTTTGCCTCGCCCGAACGAGCCGAAGTGATGTGGCAATTCAGCGAAGTCGTTGACGGCATGGCAGAAGCGTGCGCGGCGTTCGGCACGCCTGTCACTGGCGGCAATGTCAGCTTTTATAACGAGACGGAAGGGCGCGGCATTTATCCAACGCCCGTAATCGGCATGGTTGGGATTGTCGAAGACCTGCGCCACATCACGACTCAATGGTTCAAGGCGGAAGGCCGCGCCATTATGCTGCTCGGCGCAACCGCAGACGATCTAGGCGCGAGCGAATATGCCGACGTGATGCTTGGCCGAGTTGAAGGGCGCGTGCCGCAACTCGATCTTGACCTTGAGCGACGAGTTCAGGAAGCGTGCTTGAAGATCATTCAAGCGGGGCTGGTCGAGTCTGCGCACGATTGCTCGGACGGCGGATTGAGCATCGCCATTGCAGAGTGCGCATTTTCGAGTTACCGGCGAGCGGCCATCGGATGCGAAGTGAATCTCGAAGGCGACCTGTCGGCTGCCGCGTTGCTGTTTTCCGAATCGCCGTCTCGAATAATCGTTTCGGCTGCCGAGAGCAACGTCGAGCAGATTTTAGAAGCGGCGCGCGAGCGCAACATCGCGGCTGCGGTGATAGGATGGACGGGCGGCGAGCGATTCGTGATTAAAGTTAACGGCGAGACGGTTATCAATCGAAGCGTAGCCGAAGTTGAACAGGCCTGGCGCAGCGTATTGCCTTCAGCGCTCGAAATCGCTTCGCTCGTTGCGGCGGAAGAAGGCCTGACGAGTTAAGCCGCTAGCGCAATGCGTTATCCAGCAGTGCGACTTCGAGGAGATAAAGCGAATGAGCAGCGAAGCCCTGGCGCAGTTTGCAAATCAAAAATACCTGAGTCTGGAAAGCTATCGAAAGAGCGGCGTGGCCGTTGCCGTGCCTGTGTGGTTCGCTGAGGATGACGGCAGGCTTTACATCTACTCGCTTGCCGATGCGGGCAAAGTTAAGCGCATACGCAATAACGCGCGAGTGCGAATCGCGCCGTGCGATGTGCGAGGCAGGGTAATAGGCGACTGGGTTGACGCGCGGGCGCGAATAGTGGAAGGCAGCGAAGCGGCGCATGGGATGGATTTGCTCACTCGAAAATACGGCCTGGTAAAGAAAGTCTTCGACCTTTTGCACAAGCTGCGGCGAGGAAAGCGCGCGGTGATTGCGATTGAGCCGGACGGCGAGAAGTGATCTGAAAAAGCGATGCGCTCAATCATTTCATGAAGCCGTTTTGACAATTCAAAGCGCCGTCAGATAAGATATTCATTCGCCAAGACGGGGCGTAGCGCAGCCTGGTAGCGCACCTGGTTCGGGACCAGGGGGTCGTTGGTTCAAATCCAATCGCCCCGACTTTCAAAACAAAAGCGGAGGCTTCGGCTTCCGCTTTTGTTTATCACGCTCTTCAGGCTCTAAACCTTTCGCGGTCAATTCCCATAAATCTTCAGATTTCAATTTGAGTCTTAGCGCCGCGATGCGCTACGCTGAAACTCATCCTATGGATGCGTGCGTTCAAGTACTCGTGCGGGGGATAGTCCAGGGCGTTGGGTTCCGCACATTTATTTTCTCGCTGACCCGAAAGAAATCTCTCCGAGGCCGGGTCTTAAATAACACTACCGGTGTGCTCATTGATGTAGAAGGCGAGCGCGCCGCCATCGAGCAGTTCATCAATGAACTCAAATAAAGACGCGATCCTTGCCGCCTCGCTTGCAATGGCGAAGGCGTTCAATCGCGGCAATAAAATGCTCGTGTGCGGAAACGGCGGCTCGGCTACCGACGCTCAGCATGTCGCGGTCGAGTTCATGCATCCCATCACCGTTGGCCGAAAAGCTCTGCCCGCAATCTGTCTTGCAAACGACATGGCGATGATGACGGCTGTTGCAAACGACGTGGGCTTTGCTGATGTATTCTCGCGGCAGATAATCGCGCTCGGATGCGAAGGCGATGTGCTGCTCGGAATCTCGACGAGCGGCAATTCCGAAAACCTGATTCATGCATTCGACACTGCGCGGCGCATAAATCTGATTACGATAGGCTACGCGGGCGATGACGGTGGCAGGATGAGGCAGCTAAGCGAGCGCGGGCTTATTGATTTTTTGTCTGACGGCTCCAACTTCGAGCATCCACCGAATCCAGGAAACGCACATGATGCTCTACCATATAATGTGGGACGTGGTTCACACGTTCTTGCAGCATCCTTCGCTGCTTGAAGATGAGGAAGTCACCAAATGAAATTCGTTGACGAGTACAGGCAGGCAGAGCTTGCGCGCAGGCTCGCAGACCAGATTGCGCAGATGACCGATGGCCCGCTCAAGATCATGGAAATTTGCGGCGGCCACACTCACACGATCTTCAAATACGGCATTGAAGATTTGCTGCCGCCAAACATCGAGATGATTCAATCTCGATAGCCCGGCAGCCCGGCGTCATCTTCACGACCTTCGGAGATATGATGCGCGTTCCCGGCTCGAAGACGAACCTGTTTGACGCGAAAGCCGCAGGCGCGGGCGTGCGCATGGTCTATTCGCCGCTCGACGCGCTTAAGATCGCAAAGAAGAATCCGGATCGTCACGTCGTCTTTCTCGCTCTTGGATTTGAAATGACAGCGCCTTCGACGGCGCTGACCGTGCTGCAGGCCGCAAAAGACGGCGTTACGAACTTCAGCGTCTTTTGCAATCACATAATGATAGTTCCGGCGCTGAAGGCGATGCTCGATTCGCCTGACCTGAAACTAGACGGCTTTATCGGGCCGGGGCATGTGAGCACCGTCATAGGCACGCGCTGCTACGAATTCGTCCCGAAAGAATATGGCAAGCCGCTTGTCGTATCGGGATTTGAGCCGCTCGATATTCTGCAATCGGTCTATCTGATCGTCAAACAGACGGTCGAAGGCCGCGCAGAAGTTGAGAATCAATATTCGCGCGTCGTGCTGCGCGACGGGAATCGAAAGGCGCTTGAGGCTATCTTTGAAGTTTTCGAGCCGCGCGATTACTTCGAGTGGCGCGGGCTAGGCTCGATTGCGCACAGCGGCATGAAATTGCGCGCGAAGTACGCGGCGTTTGATGCGGAGGTGAAATTTGAAGTGCCCGGCTTGCGCGTGGCTGACCCGAAGGCCTGCCAGTGTGGCGAGATTTTGAAAGGCGTGAAGAAGCCCTGGGAGTGTAAAGTTTTCGGCACAGCCTGCACGCCTGAAACGCCGATAGGCTCCTGCATGGTCAGCTCAGAAGGCGCGTGCGCGGCTTATTACAACTTCGGGCGGCTGTCGAAGGTTGCCGAAAGATCAATGCAAGTTTAATCCACGAAGGACACGAAGAATGGTAAAACAACGGAGAAGAATCTTTGTGCTTCTTCGTGCCCTTCGTGGATGGATAGAAAATGGCTAATGAATTCTCGCCTTCGCCGCTGTTTGAGCGAGTAGAAAGGGCGCGGCGAAGAAGGCGAAAGATAAAAGAGACTCACATAACGCTTGCGCACGGCAGCGGTGGCCGCGCTATGCATGAGCTTGTCGAAGGATTGTTCCTTGAGCACTTGAGAAACCCGCTGCTTGAGATGATGGAAGACCAGGCGGTCTTTGAAGTCGGCAGCGAAGTCGCGCCCGGCGAGACAGCGGGTCGTGTGAGGCTCGCATTCACGACTGATTCATTCGTGGTTGACCCGATATTTTTCCCCGGAGGCGACATCGGCAAGCTCGCCGTTCACGGCACGGTCAGCGATCTTGCGATGAGCGGCGCGCGCCCGCTCTATCTTTCCGCAGGTTTCATACTCGAAGAAGGATTTCCAATCGAAGATTTGAAACTCATACTCGAATCCATGCGCGCGGCGGCTCTTGAGGCTGGCGTCGAAGTGGTCACGGGCGACACCAAAGTCGTGCAGAAGGAAAGCGCCGATAAGATATTCATCAACACGGCTGGCATCGGAGTGATTGAGCGTCCCGTTCAAATATCTGCATCACGAGCGCAAGTTGGCGACAAAGTCATATTGAGCGGCGCGATTGGCGATCACGGCACGACCATCATGATTGCGCGGGGCGAGCTTGAGCTTGAAACAGATATTGAAAGCGACAGCGCGCCGCTCAATTCTCTCGTGCAGGAAATGATTGACGAAGCAGTTCGCGTTGCGGCGGTGGATGCAATTCGCTCGCTGCGCGACCCGACGCGCGGCGGCGTGGCGACTACGCTAAACGAGTTCGCTCTGGCTTCCGATGTCTGCATACAAATTTACGAAGATCGCATCCCTGTGCGCGAAGAGGTTCACGGCGCGTGCGAAATCTTAGGACTTGACCCGCTCTACGTCGCTAACGAGGGAAAACTCGTTGCAATAGTCGCGCCTGAGCTGGCCGACGCAATCGTCGCGCGGATGAGAGAGAACCGCTTGGGCCGGGATGCCTGCATAATAGGCGAAGTTAAAGACGAGCCGAATGGAATCGTGGCGATGCAGACGAGCTTCGGCGGCACTCGCATAGTTGATATGCTCGCGGGCGAGCAGTTGCCGAGAATATGTTGAGCGCACCGATAATGGTTTTGACAGTCGGCCCTCAATCACCTTCGCACGCTTCACTGGCTTTCTCGCGATCTTCACATTTAGATATATCGTCTGCTAGACTCACCACTCGAACAAATAGAATGGGAAATCAAAAGCGCGTTGTCTCAATCATGAATCGGGCGAGAATTGTGAACCACAAATTGGATTGTGTATGACGATAGCGCGGCGATTCATAGTCAGAGGCTTGGTGCAGGGCGTGGGCTTTCGTTACTTTGCCATTCGCGCTGCCCGCGCGCTCGGCGTCACAGGCACCGTGCGCAACCTCGCGGACGGCACGGTTGAAGCGATTGCCGAAGGCTCGCCGGATGCGATTGCTCGTTTTCGCGCGGAGCTTGAGCGCGGCCCTTCGCACGGCCACGTTACTGCGGTTGATGAAGCCGAGTTGAAGCCGACGGGCCGCTATAACGGATTTGATGTTGTATTTTAGTTCTTTGTCATTTGTAAAGGATGTTGTAAATCGCGAAAGCAGCAAAGGACAAAATGACAAGGGACAAACTCAGGAGACATGCTTGTGGACAATTTGAAGAAGATGATAAGAACCGTTCCCGACTTTCCGAAGCCGGGCATCAAGTTCTATGACATAACGACGCTGCTTAAGGACGCCTACGGGCTGCGCACGACGATTGACCGGCTCGTCGAGTTGATTGACGACCCGAACGTTGACACCGTGATAGGGATCGAAGCGCGCGGCTTCATCTTCGCGCCTGCGCTTGCTTACCGCTTGAAGGCGGGATTTGTTCCCGTGCGCAAGCCGCGCAAGCTGCCTGCCGCGACTGAATCAATCTCCTATTCGCTCGAATATGGAACCGACACGCTTGAGATTCACAAAGACGCAATCGGCAACGGCAACCGCGTAATCATCGCAGACGATCTGCTGGCGACGGGCGGAACGGCAAAGGCCGTGTGCGAGCTTGTTGAAAAACTCGGCGGCACGGTTGCGGGTCTTGCGTTTGTGATTGAGTTGAATTTCCTCAAAGGGCGCGAGCGATTCAGCGGCTACAAAGTCGCATCCTTGCTTCAGTATGATGAGTAGTCGCAAAGCCGAACATCTGGACAGCAAAAAACATTGTTTGTTACTCTAAAAATAACGTGCTCCCGTAGCTCAGGTGCATAGAGCGATCGCCTCCTAAGCGATAGGCCGCTGGTTGGAGTCCAGCCGGGAGCACCATTAAAAATTAATCCCGTCCCTTTGCTGAATCAGGAAAGGATTACTTAACCGCTGCCGCTAACGCTTCTTCGCCTCTTCGGGCAGGCTGTAGATCACCTTGCCGCTCTCATCCAGAAAGTTCAGCCTGGCCGCGCCCGCTTCATCTACCGTGAGGCTGATGCGCGTCCTGCCTTTTGAATCCGCGAGCATAATCGCAGCAGATTTATCTGCGCCCTTTCCTACAAAGACCCGCTGCGCGCCCATCTCGCCGCGCGCGGCTGCATCCTGCAATCTCTTCATGGCTTCGGTCTTTTCCGGCCCGTCTTTCATTTTGCGAATGGCCTCAAGCTGCTCGGCCACTTCCCAGATCGGCTTGTCGGGGCGGTCCCACACTCTTAGCCCCGCTGTGCGCCGGTTATCATTTTCGCTGTAGATTATGCCTACGGTCTGATCCTGATTTAATTGATCGAAAAGCAGCGCGCCACCGGCTGAGCGATTG
>DATLXU010000079.1:0-102685 GCA_035575515.1 Blastocatellia bacterium
GGCGCGGCCATCTTGCGCCCCGGCGCTGATTGGCTGCGACTGATCGCCCGGCTTGAGGACTGGTATAGGCGCAGTGTTGGGCTGTGCCATTCATCACCACTGGCTGTGGCGTGGGCTAAAGAAAAATGATTTTTTAGTTGACAAAAAATTGGGGGGGGGGGTAATATATATCGCGTTTCAGATTGGGGGCAGAGCAGGCAAAGGCGGGAACTCGTTCGGAGTTCTTCAGATGGATCGCCGGTTTTTTGGCTTGCGCGTTGAGAAGTAGGGTTTGAGCCATTGTTCAGCGAAGAAGGTTTTGCGTTCCTCACGTTAATCAAAGACGAAATGAAACTAGCGGGCAATTAATGCGTTCATAATTGTCCGAAGGTAATAACAGGCAAGCCGGGCCCGTACTTGGCAGGTCGAAGTCTGTCTTGTCTTCAACACAACAGCTACGAAAGGAGCTTGAAATGAAAAGCAGAAAGGTTCGATTTGCGTCTCTATTTACAGGTATGGCGTTTCTTCTGACAGCATTTGCTCCATTCGGAACGCAGCACGCGATGCTGCCGCCCGACCCTGAAGGTGAGTCCACAGTCGCATACACGATGATAAACACTAGCGGCGATCCGTCAGGAGTAGTTTCTGCCGCCTATGTTCTGGATGATACATCCGTGGTTTTCAATGTAGAACTCACCTTTACTACGGATCAGACAGCAACGTACAGAATAGACGGCAACCTTGACACTAATACCTATACGATCACTACACTCAGTTCCAGCACAATAACTCCTACAGACCTTCCGCCAATCTACGGAGCATCAATAGCAGTTTACACTGTAAAGAACGAGAGTGGAAAAATACAAAACGGCACTATAGATGTCCTGAGATGGCGAAGAACTGGGAGTGCAGTTGGCTGGGTTTGTTACAGGGATGGTTTCGAGACGTACCCAACCTCTGTCACAGGAGGGCTGACTTGGCAGATACTAAGAGGGGCGGAAGATCCGCCGTACACAACCAACCCGTACAACACTGACGTTTACAATGACGCATGGGGCAAGTACAAGAACTATGACTTCGGGGACCCAAATCTGTCTACGGTTGCTGTTCACTACATCAAGTTAGGACATAAAAATAGCGACCCTGACAACGTTCCTACAGGCGCAATCTCCGTAAAGTTAAAGAATGAAGGGAAGCGCGACTTCCACTTTGAGTACGAAACAAACAAGCATCTTTGCGCTGTTCCGTAAGCCATAACAGCCGTCGCGCCAAAGCTAAAGGTCTTGGCGCGACGGTTTTCACTCGACTCGGTTTGTTTGGAGGTTAGATTATGTCTTTCTACAAAAGTGTAATAATCAATGCTCTTTGGTCGGCAGCCGTGTTGTTGTCAGCAATGGCAACCGTACTAGCAGGCCAACGCGAAATCCGCTTCCCCATAACCGATGGCGCTATCATCGCATCTCCCGATGAAATCGGGTTCCTTTATGATAGAGAAATCGGATTTGCTTATGGCTTCGAGCTTTCGCCCAATCAATTGCCTAATAGGTTATATTCGTTCTCTGTAGCTGAGAGTAAAGTGCTTGAGGAGTTCAATCTATCTGCCGAGTTTGGGTCGGGAATAGCGCATTTGAAATTCAACGCCCATGCTGATACGGGACTCATAGCAATTGCTTCTTTTGTTGCAGGCCGCCAGAAACTGCTTGTACTGAAGTTAGATGGATCAGGGCATTTCTCTAAGTTATGGGCCATCGCCTTTCCTACTTCTGCTGGCGGATTCCCTTCGGCAATTTTCAACGAAGACGGAACGAAGATTTACGCATTCTACAAAGATGCGAAGCCAAGACTCGCCATGATTAATGCCGAAGATGGAACCATACTTGCCGCAACCGATTTGCCAACCGATTTTCCTGACACGACTGTCGAAGCGTTGCTGCTGTTTGACAGAACAGCTAAACGACCTATTGTGATGACCGACGACGACGTGCACATATTTGCGCCTGAGTCCGAGGGATTCCGAATCGAATGGAGCAGCCCCACCCCTGTGGGAACTCTTGCGGGAAACGGTATTACCATTAGCGAAGATGGGCGATTCCTGTTTGGATACACCGGCTCTGCGGTACATATCGATCCACCCTTAAGCACGAATAACTTTCTGGCTCTTGACCTCAAGACCAAAGAGTTTCATCAGATCCTTCTTAAGAGCAAGCTGGCGCCATCTAGCAGCGCGGTGGCTTTCCATCTGCCTTCGGGCAGTATATTCGTGCCTTATTCAGGTAAAATCAAAATCAAAAAAAGCGGATTTGAGTTTGTTGGCAAAGGGAGCAACAAGCTCGACATCCTGCAGCTAGGCGCGGATGGTCAGATCACGCAGGTGACTCAATTAATCTTCCCTGCAGGCGGTGCTGATAGCAATCTCGCTAACTTCATAAGCCCCCATAACAACATCGCGCTTTCCGAAACAGGCGCGATTGGCTTCATATCCTCGCTCACTCTCAAGCGCATTTTTGCCTTTGACACGATGACCGGCGAGGTCGTTAACGAAATACCTGTGCCGGATGCTCCAACATTTATCTACCGACCGGAAGGGCACGACTTGATTGTTTACGCCAACGGGACAAATAAGCTTGTGGTTCTTGATATAGACCCCAAGCCTGTCATCAGCGAAATCAAAGTGAGCAAAAAGCGCACAATGATTCGTGGCGCGAATTTCCTCTCAGGCGCTCGCGTCGAGGTCAACGGCGAAGACTTAGGCATTGCAGACCGCAACCACGATAATCCCGGTCACGAAATCACGATCAATCGAGGCAAGAAAGATTTCCCTGCGGGGCAGGATGTTACTATCGTCATCACGAACCGCGACGGGCTTAGCTCAAAGCCGTTCACGTTCAGGCGATGAGGTTTAACCGATGCGGCATTCGCTCGCATAAAACAAGAGGCAAGACAGATCCGCAACTTGGCAGGTCGAAGTCTGTCTTGCCTCAACACAACAACTCCGAAAGGAGTGTGTCGCTACAATCTTACGACAATCTGCGAACGCAACGCAACTTATTGCTCGTTTTCTTTCTTCTGTGTCCCGCGCCGGATTTCCCGCTCGATCTTGAAGCGCATGTCGCGCGGCATCACTTCATCAATCTTGTAATCCGACGGCACTTCAAAAAGCGTGCGCGCAGGCTCGCTCCGATTTATATTCGTCAACCTGAATGTCGTTTCGCCAAATCGCGGGTCGCTGTGGCGGCTCATTACGACCGTTTGCAATTCGGGCGAGTACCACGACTCGCTCACGATATTGATCGGCTGCTCGTTGCCTATCTCGCCCGCAGGTATCGTAATAGTCGAGCGCGTGCCTTCGGCCTCTACGCCTTCAATCACCTGCTTGCCTAAAGACTCAGTCTTCGGCTCATGTCGCGGCATTTGATGATCGAACGTCCTGACCATAATGCCCTCGCCCGGCGCGGGAGGCATCGGCGGCACGGGCGGAACAGGCGCGACTGCAGCGACGGCAGGCGCTGGCGGCGGAGGCGGCGCTGGCTCATCAAACTCGCCTTGTTGCGCTCTCGCAGATCGCGGCGCTCTCACGGCTCGCGGCGCGCCGGGCGGCGCGGACGGAGCTTCCGGGTGAAGGTACATGAAATGTATGTCCATCTTACGCGCGGTCTTGTCGCGCTCATTGAGAATGTAGTTCGCGCCTGCTACAGGATCGTTGATGAAAATCATCCGTTCCGATTCGCCCGTCACAGGAAATGGGCCGACTGCGCTTATGGTCTGCTCGCGCCGCGTGCGACCTTCGCTGTCGCGATAGACCGCAGCCGTGTTCTTGCGAACTATGCGATTGCCGTCGGCAAGCGTCTGCACGGTTTCAGTTGTAGCCTGCGCCGAATAAGGCGCGCCCTTGACAACTTTTCCATTGAAGCTCATCTCGATTGATGAGAAGACGAAGGCGTCGCCTCCGCTTCTGGGAGCAATCATTACTTCCGCTGGCGGCGCAGGACCGTCTTGATCAGTGACGGTGACGACGACTTGCCGCTCGACATTGTCACTCTTCGCTTTCTTCTCTTTCTGCGCGGATTGACTGACGGCGCTCGCGCCACTGGCAAGCAGCGCCAGCGCGCAGACTGTGGTTAATAGAATCTTTTGTGTTCTCATAATTTCCTCTCTGATCAAAGTTGTCAGTTCCCGGTTATCAGAATGCAGATGGCTTGTAACCGGCTCCAGGAGCCGTTTTCAAGGCGGCTGCTTTCTGACAACCGACAACTGCTTTAACGCACGAAGCGAATTGCGCGGGCCAGCCCGTCGTTGCCAACGACGACATCGGCTTTGATGCGCTCGCCTGCGCGCTCCAGATTTATCGGCAGCCCGAACTGTGCGAGCGCCGAGCGCGGCATCTCGACGCGCACGACCTGCCCGCCTTCCATGCGCGTCAGGTTGCCGCTTTGAATCAACGGAATGAAATCGGTCGCTATCTCGGCGGTGACCGGCATTGCGTCTTTGTCTTTGCTCAGAGCGTCGTCCTTGTTTTGAGGATTGAGTTGAGCCGTCGCCTTGGCGGTTTCGTTCTTGCGCCGGTTGACGCGCTGCGTTTGCTTCAGCGCTGCCTGATTGCCAGTTGCGTTTGCAGTCATTTGCTTATCGCCCGACAAGGAATTCTCAGGCGTAGGCTCAGTTGATTGATTGCCTATCTGCGGTTGAGATTGCGGCGCGACTCCTTCTTTCGCCCGCGCGGGCGGCGATTGCTTCTCGACGCGAAGCATGACAAGCGCGACCACGACAATAATCAATGCGATTGATGCCGCAACCGCCCATCGCAGCCAGCCGCCTGCTCGCGTCGTCACTGCTGCTTCTGCCTGTCGCCGCCTGAATGCTGCGACGAGCGCAGCCTCGACGCTCGGCGCAGCCTGCTCAGATTCCATCTTTGCAGCCAATCTCTTCAGCCCTGCGGTGAGCATCATCTCATCCGCGAGCCGCGCGCTGCAACGCTCGCACTCTTTTGCGTGAGCGTGCGCGCTCGCCTTTGCCTCCGCGTCCATAATCTGATCGCGCGCAAGGTCGTTGATTATTGATTCAAAACTATGACAGTTCATGCGAAACACCTCGCAGGGCTTATTGCCTGTGAAGCCCTGTCTTCATTTGTCGCGCGCAATTTTTCCACGAGCAGCGCGCGCGCACGGTGCAGCCGCGACCGGACAGTTCCAACCGCGCAGCCAATCGCCGCAGCCGCATCCGCATAGCTCAATTCATTCAGCTCGCACAGCACAATCACCTCGCGGTAATGCGCGGGCAGCGCAAGCACCGCGTTGCGAACCGTCTCGACCATCTCGCCGCGCGTCAGATCGCCGAGCGGGTCGCCCGGCGCGATAAGATTCGTCGCGAGCGCATCCGCTTCTTCCGTCGCTTCGGTCATAGGAACATAGACGCGCTCGCGCTCGAATCGTCGCAGCACAAGGTTGCGCGCAATCCCGTAAAGGTACGCGGCGACGCTCCCGCGCGCGGGGTCGAACCTGCCAGCATCGCGCATTAGGATCATAAAGACCTCTTGCGTGATGTCTTCGGCTATGGCGCGCGAGCCGCTCATCTGAAGAGCAAAGCGATAGACGCCAGACTGTCGCCTGCGATAAAGCTCTGTGAATGCGGCCTCGTCGCCATTTCCGATGAGCCGCAGCAGGTCGCCGTCACTGGGGGTTGCGGGCAAAATCTTTCCTCCAGTCTCGAAACGCTCAGCTTTTGCGCTGTCACAAATGATTCGCGCGAGCCGACAGAAAAGTTCCAAAACTTATGAGCCTCTTACAACCGACGCCTTCTCGATTGAACGCGATTTCAGCGGCGACACACCGCTCGCCCGCGTTTGATTACGATCTCCGCATGGTTGATCCCGAACAGGTAAGGTATCTGGCGATAGTCAGCGCAATCGAAGATGACAACATCAGCCTGCTTGCCCGCTTCAAGCGACCCAACGAGCGCCCCTCGACCAATGCTGTAAGCAGGATTAATGGTCGCAGCAGTTACGGCTTCAGCCGGAGTCAAACGCATCTGCGTGCAGGCTATCGAAAGAATCATCTGCATAGAAGGCGTGGGCGAGCTGCCGGGATTGAAGTCCGTCGCAATCGCAATAGCTAGTCCTGCCTCAATCATTCGGCGCGCCGGAGCGTAACGCGTAAGACCGAGATTAAAGACCGCGCCCGGCAGCAAGACCGCCATCACGTTTGCTTTGATTAAAGATTCAATTCCTTCGTCGTCAATCCATTCGAGGTGATCGGCGGTCGCGGCATGAAGCTCTGCGGCAAGGCGCGCGCCGCCGCAAAGCGTCAACTGCTCGGCGTGCAGCCTCAAGCCTAAGCCAAGCTCTTTCGCGCGCGCGAGCACGTGGCGCGATTCTTCAACAGTAAAGACATGCGACTCGCAGAAAACATCGGCATACTCGGCCAATCCTTCAGCCGCGACTCGCGGAAGCATCTCTTCGATGACAAGTCGAATATAGTCTTCGCGCGTTTTTGTTTGGCCCGTCGCGCCGCGATACTCGTCGGGGATTTCGTGCGCGCCCAGAAAAGTCGGCACAAGCTCAAGCGGCATCTCCTCGTTTAGTCTTTTAATCACGCGGAGTATCTTCAATTCGTCTTCGAGCGAAAGCCCGTAGCCGCTCTTCGCTTCAACGGTCGTCGTGCCGTGTTCGAGCAGCCATCTCGCGCGCGGCACTGCCATCTCGAACAATTCTTCTTCCGAAGCGGCGCGAGTCTTTCTAACAGTCGAGCGGATGCCGCCGCCGCGCGCGGCAATTTCATGATAGGTCAAGCCTGCTGCGCGCATCTCGTATTCATCTTCGCGAGTGCCGGCAAAAACCGGATGCGTGTGCGCGTCAACGAATCCTGGCATGACAACTTTGCCGCGCGCGTCAATGCGCTCGGCGGCGCCTGTCGCCATAGCCTCAACCTCAGAACCGGCTCCCAGAGCCGTTATCATGCCATCGCGGGCCAGAAGCGAGCCACCTTCGATGATTGAAAGCTCGCGCATTTCATCGCGCACGCGGGGCCGCGCCGGCCCGCTCAAGGTGACAAGCTGCGATGCGTTCGTAATCAGAAGTTCATCAGGCATCGAATATCCGTAGGGGCAGGGCTTGTCCCTGCCCGAATGGCCGACAGGCCATGACAGCGCAATTTGAAATCATTCATCGCGCTGGCGCGCGATTCTGGCAGGGACAAGCCCTGCCCCTACATGGGAAATCCGCGTTGTGTTATAGTGACCGCCGTGACGACCCCGTCAGGTCGCGTTCAAATCATAAAGTGATAAAGGCAAAGCTAATGTCCGACACACTGGTAGGAACAGTCAAGGGACCGGGCGAGAAACCGCACGAGTTCATCTTCATAACGACAGACAACGAGCGCACGCGCATCGGCGAATTCATCTATTACGTCGCGCGTGCGGCCGTAGCCGAGCGGCAAATAATCGGGACCATCACCGAGCGCAGCCTGGTTCGCTCATTGCCCGACAGTTTTCTTGCAGACCCCGAAACGCCACCTGCGATGGTCGCCGCGATGATAGGACTTGAAGACGAGGGCGCAGAGCTTTTCGAGATAACCGTCGCCGTCATCGGCTACTTCGACGACGAGCTATCGGACTTCGTCAACCCGCGCATACCGCCAATGCCCGGCCAGCAGATTTACCTCGCGCCTTCTGAGCTGCTCGCGCGCGTGCTGTCGCCTCGACGAAAAGGCGAGCGCGGCGCAGCTCACATCGGCAGCCTCCTCACGCGCGAGGCGGGCGAAGTGCCCGTCGTGCTCTCGGTCAAAGACATTGTCTCGACTCACCTAGCTGTATTGGCTTCGACGGGCGCGGGCAAGAGCTACACCGCAGCCGTGCTGATCGAAGAGCTGATGAAATCAGAGAACCGCTCCGCCGTTTTGATTATTGACCCGCACGGCGAGTATGACACCCTGCAAGACATCAAGCGCGCCGAGTTCAAAGGTTATTTCTCATCGGACGGCTACGAGCCTGAGGTGAGAATACTCAGGCCCGAAAAAGTCAAAGTCCGATTCGACAGCCTTGAGTTTGCAGACATCTGTTACCTGCTGCCTGAGATGACCGACAAGATGCGTCACTTTTTAGGGAACGCCTTTCGCACGATGCGCGAGCGCGCGGGCAAGTACGGCCACTATACGATTCGGGATTTGATGGACGCTGTGGCAGAACAGCGATTCGGCGACGATGAAGGAAACCGCGCGGGCAACATCAGCACGATTGACGGACTGGAGTGGCGATTGAATGATCGCTTTCGCGGCTACACCAGGCATCAGATCTTTTCAGACAGCGAGCATAACGCGCTCGTCGAGCTTTTCATGCCCGGCCAGTGCACGGTGCTTCAGCTCGCGGACATTGACGAGAAAGAGCAGCAGGTGATTGTTGGGACTCTGCTGCGCCGCGCGATACTCGCGCGCATGGCGACGCATAAATCGGAAGTGACTGACCCGACGAGCGAGCGTTACTTGCCTTATCCTGTTTTCGTGCTGCTCGAAGAAGCGCACCGATTCGCGCCCGCAGGTCAAACCGTAGTTTCGACGAACGTGCTGAAGCAGATACTTTCCGAGGGGCGCAAGTTCGGCGTCGGCGTCGGACTTATCACGCAGCGACCGGGCAAGCTCGATGCGGATGTTTTGTCGCAGTGCATGACTCAATTCATCATGCGAATTGTGAATCCGATTGATCAGGACACGATCGCAAAGACCGTCGAAGGCGCGGGCCGACGAATGCTCGATGAATTGCCCGCGCTCACGAAGGGTCAGTTGATCGTTTCGGGCGTTGCTATAAATACGCCTGTGATGTGCCAGGTGCGAAAGCGATTGACGCGGCACGGCGGCGAGACGATTGACGCGCCTTCGGAGTGGGCGAAGTATCATTCAAATTCAAGCCGCGAGCGCCGCGACCGTGAGCGCGCCGTGCTTGTGAAGCCTCAGCCGAAATCGGGCGGGCGCATCGGCGGCATCGAGATTTGATCCGCGAAGCGACGCGAATAATTACGAATGAGAGAAGGCCGCGAGTTTTATACTCACGGCCTATGGTTTGTCTGACTCCAAGCGAACGACTTCAATACCTCGCCCATTTGAACTGCGCTGAACGCTCGCCAGTCGTCGGATTGTAAATAGTGAAAGTCTCCTGCTCGCCTTTCGGAAACATCCTCCTGATCGTTTTCTTGCCGAGATAAACGCTCAAGCGCGTCAGCGTCCCGTTTGCGAGTGCGTACGAATCATCATAGCTGATGCTGGAAAGCGGCACGCCGTTGACCTCGATGATCGCCGAGCCGTTGATGAATCCCAGCCCGTCAATCGTCACGTCCTTCTTGGTGATGCTCACGCTCGCTATTTCCGGTCTGTGCGGCTGAGGCGCCGCATTCGTCAAAGCGTTGTAAGCGTTCACGCGGCCAGAGCTTAAAATCCTCGACGCGAGCGCGATGGTCGGCTCGGCGGTCGAAACTATTCGCTGCTTCACCTCAGCCGGAGTGAGTTGCGGCTCGCGGGACCACAGGAGCGCGGCCACGCCAGAAACGAATGGCGTTGCCATTGACGTGCCGCTGAAATTGCCATAGCTGTTGCCCGGCAGCGTGCTTATGATTGACTGGCCTGGCGCGGCGACGCTCACCGTGCCGTGACCGTAATTCGAGAATGAAGCGATAGCGTCGTTCGCATCTATTGCGGCGACCGATATGGTGTTTGAAAGCTCTTTGCTGTAAGCCGCAGGGTAGTCGGGAGTCTGGTCAACGTCTTCGCCGTCGTTGCCAGCCGCGCAGACAAACAGAATCCCAGCCTGACCTGCTGCCGCTATCGCGTCGCGCAACGATTGCGAGTAGCCGCCTCCGCCCCAGCTCGCGTTAATCACGCGGACGTTCACGCCGCGCTTGCGCTGTTCGATTGCGTAATTGATTCCCGCGACCGCATCAGCAGTCGAGCCGCTGCCTTTCGAGCCGCCTAAAAATTTCAGCGACATCAATCGAACGTGCCACGCGACGCCGGTCACGCCAATGCCGTTATTGCCTTCGGCTCCGATTATTCCGGCCACATGCGTGCCGTGCGAGTCGTCGCTCGCTTTCTTGAAAACGCCTTTGTCGTCATCGTAGAAGTTCCAACCGTTCACGTCATCAATAAACCCATCGCCGTCGTCATCCAGGCCGTTGCCCGCAATCTCGTTCGGATTGGTCCAGATATTCGCGGCGAGGTCTTCGTGCGCAACGTCAACGCCGGTGTCGAGCACCGCGACAACAACATCGCTGCTGCCTGTCGTGATGTCCCACGCGCGGGTCGCGTTGATGTTTGGATTGGTCTGGTTATTCTGGCATAGCAGGCAGCCGACGCTCGACAGCCCCCACATATCTTTGAAGTACGGATCATTCGGCTGAGTATCGTTCGCGTAGAGCAGGTAATCAGGCTCGGCGTACTCGACTCGCGGATCGGCCTTTGCGCGCTGAACCGCTTCTTCAACTGTCATCTGGCCGTTGAGCTTGAATCGTATCAGTCCCGGCAAGATTTGCTGGCGTTTTGTTATTGGTTCAACTTGCGCGCCGCGTGCGGGCAATATCTCTTCGGCAATCTGTTCGGGAAGCTCGAACTGCGCCGCGTCGTCTTTGACTTTGATTAATATCTCGTCTTCGACGTAGAGCGGGCGAGGCTGCTCGCGCGGCCTCGAATAAACATTTCCGTGCGGGGTGAAAGCGAAAGAGCTTATGACGAGGCATAAGCAAACGACCAGAAACTTCTTCATCAATACTACCTCAATCGCGCAACGGCCTGACGTTGCCGCGCTGATGATTTACGCACATGAATGCCGGAGCCATCGCAACTTATTAGGTTGAGCGGGGTTCGAGGACAACCGAGACACAACATAATTATAGATGGTTTGCGCGCGTGCGGGCAATAATCACAACAGAATTGCAGCAAGTTGTCGGCGTCGTTCTACAGCTTTTCCAGATCATCCTTCGCGCACAGCACGCGAGGTCGTTTCGGGTCTGACAAATCCATCTGGTCCCAGCGGACTTTGTAGCGGCGGGTTTTGCCTATGCCGAACCATCGGAACAAACGAAAGCCACCTGCGAGCGCCGACAATCGTTCAAGCAATGCGTAAGGGCCGAGCAGGTATTCTTCGATGACGTTTTCATCACCCTCTTGTTTTGTATGAAACTCTTCTATTCGCCCGACCGTCTCGCCGTTTAAATCCGTCACGCGCCGCGACAGCAGCAACTCGATGTGGATTTCACTATCAGCCATGCTCACGCTCCCGGTATGCGCCCGATTATTTTTTCATTCACCCACTTCTCCCACGAGATGAGCGGCGTCTTCTCCCATTCCAGATCAACTTCGACATCAATGCCAACCTCACGCACCTTTGACCAAGGGATTCTGTAAGGCTCGCCCTCGCTTACCTTGAGCCTTCGCTCAAGAGCTGCCGCCCACTTTGCAAGCCTGGGGTTCAAACGGCGCGCGAGCGCGACTGTTCCGACTTCGATGTAAGCCACTCGCGGCGGCTTGCCTTCGCGCAGCGCGACTATGATGCCGTCAACTTTCCCTATGCTATTTTGATTGCGATCAACCAGTTGCTTGTCTAACACGTCGCGGATCAGATCTCCCATGTCAGCCTCCGAAGATTTGAAGCGGGATAGTCACAACCGCCAGCACGCACGCAAGGATGATAATCAACGTCACAACAACGTTGCTGATGATTCCGTTGCGGTGCTCGCCGACGTAGCGTTTATCATTCATCAAAATCAAAAAAGGCATGATCGAAAGCGGCAAAGTCGCCGCCGTCAGCGCCATCGAAAAAATGGTCAGCTTCAAGGGATCAATCCCCACCAACACCAGAAGCGCGCCCGCGAAAATAGTCACGGTGTAAACGAGGCTGAATCGCGCCGCGTCTCTAGGCTTCTGGTCTTCGCCCCAGTTCCACCCGAACGCCTGCGCTATGAAGTAGGCAATCTCTAAACTTATCTCCTGCGCCGCGCCGAAGCACGCGATGCCGAGCGATGCGGCAAATAAAATGAACCCCCAGTAGCCAAACGCTGGTGTCAGTATCAGCGCGACTTGATCGTAATGATCAACCTGAATGCCGCGCGGCATGAACACAATGGCTGAAACCACGAGCACTGCCATCGAGATGGCGCTGCCGAAGCTCATCCCCAAACCAGCGACGGCGCGGTTTGTGCCTAAGTAGCTTTCATCCCACTTATCTTCGATAGCGCCCGATGAGTAGAAGAACATCAGGTAAGGCGTGATTGACGCGCCGAGAATGCTCACGGCGATGAACCAGTAGCGGGCTTCGTCTTTGGCGGGCAGACTCGGCACCAATCCTGTGGCGACATCATTCCAAGGCGGGTAAAGCCAGTAAGCGCCGACGACGAAACATAGAGTGACGAGTCCGAGCAGCGAGGCTCCTTTTTCAATGACGCTGAACGTGCCTTTCCAGATGAGCAACCAGATGAGAAAGGCGACGGGCAAGGCCCACCACTGAAAAGCGATGCCTGTGACAAGCTCAAGCGCGATGCACACGCCGCCGATTTCAGCCGCGAGCACGAGCAGAGTCACGAGTATGAATCCGATCATCGGGGCTACGAAGAAGTTAAAGCCGAACCGCTCGCGTATCGCGGCGGGTATCGTGTGATGGCTGACGGCGGCGAAGCGGCCCGACATCTCAACGAGAAAGATTATGCACAGCCCGCCGAGCGCGATTGCCCATATCAACTGGAATCCGAACAGCGCGCCCGCCTGCGCCGCAGTTGTCAGTGAGCCGATTTCAAGGAAACCGCCGATGCTCGTTACGATGCCGAGCGCGACTTCAAATATTTTCTTCATCGAGTCGTGTCGCCGTAGCCTTTCAGTATTTGAGCGAGAGCATCTTCCACAGAAGACAACTGTCCCATCTGTTGCTGCACGCGAGCGCGGTCGCTCGCGTCAATTGCGGCTTTCGTCTCTTCGACTTGACGGCGGAGACTTTCGGTCTGCGCCGCGATATGCGCGCGCGGCTCGTCAGGTATTGATGATTGAATCGCGCTCATCTCTTTCTCTAGCGCCTGCGCCGTTGCAGCCATCGTGTCGCTCGCATAAGGCTTCGGCGCAGCGCCCGCCACATAAGCTTCGGCTGTCATTCGTGCCGCCGCTGCCCACGATTGAATAGTCTTTATCTCTTTCGTTGCTTTATCGCGCGGAGAGCCACATCCCTCCAAAAAAAGCAGCAACAGGATTGTGAGTGTTAACGCTCGCTTAATCGC
Source organism: Blastocatellia bacterium (assembly GCA_035575515.1). Classification (GTDB taxonomy): domain Bacteria; phylum Acidobacteriota; class Blastocatellia; order UBA7656; family UBA7656; genus DATLXU01. The sequence continues at coordinate 13,214 of DATLXU010000079.1, forward strand.
CATCAATTATCAGTTGCCTTTGACTGCCTAATGCTTACTGCCTGCTCCCTTCTGCCTTCACAAGCACTCTCCGCTCGGACTCTCTGAGCCAACCGACGAAGAACATCAGCCCCGCAAAAATGTAAACGAGCCCGGCGGGAATCCACATTATCAGCCCGCCGAGTTGCTGGTCTTCAATCGGTGTGAGCCCCCACGATTGAGTTGTGTTGGAGTAGGCCGGATACACAAGGGCTGAAGCAAAAGTAATCAATGCTCCAAGCACGCCGCTGTGGACCGATGTCGTGAACATATAGAGCACCGCTGCGCCATAGTTCATCAATCCTCGACGGCTGTGAATGACCGCCCACCAGAACAGCAGCGCCGAGCCGAGAAAGCTCAGGTGTTGCAGTGTGTGAACCCATTCGTTATCAATCGTCGCCTGAAACAACGCGGGCGCATGCCACACCCAAAGCGCCGCCGCGTGAATCGCCCACGCCGCGAGCGGGTTCGTTATCGCGCGCCACGCGGATTGAAAGGCTCTTGCTTTGCTCAATTCTCCCGCTTTGCGTCGCCATCCGATGGGGAGCGCCCACAGGAAAGCAATCAACGGCCTTGCCAAAATCAGCAGCGGCGCGGCGACAAGCATCAGCACTTCGTGTTGAGTCATGTGCGCCGAAAACAAAACGCGGCCCATCGGATGAAGCGGTGACACAAGCGCAATGAACAGCGCGAACCAGCCGCCCGCATAACAGGCAGCTTCCCACTTGCGAATGCCGCGACCCGCCGAAGACTCTCGCCACAATCGCCTTACGCCTCGAATGTACAACCACGCCGAAAGCGCGAGGCACACAATGACAACAGGCTCAAAGCCCCACATCGTTAAAAGGTCGCGCGGCGTGTGAGGCTTACCTTCATGGGCAAGGCAAAAGGAAAAGGGAAAAAGGCAAAGAGCAAATGTCAAAAGGGACTTTGATATGGCGACTCGGAAAGTGAACGACGCCGCGAAACCGATTGTATGACTTGTGTTTTCGAGCTTGGATGAAAGCGATGCCGCCGTGTCTTCACATCTCCATCTCTCCGCGTCGTACTTTATTTTTGCCTTTTGCCTTTTGCCTTTTACCTTCATTTTTGACACGGTCCCAAAATGAAATTAGGAATCGCCTGAGCAAGAATGGCGAGAAAAAACAATGTGCTGACCAGTAACGCGAGGACGGCCATGAATCGGCTGCGCCCGATTGTATTGCTCGATTCATCAGGCCACTGTTTTCCCGCGCGCAGCCACTCGCGCCATGCGACAAGTAAGCCGCTTGCCGCTAACAACAACGCGCCGAGCGGAATGATATACAGCGCAAGAGCGTGACCCGTCGCGCAGGCCACCGGCACGAGGATGTAACTCACTTGCAGATTCAGCAGCCACGCGACTGGTCCTGCGAAAAACGCGAACCACAGAGCCAGCAATCCGCCGCCGCTTGATAAATCTTTTGCCGTCTTTTCCATCAACAACTCACCAAGCGCGAGGGCTGAGGTAAATTATCGGATAGAGCACCGCCCACGCGACGACGACGAAGTACCAGTAGATCGCCGTCACGCTCAAATCCAACCTGTGCTTTTCGTCGAGCCGATGCGTGAAGACCCACGCGGTTAAAACGAACGTTTCGCCCGTCGCCGCAATCAGATGACCTAAATGCAAACTGAGCGCCGCCCACGCAATCGAGCCGTAAGCGTTGGCGTCCCACTTCACTTTCAGCGCGTTGAATTCAAAAAAGCGCAAAGTCACCGCCGCGATTAGAAACATGCTTGATACGACAAGCCCGATCTGGATACTTCGCTGGCTGCCTCCGCGCACCGCCAGCAAGTGCACAGCGATTTCCGGCGCGAGGCTCACTATCATCACAATGAGATTAATCGTCGGCAAAAGCAGGTCGGGGTCCGGGATTGGTCGAGGCGGCCACGCCGAGAAACTTTTGCTGATGTAAAAATAGCTGCCTATAACGATGGCGAACATCGTCGCTTCGGTCACAATCATTAGCAGGTTTCCCCACCACAGAGGCGCACGGCTGCTGTAACCGTGAAGCGGCAACTGCGATACGTCTAAGCCTGGTCGCTCTTTCATAACTCGTCCTCAAGCGGCTCGCGCGTTTGACCTGGCAGGTTCGGCTCAGGCCGGTTGCCCGACCAGAACCACCCAATGAGCGCAATGGCGCAAAGCGTCCCGCCTATGGGAATGCCCCACGGTGTGAAGATGACGACGATGAACGTGACGCCCACGCCAAGCGCAAGCATCAAAGGCCAGATAGATGGGCCGGGCATCTCGTAGCGTCGGTCTGGTTCCGCGTCGAGCGGATTCGTGAGCAGCACCTCGCGGCACTCGCTGCGAAGCCCTGTGACGACTGGCGTGTCTGCGGTTCGCGTCCACATCGGCGTGCGACTGTTCACCGTCGGCGGAAAGACGAAGTTGTAAGGCGGCGGAGGCGACTGCGTGTCCCATTCGAGCGTGTCCGACTCCCACGGATTGTTGCCCGCCGCAAGCCCGTTGCGGCAGCTCCATAAAACGTTGGCGATAAATATCACAACGCTTGTGGCGATGATGACCGCGCCGATGGAAGCGAGCGCGTTCAGATTGGCCCAGCCCGTGCCTTCCTGATATGTGTAAACGCGGCGCGGCATTCCCTGAAGTCCTAGCTGGTGCATCGGAAAGAACGTCAGGTTGAAGCCTATAAAGAGCAGCCAGAAATTCCACTTGCCCACGCGCTCGCTCAGCATTCGACCTGTCCATTTCGGGAACCAGTAATAAAAAGCGCCAAAGAGAGGAAAGACCGCGCCGCCTATCAGCACGTAATGAAAATGCGCGACGACGAAGAATGTGTCGTGCACCTGAAGGTCGAGCGGCACAGCCGCAAGCATCACGCCCGTCAGCCCGCCCAAGACGAACAGGGCTATGAAGCCGAGGATGAAAAGCATCGGCGTGGCAAATCGTACTTTGCCGCTCCACAGGCTTGCGAGCCAGCAGAAGATTTGAATGCCGCTCGGAATCGCAATCATCATGCTCGCTGCGGTGAAAAAACTCTGGCCGAGCTGCGGCACATCGGTGGCAAACATGTGGTGCACCCACAGGCCGAAGCCTATGAAGCCAGTCGCGACGAGCGAGAGCACCAATGCAAGATAGCCGAAGGTCGGACGGCGTGTGAACGAAGGCAGCATCGTCGAGACAAGGCCAGTCGCGGGGATGAAGATTATGTAAACTTCCGGGTGGCCGAAGAACCAGAACAGGTGCTGCCACAGCATCGGGTCGCCGCCTTCAGCCGGATTGAAAAAGTGCGTGCTGATGAGCCGGTCGGTTGCCAGCATCGAACTCGACAACATGACGGCAGGCATAGCGAACAAGACCATGAACGATGTAATAATCATCGCCCACACGTATATAGGTATGCGGTTGAGCGACATCCCCGGCACTCGCTGCTTGAATGCGGTGACGATGATTTCGATGCCGCCGACTATTGCGGCAATCTCGGTGAAGGTTATCATCTGCGCCCAGAAGTCAACGCGCTTGCCGGGCGAGTACTGCGGCCCGGAAAGCGGCACGTAGCTGAACCATCCCGTGTCAACGCCGATGTTCAGAATGAAAGCGACGTATATCATCACGCCGCCGATAAGATAGACGTAATAGCCGAAGGCGTTCAGTCGCGGCAGCGCCACATTGCGCGTGCCTATCATCAGCGGCACGAAGTAAAGCCCTAAAGCTTCCATAATCGGCACGGCGAACAAAAACATCATCGTCGTGCCGTGCATCGAGAAGAATTGATCGTAGAGGTCGGGCCCAAGTATTCGATTTTCGGGCCGCGACAACTGCAGCCGTATAACAGCAGCCTCGATGCCGCCGAGCAGGAAAAAAATGAAAGCCGTGATTATGTAACGCCGCGCGATGGATTTGTGATTCGTCGTCGTGAGCCAGCCCCAGAGTCCCGGCGGAGATGCCCACGTTCTTTCGAGAATCGCGCGCTCGCGCTCCTCGCGGGCGCGCACGTCGTCTGTTGTAACTGTCGCGGACTCGACGTTCATTTGAGGCTCTCCAAGTAAGCGAGCAACGCTTGCAGTTCTTCCGGGCTGAGCATGTTCTGCGGCATGCGATTGCCGGGCTTCACCGATTGCGAATCAACGACCCAACGCGCGAGACTATCGTGAGCGAAAGGTATTGTCCCGGCCGCGATTGTCTGACGGCTCGCGACGTGAGTGAGGTTTGGCCCGACGTGAGCGCCTGCGGGCGTGCCTTGAATCGTGTGGCAGAGCACGCATGACTTCGTGAGAAATACCTGCTGGCCGCGCGCCTGCAATTGGTCTGCAGGTTGAACGGAAGGCTTGCGCTGGTTTTCGAGCCACGCCTGAAACTGATCGGGCGGCTCAGCGATGATAAAGAAAGCCATGTGAGCATGTTGATGGCCGCAGAACTCTGCGCACTGGCCGCGAAACGTGCCGGGCGCGTCTGCCTGAATCGTCGTGATGATTTCGTGATCGGGTATGAGGTCTTTCTTGCCGTGAAGACTGGGAACCCAGAAGCTGTGAATCACGTCGTGCGAAGTCAGCTTGAGCATCACGGTCTGGCCTGTCGGAATATGAATCTCGTTTGCAGTCGTCACGCGTTGGCTCGCAACCGGGTCTTCGTACTCAACCTCCCACCACCACTGATGGCCTGTGATTTTGATCGTCAAAAAATCTCCCGAAGGCGGCGGCGAAATTGCTCTTCCAGTCAAGACGCTTGCGACGAGAAGGCCGAATAAAGTTACTACTGTCACGGCGACAGCAATCGAAACCGCTCGCGCCATTCGTCGCTCGGCATTCTCATCTGTAGCTGCGTTGTTTCTGCGGCGCGAGCGATAGGCTCCATAAAGCATGAACGCTACGACAAGCACGAAGACAATCACGCTGACCGTAAACAGCAGCCACCAGAGATTGCCGATGCGTTCGGATTGCGGGCCTGCGGGGTTGAGCGCCGAGTGATTCCCCCCGCAGCTTGCAAGCGACAGGCAAGCCGCCGCAATCAGAATGCGCAGCGCGGCTACATTCAAACGCGGCTTGATTGGGTGGCTCATCATTTATGCTCGGCTTTCTTTTCTGTCAGCGGCTGCTGAGGCATTTCCTGCTCCGAAGGCTTCATGTTCATGTGATCGCTGCGCGAAGGCGAAGCGTCTTTCGGAGTCTGGCCCGCGAGCGAGCGGACATAAGCGACCAGCTTCCAGATTTGATCGCTTGAGAGCTTATCGCCGAAAGCGGGCATTCCGTTTGGGCGGCCTTCGGCAATCGTGTCGTAGAGGTTCTGCGGGCTTGCGCCGTAAATCCACTTCTCGTCCATCAATGCAGGCCCGATTGCCCCACCGCCATGGGCGTGACAGCCGACGCAGTTGAACCATTCGAAGAGCGTCTTGCCTTCAGACATCGCGTAGGCGTTTCCTTCATACGGATTGACGACCTGCGGCTGCGCGACATGCGGGCCGGGCTGTAGCTCTGTCTGTCGCACTGGAGTGTTCGGAGGAGATGAGGGCGGCGTCGTTTTGAACTGCCGCTTCTCTCTCTCACACGAGACAAAAGCCAGCGCAGTAATGATTGATATTAACAAGATGCTTTTTACTAATCGCATTCAATGCCTGTGTAGGGGCAGGGCTTGTCCCTGTCCGGATTGCCGAAGGCAATGATAAAGATTCGCCATCGGACAATTTAATCAATGCTCAAAGTCATCGCGCTTTCGCGCGATTCGGGTCGAGACCTGCCCTACGGTCTTGGCACGCCGTACTCGTCCAAAATTTTTTCGATGTCGGCGCGCTTTCGCTCGATGATGTTTTCAAGCTCATCCCTAAAGGCACTATCGCCGCGACGCACGCCCATTGAGATGTCGTAGAAAAATGGCAACGACGGCTTATCCACTTGCGGCGAGACCGGGACGATTTCAAGCGGCACCGTTTGCCGCTTTGCAAAAAAACCGGCGAGCGGTCCCCACACGATTGCAACATCAATATCGCCCGCAGCCACCGCGTTGATGATTTGCGCCGACGCGTTCGGCTGCGAGTAGTCGCCATAGATCATGTAGCCTCGGACGTTTTCGGCTATGTGACGCTCCGCGAGCGCGTAAGCTGGCGGCGTGTAGGCGTTGTCATCGCTGATCATCTGGATTCCTATTCGCAGATGGCGAAGCGCGGGATCATCGAATGAATGAATTCTGAGGTGGCTGTCTTTTCGATAAACGAAGACGTAGCTTGAGCGGTAATAAGGCGCGGTCGTGAGCGCAAGCTCAGAGCTTGCGGGCACACCGATTACGCAATCGCACTGGCCCGTCTTCAGTTCGTTTCGTATGAAGCCGCGCCGCCGCGCCCACCAGATGTAGCTGACCGAAGCGTTCATCTCTCGCGCTACGAGTTCGGCGATTTTGTTCTCGAACCCTTCGAGACGCTCGTTTGAAAAAGGCAGGTTGTTCGGGTCGGCGCACACGCGAAGCACTCGCGTTGGTTTTGATTCACCTGCTTTGTTGGATTCGTCGGCTTTGCTTACTTCGCTTCGTTTCGCGCACGAAGCAAGCAGCAGCATCAGGCATAATGCGAGCGCGGTTAGTGGGGGCAGGGCTTGTCCCTGCCCGGATTGGCCTTCGGCCAGTGAAAAGAATTCACCCGCGACCAGTTTGATTAATGCGCGATTCTTTTCATCGCGCGTTGCGTGGAACCCGATTACGGGTTGCGGGCAGGGATCGTCCCTGCCCCTACTGCGTACAAAATCGAAAACTGCTCTGCCATCCTGCTTCATAACCACCTTCGACTCATGGGAGCGAGAAGACATAGAGCATCCCGCCTTTGGTCGTGTGCTGCGGCAGGTCGCCCATCGCGCCGACGAATCCAGCGGCTCCGCTCGCGTCGCGCGGGTCGAGGTCAGCCGCAACTATCGCGCCTGCCCAGCCGCCCACGCCCGACAGCACCGCGACGTACTGCTTGCCGTCAGGCCCGCGATATGTGACAGGCTGCCCGACAATTCCTGAGCCGACTTTGAACTTCCACAACTCTTCGCCCGTGCGCGCGTTGATGGCTTTGAACCATCCGTCCATCGTGCCGTAAAAAGCGACATCGCCCGCCGTTACCGAGACTCCGCTCCACAAGGGAAAGTTTTCCGGAATGCTCCAGACCTTTCGCTGATTGACAGGGTCCCACGCGATGAACTCGCCGCGATTGCCGCCCGGCCCTGCGTACATCTTCACGTTCATCCCGACGTAAGGCGTGCCCGCAATGTAGTTGGCCTCTACGCCCTCGGCATCTTCACAGCAGTTATTGGCAGGGATGTAGAGCATCCCTGTGCGCGGCGAAAATGCCGACGGCTCCCAGTCTTTACCGCCTGCTGAAAAAGGACAAATCTCTCGAACCACTTTGCCAACGCCCGTCTCTTTCTCGTCGTTGTAGATTAACCTCCCCGTTTTCAAATCAACGCCCTTCGATGTCGTGATGTAAACGTAAGGCGTCGCCGAAAGCACTTCGCCGCTTGCGCGATCAATCACGTAAACGTAGCCGTTGCGCTCCGGCCTGACGATCACCTTCCGCGTCTGCCCGTTGATAGGCAAATCAACAAGAATGTTTTCGTTGACACCATCGTAATCGTGCAGGTCGTGCGGCGTGAACTGGTAAAACCAGACGGCCTCGCCCGTGTCAGGGTTGCGGGCGAAGATTCCGCAGGTCCATTTGTTATCGCCGGGCCGCTGTTCAGGATTCCACGGACCGGGGTTGGCTGTGCCGTAGTAGATCAGATTTAACTCAGGGTCATAAGAGATCCAGCCCCACACGCCGCCGCCTCCGATCTTCCAGGCATCGGGCGGCCAGCTCGCAACTCCTAAATCCGCGCCGCGATCCATCTCATAAAACGGCTTGAAGTTCGGGCCTATCAAACAATCAGCATCGGGACCTGTGCTGTAGGCCCTCCATGCAATCGCGCCCGTGTTTGCATCGAGCGCCGTCAGCCATCCACGAACGCCGAATTCGCCGCCGCTGTTGCCTACGAGCACTTTGCCTTTGACGACTATGGGAGCCATCGTGATTGACTCGCCGATATTTACGTCGCCGACTTTAGTCTTCCAGATTTCTTGTCCAGTCTCGGCGTCAACCGCGACCGTCTGCGCGTCGAGCGTGTTGTAAATGATCTTGCCTTCCCAGTAGGCGCAGCCTCGATTCACAACGTCGCAGCAGGCGACGCCTTGCGCGGCGGGCGAAGGCTGCGGGTCGTACTTCCACTTCATCGGCGCGCCTTCTTTCGTGAGGTCGAGCGCATAGAGATAATTCGGAAACGGGGTGACGATGTACATCGTGTTGTTGACGACGAGCGGCGCGGCTTCGTGGCCGTTCGTCAGTCCCGTAGAGAAAGTCCATGCGAGTTTGAGGTTAGCGACGTTTGCGGTGTTGATCTCATCGAGACCGCTGAAGCGGGTGTTGGCGTAGTCTTTTGCGGCCATCACCCACTGGCCGTCTTCCGAGCCGGGCGCGTAAGGGATTGGCACGGGCGGGAGATTATTCTGACCGCGCTGCGCCGATTGTTTCTGCGAGCAGGCAATCGGCAGAAGAAATAAACAGAGCAGGCTTGCAAGCGCGAACCAGTTTGCGATTGATGGCGAGTTAATTGATTGCCGCCTCATAGCGAGGTTCTTATCAATTCAATGCGTGTTGCTAACGTGAATAAATCACACCGGAGAAGTAAAGCTAGTTTGGCTGTGTCTCAACTAAGTCCACAAAAAGACCGGTAAGGCGCTCATCAAAGTTGCAACGCTTATGCCGGAGATTATTAAAGGTTTCTGGATTGATTTATGCTGGATATGCGATGGCGAGCCGCAATAATGCCTGCAGCGTGAGACATGATTGCCAGATGCAATCAGGAAGTGCGGAGATGGATATCGCACATCGCAGTCGGAGATTTATCCGAACGCTTTATGACGCTGAAGCTGCTGTTGGCTTCAAGCACGACGGCTTCGACTTCTTCCAGCGACGCGATGCCCTGACTGCGAACAGCCGCGCGAATCTCGACTTCGTGAACGCGCTCCTGCTTCATCGCGTCATAAAGAAACTCGCCGCGATAAAACAACAACTGAGGGTCGGGCTTGATTAGATGCCTCATAAATTTCGTGTTGAGGTTCAAAAGCGTGACGGCGAATTGAAGGGCAATTAGAATGGCGAAGGCTGAAAGCCCTTCGGCGAGGGAAACGCCCGGCGAAAGGATTGTCTGCGCGAGCGTCGAGCCGAGCGCCGTCGTGATGACGAAATCGAAAGGGTCCATCATCGAAAGCGTTCGCTTGCCCGAAACGCGCAGGAACGCAACGAGCGCGATGTAAGCAATCAAGCCGAACAGCGCCGTTCGACCGACTGCCGACCACCCATTAAAAAACATTAAACCTCCCGCGCCATTCGCATAGCTACAAGCTACGCGGCCATCTTGAATAAATACGCCTCTCTCGTCGGCGGAAACTGCATGACTTTGATTAGAGCGAACCCGCTTTCGGTGAACGCTTTCACCTTTCTGTCTGACGAGTACAATTCGAGCTTATAAAGATTGCTGACGAGCTTGCCGAACAGATTATCTTTGACCGAGACATTCAGGAAGTAACCTCCGCGCACGAGTTGCGCCGCGAGATTGCGGACGGCTTTTTCCAGATCAACGTACTCCAGCACGCCAGCGGTGATTACGAGATCGAATTTTTCACCCGGCTCCGCAATCGGTTTGTTTATGTCAGTTGTTAAGATTCTCACTCTGCGGCTCGCGTCTTTATTCTTTGCGAGCTTCTCTCTGAAGGCGCTCACCATCTCTTCGTTCAAATCGAAAGCCGTCACGGTCGCGTTCGGAAATCTTCTCAGCATTTCGAGCGAATATATCCCCGTGCCGCAACCTGCATCGAGAACTTTTATCGCGCGGCTGCGATCCAGAGGCAACCGTCGGACGAAATACTTCACGGCGAGGTTGTAGCCGCTCAGTCCCAAGATTGTGTCGTATGACTTGGCGATGGAAGAATAGAGCGCGTTGGAGTTCATAGGCTGTGGGTCGCGCTAAAAAGCTGCCCGCCTTTCTCGTGGTCAAGTTAAGGGAACTCACCGCGCCCTGAAGCTGATTACCTTATCGCATCAAAGAGAGTTTACTGGCAAACCGGATGCCAGCCTTTGCGCGAAGCTGGCCGTCTTGCATCCACATCGCGCTGGTTATGAACCGGGACCTTTCCCTATTCGGCTGGCGAGGCTCGCTATGACGGCGACAAGCTCGGCTGGCTCTACAGGTTTCGGAATATGTATGTCGAAGCCAGCCGACAGCGCGCGCATGCGATCCACTATGCCAGCGTGAGCCGTAAGCGCGGCAGCCGGTATCCTGCCGTTTTGCGCGTGGCTCTCGTTCCTCACTTTGCGAATCAATGAATAGCCATCCTCGCCGGGCATCTCGATGTCGCTCACAAGCACGTCGGGCTTCAATCGCTTAATTGCATCAAGCGCCTCGCCAGCCGAAGCGACCGACGTGACTTCAACCTTGCACTGCTCCAGTATCGTCTTCAGCAACTGGCGCGCATCCGGCTCATCATCAACAACGAGCACGCGCAAGCCGACGAGCGCAGGCGGGCACTCGAAAGGTACGTCGGGCCACGCGGTCGGGTGTTTTCGCTCTGACGCGCTCGCCAGCAAACGCTTGGCGTCGCGCACGATCATCTGCGGAAGCTTTATCGTAAAAGTAGCGCCGCGACCAACGCCTTCGCTTTCAGCCTGAATGTTGCCGCCGTGCAATTCCACGAGGTGGCGCACTATTGCAAGCCCAAGACCCAAGCCGCTTTGCGATCTCGTCAGCGTGCTGTCGGCTTGGCGAAAGCGATCAAAAACATGGGGCAGAAACTCCGGGCTGATGCCTATGCCCGTGTCGCTCACGGTGATTTCTATGTGCGAGTTGACGCGCTCAAGCAGCACCTGCACGCGCCCTTTTTTCGGAGTGAACTTGATGGCGTTCGACAACAGGTTCCAGACGATCTGCTGCAAGCGCGTAGGGTCGCCCGAAACGGGACCGGCTCGCGGATCGAGCGCCACGCTGAGTCGGATTGATTTCGCGTCTGCCGCCGGGCGCACAGAATCAATGGCCGCTTGGATGACGGGCGCGAGGTCGACTGGCTGAACGTCGAGGCGCATCTTTCCGCTGATGATGCGCGATACGTCGAGCAGGTCCTCTATCAACTGCGCCTGCGATTTCGCGTTCCGCTCTATGGTTTCAAGCGCGCGCGTGTTGGTCTCTTCATCGAGCTTTCCGGTGCGCAGCATGCGCGTCCATCCGAGCATTGCGTTTAGCGGCGTGCGAAGCTCGTGCGAAACCGTAGCCAGAAATTCATCCTTGAGCCGGTTGGCTTCTTCAGCCTGCTCGCGCGCCGCTTTTGTCTGCTCGTAGAGTTGCGTGTTGATGAGCGCGATCTGCGCGGCATCGGCCAATGCTTCAAGCAGCGCAACTTCGCGATCATCAGCTTTGCGCTGCTTTGTCCAATAGACGCCGATTGCGCCGAGCGGATCGTGAGCGCGAATAGGCACCATGACAAGGCTTTTGACGAATGTGGATTGATATGCCTCGATGGGCAGCCGATGATCGGAATAAATATCTTCGACGACGGCGGGTTTATGCTGAAGTATTGCCCAGCCTGAAATGCATGCGGCGATGGGGAAGCGACGGCCCTTCCACAGCGGCTCGCAGGCATCCTCTTCCGCGTAGAATATATAATCGCCTTCGCGCCTAACGAAGGTTGCGCCGTCGGCTTCGGCGATCTCGCGCGCCACGCGGCAGATGGTCGGAAGCAACTCCTGCAATTGAAGCGAAGCTGAAAACTGCCGGGTGGCTGAGGCGAGCAACTGGCTTTCGCGCCATCGCCTTTCAGCTTCGGCGCGCGCAGCCTGCTCGCGCGCAAGCAGTTGCTCGCGCTCCTGCTCCATCCGTATGCGCTCGGTAATATCGCGGGCGATTTTCGACGCCGCAATGATCCTCCCGCTTTTGTCCTTTATTGGAGAGATGGTCAAAGAGATGTTGACCCTGCGCCCGTCTTTCGTCATGCGCACAGTCTCGTAATGGTCAATGCGCTCGCCTCGCCTGAGCTTCGCAAGAATCTGCGGCTCCTCATAGTGCCTTTCGGGCGGGATAATGATGTAGATTGTTTTTCCGATGACTTCTTCAGCCGTGTAGCCGAATATGCGCTCGGCCCCTTTGTTCCAGCTCAGAATAACGCCTTCAAGCGTTTTGCTTACGATAGCGTCATCTGATGATTCGACAATCGCGGCCAGGTGCAGGCTCATCTGTTCAGCGCGCTTGCGCTCGATGAACTGCCCTATCTGGTTGCCCGTCGTCGCCATCATCTGGAGCAGGTCGTGATCGGGTTGACGAATCTCGTGGCTGAAGAACTCTATCACGCCGACGACCTCGCCTCCTCCAATTATGGGAAAGCCCAACGCCGCGCGCAGTCCCTCGCGCACGGCAATCGGCGCGCGAGGGAAGTTATCGTCGCTGGTGACGTCAGGAATCCACACAGGCTCGGCGCGCGACCATACGCGGCCCGGAAGCCCGACGCCAGCAGAGAACGTCCGCTGGCGGCTCACTGCTTCAAACTCGCTGATGTTTGCGCCGGGCTTGTGCCAGACGTTGACGCAGCGCAGAACTCCGGCTGTTGCATCCAAGCTCCAGAGCAGGCCAACCTGCCAGTCGAGGCTACTGCAAACGGTTTCAAGAATGCGGGGCACCGCGTCAACGAGCGCCGCCGATTCATTCAGGACGCGGGCTATTTCGTACTGGACGCTCAGGCGTTGTTCGGCAAGCTTGCGCTGAGTAGCAAGATGCGCCGCTTCGAGCGCGATGGCCGACTGGTTGACGGCGACTCTCAGCAGGAGATTTTCGGTCTCGGTCGGAAAATCCTGCCTTCGTGAGGCGGCTGCTATCAGACCGTTTCCTTTATTAAGACCTAATGGAAAGCACGCGATGCGCACTTCTCCCTCGCCGACAGGATTCGGCGCGGTGAAACGCGAAGCGGGGGCGTCGACAGTCAGCCAGCTTTCGAGCGCGCGACCAACCTCTTTCGCTTGAGCCTCCGGATAGTTTTGACCGGCGACTAGCAGAGATTCAAATGAAATGCCGCCAGTCGCTTCGTCGAGTCGCGCATAGACGAAATCCAGGCGCAGCATTCCGATGAGCGCTTCGTGAAGGGTCTTTACTATCTCGTGCGGCTCTTGTCCTGCCCACAGCGCGGGCAGCGCCATGAGGCTGACCAGATCGTTGACGCAACCACGAAGGCGCCGCACTTCTTCGGACTGGTCTTTTACTATTGGCTCCACTGCTTCACCTCAGAGCCGTGCGCATTACCGGCCCCCTTTTCGCGCGTCCGCAGCTCCCGCAGCATCTCATCGGGCGGGACGAAGAGGGAATTCTCCTGTAGTACGCCGCCAATAATTATCACCGGGTGCATTCACATTATATCAATGACCATCTCTCCGCCAAACCCGGCCATATCCTATCCTCAATAACGGCAACTTTATAGCGCGGAAGAATATAGCTCAGGCGCGTTTCGCGCTCGACACGCGAGTATACTGTTTCTTTTCCTGTCTATCGGATTTTCGCGTTCAGCGCAGGTCAAGCCCGAAGCGATAGTTATTGCCATCAAGCTGCTGTGAAGTCGGTATGCTTTTGCATTTCAAGGTCATGGAACGCCAGAACTTATCTTGTTCGGGGGACGCCTTCACGAGATCGGCAGCGGTGCTGTCTTCCGTCCAACCGAACTCCAAGGAAACGTCAGCGGCCCGCCCGTTTGAGCAGGCCGCCGTGTTGAATCAACCACTATCTCTTCGGCAAAAGCGGCGAGCTATCGCCCGCTGCCGCCCCCAAGCCCATTCGCTCGCGGAACAGGTTCAGCAACAACAGTGTCCCGATGTTGCCCGCGCTGTCGCCATCTCCGCCCGATGCCAGAACGTCAGGCGTGATGCGAACGCCCTTTTCGCCGATCACCTTCAACGCCTCAACAATGGCTACGCCATGCGGGCCGATGGCGTTCACCTGCTCAGCATAAGCCACGCCCTGCGCCTCGCCCATCAGCCGCACCTTCTCGGCTTCAGCGCGGCCAGTCGCCGAAATGTAGTGCGCTTCGCCTTCGGCTTCGGCCTTGCGCTGCTCGGCTCGCTTGCCCGCTATCTCTACGCCTACGGTTGCAGCCATCAGGTCGCGCTGGTTGTCGGCATGGGCTTTCGTCTTTTCGAGCTGAATACGCTTCTCTTCAGCCTCGCGCTGCGCGTCGAACATGTTCTGCCGCTGCTCGGCCAATATCTTTTCCGTCTGCGTCTTCATCAGCTCTTCCGGCAGATGAATGTGGCAGATCAAGACGTTCACAACGTCAACGTGATACTTCAATAGATGAGCGCGCACGCGCGCTTCGGCTCGCTCCTGCTCTTCGTGACGATTCTGCAAGTAAGCCATCGCCGATGACTCCGACGCTTGATTGCGGAAGATCGAATCAATCAGCGGATGCATCACGTTTTGAATCAAGCGATCTACAGAGCCAATCTTTGCGACCATGAAGGGCGCGTCTTCGGGCTTCACTCGAAAGACCACGCGAACTTCAAGCTGCATCGTGAAGCCGTCTTTCGAGATCACCTCGAACGGATTGAAGGTGTTTGCCACTTCGCCCGCAGTCCATTCAACGGTCTGGTTCGTCGTCGGTATGACTATCGGCGTCACGGCAAGCGTGTTGACGTAATACCGGCCCGGCCCGACGACTGTCTCCTGGATGCCGCGAAAGCCTGCGGGCACGACGTAAGCCTCGTGCGCGCCTTCGTCCAGACGGCGGTCAGCCGGGTCGCTGAGCGCCAGGTCTTCTTTAATCTCAGTGACGGTGCGCTCGCCTTTATCAATCGCGTCGAGCCGCGCGGCGGCGTGCTCGACCTGCTCTTTCTCTTCGCGCTCCAATCGCTCGCGCACCTTCGCGGCCATCGCGCGGCGCACCTCTTCCGAAGGGTCGCGGCCCACGTTCGAGACGATGACGGCGACTTCGCCCGGCTGCACCTCTTTCGCGCTTTCGGGAATCACTTTGAACAGCAGCGGGTTGATGTAGTATGTGCCCGGCAGCAGTATGTCTTTTTGCGGGCCGCGCTGTCCGCCGCGCGCGATGAACTCGTGCCCGTCCTGAAAATTGTCGTGTCCTTCTACGGGAGCAGCGACGTAATCGCGCGGGTCGAGCGGCGCGCCATCCAACGCTTCAACCAACCCGACGCTGTTTTCGCTGATGACCGTCGCGTCGTAGAGCCGCACCGAAAACAGCCCCGGCCTTTTGTCCGAGCCGCCTTCTATGGGAAACGAATCGGTCAGTATGCGATAAGTGCCCGGCGTGAGGATTTCAACCTGCGGGCCTTTCTGACCGCCAGATGCTATGAACTGTTCGGCGTCCTGAAAGTTGCGGTGGCCCGGAATCGCTTTACCGAGCAGGCGACCCGCGTCGAGCGGCGCGCCATCGGCTGTCGTGACTACGCCGACTTTGCCCTGCGGGATGACCGTAGCTTTGGCAATCGAGACGCGAAACAGGTAAGGGTGAATCGGCCACAAGCCCGGCGGCAGCGTGCGCAGTTGAATGCCTTTCACGCCGCCCTGCTTGATGAAAGCAATCGGGTCCTGAAAGTTGTTGTGCGCGTTCTGCGCGCGGTCGGGCGCAAAGATTCTTCCGGCAGGCATAGGCTCGCCGTCAATGGCTTCGATTATGCCCATCTCGTCCGGGCCGATTTCAATCAACGGGAACTTGCGAATGACTTTTTCGAACGGCCACTTGATGAAGTGAAGGCCGGGCTTGAGGACATCTGCCTGAATGCCGACCTCGCCTTCGGTTGCAACGACGCGACCGGGCGGCATCTTGCGGCCAATGTAGCGGCGTTCTTTGATTGCAATCTCGCGCGCGCCGACGTTGATGAAGATGCGCCTGAGCAGAATGAACAGCAGAACGAGCGCAATACCTGCGATGACGATGTAGGGCATGAAAGCCTGAATGTTGTTCATGATCGAACCTCTCTTGCTGGCTGGAGTTGGGACCATAGAAATAACGACGAACACTGAATGCGGAACAATTCATCGTTCATCATTCGACGTCCATCGTTGTTTTTCAACTCGCCGCTGTCGTCGTCGCCAGCTCGCGGCGAATTTCGGCGAGTCTCTCTTTCAATGCGAAGCCTGCGCCCGATGCGCGAGCATCAATCGCGAGCGCCCAGTACTGGCTTTCAATCAGCTCGCGCAACTCATCGGGCGCGAACCGCGAAAGCCCTCCGCTTTGCCATATCTTGATGACCATATTGACCGCGTCGAGATACGTCGCGGCATCGTCCGATAGCGCAGCTATGTGCAGCATCTCTATAGTCGACCGTCGCGTCGGCGCGGCTTTCCATTCGTCAATAACACGCCCGGCCAACCGAGTATTTCCTCGCAACTGATTGCTTCGAGCGATGTGCGTGACGAGCGCGCGAAAATCTTCCTGACGCACGCTCGCATGCTCTATTAGCGCATTCAGAACTTCCGAGTATAAATCCCTGTCGCCCGCAGTATCATCGAGCGCATTCAAATCGCCTAGTCTTGCGCGCTTGATGAGTTCATTGCGCTTCGCTGCTGCATCGTCAGCTTCGGAGGGCATCGCCTGCTCAAGCTCCTGATTATCGAACAGACCTGCGATATTGCGATTGCGCGGCGGAACGAAACGGTCTGCGCCCTGATCGAACGATGCGCGCCGATTGCGATAGATTGCAAGCGCGATTGCCACAAGCGCGATTGCTGCCATGATTAAAATGAAGATCATTGCCCTGCTGCTTTCTGCTCGATGATGGAGTGAAACCGTTAACCTGTCTGATTGTGCCAACGTCAGCCTAAGCGCATTAGACGAATAGGTCAAGATTAAGCTGACGAAGACAATGGTGATGACGTAGCGATGCAAAGTGCTCTGCAAAGCGAAGACTGATTTCTCATTGACTTTACTTACGCGTTGTTTTATAGAATGCGCCGACAGCAGTCTGGCGTTTTCAATCAGGGTTACGGCACTCGCAAAGTTTTCGCAGTTAAAAGTTTGCGCGTTTAATTGAGGACTCACCCCCTTGGGATTGGAGAGAAAATCATGAGAAAAATGTTTTGTTTGTTCGCGCTCTCAGCGGCGCCTTTGCTTGCGATTGCGGCAGCATCGTTTGCGCAGACGCAAATCACTACCGGCGTGATTCAGGGAACAGTATTCGACCCGCAGGGCGCGGTCGTGCCTGACGCCGGTGTTGAAGTGAAGAATATCGAGACTAATTTCGTAAGAAATTTAAGCACGGATTCAGATGGCCGGTTCGTCGCGCTTCAACTGCCGCCGGGCCGCTACACTGTGACAATAACCAAACAGGGATTCGCCACGCTCGTTCAGGAGAACCTCGAGCTAACGGTCGGCCAAACGATTCCGCTGACCCTGAACATGAAAGTTTCGCAGGTATCGGAGCGCATAACGATTACCGCCGCTCCCACGATTGACACCGTTAAGACTGAATCAAGCTCGACGCTGAATGAAATCTCAGTGAGCCGAACGCCCGTGCTCGGCAGGAAATTTGAAGACCTGCTGACGCTCACGCCCGGCGTGAGCATTGTGCAGGGACCGGACGGCGACGAGATAAACTTCGCCGGGCAGCGTGGCATATTCAATAACATCAGTCTCGACGGCGGCGATTACAACAATGGATTTTTCGGCGAGCAGGCCGGTGGGCAGCGCGCCGCGATTGACATCACGATGGAAGCCGTTAAAGAGTTTCAGGTCGTAGCAACAGGCGCGAGCGCCGAGTTCGGGCGAACCGCGGGCGGCATAGTCAACGTCATCACCAAATCGGGCACGAACGAAGTTCACGGCAGCCTCTTTCACTTTCAGCGGCTCGAAGCCCTCACAGCAGACACAAGTGACGGAAAGCCGTTGAAGGATTTTCACCGCGAGCAATTCGGCGGCACCATCGGCGGCCCGATCAAGCGCGATAAGATGTTCTATTTTCTTGCCATCGAAAACATCAACGAAAACCTGACGCGGCCAAACTTGAGCGAGCCGATTGGCACGCCCTGCTCGGTCGCGGCCCCGACGATTCGCAACAACGAAGCGTTGATTAACAGCAGCGCCGATTGCCAGCGGCTCGCGCTCTTGAATTTCTTCAAGACGACTTTGAATCAGGAAGAAGGGTTGCCCGTCAAGCACCCTGTTCGCAACACGGCGATTCTGGGCAAGTACGACCTCGTCGTTTCGCCCGCCAACAAGCTCGGCCTCTCTTACAACTTCGACCGCTCGCGCAACGAGAACCAGACCTTTGACGTTGCCACCTACGGCAACTCGGCCAACGGCATCGAAGGCCCATCGCACATTCACGTCTTGAACGCGAATTTCTTCAGCACCGTCTCGGCGACGAAGCTGAACGAGTTTCACTTCACTTATTCGCGCGAGGCGCGGCCTCGCTCGGCGGTTGATTCGAATGTTCCGGCAGACACGGCGATGGGATTTGCGACGACGTTCCGCTTCGGCAACCCGTTCTTTCTTCAGCCGAAGATTGACGAGTTGATCTGGCGCACACAGCTCAGGGACAACTTCTCTATCATCGCAGGCCGCCACACGGTTAAGGCGGGCGGCGAGTGGCTGCACACCCTCAACGATCAGGTATTCCGAGGCTTCTTCACAGGTCGTTACATCTTTGATTCGGTCGCGGGCTTTCTGCGTTACGCCTCGCCTGCGGCTCCGGGCGGGTTCGGCCCGAAGACGGTGGCCTGTTCAAATGGAACTTACGTCACGCTTCCGGCGAGTTGCCCGGCGGGCAGCTCTCCTACAGGCGGGCCGCTGCTCTTTTACTTGCAGGACGGGATTCCGAGCGGGCTGACGAATGTTCCGCCGCCGGGCGCGTCCAACATCAAGAACGAGGACTTTGCGGCGTTCATTCAGGACAAGTGGCAAATTACACCGAGCTTCACCCTTAACTATGGTCTCAGATGGGAAGCGCAGTACTTCCCCAACCCGGTTGTGCCGCCTGAGCAGACTGCGTATGGGAAGTTCCTGAACGATCCGCGTTTCCCATCCGATGGCACACTGCACGATCAGCGAAAAGAGTTCCAGCCGCGCGTCGGATTCGCATGGGATGTTGGCGGCAACGGAAAGTCTGTGCTGCGCGCGAGCTGGGGAATCTACAACGCGCGACAGAACATGCTGACGCAGGTCGGCTCAATCACGACAAACGGCGCGCAACAGCGAACCAACTTCGTCAACACCGATCTGATTCGACTGTTCGGCGTGCCCGCACCGACGTGGCCGGGACTTGCGCCCGCGCCGCCTCAGGCTCCGGGAACGTTCCCGCTCTTTACGGGCGTTCGCGTATTCTCGAAGGACTACAAAAACCCGCGCATCTACACGACGAACGTGGCCTTCGAGCAGGAGATTGCGCCGAACTGGGCTGTCTATTTCGACTTCACTCACTCGAAGGGCGTGCACCTGACGAGGTTTATCAACCTTGCGCTTGTGACAACAGCCTTCTCGCCCGATCTCGGCGATATATTCGTCACTTCAAGTTCAGCCAAATCGCTTTATCGCGGATTCACGGCAGGCGTTAGGAAACGATTCAGCGATCATTTTCAGATGGAAGCCAATTACGTGCTGTCGAAAGACCTCGACGACGACTCGAACGAGCGCGACCCGTTCACGGATCGCATCTTCGACCACAACGACTTCAAGAAAGACTACTCGCTTTCGGACCGCGACATTCGTCACAAGTTCAACTTCTTCACCTACTCGGAACTTCCGGCGGCGTTTCAGTTGAGCACGCGCATACAGGCGCGTTCGGCTCAACCGATCACGCCAAGCCCGCGCGTGCAGGGCGGAGTTGATCTTGGGCGCAACAGCATCCGCAAAGACAACGAGTTCTTCACGTTTGATTGGCGGTTGTCGCGCGCCTTTAGATTCAATGAGCGCATGTCGCTCGTGCCGACAATCGAGATGTTCAACACCTTCAACAACGACAACAACATCAACCCGCTTGTGACTCCGGGATTATTCAACTTCGATGGCTTCCTCAGAGTCGGCGTAGGAGACCCGCGACAGGTTCAGCTTGCGGTGAAGTTCATCTTCTAACCGGACGTGAAAGCAAAAACGAATCGCGGCTCGCAGGGATTGATTGCGGGCCGCGTTTTTTCGTTAACTATTTCGCGTTGAGCATTCGCTCAATGCAAAGGTAACTGGCTTCCAGAGCCTGTTCCAGCTTCTCAGGCTCCGAGCCGCCGCCCGTAGCCATATCCGCGCGGCCCCCGCCTTTGCCTCCGATCATTGCCGCCACCTCGCGCACGATCTGGCCCGCGTTCAACCGTTCGGTCAAATCATCCGTCACGCGAACGACAAGCGATGCCTTGCCATCATCGGCCTGTCCGAGAATAACCACGCCCGGTTTGATCTGCTGCGCAATGTTATCGGCAAGCTCGCGCATGCCTTTCGCATCGAGGTCCGTTACGCGCTCGGCGCGCACGTTGACATCGGCCACCTTGCGATAAGCCGCGCCTTCCACTTGTCCTTTTGACGCAGCGAGCATGCTTGCCTGCGCGAGCTTCACCTTCGCGTCTTTCAATTCGCGCTCGTAGCGGCGCACCTGCTCCATCAATCTATCTACCTGCGCGGGAATCTCTTCGGGCTTTGTCCTCAATCGCTCGTTCAACTGGCGAATCACCTGCTCATCGCTTTGAAAGCGCGCGATTGCCGCGTCAGCCGTCAGGGCTTCAATACGGCGAACGCCTGCGGCGATTGATTGATCGCTTATGATCTTGAACGGCCCGATGTCGCCCGTAGCCTGAACGTGAGTGCCGCCGCACAGCTCGGTCGAAAAACCGGGCACGCTCACGACGCGAACGTCCGAAGCGTACTTTTCGCCAAACAACGCCATCGCGCCCGACTTCAACGCTTCTTCTAAGGGCCTGATCTCTGTCACGACCGCGCGGTTATGAAGTATCTCGTAATTGACGAGCCGCTCGATTTCAGCAATCTCCTCATCCGTGAGCGGCGCGTAGTGCGTGAAGTCGAATCGCAAACGGTCAGGCGCGACGAGCGATCCCGCCTGCTTGACGTGCGGCCCCAGCACTTCGCGCAACGCGGCGTGCAAAAGGTGCGTGCCCGTGTGATTGGCTTTGATTCGCCGCCGCCGCTCCGCATCAACGCGAGCCGTGACTGTATCGCCCACGCGAAGCTCGCCGCGCTCGACTTTCGTCTTGTGAAGGTGATAACCCGTGACAACCGAGTAAGTATCTTCGACAGTCGCGAGCGCGTTTTCGTTTTCAAAGACGCCTGTGTCGCCAATCTGTCCGCCAGCTTCGGAATAAAACGGAGTGCGGTCAAGGATAACTTCGCCCGTCTCGCCAGCAGCGAGGCTTTCGCGCTCGTCGTCGCCGACTATGATTGAAAGCACGCGAGCGCCAGCGGTTTCGGTCTCTTGATAACCAGTGAATTCCGTGCGCGGCAGACGGTCAGCAACGCGAGCGTAAATCTCGCGCGCGCGTCGCGCGTGCGCAGCGTCGGCCATTGAAGGCCCGCTTGACGCTTGAAGCTCGCTGAGCGCCGCATCGAACTGCTCGTTGAATTCGTCTTCGCCAAGCTCAACGCCATGCTCGCCAAGCTCGACGCGAATCAAATCGCGCGGCACGCCGTAAGTGTCGTATGTGCGCGCAAGCTCGATCATTGGCGGCACAGCCGGAGCATAAGTCTTGAACAAATCCGCGAGGCGCGGCTCACCAACGTTGAGGATGCGACTGAAGCGCTGCTCTTCGCCGCGCACCGTTTCGCGAATAAGCTCGCGCGACGAGATCAACTCAGGGAAAGGCCCGCCCATCAGGTCAACGACGAAATCCGTGACCTTGTGAAAGAAAGGATGCTTCAGCCCAAGCCCTCGCGCGCCGTGATAGATGGCGCGGCGCATAATTTTGCGCAGCACATAATTTCTGCCGACGTTGCCCGGCGCAATCCCATCAGCAATAGAAAATGCTGTCGCGCGAGCATGGTCCGCAAGCACGCGCATCGCAAATCCTTCGTGCGAATCAGCGATGTACTTCTGGCCCGACAATTCCGATATGAAATCAATAATGGGCTTAATAAGGTCCGTGTCGTAATTCGACGGGACACCCTGAATCACAGCCGTCACACGCTCAAGCCCCGCGCCCGTGTCAACCGACGGCGCGGGCAACGGCTCAAGCTTGTATTCGTTGTCGCCGACTTTCGAGCGGTTGAACTGCATGAAGACCAGGTTCCAAATCTCCATCGTCGTGTCGCCCGGCCCGTTCACCAACTCCGCGCGATTGAACTCGGGGTCTTCGGGGTTCGGCCCTTGATAGTAATGAATCTCAGAGCAAGGTCCGCACGGGCCTGTGTCGCCCATCTGCCAGAAATTATCCTTGCGGCCAAAGCGAAGTATCCGTTCAGGCGGCGCGCCGACCTGTTCCCAATATCTTATCGCTTCTTCGTCGGCTCCAACTTCCTCGTCGCCTTCAAAGACTGTGAACCACATTCGCGCAGGGTCGAGCTTCAATTCATTCACGAGCAAATCCCACGCGAAGTAGATAGCCTCTTTCTTGAAGTAATCGCCGAATGAGAAATTGCCCAACATCTCAAAGAATGTGTGATGCCGAGCCGTGCGGCCCACTTCGTCGAGGTCGTTGTGCTTTCCGCCCGCGCGCACGCACTTCTGAGAAGACGCGGCGCGCTTGTAATCTCGCTGCTCAAGCCCGAGAAAAACGTCTTTGAATTGATTCATTCCTGCGTTGGTAAATAACAGCGTCGGATCATTTACAGGAAGCAAGGGCGAAGAGCGAACAATCTTATGCCCGCGCGCCGCAAAGTAGTCTAAGAATTTCTGTCTGATCTCGTGTCCAGTCATAACGGTCTTCTTTTTTGTTGGAATTTGAAAATTGAATTATAGCAAACGGGACTACAGATGAACACGGATGAAAAACGTCACAGTGACTTCACAGGAGGGCTGCTTCTTCGTCTTTGATGCGCAGCAGGTCGAGCATCAGGCTCAGATTGGATGTGGTCTGGATAGTCGGCTTGAGTTCGACCTCCGAGCGGTTGAATTGAAATACACCTTCGGTAGTATCCAGGAATTTGACCAGCGCGTCCTGGCCGACGGTCTGACCAGACCTTGCGCCGACAATCAAGCCTTCCTTGAAATATACGCTTCCGGTTGCGGAAGGTGACGTGACGGCGAGGGCGCCTGTCAGCCTGTTGTTTTCGATTATCTGAATGATGTCGAAAAAACTGACTACGGCAAAGTTGCCTTGCAGCATGTTCTGACTCGACATTGAGACAGCCTGGTGCGGCAGAGCCTCATCTGGCGGAATGGAGGGCATTATCCCGGTCGGCTCCGGTTTTGGCAGAACCAGCGGCTTGCCTTCAATCAAGTGTTCTAGCGCGCTCAGGTGCTCGGTCTTGAGATTGAGAAACCGCACTCCCATGCCCATCTGCGGCATGCTGTAGCGCACTTCGGCATCAGCATCTATCAGAATATCTTTTATTTTGAATTTCAGCTTAATTATCGTGCCGGGCGCGAAGGTTGTCATCGAGTCAATGAATGCGCCTGTTGTGCTCAGGTCTATTATTCGAGTAGAGAGGTGATTGATGCCAGAGGCTTCGCATTCCACCTCGCAGATGTAGCTTATGCGCTTTGCCTCTCGTCTGTCTCTACCCCGAATCATTGCAATCCCACTTGGCAAAGGATGAGAGATGAAGGATGAAGAAGATAAACAAGCCATCTCAGTATGCTAATTCTTACTTCATCCTTAATCCTTCACCCTTCCTCTTCTATTTCCGCTCTGAGGGCGCGGAGCTTCCTTATTATCAAATCATATCCGAAGCCGAGCCTCGCAAGATGATCGAACAGGCGTTTCGCGCTCGCTCGGTCGGTGGGCTGACCATGCGTGCGGATGCGCTTCGCTATCGCCCTTTCGATCAGCGCCTCTTCGCTGACTTCTTCAAACACTTCGTCGAGCGCATTGCTTATAGTCTCGCGCGCGACCTTTTTAGTCTTAAGCTCGCGCGCGACTCTCGACCTTCCAACGGCTCGCAGGCTCAGGCGCGAAGCCGCGTAGCTGCGCGCGAACTGCTCGTCGTTGATGTAGCCAAGCTCTTTCAGTCGCGCCAGGCATTCGTCAACGAGCGCGGGCGTGGTCCATGCTTTCTGAAGCAGCCGCTCGCGCAGTTGCTGCTCGCTGCAAGCGCGCGCCGCAAGCATCTTCAAAGCCGTGGCCATTACGCGTTCGCGCGCTTTTTCCGGTTTCAATGATCGCTTCGGCTCTTCGTCGCGCGCTTCAGCGGCGCGACAATTCGCATCGTTTGAGCGCATGCGTCGCGCGCCGCTCATCTTGTTACTTGTTCTGTGCCTTCTAAAAGCCAATTTACAAACTGCTTCGTTTCCGGTTTCGCAGCGTCGAGCGAGCCTGTGCGCCGTCTTGATCGCTCCATGTCTTCGCGCGCCTGATCGGAGGCTGAGCGAATGCCTGATACTCTCAGCCTGAATTCGTCTGCGTTCGTCGCCCCGTTCAACGCTTCTTCGTATGTTATCAACCCGCGAGAATACAAATCAAACAGCGACTGGTCGAAGGTCTGCATCCCGTACTGCGACGTGCCCTGCGCAATTGCCTCGCGTATCATCGAAGTCTTCTCCGGGTGAACGATGCAATCGCGAATGTATGGCGTGACGATCATGACTTCAACCGCAGGCACGCGTCCTTGAATGGGTTCAGCCGCGCGCACGAGCCGCATGGAGATAACCGATTTGAGCACGCTCGCGAGCTGCAAGCGAATGGCTCGCTGCTGGTGCGGCGGAAAGACAGACACTATTCGGTTGACGGTTTCAGTCGCATCGAGCGTGTGCAGAGTTGATAAAACAAGGTGTCCCGTCTCGGCTGCTGTTAGCGCCGTCTCAATCGTTTCATAGTCGCGCATCTCGCCCACGAGTATCACGTCCGGGTCTTGCCGGAGAGCGCCGCGCAGGGCTTCTGAAAAACTCCTCGTGTCGACATCAACCTCGCGCTGATTGACGTAGGATTTTTTATCGCGATGAAGGAACTCAATCGGGTCTTCGATTGTCACGATGTGGCCCGTGCGCGTGCGGTTCATGTAATCAATCATCGCCGCAAGCGTAGTTGATTTGCCCGACCCCGTAGAGCCTGTCACGAGCACAAGCCCGCGCGGCTCATCGGCTATCTTTTCAATGACTGGCGGAAGGCGGAGTTCTTCTATCGTGCGAACGGTGGTGGGGATGACGCGAAGCACCATGCCGACAGTCCCGCGCTGCTGAAAGATGTTGCAACGGAAGCGGCCCAATCCTGAAACGCCGTAAGCAATATCAATTTCCGAGTTCTCGTTGAATCGCTGCTTCTGCCGATTGTTCATTATCGAAAAGGCCATGTTGAGAGTATCTTCGGCAGAGAGTCGCTGCGCTTCGACCATAGGCATAAGCTCGCCGTTCACGCGTATGAATGGGAAGCTGCCGGCTTTGATATGCAGGTCGGATGCGCCCTTGCTGCACGCGATGGTCAGCAATTGATCAATGCTTGGTGACATTAACGTTTGCCTCTTAGAGCTTCGTTCAGCGTCAGACAAATTGCGGGGACCCGATAACTGCGCCGGTTTGGGCGATTAGCGTTAATCAGGATTCGCAGTGAGCAAGAAGGGGCAGCCACTTGTCGGCGGGATTCAATGCCGTATCAGCGAGGCAGACATTTTCCGCCAGCGAGATGATTATAAGCGCAAGCGCAAAACGCGACAATAGTAATCGCTGGATTGGGGCAACGCCCGCAAGTCGGTATAATACCTCCCATGCGCTTGTTTCACCGCTCGCTAATTTTCGCAATCGTCTTATCGTCGTGCGCTCTTGTTCCCGTCCTGTCTGCGCTCACCGCAGGCCAGAGCGAAGACGCGAAGCTCGCCGCGCGCGAAGAGGCTTATCGTGCAAACAATATCGGCGTGGCGCTGCTTGAACAATTCAAGCACAAAGAGGCCGCAGACGAGTTTCGCCGCGCGCTCAAGATTGACCCTGCGCTGAAAGTCGCGCGCATCAATCTTGCGATAGCTCTCTACAACGTGCCCGACGTTGATGGCGCGATGCGCGAAGCGAAGGCTGCCGCTGATGCCATGCCTGATGCGCCGCAGCCGCACTACATCTTGGGACTTATCGCCAAAAAACAGAATCGCACGGATGATGCAGTTGCGGCGTTTCAGCGAGTGCTGAAGATTGACCCGCGCGACACGGGGGCGAATATAAATCTTGGACAGCTTCTCGTGCAGCAGCGCAAGTACGCGGAAGCGATTGCCGCGTTCCGCACGGCGATCGCGAGTGAGCCTTACAGCGTGACGGCTACTTATAATCTTGCGATTGCGTTGATTCGCGCGGGCCAGCGCGAAGAAGGCCAGCAGATGATGCAGCAGTTTCAAAGGCTGCGCGAGAGCAATTACGGCACGACGCTCGGCGAAAACTATCTTGAGCAGGGCCGCTACGCCGAAGCTATCAGCTCGACGGGCGCGGAATCAGAGCTTGTTGATGCGACGATGCCCGAAGTCACTTTTATGGATGCGACCTCAAGTGTGATGCCAGTGGCTAAGTCTCAGGAGAAATCAGCGGTGGCTCAATTCTTTGGCCGATCAATCAACGCTGCTTCTTTCAATGATGCTGCGAAGCGCGATCTAGTCTCTTCGCTCGGAGGCGGCGTTGTGTTGTTCGATTATGACGGCGACGGCGACCTTGATTTGTTGGAAGTCGCACCCTCCGCCGAACGGCTCTATCGAAACGATGGCGGGAAGTTTGTTGATGTAACACAAGCGTCAGGTTTGAAGCGTGCAGACACCCAATCAATCGGCATTGCGGCGGTCGCGGGCGATTACGATAACGATGGCCGTGCCGATCTGTTTGTGCTGCGTTATGGCGCGAGCGCGCTTTATCATAATGACGGCAGCGGGAAGTTTTCGGACGTGACTGCTGCGGCTGGCATCCCGGCTTATCCTTATCTGTCAATGTCAGTCGCTTTCGTTGACGTGGATCACGATGGCGATCTCGATATTTTCATCGCAGGCTTTGCGGACATGTCTAAACCGCCAAAGCCCGCGAATCAGCAAATCACTTTCCCGGATGATTTCGCCGGAGCGCCGAACCTCTTGCTTCGCAACAACGGCAACGGCAAATTCACAGACATCACCGCAATCGCGAAAGTCGCAGGCGCAAACGCTCACGCCGTCGCCGTCGTGCCTACGGATTACGACAACCATCGCGACATTGATTTGCTCGTCGTCAATTACGACGCCGCGCCTGTATTGTTTAGCAATCAGCGCGACGGCACGTTCCGCGACGTAGCCACAGAAGCAGGATTGACGGAAAAAGCTCGCTTCACGTGCGCGGCTGCAGGAGATGTGAACAAAGACGGCTTTACGGATTTCTTTTTCGGCAAAGACGACGGTGCTGGCCTTTTTGCTATGAGTGATGGCAAAGGGCGTTTTCTTTCTTCTCCGTCACCGCTCATTGAGACAATAAGCACCGCACAGTTTCTCGATTACGACAACGATGGCTTGCTTGACCTTGTGGCGTTTACAAACAGCGGCCTGCGGGTGCTTCGCAACGTCGGCGGCAGATGGGGAAACGTGAGCGAGCGCGCAGCCTCGGCGGACTTGTTTGGCAATCCTGCGATTGTTACGCCGCTGGTTCACCGAATAGCTTCGGGCGACATTGACGGCGACGGCGATGAAGATTTGATCGCGCGCCTCACTTCGGGCGAAATCAAAGTCGCGCGAAACGACGGCGGGAACCGCAACCGCTCGCTTCGCATCAACCTCGCGGCGAAAGTCAGCAATCGGAGCAGCGTCGGAACAAAGATCGAGATGCGCGCGGGCAGCCTCCATCAAAAGCTCGAAACCGTTTCGGCAAGCCCCGCGCCCGCCCCTTCGGATGTCATCTTCGGACTGGGCAAGCGCGAGCGAGCCGACGCCGTGCGAGTGCTGTGGCCCGTCGGAATCCTTCAAGCTGAAACCGAAATCCCCGCGACGAAACCTGCGATGATGACTGCGACGCTCACAATCACGGAGCTTGACCGCAAGCCGTCGTCGTGCCCTTATCTCTTTACCTGGAACGGCGAGCAGTTCGAGTTCGTCACAGATTTTATGGGCGGCGGCGAGATGGGTTACTGGGAAGCGCCCGGCAAGCGAAACACGCCCGACCCCGACGAGTACGTCCGCATCCGCGACGATCAACTTCGCGAGCGCGATGGACGATTCGAGATTCGCGTGACAAACGAGCTTGAAGAAGTGCTCTACGTTGATCGCCTGCAATTAATCGCCGTAGCTCACCGGGCTGATACGGAAGTTTACCCGAACGAAGGGATGACCGACCCGCCGCGCGAGTTTAAGTTATTCGCGACGCGAGGCGCGCGCCCGCCCGCGACGGCCATTGACGATCACGGCCACGACGTGACTTCGCGCATCGCGCGACTTGATCGCAAGTTCGTTGATGATTTCGATCTTCTCCCAATTCGCGGCTACGCGAAAGAGCACACGCTCACTTTGAATCTGGGTGAGCCGAGCACCGGGCGCACTTTGCTTCTGCTTACAGGCTGGACCGATTACGCTTTTTCGAGCGATAACGTCGCGGCTCATCAAAGTGGACTTGAGATGCGTCCGCCCGCGCTCCAGGTGAAAGATGCAAAGGGACAATGGCGAACCGTCATCGAAGAAATAGGTATTCCCGTGGGTCGCCCGCAGACGATGGCGCTCGACCTGACGGGCAAGTTCTTAACATCAAATCGCGAGGTTCGCATCGTGACCAATATGCGAATCTACTGGGATCAGATTCTCGTCGACACCTCAAACGCTGTTGCGCCAACAGAGTTGATTCGCCTCGACCCGATAACTGCCGATCTTCACTGGCGAGGCTTTTCGGCTGAAGTCACGCCCGACGGGCGCGAGCCGTTCAGCTACGACTACTCGCGCGCGTCGGCAATCTCACCCTGGAAAGTAATGTCGGGCCGCTACACGCGCGAAGGCGACGTGAGAGAGTTGCTGCTGCGCTCGGATGATATGTTCGTCATCTCGCGCCCGGGCGACGAGATTGCTCTATCGTTCGACGCGACGCGACTGCCGCCGCTTCGCGCAGGGTGGAAACGGACGTTTTTGCTCTACGCCGACGGGTTCAGCAAAGAGATGGACATCAATTCAGCGAGTCCGGACGCCGTGCTGCCTCTGCCTTTTCACGGAATGAAACATTATCCGCGCGGCGCACGTTATCCGATGACTGAAGCGCGGCGTAAATATATCGAGCGATACAACACGCGCGTAGTTGCTTCACCTTTGCCGCGCATCGAAGCAACGATAATGCGGGATAAATAAGGCTCGACCGCATTCAGCAAACAACATTGTCAAGGGAGAACACGAATGGCAACTCAACAATCAGCAGCATCACCTTCACCGATGCTTTTCTTCGAAACGGTTAATTCTTACCAGCGCAGCGCCGCGATCAAAGCGGCAATCGAGCTGGGCCTGTTCACAGCGATAGCCGATGGAGCAGAAACCGCGCAGGAGATAGCTGAAAAGTGCGGCGCGTCAGAGCGCGGCACGCGCATTCTCTGCGACTATCTGACCATCAAAGGCTTTCTCAACAAGCACGGGCAGAGCTATAGCCTCACGCCCGACTCATCTTTATTCCTAAATCAGAAATCGCCCGCGTATGTGGGCGGGGCAATCGAGTTTCTGCTCTCGCCGATGCTCGTTGAAGGATTCAACAACCTGACGGCAGCCGTTCGCAAAGGCGGCACGGCTATCTCTGAAGAAGGAAGTGTCTCGCCGGAAAATCCCGTGTGGGTTAAATTCGCGCAGGCTATGGCTCCGCTTGCGGCGTTCAACGCTCAAATGATGGCGCAGTTGATTGATAGGCAGATCGGCAAAGTCAATAAAGTTTTAGATATCGCCGCAGGTCATGGATTGTTCGGCATAGAGGTCGCGCGGCTCAATCCCGATGCTCAGATTGTCGCGCTCGATTGGCCGGACGTTTTGGAAGTCGCAAAGGAGAACGCGCAGAAAGCGGGTGTCGCAGACCGCTACGACACAATCGCGGGCAGCGCGTTCGAATCCGATTTCGGCAGCGGCTACGATATAGTGCTGCTCACGAATTTCCTGCATCACTTCGACCCGCCGACAAACGAAGCGCTGCTCAGGAAAGTTCACGCGGTGCTCGCCGACGGCGGCAGAGCCATCACGCTTGAATTTGTTCCAAACGAAGACCGCACCACGCCGCCCGTCGCCGCTGCGTTCAGCCTCATAATGCTCAGTTCAACGCCGAGCGGAGATGCTTACACCTTTGCAGAGTTTGAAAAGATGTTCAGCAATGCGGGCTTCAGCCGCACCGAGCTTCATGAACTGCCCGTTCCATTTCAACAGGTGTTGATTTCCGAGAAGTAACGACGCGGAGGCCGGTGAATCACCGCCCGGCCTCCGCGCTTTCCGCATCGCACAATTCAAGTGATAGCATGCATCACAGTATTCGCCGCTTGTTCGTTTGCGTTTTCAAAAGCGGCATGATAAAAATCGCTCCTGATGTTGTCATAGTCCTTCAGAATTCATTTGGTCATTTTTTAGTTTTTATCAATAGCGTAGAGTGATAATCATAGAAGCACAGCCGTAGGCGCTTTGCAATGAGCTTCCTCACACGACCTCAGGTTATTATTATCATCTTATTGACGGCGCCTCTTCGCATAATCTCTTCCACAGTGCACGCGTCTCAGCCAGACCGCGACGCTAATGGCGCAACATCAAAATACCTTTACCACTCATGGACGGTTGAGAATGGTCTGCCGCAAAACTCCGTCAATGACATCGTGCAGACTCGCGACGGCTACATCTGGCTGGCCACTTATGGCGGCCTCGTCCGATTTGATGGCGTCAAGTTCACGGTCTTTGATACGGGCAACAGCCGCGGGCTGATGAGCAACAGGGTTGTCGCGCTGCTTGAGGACCGGGCTGGCAATCTATGGATTGGCACCGAACAAGGCGGCCTGAGCCGCTACGCGCATGGCGCATTCACCACCTTCACGGTGAAGGATGGACTGCCGGATGATCGCCTTCGCTCTGTGGGCGAGGATGATTCAGGCGCAATATGGGTCAGCACGCCCGCCGGACTGGCGCGTTATAAAGACGGGCGATTTACTACTTATACAAAGCAGGATGGAATTGCAGGCCTGCCCGGTCAGATAAGGCGTGGTCGCGACGGCAGCCTGTGGGTATTTACTGATCGAGGGATAGTCAGGTTTCAGGGCGAGACATTTACCGTTTACGAAACGATGGGCGGGTTGCCCGTGAGCTGGATTCGCGATATGTACTGCGCTAGTGACGGCAGCCTGTGGGTCTCTGCGGCTAAAGGGCTGATAAGATTCCAATCCGATACGGCTTCTACGCTCATAACCTATGAACTGAGGGAGGGCACATCACCGCCGTCCAACATGGTCATGTCTATTTTTGAAGACCTGCAAGGTCGAGCCTGCTTCCTTAGCCCTCAGGGGCTGCTGCGATATGAAGGCGGCGAGATAAAGCTATTCGCAAATATTACAAAGCCGTTTCAGGCCGAAGAAGTCGTGGCGCGGGTTGAGAATCAGTTGAATATCTCGCGCCTGCAAAAGGAGCTTGCCGAGCAGAACCGGGAACTCAAGAGGGAGAACGACGAGCTTGTTCAGGCGCAGAAGCGGACCGACCTTGTATTTTCAGCATTGGCCGAGTTGTTGCCAGGCACGGTGCTCGATGAGAAGTATCGCCTTGAAGAAAAGATCGGTTCAGGCGGGTTCGGCGCTGTGTATCGCGGCACGCACATAAGCTTGAACCGCCCGATTGCGGTCAAGGTATTTCGACCTATGGCGGGAAACGACAGACCGGAGGCGCTCGAACGATTCCGGCTCGAAGGCGTATCGGCAAGTCGAATAAACCATCCGAATGCTGTTGCCGTGCTCGATTCAGGCATCACCTCGGCAGGCATCGCATATCTAGTGATGGAGCTTTTAGAAGGGCACACGCTCACAGAAGAATTGAGGGCTAAGGGGAGACTATCGCTGCGGCGCGCTCTTGAGATACTTGCCCCCGTTTGCGAAGCGCTCGCCGAAGCGCACGCAGTCGGCATCATCCACCGTGACATCAAGCCCGACAATATTTTTCTCCACCGCGCGAAAGACGGCGAAGTCGTAAAGGTGGTAGATTTCGGCCTTGCGAAGATACTTGGCACAGGTCCAAGCGTGGGGCTTGAGGCGATGACAATTGCAGGCGCAGTCATCGGCACACCGACTTATATGGCTCCCGAGCGCCTGGCGAATCAGCCTTACGACGGTCGGGCTGACATATACAGCCTCGGAGTGATTCTGTACAGGATGCTGACCGGGCGGCTGCCATTTGAGCCTCAAGAAGGCGATGCTTACGCTGTGATGGTGATGCATTTGACTGAGGAGCCGCCTCCGCCTCGCCAGATCAATCCGAACATTCCTGAAGTCGTCGAGTCAATTATCAAACTCACCTTGAAGAAGCAGCCCGGCGAACGCCCAACTGCGAAAGAGATGTCAGCCATGATCGGCTCTCTATGCGCGTCTCTTGATGAGATTGAACCAACATCAGAAAACGGCTTGACCGGAAAGCTCACAAACAAAGCCCCTCGGTTAGAGAGCGACCCTTCGATAGAAGACGTAATGACTCGTCAGTTGCCCGCGCCCGAATAATTAGTCGCATATCGCGCTTCCAGGAAAGAGCAATGACATCAACTTTCTTTGCAGAATATAAATGCTGACTACCTCTGTAATCCCGTGCGCCTCTATGGCTCTTCGATAATGCAACTGCATACGCTAACGAAATTCAGCGAAAAAGTGTTAATATAGCTGCTCGCAAGGAGTATATAGCACGAGCCAAAAGTTGAATCCTCTAATCTGAACAATGGCTTTTCGCAAGTTGGTTGAGCGCAGCTAAAGATGAAGTGAGGTCTTATGTTTGCGAAAGAAATACTCGATCAGCAGTCTAACGACAAGGACGATTTGTATTTTCAGTCGGCGCTTAATCCATTGAATGACGAACGAAAACTTGAAGCGGCGCTCGAAAAAATAGGTCGTGTTCCCAAGGGCTTCGACGGTAAACTGTTTTTGCCTCTTCTGAGCCGTTCTTCTCCAGCCGTTCGCTTATTGGCAGTGAAGAATATCGGCAAGCTCAAGGATGAATCGTTTCTGGATAAAGTTAGTTGCCTGGCGAAAACTGAAAGCAATACCCTTGTCCGTCGAGAGGCAGTTTCGGCTATCGGGCGCATGAGAAGCAGATATGCCGTTCCAGTATTAATCAGCTTCCTTCATGACAATGATGCCAAAGTGGTCCTGCAGGCTATTCAGGGCGCTTCTCGTTTTCAAAACTCTGCCGAAGGTGCAGGAATCGCTTAAAGCTCTCACCGATCACCCTAGTGAACTGGTACGAGAAGCCATTGAGAAAGAGTTTGGTCCGAAGACCAGCGGGAGAGCTAAAAACCCCTCTCACACATCAAGCCCAAATTTTTTGAAGAACGTCCTCGTTCACGGCGATGTGCGCGAAGTCCTAAGCATGTGCCTGACGAATCAGTTCATTTAACATTCACATCGCCTCCCTACTACAACGCGCGGGATTATACGATATACAAGAGCTATGAGCATTATCTGGAATTCCTGGTTTCGATTTTCAAAGAGGTTCATCGCATTACGAAAGAAGGGCGATTCTTTGTTTTGAATACGTCCCCAGTGCTTATTCCGCGCATGGGCCGAAGCCACGCCAGCAAACGGTACCTGATTCCTTTCGATATACATCCTTTGCTGACTCGGATAGGATGGGAGTTCATTGAAGATATTATCTGGGTGAAGCCTGACCCGAGCGCAAAGAATCGCAATGGCGGCTTCTTTCAACATAGAAAGCCACTTGGCTATAAGGCCAATTCAGTTTCTGAGTACGTCATCGTTTATCGCAAAAAGACAGACAGGCTGATTGATTGGAATATGCGGCAGTATCCCGAAGAGATAATTAATGAGAGCAAAGTCGCCGGTGATTATGAGAAGACAAATGTCTGGAAGATAGCCCCAACGACTGACAGGATTCATTCCGCTCCATTCCCAAAAGAGCTGGCCGCGCGAGTTGTTCAGTTTTACTCATTCAAAGGCGACCTAGTGTTTGATCCTTTTGCCGGGATAGGCACCGTTGGGCAGGCCGCTTTAATGTTAGGCAGGCATTTCTTTATGACTGAGCAGGAGAAGCAATACGTCAATAGAGCAACCGCAGCTTTGCACGAACAGCGAACGTTTTTTTCGGATGCAGTCAGAACCTGCTCTTTGGATGAGTTCAAGCAGGAAACAATTAGATAAATTAAAAGTTCAGTGGGTCGAATTGCGGAGCGAGAAAGGGTATAAAAAGTTCGAGAAGATTCTGCGCGCCCTCTCAATTCCTTATAAATCATTCAAAGGCGACCTGAGCAAAGCTTTGAATGACATTTTGTCTGAGATTTCTGATGAAGAAGTCCAGGAGATGGCCACAGAAAATGCGGGGGTATAGCAATCTTATCACTGCAACCCCGTGCGCGCCTCTGCGGCTTCGCGCTTGCGCCGCTCAAGTTCCGCAACGCGCCGCGCGATGTTCTCCCGCTCGCTCGCGTCCTTAATCTCTCTGAGTGTCTTTATCGCTTCATCGAACTGGTACAATCCCGCGTAGCAGTCGGCTATGCCGTACATCGCGCGGCGGCGCGCTTCTTCATCGTTGCTTTCAGCAGCGAGCTTTTGATAGACCGCAAGCGATGATTGATATTGCCCGCGCGCGTTGTAGACAGCCGCTTCGCGCATCAACGCCTGCTCGGTCAGATCGTCATAAGCCGCGCCCGTGATTACTTTCTCATATTCGGTTAGCGCCTGGCTGTAGTTGTTTTGATCGTAATAAAGATCGGCAATGCGCAATCGTATGCGGCGGCGCTCGGTCGCGTCCTGCGGATTCAGATTCTCGTACTCGGCTATCGCTTCGTAGGTGCGGCCAAGCTCGCCAAGTAACTCGGCCACGCGCTCGCGCGCAAGGTTGGCATTCGCGCCCGCAGGATCTTGCCTCAATAGCTCCCTGTAGTGCGCGATGGCTTGATCGTATTGTTTAAGATTGAAGTTGTATATATTGGCGAGTTGAAACCGCGCCAATAGTGACTCTGCGCCTGTCGGGAATCGTTCAAGATATTTCTCGTACTCTTCGGCGGCGACGCTGTACTCTTTCGCGTCCCACGCCTCAGCCGCGCGCTTCAAAGACGGCTCCGAGTTATTCCGACAGCCCGCCAGCGGCACTAGCGACAGGATTAGCAGCAAATAAAACAACGCAGAGATGCGGCGAAGGGGCGACGCGGCGATATAATCACCTGAATGCAACGATGACCCAAGCCCGATCAAATCCTTCACCGCGTCTCCGTGTCCCCGCGTCCCCGCTACTAGGCTGCAGCCGTTTCGGTCGCGTCCTGCTGCCGCTCGATGAGCGAGGCGGACGTGACCACGTCGCCGCCCGATGTGTCAATCAGCTTCACGCCCTGAGTCGAGCGGCCCGACTCGCGTATGCCCTTCGCCTCGACGCGAATGAGCTTGCCCTGATTTGTGATAATCAGCACCTGGCTCTCATCATTGACGGGCAGGACGGCGACGACCTTGCCGTTCCTTTCAGTCGTCTTCATGTTGATGACGCCTTTGCCGCCCCGCGACTGGAAGCGATACTCTTCGAGCTTCGTGCGCTTGCCGTAGCCGCGCTCCGAGATCGAAAGCATCTCAACGTCTTTGCTCACGGCGGCGACGCTGATGACATAATCATTCTTGCCGAGCGTAATGCCGCGCACGCCGTAAGCAGGACGACCCATCGGGCGCACATCCGATTCGTCGAAGCAGATAGCCATGCCTTCGTGCGTGGCGAGGAATATCATCTTCTCGCCGTCGGTTATCTCTGCGGCAATCAACTCGTCGCCTTCGTCAATGCCCATCGCGATGATGCCGCCGGAACGGATGTTGGCGTATTCCGACAGCTCGGTCTTCTTGACCGTGCCGTTGCGCGTTGCGAAGACAACATATTTGCCTTCTTCAAACTCGCGCACAGGGACGATGCCTGCGACCTTCTCGCCTTTCTGCATATTCACGAGGTTGACGATGGCCTTGCCGCGCCCCGCCGCGCCCGCGTCTGGAATTTCATGGACTTTCAAGCGATAGACCTGTCCCTTGCTTGTGAAGATCATCACGTAGCTGTGGGCCGACGCGACGAAGATGTGATCGACAACGTCTTCGGCCTTAACAGTTGCACCCTTGCGGCCCGTGCCGCCGCGCCGCTGC
Organism: Blastocatellia bacterium; assembly: GCA_035575515.1. Classification (GTDB taxonomy): domain Bacteria; phylum Acidobacteriota; class Blastocatellia; order UBA7656; family UBA7656; genus DATLXU01. The sequence goes on from DATLXU010000079.1 coordinate 49,574, forward strand.
GCGCGATAGACCGAAACGGGCGTGCGCTTGATGTAGCCTGAATGCGTCACCGTTATCGCCATGTCTTCGTCTGCAATCAGGTCTTCGAGCGTGAGTTCCGCGCCCGCTTCGATGATCTCTGTTCGCCGCTCGTCGCCGTACTCGCGCTGAACTTCGCGCAGTTCTTTGACGATGACGTTGCGAAGGACAGATTCGTTCGACAGGATTTCCTGAAGCTCCGCGATGCGCTGGATGACCTCTTTGTACTCGTCAATAAGCTTCTGCCGCTCAAGCCCTGTGAGCCGCTGCAACTGCATCTCAAGAATCGCGCGGGCCTGCGCGTCGGAAAATTTGAAGCGCAGCATCAACGCCTCGCGCGCCTCGACCGTGCTCTTTGCTTTGCGAATGATCGTGATAACCGCGTCGAGGTTGTCAATCGCTTTCTTCAAGCCTTCGAGTATATGCGCGCGCGCTTCGGCCTTTTTGAGTTCAAAGCGCGTGCGGCGCAGCACGACTTCGCGGCGATGCTCGATGAAGATGTTGAGCGTGTCAATCAACGAAAGCTCGCGCGGCTGCCCGTTGACTATAGCAAGGTTGATGATGCCGAAAGTCTGCTGCATCGGCGTGAGCTTGTAGAGGTTGTTCAAGACGATGTCTGGTATCGCATCGCGCTTGAGTTCGATGACTATTCGCATCCCTTCGCGGTCCGATTCGTCGCGCAGGTCTGCGATGCCTTCGATCTTTTTATCATTGATAAGCTCGGCGATGCGCTCGATCAATTTGGCTTTGTTGACCTGAAAAGGAATCTCAGTGATGACGATGGCCATGCGGTCAGCCGAGCGGCCCACGCGATCAATCGAAGCGCGCGCGCGCATGACGATAGAGCCACGCCCCGTCTCGTAAGCCTGATGGATGCCTTCGCGCCCGTAGATGAATCCGCCCGTCGGAAAATCCGGGCCGGGCAGCATCTGCATCAAGGTTTTCAATCGCGCGTTCGGGTTTTGAATCAGGTAGATGGTCGCCTCGATTGTTTCGCTCAGGTTGTGCGGCGGGATGTTGGTCGCCATGCCGACGGCGATGCCGCCCGAACCGTTCACGAGCAGGTTCGGGAATCGAGTTGGAAGAACCGTAGGCTCTTCGCGCGACTCGTCGTAGTTCGGCATGAAATCAACCGTGTCTTTGTCAATGTCGGCAAGCATTTCGGTTGCGATGCGCGTCAGTCGCGCTTCGGTGTAGCGATAAGCCGCCGCCGCGTCGCCGTCAATCGAGCCGAAGTTGCCCTGACCTTGCACGAGCGGGTAGCGCATTGAAAAGTCCTGCGCCATGCGAACGAGCGCATCGTAAACGGCGGTGTCGCCGTGCGGATGATATTTGCCGAGCACGTCGCCGACGACCGTAGCCGATTTCTTGAAAGGCTTGCCCGGGCCAAGCCCTAGTTCATGCATCGCGTAGAGGATGCGGCGATGCACGGGCTTGAGTCCGTCGCGCGCGTCCGGAAGCGCGCGGCCTATGATTACACTCATCGCGTAGTCGAGGTAACTACGCTTCATCTCTTCTTCAATGTTGATTGGTATCTTGTGTGCTGCTTCAGCCATTCTTAAACTCTCTCTCTGCTATCTGCTGTTACGGGGTTTCATATCGCCGACGGCGATAGCGATGAACCGCAACGATCAATGCTGAACGTTTAATGATGAATTAAGACCGCAAGCATATAGTCGAGCTGCCTATTCATCATTGATCGTTCATCATCCAGCATTGCCTTTCGTCTCCTGCGACCGGGCGTAATTCAAGCGAGGGCAGTTGCAAAAGCCCTGCAATTCGGCTGGCCTTTTCGGGGTCTTCCCGGAGACTTTCGATTAGACTTTTTGCCTTCTTGAGCAAGTCTAATTTTACCAGACTTCGCGCCTGTTTTGAAAGCCGAAAAAGGCGAAAATCCCGCGAAAAATCAGCGATTTACGGCCTTCACGTGCCTGCGCGCTTCATCGAGCCAGCGGCGGAGCTGCTCGTGCAGGTAGGCGTTTGTGCGAGCGGCCATTGGGATGTAGAAGATTTCTGTCGTGCGGATGTAGCGAATAATCTTTTCGACCTTAGGCGACTGCGTCAGGAACCTTAAATTGTCGAGCCTGTCGCAGAGCTTAACTATCGGCGCGCCCGTGTGCGCCGCAGCCTCTATTGCAGCGAGATAATTTGGCAATGTGACACTTTCGAGCTTGGTCAGTAGCCAGACTATCTCGGCTATCTCTTCATCAAACATTGCGGCAATCTCTTCGCGCGTCGTCGGGCTGTCTTCAATCACGTCGTGCATGAGAGCCGAGCAGATCAATTTCGGCGAGTAAACATCAAGCTCATCAACGAGCGAGACGGCAACGCGAATCGGATGCAGAATGTATGGAGTGCCTTCGTCGCGCACCTGCCCGGCGTGAGCAGCCTCGGCTACTTCATAAGCGCGCGCGACCTGCTCAAGCTCTGTCGCGTTGAGGCGCTGTATTAATCGTTCAGCGAGATATTCGTAGTTCCGCTCGTAGACCATGATCTTGATTTCAATTTAGCAAAGCGGGTCGGTCGCTTCAAGAAAGACGGCTGATGCGCCTGCTCGCGCTGCCTTGCGCTTACAGTGATCAGCATAGTTAAATTGCTCGACTCGTTTTCAGATAAACGCCTGATGGATAATATGAAGCTATGCGATTCGTCATCGCCGCGCTGAGACCGTTCGTATGGTGGATATGCCGCCTGTGGTTCAAAGCCGAATTTCACGGCGTGGAGAATATTCCACCGGTAGGCGCGTGCATTATCACTCCGAATCACGTCAGCTACGGCGACCCTATCTGGATTACGATTCCGATTCGCAGGCGCATATATTACATGGCGTGGGACAAGCCGTTTGAGATACCCGTGCTTGGCTGGCTGATGCGCGCGTTCGGCGCATTTCCAGTGAGCCTCGATGCGACCGCCGACGCGTCGGCTCAACGCAACGCGCTTGAAGTTTTAAGCAAAGGGCGCGCGCTCGTGATATTTCCCGAAGGGGGCCGAACGCGCACGGGCAAGCTCATGCCGTTTAAGATGGGAGCCTTCAGGTTTGCTTTGACCTACGGAATTCCGATTGTGCCCGTCTCAATCAACGGCGCTGAAAAAATCTGGCCCGTCGGAAAGATTTTTCCCCGACGAGGAAAACTTATCATCACCTATCATCCGCCGATTCCGGTCGAGCGCGCGCCGGAAGAGACTAGCCGCGCGGAACTCAAAGAGCGCGCCCGCGCGCTTGCGCGCAAGACTCACGACACGGTAGCAAGCGCGCTCGATCCCGCGATGATCCCTGAAGAAACCGATGCGGCGGTTTCGGTTGAAACGAAATCGTAATTCGACTTCTTCACCCTTAGCTCGACTTTGTCCATTTTGAAAACGCGCAACGCAAATAAAGGACTTACGCCGCTGTAAGGTAGATTGAATTTATGAACGTCGCACTGAAAGACTGACGTTCATAAATTCTAGGCATTGGAAACAAAGAATTTATAAAACAATGCTCATTCGCCTCTGAAAAATGGATAAAGTCGAGCTTAGAGCGTGTTTTGAAAATAATAAGGGTTGCGATTACAGTCCGTGCGAGCAGGCGATGGAATAAAGCCCGTGTGCGAGCGCGGGGCTAGAAGCGCGGGGGCAAGGCTGATGCACCTCATAAGCCTGTAAAACAGGCGGCGGAGCTTCATTGATTGAAATGTCCTTCGCCCGTTTGACGGGCTTGATCTCTTCGTGCATCAGCCAACCGCGCGCTTGCGCACGTGGCTTTATTCTTTCACCTGCTTCGCAGGTTCAAAACAGCCTCTTAATATGCAATGCGGCTCAAGTTATTTTTTCTTCGGCGATCTCCACGAAAGCGACGATGCGAGCGGGCGCGCTTCCTGCGGCATCGGCACGTCGCCGAACAGAATATCTCGCGCGTTCATCTCTTTGCCGTAAAAATCGCGGTTGTCGTCTTTGTCCTGCTTGACGACCGCCCCGTTCAAAGCCACGCCCGCGAACAATCCCTTGGTGCGCGAGTAGCTCAATATCTCAGCGTCCATTCTCGCGTTGGTTTCGGCTGACGTGTGGCGGCCAACAGGGCCTGCCGCGACCGACGCGTCTGCGCCGAGCGTGAATTTGTCTCCGATAAGGCGGTCCATGCCTTTGCGGTTCATTATCAGCATGACAACATCAACCTGCTGAAAGCCTATCTGAAGGCCGAAGCTGCCGCCTTCGATTGTAAGAAAAGACGGCGCGCTCCACTGGCCGCCAGCCTTACGACACATCACAACGCCTTTGCCGTAGCGCCCGCCTATGCCGAGACCGCCTTTTTTGAGCCCGGGAACAATGGCAATGCACTCGGCTTTGTCGAGCAGCTCTTCAGGAATGCCCTTGTCAGGCGTGCGCATAATTTCGGTGAAGACTTCTGTCGCGCGATTGAGTCGTTTTACTTCGTCGCTGCGCTCGCTCGGATCGCTTGCGGCAAGCGCGGCTGATGATATGAGCAGGATTGAAAGTGAGGAAATAAAAAAGAGCTTCATCGGTTGGACCTCCGCTTGTTAGATTCGCTGGTACAGGAAAAGTTTACAGGCTCGGTTGCCAATTGTCAGCAGCCGATTGCCAATAGTTGAGTTTGCGTCTTGATCTTGCGCGGTTTTCTGCTACGATCCGCGTTCCGAAAATGGGTGCTTCTATCTCACAAGACATCTTTATGCCGACTGTTACCGCGCCACATTCATCAACCGGAAGCGATTCGGACAATCGGCCAGCATCGAGCCGCGCCGCCAGGTTGCCGTGTTTGTTGATGAGCAGCGCGGTGTCAGGCTCTATCAAGGCGATGCCCTTGAGATGCTGCGCGAGGCTAAGAGCGAAATCTTTGATGTGATATTTGCCGACCCTCCTTGTTTTCTATCCAATGACGGCATCACCTGCCAGGCGGGCAAGATGGTCAGCGTCAATAAAGGAGTATGGGACAAGGCGCAGACGTTTGAAGAGATTCACGCTTTCAACCTCGCGGGCTTCAGCGAGTGCCGCCGGTTGCTGAAGCCAAACGGCACTATCTGAGTGACTGGAACATCGCACAACATCTACAGCGTGGGCTTTGCGCTGCAAACGCTCGGATACAAGATTCTGAACGACATCGCGTGGCACAAGGCCAATCCGCCGCCTAACTTGTCGTGCCGATACTTCACGCACGCGACGGAGACAATCCCTTGGGCGAAGCGCGAGACGAAGGCGCGGCACCTGTTTCATTATGAAGAGATGAAGCGCGAGAATCGCGGCAAGCAGATGCAGTCGCTGTGGCACATCACGCCACCCGGCCCGTCCGAAAAGCGTTACGGCAAGCATACTACGCAAAAGCCCGAAGCGTTGCTTGATCGAATCCTTCGCGCTTCTTCAAATCCTGGAGATATAGTGCTTGACCCCTTCTGCGGCAGCGGGACAGCGGGCGTCGTGTGTGTTCGGCTTGAACGTCGTTTTGTCGGAATTGACTTGATGGAATCTTTTCTTGAACTCGCTATTGCCCGGCTCCGAGATGAGATTCGTGTGATGCGCTTTGTATTCATACTCGATTCCAGTTTTGCAATGGCTTTATGGCAGCAGCAGGCAATAACGCAAGATACCAAAGCGACGTGGGCTGAGATCGTTTCTTCTGCGCTCAGGTTGCTTGGCGGCGAAGCGCGCTTGAAAGAGATAAACGAAATTGTAGGACATAACCCACGCACGCGAACAAATCGAACTTGGGCTTGTACGGTGCGCCACGTCGTGCGACAATCGCCGCGCTACCGAAAACAGCGACAGGAGTTGAACTCAATGAGGCAGTATGAGGCTGTTATTCAGGCGATGAAAGAAAACGGCGGGTACGCAACGCTTGGCCATTTGTATCAGGCGGCGCTGAAGATACCTGATGTTCGGTGGGGCACGAAGACACCCTTTGCCAGCATCCGTAGAATAGTCCAGCAACATCCAGAGTTCTTTAGAATCAGGCCGGGATTGTGGGCGCTTACATCTGAACGAGAGCGCATCCTTGAAAAGTTCAAGGTCCGAGATGATGCGCCACGCAAGGAAGTCGAGGAATTTAATCACAGTTACTATCAAGGGCTGATTGTGGAGATAGGCAATTTCAAACGCTACGACACATACGTTCCGAATCAGGATAAGAACAAACAATTTCTATCGCAGCGACTTGCTGATATTTCTTCGCTGAAGCAGTTTCCCCCATTCACCTACGAGCATCTTCTGAAGCGGGCGCGAACTGTAGATGTGACATGGTTCAACGCCAGAGGTTTCCCAGACGCTTTCTTTGAAATCGAGCACTCGACAGACATTCACAACTCTCTGCTAAAGTTTGTCGAGTTTCAGGATTTTCGCATTCAGTTTTATATAGTCGCCGATGCTGTGCGGGAGAGAGAGTTTGAGCAGAAGAAAGGTTACAGCGCATTCAATCCAATTCGCGCTGACCTGAAATTTCTAGATTACGAATCGCTGTCAACATGGCACTCGAAGCTATCGGAGAGCATAGCAATAGAAAAAGCGATGGGGCTATAGAAGTTAAAAGCTGCCTATTATCAACTTGCCTGAATTTGTTGCACTTCGTTCTCGAAAATGTAACTGAGCGATTTATAGACTAACTTCGCCGTTAAAAAATCTGGCGCGGGGTTGCCCTCGACGGGAGCAAGCTCGGTCACGTCCATCCCGACGATGTTGCGCGAACGGGCAAGCGCCCGAATTATTCCGAGCGCGTCGTACCATCCCAATCCTCCCGGCTCAGGCGTGCCCGTCGTTGGAACCAAACTCGGATCAAGCCCGTCAATGTCAATCGTGAGATAAACATTTTCAGTCAAATGAGAGAGGGCATCTTCGTGCCAGTCGGTCCGGCCAACAACATCTTTCGCCCAATAAATCTTCGTAGGCGTGTTGGGCAACCGCTTCGCTTCGGCTTCCGATATTGACCTGATCCCGACTTGAACAACGGGACAGACCTCGACGGCGCGGGCCATAATCGAAGCGTGCGAATGAATCGTCCCGTCATAGCTTTCGCGCAAGTCTGCGTGCGCGTCAATTTGAAGAACTGACAGATTCTTCACCCTGCGACCGAGCACGCGAATAACCGGTCCCGTTATCGAATGCTCGCCGCCGAGCATCACAAGAAACTTGCCCGTGTCTAATAACTCTTCCGCGCGAGCTTCTATCTGATTCATCATCGCTTCGGGCGGATCAATCGCGGGAAGCTCCTCAAGCGTGTGAATCCCCAGACGATAGACCGACCCCCCGATTTCTTCGTCGTACAATTCCATGTTGCGCGAGGCTTCGATGATGGCGCGCGGGCCGCGAGCCGCGCCGTGCCCGTAGCTCACCGTTCCTTCATACGGCACGGGCCACACGAGTATGCGCGACGATTCAAAGTTGGAGTATTCAGGCTCGGCTATCCCGCCGAAGTTGAATGGGAGATGTTGTGATTCAGACATGTTCAGTAGGCAGTAGGCAGTAAGTGGCAATTGCGAAAATTCTTTTATTAGACTGAGTTACTCAAAGTAACTGCCTACTGCTTGCCGCCTACTGCCTACTGCGTCATCATCCAAAAGTGACCGAGAGTTCGCGTCCGAAATTGAATTGAGGTCGGCGGCGCGACTTGAGCGCCTTCGTGCCCGTTTGCGAAAGAGCCGTCACAAGAATCGGCATCGCAATAGTCGGATCGCACAAAACAGAAACAGTCTTCGCGTCTTTTGCGACGCGGCCCCACGTCTGCGCCTCTTCGAAGCTGCGCCCGCTAGTTGCGCTCGATTCGGGCAGGTCAAGTCCTATCTGCAATGCGTACTTGTGGCCGCGCAGGCTTTGCTTGATTATCGAAGCCGTAACTTCCGTCTGATGCAGGAAGCTCTTTGGCGGGCCGCCGCCGAAAAGCACAACTGCGGTGTTGACGCTCTTGGCCATCGCTTGCGCCGCTTCGACCACATCTTGAATGATGTCGAATTGAAATGGGTTCTTGCGATTGATGCGCGAAGTGGCGATGCCAACTGCAATCGCGGAATCGGCAACGCCCGGACAGAAGATTGGAACCTTCGCTTTATAAGCCGATGTGAGTATGCCGTCTTCCGTGGCAATCTCTGCAAGCTCGCGCCCTAACAGGTGCAAAAACTCGCGCGTCGAATAGGGCCGCGAATGATCGAGCGTGTTTGCGAAATTGCCGACCCACTCGTCGGCCTCGCGGTATTCATGCTCGCTTGCGAGCGTGTCGTAGAAGCGGCCAACCTGCGCGTCCTGCAATTCCTCGTCGGTCCACGCAGGCGAAGTCTGATAGTGATAGCGGCCAAGAGTTTCGTGCAGGTCGTGAAAAAGGTTCGCGCCCGTCGAGACGACCACATCAACGTAGTGGTTCTTTATCAAATAAGAGATGAGCCGCCGCATGCCAGCCGCGACCAGCGCGCCCGACAATCCCATAAAGACCGTCGCGTTGTCCGACAGCATATCGAGCCACAGGTTGTGCGAATCGGCAAGCGCGCGAGCCTGAAAGCCTGCGCCTTCCATCTTCGTCAGTAACCCTGCGACCGAGCGATCACGGTCTATTTGAACGGGTCGGGTCGGATTGGTCAAATACTTCGAGCTTTTCTGTTTTCTCATCATTGCTGTTTCGTCCTTAGTCCTTTGTCATTTGTCCTTTGTCGTTTCCCGTGAGTGTGTCGCTTCGTCTCCTCACAATGCAAAGGACAAAGGGCGAAGGACAAATGACCACTATTCAAGATATGTGTATCGGTTGATGTCGCTCTCATATTGCTTGATGAGCGCGTCGGCTTCTTCCTGCGTCATCAGCCCTGCGGCGACGCGCGCTTTTGTCATCCGCGCGAAGTTATCCCATGCCTGATTCTTGTCGTAGCGGGCGAACGCAATCATATCGCCGACGCGGCTGCCCGGAACGATCTTCTTGATGTGATAGCGCCCTTCCGTGTCAATTATGACGTGAGCTTCGTTTGGCCGACCAAACAGGTTGTGATAGCTCCCCATCACTTCCTGGTACGCGCCCACTAAAAATATCGCTATGTAATATGGCTCGCCCGTGAACGGATGAAGCTCCAGCACCTCTTTCACGTCTTTCAAATCAACGAACTTGTCAATGTGACCGTCCGAGTCGCACGTTATGTCGACGAATGTCGCGTAATCCGTAGGCTGCTCGTTCAACCGGTGAATCGGCATTATCGGGAACAACTGATCAATGGCCCAATGATCCGGCGCGGAGCGAAACACTGAAAAGTTGCAGAGGTACTTTGACGCTAAGATTTTCTTCAGTTCGTCAAACTCTTCTTCCTGCACTTTGGCGTTTTGCGCAAACTTCGACGCGCGCGCGCAGACTTCCCAGAACAACACTTCGCCTTTCGCACGGTCTTCGAGGCTTATGAGTCCGAGATTGAATTGCGTGTGAAGCTCGTCCTTGTGATCGAGCGCATCGTGATAGTACTCGCGATAGTTCTTCGAGTTTATGTCGTCGTAGAGAGCCTTGAGTTCGGCTATCACCTGCGGGTCGTCTTCATCAACGGTGACTTCGGGCTGGTCGTCTGCGAAGGTTTCTATCTCGTCGCGGATCGAAGTGATGAAGACCGCGTGATAAGCCGACAGCGCGCGCCCGCTTTCGGTCACAAGGTTCGGCTCCGGCACATTCTCATCTTCGCAGACAGACTTGATTGTATAGACGACGTCGTTTGCGAACTCCTGCGCCGTGTAGTTTACGGATGATTCAAAAGTAGTCTTTGAGCCGTCGTAGTCGACGCCCATGCCGCCGCCAATGTCGAGATATTCGATGTCGACGTGCATCTGGCGAATCTTCGAATAGACGCGAGCGGCTTCCTTCATCGCCGCTTTCACGCGCTTGATGTCGGTTATCTGCGAGCCTATGTGAAAATGCAATAGCTTGAGCGCGTCTATCATCTCGAATTCGCGCAGGAGCCGTATGCATTCGAGCATCTCCGATGGCGTCAGCCCGAACTTGGCCGACTCGCCGCCCGACGAAGCCCACTTGCCTGAACCCTTAGAGTAGAGCTTCGCGCGCAGCCCTATCATCGGGTGCACACCTGTCTCCTGCGCGCGGCGAATAATCACCTTTAGCTCATTTAATTTTTCGACGACTATAATGACGCGCTTGCCGATCTGAATCCCCATCAGCGCGAGGTTGATGAACGGCTCGTCTTTGAACCCATTGCAGATGAGCAAAGAGTCGGGCGTTTGATCTAAGGAGAGCGCGGCGTAAAGCTCGGCCTTCGAGCCGCACTCGACGCCGAAGTTGTACTTCGAGCCTTCGCGCAGGAATTCTTCGACAACTTCGCGGCGCGGATTGACCTTCATCGGGAAGACGCCGAAGTGGCCGCCCGCATAATTGAACTCGCGCGAGGCGTCCTGAAAGGCGCGGTGGAGCTTCTTCAACTGGTTCGTGAGAATTTGCGGGAAACGAAGCAGGATGGGAAGCTGCAATCGGCGCTGCTCTACCAGATCGTCTATCAACTCTTTGACGTCGACAGATCGAGCATCGCCTTCAGCGGGGCGCACGGCAAGATGTCCTTTTCGGTTTACCTCAAAGTATCCCGCTCCCCAGTTCTCCACACCATAGGTCTGAATGACCTCTTCAAGTGTGACGTTTTTCATCTATAGCCTTCCCCGCCGGACGTACATGCCGTGAAAATGGACGGACTTACAAGTGATTGAATTTATCAGATTGAGACAGCGAGTGTAAAGAACTTTTTTTCTTGAGCCTTGCGCGCATCTTGCATGTAATCGCTGATTATTCAAGGGGCTACGGGCGCATCGGGGCTTTAGAATTTGGGTGAAAACTGACTTTCAACTCTTATCGGTATCAACACTTCGCATTTCGGGCGCTGCTCGATTGCTTGACACCCCGCCGCGCATCACTTACAAAGTTAGTTTCACCTTGAAGCAAAGGAGTCGCTCCATGTTCGTCTTACGACCTTCCTCGCCGCTCAGAACTTTTCAGCCGGAACGCGCGCCGCAGCCCGTAGAACCCATAGAGATAACGCTGCTTGCGGACATCGAAGCTCCCGCTGAACCTTACATTGATCCCGGTCTGCCCGTGCCCGAAGACTACGACGTCGACATCATTCGCGCTTTGCTTCAAGACCCGTTTCGCATATTTATTTACTGGGAGGTGAGAGAAGAAAGCCTTGCTGCGCTCACCAGATATTTCTCCGCCGAAGACGCGACCCGGTTTCGCACAGTGCTGAAGCTCAGAGATGTTGAGGGAGGACAAGAACCGCTGTTTGAAGTCGGACGACGAGGCCGCTACTGGATGATGGTCTTCCCCGACCGCGAATATGAATTTGAGATAGGGGTTCATTCGCCCGCGCACGGTTACATCATGCTCGTTCGCTCGAATCGCGTGCGCACGCCGCGCGGGACCGTCTCGCCTGTGCCTCCGCAGGAAGATCGGTATCGAATGAGTCCTCCTGAATTCGTTCAGGTTATGGAAGCCTCGGGCTTCGGCGCGCAGCAGGCCCTGGGCATAACCGTAGCAGCCATGCCCGGCGCGCACGCGGAGGCCGAACCGCTCACTGCGGCGCTCACTAAACTTCCTGACGCTGTGCGGACGGCTGTGCTTGTTGCGGGCGCGGGCGGCGAGCTTACCTATCAGATGATTGAGGAGTTGCCCGAACCGCTCAGAAGCGAGTTATTAAAATTATGGTTTGCAAGCGGCGGGCAGATAACGGCTGCGGGATTGATGCATTACCTGCCTGAGCTGTTGCGCGAAGCGATTGAAGACGAGCGCGAGTTGATAGGCGATCACGTTCACCCGCTGCACGTCGCGCCGCGCTTTTTCGTCGGCGCATCCGAAAACGCCGCGTGGCCCGGACAGGAATTCCAACTGCCCGCGCTGCCACAAGGAAGAGTTCCTGGTTCATTGTCTCCGGTTTCTAGTTGGACGCTCAAAGGTATGTAAGAACTGGAACAGGCCAGACCAGAAATTATAAACGAGAAACCAGAAACCAAGAATGGAACAAGGACTTCTTGCTATAGTGCTTCATGCGCACCTGCCTTTTGTGCGCCACCCTGAATATCCTGAGTTTTTGGAAGAAGACTGGCTCTTTGAAGCCATCAGCGAAACCTACATCCCGCTGCTGAGCACCTTTGAAGGCTGCGCGCTCGATGGCGTCCCCGTGCGCGTGACGATGGGACTCACGCCGCCGCTTTGCGAGATGCTCGCAGACCCGCTGCTTCAGGACCGCTACCTCCGCCACGTTAACAAACTCGTCGAGTTGTGTGAGCGTGAGATTGAGCGCACGCGCGACCAGTGGCCGCTTAACGAAACCGCGAAGATGTATCACCGCCACTTCTCGCGAGCGCGCGACCTGTTTGAGAATCGCTACCACCGCAACCTGCTCAACGGCTTTCGCGCGCTTCAGGAAGCGGGCGCGATTGACATAATAACCTGCGGCGCAACTCACGGATTTCTGCCGCTGATTCACCGCCGCGAGGCCCGCCGCGCGCAGATCGAAGTTGGCCGCCGAAATTACATCAAACACTTTGGCCGCCAGCCGCAAGGGATGTGGCTGCCCGAATGCGCTTACGATTATGGCCTCGACGAGCTTGTGCGCGACGCGGGGATTCGATTCTTCTTCGTCGACGCGCACGCCATTATGTTCGGCACGCCGCAGCCGCGTCGCGGCATCTACGCGCCTGTCATTTTGCCATCGGGCGTCGCCGCGTTTGCGCGCGATGTCGAGACGAGCGAGCAGGTGTGGAGTTCGGACATAGGCTATCCGGGCGATCCCGATTATCGAGAGTTCTACCGCGATCTTGGATTCGACGCCGATTACGAATATATAAAGCCCTACCTGCACAGCGACGGCGTCAGGCGCAATCTCGGAATTAAATATTACCGCGTGACGGGCAAAGTTGATCTGGGGCAGAAACAGCATTACGTGCCGGAATGGGCTGTGGGCAAAGCCGCGCAGCACGCGGGCCACTTCATGTTCAACCGGCAGGCGCAGGCTCGCTATCTCCGTTCAGTGCTTGGCCGCAAGCCGATGATAGTTTCGCCGTATGACGCGGAGCTGTTCGGCCACTGGTGGTTCGAAGGACCGCAGTTCCTAAATTACCTGATTCGCAAGATTCATTTCGATCAGAACGAGATTCGACTTGCGACGCCGCTCGACTACTTGAACGAATACGACGACAACCAGCATCAGCAGATAAGCACATCGTCGTGGGGCGCGGAAGGCTATTATCGCGTATGGATCAACGGCGAGAACGAATGGATGTACCTGCACCAGCACGTCGCCGAAGATCGTATGATCGAGCTTGCGCGCGAGCACCCAAACGCTGATGGACTCTTGCGCCGCGCATTGAATCAAGCCGCGCGCGAATTGCTGCTGGCTGAAAGCTCTGATTGGGCATTCATCATAACGACGGCGACCAGCGTTCAATACGCGAAGAAACGATTCCGCGACCACATCCACCGCTTCAACAGGCTCTACGAGATGATCAAGCGAAATGAGATTGACGAGCGGTGGTTAATCGAGGTCGAATCCCGCGACACGATCTTTCAGGAGATTGATTACCGCGTTTATCAATAGGGCGAGTGGAACAGTCAATCTAACCTTAGTCACTTTATGAGCGGCTTTCATTATCATTCATGGCTTGAAGCGGCTCAAGCCGCAGGCGTGAATCCACCACGTCATTTCACCCGCGGGCGGTAAATCGCAGTGTGGCGCACCTGCTGGACTATGCGATTTGAGTTTGCGACCAACAGCAAATCCACGACGACAAACTCATGGCCCTTGCGCTCATAGCAATCGCGTATGCGGCCACGGGCGGAAATGGTTTCGCCGCTGCGCGCAAAGCTCCAGTTAATCACATCGCTTGCCGCGTGAATCCATGGGCCGAGCTTGAAGTTGCGCATCAATATCTGATTCGCGAGGTTAAGATAGACAATCGGATGCGCGACTGCGCTCGGCCCGAAGTAAATCGGCAGCCGCTCGCCTATAATTTCAAGCAAAGACGTATCGGCGAGGTCGAGCCTTTCCGTCACTGCGCCAAGCACCATGCCTTTGACAAGCGTTTCGCGCGAAGCGACGCAGCGCGAGGCTGAGGGAGGCAGCGGCTTTTCAGGAAAAAATTCAAGGCGCGGCTCGCCAAGCCACATGAAATCTTCGTCAATCGTTGCAAGCCCGCTTGCGCACACAGCGCCGTCGTCGCGCGAGGCCGTGACTGTAACTTTGATCGGCTCCGCGCTCGCGTCAACTTCGCCGCGCACTATAACTTCATCATCTTCATAAAACGGATGATGAAACTTCACCTGCATCGAACCGCGCTCAAGCCATGCCCGCTCGAATCTTTCGACGAGCGGGACTGTCATATAAGCGTAAACGACAACGCCCGGCACAAGCCCGCCGCGAAATCCGTATTGAGATGCAACCGCATCGTCGTGAATCTTATTTTCGGATTCGACGGCAGTGTTGCGCGCGCGAACTCTATAGACAGCAAGTTCGTTGTCGCTTGTCATAAAATCACAGTCCGAAGTCCGAAATCCAGAATGATTGACTCCTTCTTCGCATTAGTCAGCCGACTTCGGACTCTTTTTTTACCCGTAATACCGAACGAGCCATTCGGCTGCAAGCGCGGGTTTCTGCCCGCCTTCGGTTTCGACAACAACGGACCAGATAATCTGAATGCCGCCCGCGACCTCTTCAACCGATTGAAGTGTGAAGCGCGCACGTATCCGCGCACCCGACGCAACGGGCGATATGAACCGCAGCCGGTTCAATCCGTAATTGATCCCCATCTTGAAATCGCCGCGGACTGTGACGGCCTGCGCCGCCAGATGCGGCAGCAGCGACAGCGTCAAAAAGCCGTGCGCGATTGTGGTCTTGAAAGGCGACTCGGTTTTCGCGCGCTCCGCGTCAATGTGAATCCATTGATGATCTTCGGTCGCGTCGGCAAATGCATTGATGCGCTGCTGCGTGATTTCAAACCAGTCGCTCGCGCCGACCTCTTCGCCGACCAGTGACTTCAACTCTTCGAGCCCTTCGATCACTCTTGGCATGAGTTCCCCTCCCTTTTCCCCAGAAGAAGCTCGATTATATGAAGCTTTGCAGATGAAAGCGACTCTTCCGCGTTGTTTTATCTACACTTCCGAACAAGAGGGCCGTCGTACTCAAGCAAGCCGCGACGGATCGCGCCGTTGATGGCCGACTCTGAATGCGGCTCGATGGCTCTCGCTACGCAGGTCTGCATAGCGAGTTCTGACTGTCATGGCTTATTCCTTCCACTCTGATTCTGGAATCTCTTCGCCCTTGAGAATGCTCCTAAGAGTTCCAAGTGGAAGCGTGCGGCCACGATGCTCAGGCACTACCACCTGTAAACCTGATGCTGCGTTCCTCCATTTTCGGTGGCTGCCTTTTTGAGAGATCAAATCGAAACCATAACGCTTGAGCAAAGATTCAACCTCGCGCGCTGTCATTCGCTCGCCCATTAAATCGTTATCTCCCGCGTGACGGCTCCCGCTGCAAGCTCAATCGGACTTGGCTCAAGGTAAAGCTCAATCGCTTCTCGAATATTCTCTAATGCTTCTTCTTCTGTCTCTCCAGCCGACGCGCAGCCGGGAAGCTCTGGGCACCACACGGCCCAATCGCCTGTCTCTGTATCCTGCTCAAGCACAACACGCCATTTCATAAAGCAACCTCCAATCGCGTGACGTATATTTCTGCGCGCAGCCTGCGCTCTAATTCCGTAGGGTCGGCAGCTTCCAAAAACAGCTCGACAGCTTCAACCAGATTCTCTCGCGCTTCTTCAACCGTGTCGCCCTGACTTGCTATATCAAGCTCCGGGCATAAAGCAACATAAGCATCATCTTCGCGCTGAATGAGCGCCGTCAATTGCATCTTCTCTTCCATTGCATCGCCTCTCTTGCCTGTCTTGCAGTTAAGCAAACAGCATCACTAGGATGAATGTCAAAGAGATTTTCTTTCGAGCTTCAAGCACGCAGGCGCGACAAAGCTTCACTTCGTCTTGCCGATCTTAGTCTGAAGTAATGGCAAGAATTGCAGCCCAAACTGACAACTTCATCGGTGATGACTCTGAGGATAACGGAATAGGATTGGACACAAGGACTACTTGACCCTTGCAATCACAGGTTTTTTGGTCTTCGCATGGCCTTTGACTGCGTTGCGGTTCAGGTTCTCGACAACGAGTTCGGCCATCTCTCTAGCGCGCTCTTTAAAGCTCTTGGCCGATGATGGCGCGGTAGATGTATTCCGGGATTTCTTCGTCTGTGCCTTTGCGTCTGAGGTGTTCATTTTCGATGACCTCCTTAACGGTCGTCTTTACCTCGTCAATCTCATTATATAAGACTCCATGGATGAAATCTACACTCTTTAACTCTGCCTCGCCCGGCTCGCCGCTGTTGTCTATCACAAAAAGGGCTACATCGTCATGCTCGCCATAAGTTTCAAGTAAGGCTATGAACGTCCTCTGAGCGTTGTAATGGTCCTCGGCTAATATCTCTGCCGGAACAGTCCTGCCGCTTCTGATGGCCCGCTCAAGCATTCCGAGTGCTGCTTTATCGCATGGCCTATGCACGTAAAGAATGATGACGTTCTTGCCATTCGAGAGCGCTTCCTCCACCTTAGCGATAGATGACCTCTCGTTTGCCATCGTTGTATCGTAAACAATATGCGCCTGATCGCGCATATCCCGGAGTGCTGGCAGGTCATTTACGGCTGTCGTTTTGCCGGAGCCACCCCCGCCAGCCATAAAGACTATGTCGTTATTACCGTCCGGGTCTTCAGTCCTGAGCATCGCGCGCCACATCGCCTTGATGAGCGCCCCGGCTGGCTCGTGCACAGCTCTGGCATACCTTGCCCGCGATTCCACTGATTGATTGTAATCGGCAGAAAGCTCGCGGGCCTCATCGGTATTGAGAACTTTGTGATGCCTGCGGCAATACTCATAAACGTAGCGCGGCAGGTGGCTTTCCAACTGAGCGGCAAAGCGCGCTTCGATTTTCCGCTCTTCGTTGGACAGCTTCGGTTGCTTGGGAATTTTCAGCTTGCCCGGATAGGCGGATGCTTGGGGATCGAAAGCCACTTTGAGAAATGCTTTATACCTGGCCTTGAGGGACGCATGAAAAACCGCAATCACCTGGGACAAGAAGCCAATAAAAAATTCAACCAGGAAACCGAACAACCGGAGTAGAAAAGACATTTCATTCCTCCGTTCAGGATTTATCCGCATTTTCTAATCAACGCGCCGTCATACTCCAGCAAGCCGCGACGGATCGCGCCGTTGATTGCCGACTTGAACGCCTCGCGGATGGCCGAGCCTGTCCGTCTGAAGCCGAGATAGCGAGCGGCTGCGCGCATTGCATCTTCCCTGAGCCACCAGCCTCTGCCCATCGCCGCAAGCAGCGCAGCGATCAGCTCGTCGCGAGTGAAATCGCTGATGTTGCGCGATAGCAAAAAGAGCAGGCCGCGATCATTGGCAATCACGCCGCGCTTGACCGCAGCTATCAGAGCCGAGCTTATGGCTTCAGCGATTCGCTTGCCCGCGCGGGCGAATCCGAGCGAGCGCGCGACTTCGCGTATGGCTTCATCGCGATTGAGCGCCGTCTTTGCGATGAAGACTTCGCGGATGGCGGCGATGATCTCGTCGCGGTCAAAGTCGGCAATTGAATAAGCCGCATCGGGCGGGTGATTCTCTTTCTTGACGGCGGCTCGCTTTGCGGATTGAGCGAATCGCCCTTGTGGTTCTCGCTTGTTCGGGCCGGTTGCGACTGTCGCGGCTTCACGGTCGGCCCCCGTTGAAGCCTCTATGCGAAAGGGAGCGTTGATTGATCCGGCTCGACCTTTGGCGCGTCCTGACTGCCGGGCAGAGGCCAGCCGCCATGCGCTTCAATCACTTCGTCAATCTCGGCCATGAGGCGAATGGTTTCTTTGAGCGCGACGACGACGCGCTGGTAATGGGCGATGTCTTCGTCTGTGAGCGTGCGCCCGCGCCGGTCTTTGAGCCACTTCGCGCAGACCTGATAGCCGCCGATGTGAAAGTTCCAGACCGCTTCGGGAACACCGGCAAAGTAGCGCGACGGGTTGATCGAGACATTGCCTTCGGAGTATTTGGGATAGCCTTTAGCGACCTCTGCCCCGCCCGTACCGGCAAACTTGGTGATGAGAGTTTTGAGCGGGCTTTTGCGTTTTGGCGAGGCCGTATTCCATGAAGCGGCTTCGTAATCATCTTCGAGCAGGTGCAAAGCGACAAGGTCAGCGCCCTTCGCCGCGAGTTTTCGGAATAGCTCCAGATCATTGGTGAGCGGTATGCGCGGGAAATCAATCTTGAGAAACTCCGCATAGCGCGTGCGGTAAGTGGGCGAGTGAGAGATTGCGTAGATATAGTGAAAAATATCTTCTGGGCCAAATGTCTTTTGCAAATCTCCTAGCCCGTCCTCAATGAACGAAAGATTAAGCCGCGACGAGAAATCTTTGATGAACCCAAGCGCGAGGTTGGCACGTCTGTTGCGGGGGGGGGCAGCTGTTTTTAGAAGTGTTTCCTTATCATAAAGGTAAAGTGGAAACAAGAATCCATTGTTCGATGTTTTAGGAGACATGCAAATAACTTCGGTTATATTTCTGGTGACTTGTGCATGCTGAAAAGACTCCCCCTTGGTCATGCGTGAGGTGATTAGCCCAAGGTTCTTGTAGTCGATCATATGGCGCATGAACTCAGGGCGGGGCCAATCAACCATCCAAGGGACATTATAGATATTTCTGACATCAAAAGGTCTGTAAAGAATTGGCATAACCCGATCATGCCAATGTGAATCGGCTTGTACCTTTGCTCTTGCTAAGGGTAGCTTCCAACCACGCGAGTCACCGTCTTCGTACTTTGCAGATCCTTTACCTGCAAAGTATTTTTTGCGAATTGAGTCATCACTGATCTTTTTGTTTCTAAACTCGGCTATGCGGAGCAACAAAGTCTCTTTGTCAAAATCAATTACGAAAGCATCACGGGCTGTAACAATACCACTACTATTTTTGGGCAAGGCATTAGTTACTTTCCAGCCTTTTTCATATTCCTCTTTATTAGCTTCATTACGGGGTACAAGAAAGTAAAAGGGCGAACTAGGTTCCAACGCAGGGAGCATGAGAGTATCTATTTCTGATTCCATAAGGCTTATGTACTTTGCGTTTCTGTCACCCCATATATCTCCATATTCTACTTGATAACAATCTGCAGATTTTGCGCCTCGCCGGAAAAGCCCGATAGCAACACCTTGTTCAATCTCAAAAACATTTTTGTCAACCCTTTCAGCATCTGACGCTCTTTCTTTCTTTATATTGCCATGTAAATCAAGAATAGAAATTATTGGGAATGTTTGTATCAACTGTTGGCGCATGCCGCGAAAGGTCGGATTATCAAGATAACTGTGATTAGAGATGTAACCAAGTACCCCAACGCCCATCAAATCAATCCTATACTGTCCGTATCGAATGAACTTAACATAATCATCTTGTAGCCAGACTTTCTTCTCACCTAAAGGCATTCCATCAATTTCATAATAGCTTCTTGTCCTAGTTCCATCAGGAAGCTGGCCCTTTAATAGTCCATCAATCCACGGGTTCATATTTCCTGAAATGCCAGAATAAGGCGGATTGCCTATCACTACGGTAATCGGCGCGGTGCGTTTTACTTTGTTCGCTGCGTTCGCTTCGTGCGCAAGCGCCGGGGCCATCTGCTCGAAGTAATCCGAAAAGTCTTTCGGCTCTTCCAGCGTGTTCGTTAAATAAATCCGCGCCCGCTCTGATGAAAGAAAGCTGTAGCCGGTCTCGCGCAGCTTCAAGCCTATCTTCATGTGCGCGATGGCATAGGGAGCCATCATCAGCTCGAACCCATACAATCGCGGCAGCAGGTTCTTCGGCACGTACTCGTTCCATAGCTCGCGGATTTCGCCCTCGCGCTTGCCTGCGCGCCGCCACTTCTCAACCATCGTGCGATGGATGACCTCAATCACTTCAACCAGAAACGTCCCCGTGCCTGTCGCCGGGTCGAGTATCTGCACAAACGGCGCATCGGGCTTTACACCCTCCGGGTTTTGGATTTTAGATTTTGGATTTTGGATTCTTTGCCGCTCGATGAATTCGCCCCACGTTGTTGTATCGGCTAATCCGTCTTCAAGGCCGAACTCGGTTCGCAGGATTTCATCCACGCTGCGGACGATGAAGCTGACGACAGGGCGCGGCGTGTAGAAGACGCCGCGCTTCATTCGCTTCACCGGGTCATACTCTTTCAAGAACAACTCGTAGAAATGAATCACAGGGTCTTCCTGCGGGTTGCGGTCGCCGAAATCTCTCAAGACCGATTCCATGTTGGCTTGCCTCAGCAGCTCGACCACTTCATTGATGCCAAGCTCATCGAAATCAATTCGGCTCTTGCGCCCGCCGACGGTCAGAAAGGTCTGCATCAGCTCTTTTAAGAACGGGTTGGTGACGGGAACCATATCGGCGACGTTATCGGCTACGAGCGCGCCGCTTTCGCGCGACACGCGGGCCGACAGCAACCCGTAAGCAATCGTCTGCGCGTACATATCCGCAAAGTCGTCTTCGCTGAGGTCGTGAATCAATGCCTCTTGAAACGCTTTGTAAAGCTGGCGCAACTGGCCGCGCTCGGATTCAACCGCCAGCACCTCGTTGACGCGGGCGCGAATGACCGAGGCCAGCCGCGCCAGCTCAATCGAAAGCTCTTTCGATGTCTTGATGCTGTAGCGATAGGTGAGCGCGAAGGCCGAAGCCCACGCCGCGCGCCAGCTTTCGATATCGGTGTCATCCGCGGGCCAGCGCAGTTTATCTTTGAGCGCGCGGTGCGTGTCTTCGAGCCTGAGCATGGTGTTCTGCGCGTTCCAGCCCAAGACGTTTAGGGTCGGCAGGTCTCCCGTCTCTTTGCTTTCGTGAAAATGCGCGAACGAGATTTGTCTTTCGCTGGCTTCACCGAACGACGAGACGAACAGCAGATCATGACTGTGCCACGTCGCCTGTTGCGCTTTGTTGGCTGAGGCGCGCTTTTTGATGACGAGCGAGCGCAGGATGCGGCGCAGCGCGACGATGGGCAGGCGCTTCGGCTCGAAGTTGATAAAGAAGATGCCCCACGGCTGATTCGAGGTGAGCGGGCGGAGTTGTTTAATCTCTTTGATCTTCGCGGCGGTCTTCGCGTCAATGCCAAGCTCTTCGGCATCGTAATCATAAGTCAAATCTTCAAAGTCGTCGGATTCAATGGGCCAGTCCAGCTCGTCGCGCAGGTATTTGACGAGCGAAGGAAATGTCTTGATTGATTTGAGACGTTCGATCCCGTTGTTCATCGTTAACAATCTCCCATAGCGTTTGGAGTGCGGTGACTTGTCACCGCTTTGGAAGTGGATTAAAAGCTGCGACAAGTCGCAGCACTCCAAATCACAGTTTGAATTATCTTTTCAGCGCCTTCTTCGTTGTCGTCACACGCGCCAGACGGATGGCTTCGTGGAATTTGGTCGCCAATAAATCGCGCGGCGGCAACTCGGTCAGATATTGACTGACGCGAATGCCCCGGCGGTCAAGCTCAAGTAGTTCGATCTGCTCTTCGTCGCGCTCGCCGCACAAAATTAAACCCAGCGGCGCGGCTTCGCCTTTGCGCCGTTCGTATTTATCCAGCCAGCGCAGGTAAAGCTCCATCTGCCCGTAGTGCGCGGCGGTGAACTTTTCAAGCTTCAATTCAATAGCAATCAATCGCCTGAGGCCGCGATGATAAAAGAGCAGGTCGAGATAGAAATCTTCACGGCCTATGCTGAGTCGTTTCTGTCGCGCCACAAACGAAAAGTCTGTCCCAAGCTCAAGCAGGAACTTTTCCATCTCGGCGAGGATGGCTGACTCCAAATCCTTTTCGCTGAAACGGGAGGGCAAGCCGAGAAAGTCTAGAACATAAGGGTCGCGGAAGATCATGTCTGGCGTCATTCGGTCTTCGTCGCGCAAGGTCTGCAAATCTTTCCTGATGACCTCTGCGCTTTTCTTAGCGATAGCCGTGCGCTCAAACAGCATCCCGCCGATCTTCTCTCTGAGAGCGCGCACACTCCAACGCTCTACGCGGCACATCTCGGCGTAAAACTCGCGCTTAAGGTCGTCGTTGAGGTAGATGATTTCGACAAAGTGCGACCAACTCAATTGTGCAGACAGCGTCTGCACAATCTCGATGGATGGGAATGTCTCCGCAAACCTGATCATGTTGAAGAGATTGCGGCGGCTATAGCCGCGCCCGTATTCAGCCGTCAATTGTTGCGACAGTGTCGCAATCATCTCCTCGCCGTATTCGGCGCGCTTGAAATGTAAAATCTCCGAGCGGATGCGCGAGCCGATCTGCCAGTAGAGCATCACCGTGCCGGCGTTCACCGCGCGGGCGACCTGCATCCGCGCTTCGTCAATCAACTGGCGTATGTCGCTGAGCAGTCGCGTCGCCGTCATCTCAGGCTGGCCTTTGCGCGCGGGCAGGCTCTGCTTACGCGATTTCGTCTTTGCCGGTTTCTTTGCGATTTTCTTTACGGCCATAATCCAGCGCCTCTTGAGCCGTATTTTATATCACGAGATTTCCATCCATGCTTTGAGCTTTGGCTTTACGCCTATGGGAGCCTGCACTTTTTTCAGATAAGAATTCTTGATGTGCTTTTCCACTTTCAGGCGAATCTCGGAAAGCGTCTCGTCGGCGATTGCCCGATGGCGCGCAGTGTCGGGCGCGCTGCGTATCAAATCAATTATCTCCGCAGGCTCTTCGATTATCTGCTCTGAATCGAGACTGTAGAGATACCAGCGAGTCGAGCCTGCTTCTTCAGTCCACGCTGAAGCGTCGCGGCTTTCGCCCTCTTGCGCGACGGCTGGCGGAGCGGGCAGCGCATAGCAGAAGAAGACCGCCTTCGCATCGGGCGACGGGTGACGTTTGCCGCTGAAGACGCGGCCCGGCAATGCGGCCAATCGCTTGAGAAGGTCGGGGTAATCCTGCAAGAGCTTTTGAAATTCAAGGTGCATCTCTTCGGCAGGCGTCGCCGTGCCTTCGTAAGCGTGCGTGAAATCGCGTAACGCTTCATAATCGTCTTCGGGCCTGAGCAGCTTCTTGCCTTCGATGCCGAACGTGCGGGATATGCGCAGCGTCTTATGGCTCACGCGGCTGTAGAGCTTCAGCAATTCGTCCAGCTCGTCGGGCGGCAGGAAGTTCCAGTAAGCCACCGCGCCGCGAATCGCTTTCTGCTCAGGATGATCGGCCAGAATTCGCGCTTCGATGTCCGGGTTCATTCTTCTATCAACGCGACCTATGCGCTGCATCAGTCGCACGGGATTCCAGTGCAGGTCATAGTTGATCAGGCGCGTCGCGTCCTGCAGGTTCAAGCCTTCCGATAGCACGTCGGTTGAAATCAGGACGCGGGTTTCCGGCAAGCCCTCGGCTTCAAGCTCTGCGCTCGATGATTCGTTGTAGTAAGGCGCGAACTGGCGAATGATTTCTCCGCGATCACGAGCGATGGCGCTATCCACTTCGTCAACGCCCGCGATGCCCGCTTCGTCCAGTTGCGCTTTCAGATAGCGCGCCGTCGCCATGAATTCAGTGAAGATCAAAACCTTGTGCTTCTTGAGCACCGGATCATTTTTGAGCAGGCGAATCAAGGCGCGCAGCTTGTCGTCGTGCGACGGCTTGAACTTGTTAAGCTCGTCGAGGAACTCAACGATCTGGTCAAGGTCGAGAAACGTCTCGTCGAGGATTTCATCAACCTTGTACTCATCGCGGTTGAGTTCTTCAACGTCTTCGAGCATCTCTTCTGTTAACAGATCGTCAAAGCTCGCCGTGTCGGCCTGCTCTCCCAGATCGCCCTGATCGTCGAAGAGTTCAATCTGAGCTTGCCGGAAAAATCCCATTCGATCTGAGCGTTGAGCTTTCCACCTTTCGAGCCTTCTGATTTCGGCGGGCGTCTGGCTATGGCGCGTGACAAAAGCCAGCAGCTTTTTGAGCAGCATCTCGCACGATTGCTGAAAGGCACAGGCAGAGCTTTCAAACCGCTTTAGAAACTGCGTGCGAATGAGCGCGACGACCTGCTTTTGCCTGCCCATCTTCAATGGGTCTATCGAAGCGTCGCTGCCTTTGTAATAAGCGAACGGGTCATAAACGGCGAGCGAGAACAGGGGCTTTTCTTTCGAAAACGCTTTCTCAATCATTGAAAGCAATCTGCCGTAGGTCTTCTTCACCGAGTACTCTGCGACTTTCGGGTCTTCGCGCTGCGGGAACATGGCGAGCGAGCCGCCCTGCTGCAACTGGCTCGCTTTGACGTAAGCGCGGCTGCGCTGAACGACGAGCGATCTGAACAGCGCGTCGTTAATGAGAATCTGCTCGGCTTCCGCCTGATTCGTTTCAACCTCGACCGGCTCGTCATTGCTCTGATGAACGAGCTTGTCGAGTTCCTTGTCCATCTTCCTGAAATGACCGGGCAGCGAATGAATGCCAAGCGGCGCGGCTTTGAAATAATCGGGTTGGCGACGCGAGAACAGCTCGATCATGTGCTGAAAGTCAATCAGCCGGTTGTTTATCGGCGTGGCTGTCAGCATAAAGATGGTCTTGCCTTCGGCCAGCTCGTACATTCGCCAGTAGCGGGATGGGCTGCGCGAGCCTTCGCCCTTAATGCCGGGATTGCGGAAGTGATGCGCTTCATCTATCACCAGCACGTCTGCTGTCTCTTTCAGCCGCGCAAGCCGCGCGGAAAACTCGCCGCTGCGGGCGAGATCAGTGTGGTTATAAATCACCAGATTGGAGAAATCGCCTCCGAGATGCGGCAGGTATCGTTCGAGGGTCTTCTCCCAGACAGGCTTTCGCGCGGCTTTCGGCACAATCAGAGCAACGCGCTTGCGCTCATGCTCGACCAGCCGTTCAATGACCATCATCCCGATAAAGGTTTTGCCGAGACCGACGCCGTCGCATAGGAACGCGCCGCCGAACGTGCGGGCAATCTTCATCAACGCCTGATAGCCTTCCTTTTGATATTGGTCGAGAATCGGGTATATGCGCGAGCCGCCTTTTTCAGGCCCGGCCAGCTCCCATTCGCCTGCGGTCATCTCGTGGCCGCGAAAGTATTCCTGCATGGCCTTCGCATAGACTTCGAAAGGTGTGTACTCCCGCGTGTGCCGTTCGACCGTCTGCAAAATCTCCGGCGTGATGTCCTGCGCCTGATCCCAGTGGCGCTCATACCATTCTTGAAGAATCTCGACTTCGCGGCGAAGCTGAATATTAAGCTCGACGTTTTGGGTAAGGCCGGGCGCGGTGAAATTGCTCGAACCGACCAGCGCCGATGAACCGACTACGGCAAGCTTTGAGTGCGTGATGTACGCCTTCGCGTGAAACTTTTCCTTCGCATAGACGCGGCACTCAATCCGGCGTTTGCGTAGGGCTTCGACGATGGCCGGGACGCCGGAGAGGAAATCATTCGACTCTTTCTCTTTTTCTATGCTCTGGTCGAGCGCGCGGGCGACCGCTTCGATTCCAGCAAGGAGCGCTTTCTTTGTTCGCTTCGTGACCTCGTCGCCCATCAGAATTCTCAGCTTGTCGAGTTTTTGCCACTGACCGTCAAGCGTAAGCAGCGCGCCGATTTCAAAATAGCCCGTCGCAATATCAAACTGATGGGCGATCTCAGCCCATTCGCGGAGATAGCTTAATACCTTCCACTCGTCATCGCTGTTATCAACGATGAACAAGTCGGCTCCGGTTCTTGTCAGCTTATTCGTCATTGCAGCCTCACGGGTATCTCTTTGCCGAAGTCTCAATTTTCGGGTTGAGCGCCAACCTGATTTCTGGGCAGCAATTGCCTGCACTCTATCTGAAACGGGGAATCGGGCAACCCGGACAAATGCGCGCAACCAGGCTGTCCGGCGTCGCAGTGCGAATCGCTCGTCTGCGATGCCGGATCATGTCTTGAAGCTGCATTATCTTATGGTCTATAGGATGATGTCAGCAAGCTGCTTACTTCGCGCTCATAGCTTCAATCAAAATGGCCGCGACTTCGGGGCGAGAAAACTCGCGCGGCGGAAGCTCTCCCTTCGAGAGCATCTCGCGCACCTTCGTGCCTGATAGCGTCACGTGCTCTGATGAATCGTGCGGGCACGTCTTGTTTGAAGCCATCGCGTCGCACCTTCGGCAATAAAACGAATGATCGAAAAACATCGGCGTGATGGCCAGCGCCTCTGCATCAAATTCGTTGAAGATGTAGTGCGCGTCGTATGTGCCGTAATAATTTCCCACGCCCGCATGGTCGCGCCCTACAATGAAATGCGTGCAGCCATAATTCTTTCTGATTATCGCGTGAAAGACAGCTTCGCGCGGGCCTGCATAACGCATGGCCGCAGGGTTTACCGCAAGCATCGTTCGCGTGCGCGGGAAGTAATTCTCAAGCATCGCTTCATAGCAATGCATGCGAACGTCAGCCGGAATGTCATCCGATTTCGTCTCGCCCACGAGCGGGTGAAGCAAAAGCCCGTCAACTGTTTCGAGCGCGCATTTGATGATGTACTCGTGCGCGCGGTGAATCGGGTTGCGCGTTTGAAAAGCTACCACGCGCCGCCAGCCTTTTTTGCGAAATGCCTCGCGCGTCTGCGCCGGGTCGAGACGGTAAGCGGGAAACTGCGGACTCTTGGGGCGATTGAGCAGGCTGACGGGGCCGCCTAGTAACCAGTCGCCCTGTTCGTAGAGCGCGCGAACGCCGGGATGCGCCGCGTCGGTTGTGAGATAAACGCGCTCGGCTTCGCGCTGCTTGTCGTAGCGGAATTTCTGCTTCAGGTGCAGCACGCCGAGCAGGTGCTCGTCGCTTGAATAAAGCGCGATGTCCGAGCCTTCTTTCACTCCGTCTGCAAAATCGTCTGAGACTGAAAGCGTCACCGGTATTGTCCACGGCAACCCTGACGCAAGGTGCATGTTGCCGCGAACCGAGATGTAGTCGTCTTCGCACATGAAGCCTTCGAGCGGGCTGAACGCGCCGTTTGCAATCATCTCAAGGTCAGAGATTTCGCGCGCTCTAAGAGTGATGCGCGGCATTGCGGGAACTTTCTCAAGCAACGTCTCTCGCTCGACGCCTGCAAGCTCGCGATTGATGAGCCGCCCGCCGTGCGCTTGTATCGTTTCCATTTTAGCTACTCCTCAATGTCGAGATTATAAATGCAAAAGCAAATTTTGAACGATAGCGAGCAGCACGAAGAGTGTCAACGCAAGCGTGCGGCGCTCGCAACAGTTTTAATTCACATCGCAGGGTTACACGGGCGGGCGCGTTCGTGTAATAATTTTGCTTCATGCAGTCAGCAATCAAAAAAGTTCAAGCCGCTGTCGCGCTCATCATCATGCTTGCGGCAATCGCTGCGGCGTCAGACTGGGAGCGCGGCGTTGCGCTTTACAACAGAGGCGAATACGCGGCGGCGCTTGCTGAATTTCAGGACATCATTCAAGAGCGGCCAGACGCGGCGGGCGCGTGGTATTACATTGGCTTGTGCGAGTTCAAGCTGAAACGCTACGAGCGAGTCGAAGCGGCGCTTACGCGCGCGATTGACTTGATGGAAATTCAATCGCCCGCAAGCAACGACATCGCAGGCGCGTGGTACACAATTGGCGTATCGCAATTTTTGTCGAGCCACTATGACAAGGCAATCGAGCCGTTGAAAAAATATATCGAGCTTACAACTAAAGCGAAGCGCGAAATTGACCCGAACGCTCGCAGTGTGCTCGCCCGCGCCTATTTCTTCCTTGAACGTTATGACGAGGCGCTGCCGCTGCTGGCTCAAGCGGCGAACGGCAAGACGAACGGCGCGGCTGAAAAAGCGAAAGAGAGCGCGGCGAACCTCTATTACACCGCCGTGATCTATTTCAAGCGCGAAGACGACGACCGCGCCATAGCCGCGCTGCGCGAAGCCGTAAAAGCCAACCCGGAAGACACTGCCGCAATGGATTTGTTAGCCGAAAGCCTTATGCGCAAAGCGGCGAAGGCCAATTTGAAGGCCGCTTGGACGGAAGCGGCGGAAGTCGGCGAGCGACTTCGGGCCATTCGAGATGACGATAAGACGGCTACCCTGCTTGGGCGCGCGTATTTGGGCGCACATCAATTTGACAAAGCAGTCGCGCCTTGGGAGAAACTTGCGAAGGCCAACACCGATAACGGGCAGATGTGGCTTTATTACGGCATCGCGTTATCGCGCAGCGGGCAGCTCAGAAAAGCGATGGAGGCGCTTGAGATTACGATTCAACTGATGCCCGATTCCGCGCCCGCGCTTTTGGAGTTGGCTTACGTTTACGAAACTGACAAGCAGTATCAGCAGGCGCTCAGAATTTATGAGAAGGCATTTGCCGCGACTAACGATCCGGCGATTAAAGATAGTATCGAGCGCGTGCGCGTGCTGGCCGCGCAGCAGCCCTGAGATGTGACGCGGAGACGCAGCGATTAGTTACTGCCTTTCTGTTTTTCAATTCCATGAAATGCAAACTCCAGCGACCAGTCTTATCTCGCCGCGTCTCCGCGTCCCCCTGTCGCCACATCGCCGAAAGGCGGGCTAGGCCGAAAAAGAAGCCAGCGCGTCTTTCTCGTTGTCGTAAGTGTCGAAGACTGTGATGAGTTTGGTTATCGCAAGCAGGTCTTGAATGCGCTTCGTGAGGTTCACGAGTTTCAACTGTCCGCCTTCGCGTTTCGTGGTCGTATAGCTGCTGATTAGCGCGCCGAGTCCCGCCGAATCAATGTAGGTCACGTCTCCGAGATTCAACAGAATCTTTCGCTGGCCGTCGGCGAGCAGGTCCTTGATTCGGTCTCGAACCTGAACGTCGCCCTCGCCGAGCACTATCTTGCCCGACAGGTCAAGCACGCTCACGCCGTCAACAACTCGCTCCTTGATGTCCATCGCGTCCTCCTCCGAATTCTTGTTTTCAGCGGGTGAAATTAACACAGCCGCGCGGATGAGTCAAAGAGAGCAGCAAGTGTTTAATGCTATCTGTGATGCGGCGATGATAAAGATCGAGCTTGCAACGGCTATTGAATTCCCGCCGCTCGCGCAGGCTGTCACCTTAGTCCTGCATCAGAAAGATAATGTCGCTTTACTGAGAATCTGAGAATCGAATCTGCAATTTGCGATTTGAGAGACGCGCCCGCTTGCTGTTAAAATGCCCGCTTTCAGCAAGGAGGATTGAATGGGTCAGTCGACTACCGTCATGAATAACGAATCACTTTTTGAAGCATTCCTGAATAAACACGACGACGAAGCGTGGCGCTACATCGTGCGTTCGCTGCTGCCTTCGATTCACGAAGTTGATCGCAACGCTACGCAAATATGGTTTTACTTTTACCCGATTGCGCTCGCGCGAGCTTTGCAACAGGCCAATGACCCGCAAGCCTTAGCCAGAAAACTCGTGCTGCAAGGCAAGTACTATTTGAAGGACCAGATTGACAGCTCGCATGAATTTCTCTACGGCCACCGTTACTGGCCGCAGGTCAAAGCTGCTGTCATCGAACATGCCAGTTCATCAGCAGGCCCGGCGAGCCTCGACCTTGCAACTCAAATCCGCGACATCGCAAACAGAGTCGCAAAGCAGATTAATGTTGACGCGTCGTTGCTCGTCGGCATCACGGCTGTCGCGTTTATGACATTGGAGCACGTCGGCGCGGCGGCTTTCAAAGCATCGCCCGGCGTCGTTCGCAAGGCGTCCAGAAAATCGCCCGAGCAGATAGTCCGTGAGCGCGCGCGCGATGACCGCCAAGGCCCGTTGAGTTTGTTCAAGCCCGATAAGATTTTCACCGTCACCTTCGATGAGAACGATCCGAACGCCCGATTCAAATTGATCAACACGCAGCAGATCGCGACCGCTGCGGCTACCGACAAGCGCGATTATCATTCGCGCGACCCACGCTGCGTGCCCAACGAAGGGCCGATACCGATTGAATGCCGCTCGGCTTCGTGCGGGACGTGCTGGGTCGGCGTTCTGGGCGGCGCGGAAAAACTTTCGGATGTCGGCGATCTCGAAGGGCGTAGGATTAAAGATTTCGGCTATATCGTCACGGACGACCCGAAGCCTCTCATAAGGCTTTCGTGTCAGGCTCAAGCGTTCGGCGCGGTGTCAATTGTCATCCCGCCCTGGAACGGCGTGTTCGGCAAATACCTTCGCGCTCAAAATGAAGCGAACGAAGAGGCCGAAAAAGAATCGAGCCTGTAGCGGGAATTAAAACCAACGCCAGTGGAATCTGAAATCTCAGAGGCTGTTTGAAAAGTTATGATTAACTCTGAAAGGGCGCTCTTCAGCAGCCCAGTGCAACGTACTGGGAATTGTGAATCAATGAAACCGCAAGCCCTCGAAGGGCGTAATAAATCTTATTTCGCCCTTCGAGGGCTTGTTAAATCACCTCACAGCTTTCCTGTGGCGTTGCCACAGGCTATTGAAGATCGCCCTTTCATGGCTTGTTAAATAGCTTCTCAGGTTTCAGATACAAAAATCATTTCTTACTCAGGAAGCAAACTATGTTGAAAGCTCGCGTGCTGATATTGTGCTTCGCTTTGGCCACAGCCTCTATGCCCGCGTTTGCGCAGGAGCGCATTGACGCCGACACGAATGCGAAGATTCGCAAAGAAGAAACCGATAACTCGCAGATAATGAAAACCATGCACTTCCTCACGGACGTTTATGGCCCGCGGCTTACGGGTTCACCCAATCATAAAGCCGCCGCCGAATGGGCCATAAAGCAGATGCAAGCGTGGGGATTCGAGAATGCTCACCTCGAAGCGTGGGACTTCGGCCATCCCGGCTGGCTCAACGAACGGCTCACGGCGCACATTACGTCGCCCGTCAAAGACGCGCTCGTGTGCGAGGCGCTCGCGTGGACTCCGAGCACTAATGGAACCGTGACGGCGCAGGTTTATCAGATGGTTCTGCCCGAAAAGCCGACGCAGGAAGAACTCACGGCGTATTTCGCGACAGTCAAAGATAAGGTCAAAGGCAAAATCGTGCTCGCGGGCAAGCATACCATACTGCCCGTGACGATTACGCCTTCGCCGCGCCGCGTTGACGATGAGCAGATAAAGAAACGATACGACCCGAACAACCCCGCGCCGTCGCAATTTCAAAGGCCGCAACAGCCGCAGCCCGAACCGGGCAAGCTCAGCGCGCGACAGATTGATGAGCAGGTTGATCAGTTCCTCGTCGCAAGCGGCGCGCTGCTTCGCGTCAACGACGCAGGGCGCGAGCACGGGCAGATTCGCGCCTTCAACAATCGCACATTCGATCTGTCGAAAGCCCTGCCAACGGTCGTGATGCGCAACGAAGACTATGGCCGCATCTCGCGCATACTCGCAGACGGCACGCCTGTCGAGCTTGAGTTCAACATCGTCAATCACATCTACCCGGAAGGCAAGACTTCGTATAACGCCGTCGCTGAGATTCCCGGCACTGATAAGAAAGATGAGGTCGTGATGCTCGGCGGACATCTGGATTCGTGGCACGCGGCGACAGGCGCTACGGATAACGCAATCGGCTGCGCGATAATGATGGAGGCGGCGCGCATACTGAAAGCGATTGGTGTGAAACCGCGCCGCACGATTCGCGTCGCTCTGTGGAGCGGCGAAGAGCAAGGGCTTCTAGGCTCGCAGGCTTATGTGAAAGAGCACTTCGGCACGTTTGAAAATCCGAAGCCGGAATATTCGAAGCTCGTGGCTTATTTCAACATTGATTCGGGCACAGGCCGCGCTCGCGGCATGAGCGTCTTCGGCCCGTCGCAGGCGGCGACCATTTTGCGCGAATCGCTCGCGCCTTTTGAGGATCTGGGAGTCGCCGGAGCCATTGCGTCGAAGAGCCGCGCGCTCGGAGGAACCGACAGCACATCGTTTAATCAGGCGGGACTCCCAGGCATTGGCATTCAGCAGGACCCGATTGAATACGGCACGCACACGTGGCACACGAACCTCGATACTTACGAGCGGATACTCGAAGACGACGTGAAGAAATCGGCCATCGTGATTGCCGCAGCCGTTTATCACCTGGCTATGCGCGATGAGATGCTGCCGCGATTCACGAAAGAGCAGATGCCCGCGCCGCCTCCGCCGCCGAACGCGCAGCCCGACGCTCCGAGACCGCAGCCCAATCCGCAATCGCGCCCATCAAATCAATAAAGCGCGAACAATGGCCGTAGCGGTTTACGTATGAGAAAGGCGATGAGCGGCAGAAGATTTTCCTACATCGCTCGCGCCTTTCCATTTTGCAAACAAGGAGCGGTTATGAGCGAAGTCAAAAGAATTACCGATCAACTCAAGCGAGCTTTTGAAGGTAAGGCATGGCACGGCCCGTCTGTGCAGGAAGTTTTAGCAAATGTCACCGCACAACAAGCGGCTGCACGCACGGTTCAAGGCGCGCACAGCATCTGGGAGATTGCGCTTCACATTGCGACGTGGGAGACAATCGCGCGCCGAAGGATTGAAGGCGAGATAATCGCGGACGTGGCCGGTGAAGTGGACTGGCCACCCGTTGTTGATACGGGCGATGAGGCGTGGCTGGCCACGCTTGAACGTTTGAAGCAGAACCATCTTGCGTTGCGCGAGACTGTCGCCAGGCTTGATGATTCGCGGCTCGATGAGAAGGCGGCGGGCGTGCCTTATACAATATACTTTTTGATTCACGGCGTGATTCAGCACGACCTCTATCACGCGGGCCAGATCGCATTGCTCAGGAAAGCATCGGCGTGAGCTTCGGCTAACTATCACCGCAGAGGCCCGCGGCGATTTCACAGGAGAGCGCGGTTTGATGAAATTCTTGCTGCGAGCCTCTGCCCCGACCTGTTATAGATTATCCCTTCAATTTCTTTGAATTCTCATCCGTAATTCATTCGTAAAGCTTACTTGAAGGAGATGTTCTTGTCATCAATGATGGAGCAGGTGGCGAATCCCGTCGCCGGAAGGATGGACGATTGCGCCACGCATCGCGCCGCGGTCTTGCGTGAGCAGGTGAGCAGCATGGCCGAAGCGCGTGCGCCTGCGGCTATGGATGACGGCGACGATGACTAAAAGATGGCGGGCTGCTCGTTGAGTTATGGGCAGCCCGCTATTAAGATGATTTATTCGATTCGGATTAGCCGGGAGGGTTAAACAATAGATGAGCAGCGCACCGAACAAGGTCATCTATTCAATGGTCGGAGTCGGAAAGTACTACGACAAGAAGACCGTCTTGAAAGACATTTATCTGTCATACTTCTACGGCGCGAAGATCGGCGTCATCGGGCTGAACGGGTCGGGCAAAAGCTCGCTTTTGAGAATCATCGCGGGCGTTGATAAAGAATTCGTCGGCGAGACGCATCTTTCGCCTGTATACACCGTAGGCTTTCTTGAACAGGAACCGCAACTCGACGAATCGAAGACCGTGCGCGAGATTGTCGAAGAAGGCGTGCAGCCCATCATTGATCTGCTCAAAGAGTTCGACGAGATAAACGGGAAGTTCGCCGAGCCGATGACGGACGATGAGATGGAGAAACTGCTCGAACGCCAGGGCGCGGTGCAAGAAAAGCTAGACGCGGCGGGCGCGTGGGATTTGGATTCGCGGCTTGAGATGGCGATGGACGCGCTGCGCTGTCCGCCGAGCGACACGCCCGTTAAGATTCTTTCAGGCGGCGAGCGCCGCCGCGTAGCATTGTGCCGCTTGCTGCTCAAACAACCCGACATCCTGTTGCTCGACGAGCCGACCAATCACCTCGACGCTGAATCTGTAGCGTGGCTCGAACAGCACCTTCAAAAGTACGCGGGCACGGTCATCGCCGTCACACACGACCGCTATTTTTTAGACAACGTCGCGGGATGGATTTTGGAGCTTGATCAAGGACGCGGCATCCCGTGGGAGGGCAACTATTCATCCTGGCTTGAGCAGAAGCAGGAACGATTGCGCCGCGAAGAGAAAGCCGAAAGCGAGCGGCAGAAGACCCTTGAGCGAGAGCTTGAATGGATTCGCATGTCGCCTAAGGCCCGCCACGCGAAATCGAAAGCGCGAATCAACTCTTACGAAGCGCTGCTCAATCAGGAAACCGAACGTCGTGCGCGCGAGCTTGAGATTTACATTCCGCCGGGGCCGCGACTCGGCGATGTTGTGATCGAAGCAAAAAACATCAGCAAGGCTTACGGCGATAACATACTGATTGATGATTTAAGTTTTTCGCTCCCGCCGGGTGGAATCATCGGAGTCATCGGCCCGAACGGCGCGGGCAAGACCACGCTGTTTAGAATGATTACCGGCCAGGAGCAGCCCGATAGCGGTGAGATTCGCATAGGCGAAACGGTGAAGCTCGCATACGTTGATCAGAGCCGCGATGTGCTCGACGCCAATAAAACAATATGGGAAGAGATTTCTGGCGGGCAGGATACGATAGAACTGGGAGCGCGACAGGTCAACTCGCGGGCTTACGTCGCGCGGTTCAATTTTTCAGGCGCCGATCAACAGAAGAAGGTCGGAATGCTTTCGGGCGGCGAGCGCAACCGCGTTCATCTCGCAAAGATGTTGAAGTCGGGTGCAAATGTTTTGTTGCTCGATGAACCCACAAATGATCTCGACGTGAACACGATGCGCGCTCTTGAAGAAGCCCTTGAGAATTTTGCTGGCTGCGCCGTCGTCATAAGCCACGACCGCTGGTTTCTGGATCGCATTGCGACGCACATACTCGCGTTTGAAGGCGACAGCCACGTTGAATGGTTCGACGGAAACTATTCTGAATACGAAACAGACCGCCGAGCGCGATTAGGCGCGGCAGCCGATCAGCCGCACAGGATCAAGTATCGCCATCTGACGCGAAGCTGACGGCGAACCGCATTTCCGCGAGGAGCAACCGATGAGCATACATGCAGTCACGCTTGAGGAAGCAATGGCTCGACTCGAAGCTGCACAGGGCGAAAGGTCTGTTGCGCTGTTCAGGCACGGCACGCTCGTCGTGAAGATGTACGCGCCGCGCGGGACCGACCCGCAAACGCCGCACTCGCGCGATGAAATCTATGTCGTGGCCGGAGGCACGGGCGATTTCACGAGCGGCGCGACAAGCGTGCGATTCTCAAAAGGCGATTTGTTGTTTGCTCCAGCGGGCGTTGAGCATCGGTTCGAGAACTTCAGCGACGACTTCGCCGTGTGGGTTTTGTTCTACGGACCCGAAGGCGGCGAGAGTGATTAAAGAATTGCTCGCTTGAACATCTTTTATCCAATATTCTTCGACGAAGCGAAAACATCCGTGAGTCCTCGCTTCCTGAGTAATTTCATTTCGCGCGATTCCGTATCATTGCCTTCGTTAGCCGTTTTGGTTTCCTGCCAAAAAAATTTCACGTCACCTTCAAAATGCGCATTGACAAATCAGCACGTCTGGAGTAAAAAACGGCACATCCAATGAGCCTTTCAGGTTTTGGACCAACACAAACTGGCAAGACT
Source organism: Blastocatellia bacterium (assembly GCA_035575515.1). GTDB lineage: Bacteria > Acidobacteriota > Blastocatellia > UBA7656 > UBA7656 > DATLXU01. The sequence goes on from DATLXU010000079.1 coordinate 84,989, forward strand.
TGAAACAAAAGCTTCAGTTGATTTAACGGCGTAGCCGACCTTTGTCGTCTACAGTTTTGGTCGGCGCGTAGATGGACAACCTATTCTTTCACCATCAAAGGAGAAGAACTATGGAACCTCAATTGGCAATACAACAACCGCCCCAACCGCCCGCACCCGCAGCCGAGCAACCGAAGACGGGAATATTTGCTTTGCTCGACGGAGCGCCCGCGCATGCGCTCGTGATTGTAGGCTTGGCGCTAGCCCTGCTCGTTCCGATGATACTCGGCATTAAAGCCGCCAACCGCAGAGGCGCGCTGGCAGAGGTCAATCAGGCTGAGGCGCTCGCCCGACTAGACGCGCAGCAGTTCGTTGACGATAAAGCCAAAGCGCAAAGAAGAAAATCGGTCGCCGACGATAAGAAAAACACGGCTGACCAGAAACTGAGAGATGCCGAATCGAAGTTGAGAATGCTGCAAGGCGGCGGCGCGACTTTGAACCCGGACATACCCGGCGGCCTCACCCCCCCTGCGCCTCAAGCGTCGGCAAGCGACATCAGAAAAGCGCAGCAGGATGTCGACGATGCGAAGAAAGAATCCGACAAGGCTAAGGACGAAGTAGAAAACGCCAAGAAGGATTTGGAGAAATACACCACCGACAGGACTGAAGAAGATGTTCGTCGAGAAGCCAGAGAGCAGAACAAAGTCAATGAGCGCACGAAGGCGTTTTATGAAGCCGACGTTGCGGCTCAGGGCACCTCGATGCATCTGGTCATTGGCTGGATAGGCCGTTTGATGCTGCTGATTGGCTTGATCGTTATGACCGTTCAGAGCGCCGGCCTCCGGCAGAAAATACTGCTGTTCGTGCTGCTCGTCGTAATGTTCAGTTCGCTCTCGGGCATAGGGCTTGATTTCGCGGCGCAAGGCCGCATGGGCGGGTCCACGCCGGATTCAATTTCAGGTCCGTCGCAGGATCAACCGCAACCGCAGCAGCCGTCATCGCCTAACCGATGATGGTCAGTTCACTTTGCGCTTGCGCGTTCTTAACGGGCGTGCAAGCGCATACACATTGCAGCGTCGCTTGACGCGATCTGTTGCCGTAGCTCTAACGCGAACCGGCCTGCGCGCGGGCGGGCTGCCGCTGAGTCCATCGCGGAAAATATTTGTTCACGATTCGATAGCCTAACAGCAGCGCGAGCGCGATGCCGAACGCTACAGGCTCGCGTGTGTCGGCTTTCACGAGCATGTAGTAATGAACCACGCCGCCCGCCGCCGCGACGTAAGCGGCGCGGTGCAAACGATTCCACCGCTTGCCGCCCAATCGCTTAATCATGTTTTGTGTAGAAGTCACAGCAAGCGGAATTAAGATCAGAAAGCTCGCCATCCCAACGGTGATGAATGGCCGCTTCGCTACATCTTCGATAATCGCGCCCGCGTCAAAGAATTTGTCGAACCAAATGTAAGTCATAAGATGAATGCAGACGTAGAAGAAACCGTAGAGGCCGAGCATACGGCGAAACTTTATCATCCACGCGAGCGCAAGCGATTTGCGAATCGGCGTGACCGCAAGCGACAAAATCAAAAACACGAGCGCGAGCACGCCCGTCGTGCGAATTGCAAACTCCGAAGGGTTTGCGCCCAGCCGTTTGTTGAGCGCATCCCAAAGGAGCAGCGCGAGCGGCACCAGACTGTTTACAAATATGACGAACCTTGCGAATCGTGTGTCTTTCATATCGGCGCTCAAAAGTTAACTCTCAAATCCATGCCTTCGTAAAGATGCGCGACCCTGTCAGCGTAGCCATTGAACAGAAGCGTCGGCCTGAGTCCGTACTCACCTATGCGCCGCTCGCGCGCCTGACTCCATCGCGGGTGATTTACGTTTGGATTTACGTTCGAGTAAAAACCATACTCGCGCGGGTTCGCAAGGTTCCACGTCGTCGGCGGCTCAGAATCAACCAGATTGATTTTGACAATGGATTTGATGCTCTTGAATCCGTACTTCCATGGAACGACAAGGCGGAGCGGCGCGCCGTTTTGCGGCGGGAGCGTTTCGCCATAAAGCCCAATTGCGAGAATCGCCAGCGGGTGCATCGCTTCATCTAATCTCAATCCTTCGACGTAAGGCCAATCCAGAATATCGGTGCGCACGTTGGGCATCTGCTTCGGGTCGGCGAGCGATTGAAATGCAACGTACTTCGCCTGCGACATGGGCTGAACCGCGTCTAACAGACGCGCGAGCGAAAAGCCGACCCATGGGATGACCATTGACCACGCCTCAACGCAGCGGTGGCGATAGACTCGCTCTTCGGGCGGGCTGATTCTGAGTATTTCGTCAATGTCGAAGACCTTCGGCTTGTGAACAAGCCCGCCGACTTCGACGGCCCAGGGCCGTGTGATGAATCGCTGCGCGGCCTCGGCGACTCGCTCTTTGTTCGTGGTGAATTCGTAGAAATTGTTGTAGTGAGTTATGTCCTGATAAGAAGTCTTCGCCTCATCGAGTTGAGCGATTTCGGGCGCGGATTGCACGCCGTCAATCTTTTCACCCGCCTGCCCTTGTTCCCCCTGCCTCGTGAAACTGCGATACAGCAAACCCGTTGCGGTCGTCGTCGCCGCAAGCGTAAGTCCGCGCATAAACGTTCGGCGCGAGACGTAGAATTTCTTGTCGGTTATCTCGCTGCTTTTAATCTCTTCAGCTTTTTTGATTAACATCGCACATCCCTGCTTATAATTTTATCATCGCCTGACAAATGAAAACTACGAGCGCAAAAGAGTCGCGGATTTCGCTGCGCTACTGGTGATTGAGCGACACGGCGGCGGCCCCAAGCACGCGGCGGCTCGCGCGCTCCTGCACGAACACGACCGTCTTCAGATTCTCGCGCTTCCAATCAGGTTCGATGCGCGCAACGGGCGCGGCGCTGAACGCTCCCCGTTGCAGATCAACGCTGCCAATCGTCGTAAGCCTTCGCGCGGCTGCTGCGTGAGTTAGTTTGCGCCCGGCATTTTCACCGCGCGAGACGCTCGACATCAGGCGGCTTTCGGTTATCGCGAGCATCACATCAGCCGTGTCGCCCTCGGAAATCTCTGGAAGATTTTCGACGCGAACCGCAAGCGGAATTGTATCTGTGCGCGCGGTCGCACCTTCGGCTATGCTTATTGTCACGCTTGCCTTTGGATTGCGAGTCGCGCGAATTATTTCTTCGCGCGCTCTGGCGAAGTTGCTGCCGACAAATTCAACTCGGCCATCAACGATCATCTGCGGGGTGTAGATGTCGTCTCTCGCGAACGCGCGAGCGTAGTCATTCTGCCGCGCGCTGAACTCTGCGGACGAGTACGGATCGGTCCACCCCAGACGATTCCAATAATCAACGTGCTCACCGATGGCAATGATCGGCGCGCCCGAATTTGATTGCTCGTCCAATCGCGCAAGCACGTCGTCAGCGGGCGGGCAGCTTGAGCAGCCTTCGGATGTGAACAACTCAACGAGCACCGGCGCAGCGTTGCCATCAATCGGCAGCACTGCTGTTTCAGCTTCGGGCGCGCCGGTGTTGACGGGTGCTGGCGTTGAAGCTCTGCGGGCAAGAATCACTGTGCATAAGACCGCCGCCGCGACGATTAAAAGAATGTAAATCATTTTCGTTTTCATGCCTGCTGCCCTCGAAATTCATTGTTGTTTAAGATAAGCAGCCATTCCATACGCTTTATTGAGCAAAGCTCTATGCATGAAATATATGCGCTGGTGAGCGGATTTTATTCCCGCGCCGCTTCACAAAAACTAGCGGAGCACGGCGCGGCGGATTATCGCGTTAAAGGTGTTGAGCGGAAGCAGTCTGCGCAGCGCGAGTATCAATCGGGAGTTAGCCGTGTACCGCATTTTCCACGAGCCGTCGGTCGCGGCTTTGTAAATCGCTTTTGCAACCGTTTCAGGGCCTGGAGCCGTCGCGCCCGCGCGTTGCATGTTCGGCATTGCTCGCACGACAAACTTGTCATAAGCCGTCAGCTCAGGATTTGAGATTAAATCCATCGAGCGGTCGTAGAAGTCCGTTTTGATTGGACCCGGCTCGACGATTTTCACTTTGATGTTGAACTGTCGAAGCTCGAATTGAAGCGATTCCGAAAATCCCTCGATGGCCCACTTCGTCGCGTGATAGATGCTGTAAAGCGGAAAGGTTATTCGCCCACCCATCGAAGAGATGTTGATTATCACGCCCCCGCCGCGTTCTCTGAAATGAGGAAGGATTTCGCGCGTGACGTTCATCAATCCGAATACGTTCGTCGCAAACTGTCGTTCGACCTGCTCAGGTGTTGAGGCTTCAAACGGGCCGACAAGCCCATAGCCTGCATTGTTTACAAGCACATCAATCGGGCCGAATCGCGCGATTGCGTCGCTGAGTGCTTGCTTGATGGATGATAGGTCTGTGACATCGAGGCGAAAGCAGGCGAGGTTGTTTAAATTGGCCAACCCTTCGGCGTCTTCAGGCCGTCGCATCGTCGCAGCAACGTTCCATCCGCGCTTTTGAAATAACAGAGCGGTGGCGCGGCCAATCCCGCTCGATGCGCCCGTTATCAAAATCGTTTTCCCCATAGTTGTAGCAAGAGCCTCGCGCCGCAGCAACGCAGAGAAGCAGAGATTCGGAGAAGTGAGTTCGTTATCTTCTGCGTCCCTCTGCGCCTGTGTGTCTGCGGCGCGAGGCTTTTCTCTCTGAGATCATCACTGTGACGACCTTGTGCTCCCCCTGCTGATAGTGTTTGAGGTCGCTGTATCGCTCGATTCACCATCAGAGACGGTCACGCGAACCATGACGGCGTTTCGATTAGACGCGGCTCCCGTGAATCGCTGAGTGACGGTAAAGCTCTGCCCTTTCGCGAGACAACCTGGCAGCGAATCTCTGAGGTTGACAATGATTGGTTGCCCGACCACGCTGCCATTGCTCCGCATGAACTCGAACGTCGCGGTGTTCACGTTGAGGTCGGAATCGTAAACCGAAAACTGAACGGTGAAATCATTGCCCGAACGCGTGAGCGTCACAACAGGGGCGTTCGCCGGGTTTGTAGGATCAATCAACCTAACGCCCGTCTTTACTCGGCCAACAAGATTCACAGTGATTGGGCTGCCGGTGTTCGTGTTGAGCGTGAGCACCGACGTGAACTCATCTGGCAAAACGTCTTCTGCCGAAAGCGGCCCTTGCGATTTGCAGTTCGAGACTGACGGAATCACGGGATTGAAAAGCACGGTGAAGGTGCGGCGGTTCGCAGTTCCTCGCGCGATGCTCACCTGAGAGGTCGGCCCGAAGACTGTATCCGGCCCGCCCGGATTGCTCACCATCACAGTGAAAAACTTCGTATCGTCGCGCCGGTTGTTGCTCACGTCATTGCCCGTCCGAAGAATCGAGCCGAACGTGATGACGAGGTTTTCGCAGCCGCTGTTTTCAACCGTAAAGCTCTGCGATGCAATCTTTCTCGTTCGCGGCACGGCGCGAGCCGCAACGCGCTTGAATACAAGCTGCGTTGCCGAAACGACAGGTTGTGTGACTCCGACAACTGTTGCCGTGACTCGCGAAGCAATCACGGGCTTCAACGGGTCATTCGCATCAAGCGTCAAGCAGACTTCAGTCGGCCCACATACATTACCTGTGAATCCCTGCGGGTTCGGGCGGAAGGTTATCGTGATGATCACTTTATTCATCTGATCGTTCGGGCCTGTCGTCGAATTGAGCGGCGCGGTCGGGCAGCCCGTCACCGTAAATCGTGGATCGGGCGCGCCGGGAACTCCGGCGGTGCAGCTTGCGACGAGCGCGCGGCAGTTAACCGTGAGCGGCGCGTTGCCCGTGTTCGTTATCTCAATCGTCTTCGTCTGTGGCGGCCCGTTCACGTCAACATTGCCGAATGAGATCGGAGTCGTAACGTTGATGTTGACGCTGATCTGAGGCTTGGGAAGCTTCGGATCATTGGGATTAGTCGGGTCGCCGTCGAACAACAACTCTGACGTATTGCCTGCGACGTCCGTCACCGTTGCCGTGTAGATTCCAGTTGCTGAAGGCGCAACACCCGCCGCCATGAACGCGCCCGTTGTGTCAGCCGTCGTCGAAGCCAGGAACGAAACGCCATCAACTATGACTCTGCCATTTGCGACGTGGAATTGGGTGACTCCGAAAATCTCAATCGTCGCACCCGCAACCGTTGGCCCATTAGCCTGCCCCGTGATTTTTACGTTGCTTCCGTCAGTGGCCACAGCCATCGAGCCTGGAAAGTTGAGCAGCGTGTTCGGTCCCGCATCTTCGTCGCCTGCGTCGTTAGCGGTCGGCCCGGCGGTGCTCTCGGTGCAGCCGAGATCAATCAACGTTGCGCTGCCCGAAATCGCGTTGCGCGAAATCGTGTTGCCTTCGCTGTGAATCTTCACTCCTGCTGCTGCGGCCTTGTCATCAATCGCAGGCGGATCGCACACCAGCACGCCCGCTGCGGTGTTGTTTTCGAGGCGATTCAACTCAACTCGATTCATTCCGAACGAGTCAATCGAGCAAGGTGTAATCGCAACGCCCGCGCGCTTGAAGTTAATGATGCGAAGCCCGCGCACAGTGTCGCGGCTTGAGCGGATCAGTATGCCGTCGCAATGATGCTCGCCCTGCGAAGTGTCCGTAAGGCTTCCGTCAATTGTCACCGAAGGATTGCAGTTCGCGCCGTCGCACCCGTCAATTGTGATTTCAGGCTGAGTGATTGCGGGAAGGGGCATAAGCGGGCGAATCGTTTTGCCGCGAACGCTTTCGGCGAATGTGATAGTCGCGTTGCCGCCGTTGCAGTTGGCTCGCTCGATTGCCTGCCTCAGCGAAAGCGTCCCGCCCGTCACCGTCGCGTTCGGGTCTGTGTCCGCATCGGTATTCACGACGAGGCTTGTAGCTTTTATGTCAGAGCGAAGCAGGCTGCGCGTGCGCGTTGCAAATTCATCCGCTTGACGATTGCAGTCGGCGCTTGCGAGGCTCGCGCCTGCTCGGTTGCAATCGCCGCCGCTGATGGCCTGAACGATTGGCTGGCCTGCGCTCGCGGGGACGCGAAACGCTATGCGCTCAAGGTTGGCTCGATTCGTCTCGAACTGAGGCGATGAGCTTTCAAGGCCAACGAGGAAAGCGTCAAGCTCAAGTCGAAGGCCGTCGCGAGCCGCAGCGTTGCGAGCAAGCGTGGATTCGCGCGCGCCGAAATCAGCAATGTTCGGCGCGCCGTCTGAAGACATAAGCATGATGCGGCGCGCGAGGTATCTCGGACCTTCAATCGAGCGCGATTGGCGGAAGTGAATGTCTGCGGCCATTATCGCGGCGTTGTAGTCCGTATCGTCGACAGGGCAGGGAGGCGCGGCGCTGCCTGGCGTCGCGCACTTCAGAGCTTGAAGCGCGGCGATGACGGCAGCAGCGTCCGACGCTGAATTTATTACTGTGAGCGGCACGTTGATCTGTGCGGCGCGATTGAAAGTCAAAACGCCTACGGCGACCGAGCCATCGCGCGGGATGACGGTCGTATCGCGCAGCGCGCGAATGATGCCTTCTAATTCCAGATTGTAAGTTTGTCCTCGCTCGGCGATGCTGCCCGAACGATCAACCATAAAAATAATATCTGTGCTATCAGAAGCGAAGCACCCCTGTCGCGTGTCGCGTTCGCACGGGGGATCGCAACTCTGCTGTGCCTGCGGACGCGAAGGAATTACCATCGTCGCGAGCATGGTAGTTGCGACAATTGCAGCGAGCATCAATCGTCGCTTCGCGCTGCTTGAAAAATTAATGCGCAGAAATCGAAGAGAGTTCTTATTGTTTAATGAGCTATCAGCAGATAGGCGCATGGCGTTACTCCTTGTTTTCTATGTGAAAACCTGACAGGGCCGGTTCACCGCCGGGAACCACTTTCGATTGTTAATGCCGATTGAAGCCTTGCCTCCTGGAGTGACAAGTATACGAAAGTTGAGATTAAAGGCAAAGCAAAACCACAGATTAACACAGACAAAAACATCACAGATAAACACAGTTGATTGTGAGACTGTCAAGTTGCCAATCGCATCCGTGTTTGTCTGTGATGGGATTACCCGTGTTCAACTGCGGTGCGGATCGAACAACAGCGGGAAGAACTGACCGCCCATCTTCTCGCCCGCCGGGATAGGCGGCACGCCTTCGAGCGGCGGGTTGTCTGATGCCGAGCGAACGCCATCACGAAAGACATTTATCACAACGGCACGGCGCGGGCTGAGGGTGCGATTCTCGAATGAACCGTGAACCATCAGCGGGTGATGGAACGACGCTTCGCCTCGCTTTAATTCAATCGCGACGGGCTTGAACGCGGTTTTCTGCTCGTCGGTCAACACGCTTTCAATCGCGTTCATATCATTGGCAAGCCCCGTGATTGGCAAAAGCGGCCAGCGGTGGCTGCCGGGCACGTAATGCACGCAGCCATTGTCTCGCGTCGAATCGTCAAGCCCTATCCAGCACGTCAGGTGAGCTACGGGCTGAGTTCGTGTCCAGTAAGAATAATCCTGATGCCACGCGACTATGCCGCCGTGACGCGCTGGCTTGTAAAAAATCTGGTCGTGCCAGAATCGCACAGCGCCTTCGAGCAGTTGGGACGCGGGCACAGTAAACGCCGGATGCCACAGCACGTCGTGAAGTCCGGGCTTGATGCGCCACGCTCCGAGCGCGTGAAAAAGTATCTGCGACGGATCGCTCGACTCGTTTGAATGAAACTCGTAAAACAGGTGATGCGCAGGATGACGAGGATCAACGATCTCATTCAACTCTTCGCGCAAGGTTTCAATCTGCTCGTCATCGAGTACGCGAATGCCCGCGACGTAGCCATTCTCTTTGAAGAACTCGACCTGCTCGTCGCTCAAACGATACTGCGCCCATTCTTCGGGCGATGAAGGCAGCTTGAAGAGATTGCTGATGGGTTCGTGGTACTTCGACAGGTCTTCAAACATTCGTTTTCAATCTTCACTTGTCGTATAACGATTTGCAATTGAACGTGGCCAATGAAAATAACCGCAGAGGACGCGGAGCGCACGCAGAGACGCACGTAGAATCCTCAGCGAAACCCTGCGTGCGCTCCGCGTCCTCTGCGGCTTCAGCTATTCTCATGTCTCGTGCCGCAACTCGCATCAGTCGCCGCTAATCTTCATCGTATCGGGGTTCCAGCCATAGACGCGGTTGTCGAAATAGCTCAGGTTCGACAGCAGCGCGGGACCGGCGGCGCGGAATCCGAACACGGCATCTTCAACAACGGGCTTGCGCGTGCGAACCGCCTCGAAGAAATTCGTGAAGTGATCGAGCGAATCGCTGTAGCCTGGCGGCGCAGAGTAAGTTGTCTCGCTCGCCTCGCTTATCTGCCTGCGGTCTTCCGGGTACTTCGCGCGGTACGCTTTCAGGAATGCCTCCTGCACCTCTTTCGGAAAGGTGTTAATCGTGTAACCCGGCTCTTTCGGCTTCTGCCTGCGCGAGACGGTCACGCCCTGCGCGATGGTCATCACGCCTTCGCTTCCGACGAAACGGAAGCCTGAGTTTTCGCCCATGCCGTCGGCGAAGTTGACTTTCAAAAACAGGTTGAAGGCCGGAAGCTGCGCCGTCTTCGCATAGTCGTAAACGCCAAGCATTACATCGGGCACATCGCGTCCGTCGTTCCAGTAGCGCAATCCTCCGCTTGTCATCACTCGCGTGGGACCGTTCGAGCCTGTGACGTAATGCATTCCCGAAAACAGGTGAACGAACAGGTCGCCCGCAACGCCCGTCCCGTAATCGCGATAGTTGCGCCAGCGGAATAACCTCACCGGCTCGAAGGGTCGCTTCGGCGCTTTGCCCAAGAAACGGTCCCAGTCAATGTTCGAGGGCGAAGCGTCGGGCGGAATTGAATACTGCCACGCGCCTATGGGCGAGTTGCGATTCCACCACGCTTCGATCAGGTTCAATTCGCCAATCGCGCCCGAAGCCAGAAGCTCTTTCGCTTTTTGATAGACGACGGAGCTGACGCGCTGGCTGCCGACTTGAAAGATGCGATTGGTCTTGCGCTGCACTTCGATGACGCGGCGGCCTTCATCGAGCGTCTGCACCATGGGCTTTTCGCAATAGATATCTTTGCCTGCGCTCATCGCGTCGAGCGAGATTTGCGAGTGCCAGTGATCGGGCGTGGCGATGATGACCGCGTCGACATCGGGCCGCGCCAGTATCTCGCGGTAATCGCGCGTGGTGAAAATTTGGTTGCCGAAGACTTCTTTCGCGCGAATCAAGCGCCCGTCGTAAACATCTGCTACGGCGACAAGCTCGACGCCGGGCACGCGCAGCGCAACGGTCGTATCAGCCGTGCCCTGCCCGCCTATGCCGATTGTGGCGAGCCGAATCTTGTCGTTCGCGGAAACATTTTTCGGCTCGTTCTGATTTGTCGCCAACACGAAATGCGAGCGGCTGGCAATGAAAGAGCCTGCCGCCGCAAGCTTCAGAAATTCACGCCGAGAGGTCTTGTTCATGTCGTTAACTCCCACAAAGAAATCGAATGAAACTCGCGTGACAGCCGCGCTTGAAATCTTTCAAGAGCGTTCTTCACGCCAAATGCGTCATAGCTTTTCAACAGCGAGCGTATCTTTCTTACCGCGCAGTATACCTTCGCCGGCTTGCCTGTTCAAACGTATCCTGATCAGTTGCCAGTCGTCAGTTGTCAGTTGAAGCTTCTAAGTGATGATTGGTACAACATTGAGCGATTGTTGCTGTCAATGTTTGACCTGCTGGCAACTGACAACTGCTGTGCTAAAATCTGCGCGAACAGAAAATCAATTCCCGGAGGAAACAGCAATGATTCGTATCGCACAACTGTTTTTATCGCTTTGCGTAATTGGTTTCGTTTGCGCGACTGCAGCAGCGCAGTCTTCCGATATAGTCACCACGCGAGAGATGAGCGACATCAACTGGATGGAGTTCAAAGAAGTCGTTCCGTCGAAGATAAACACGGTCATACTGCCTACAGGCACGCTCGAACCGCACGGCGTCATCAACAACGGCGCGGACATCACTGCGCCCGTCGCTATGGCTCGAAAGATCGCCCGCGAGGTGAACGCGATGATTGCGCCCGTCATCCCGTTCGGCATAACCGGAAGCATGGATGCTTATCCCGGCGCATTTTCGATTTCAGAAGCGGCTTATCGCGCTTACGTGCGCGACGTGATGGCGGGGCTTGCGAAGAACGGATTTAGAAACATCATCGTCATCAACGGGCACGGCGGCCCGCAGACGGCTGTGCTCAATTCAGTTGCAATGGAAGTCGGACAGGAGAAGCACGTGCGCACGCTCGTCATCAACTGGTGGAGCTACGCGTCGGATGTGACGCTGCAGGTGTTCGGCGAAGACGGCGGGCACGCGGGCTGGAACGAGACGGCTTTCATTCAGGCGATTGATCCGAAGCTCGTTCACAAAGAAAAATATTCAGACAATCTTGCCACGCCGAATCCCGCGCCGGGAACTTATTCTGCTTATCCCTCGCCGTCGTCAATCGGGCTTTATAAAGAAGGGCAGGGCTATGTGAAGTTCGATCAGAAGAAAGCCGACGAGTATTTCGCGAAGGTGACTGAAAAAGTCGCAAAGCTCATAATTGATACTCGCCGCAAGTGGGACATGGCCGGGCTGTAATTCACTTTAATTTCGCAGCCCGCGCTTAAAAGTATCGAAAGCGTGGGCTGCAGAGCTTTCCGAGAGTGTGATGTCGGAGGCGTTATGGCAGATTGGATCAAAGAGGAGATGAAATTAAAGAAGGGGCACGGCTGGCGAGCAAGGCCCGGCTACCGAATCTTTGTTGCTGACCGCGGTGCGGTTCGCTTCGACATCCCTCAGAGCTGGATATTGGAGCTGGGCGAAAACTCGACGAAGTTTTATGACGCGGCTCCGCCCGATGACAACTGTCGGTTAGAAGTTTCTTACCTGCGCCTTCCGCCGATTGACTGGTCGGGGCTGCCGCTAAGACAGTTGGTCGAGGATACAATCAAAGACGATCACCGCAATCCGACTGTGCAGGGCAAGATGCATGAGCTCAAGCGGCCCGACCTTGAGATGTGCTGGACCGAAATGGTCTTCACCGATCCTGTGCTGAAGCGGGAAGCGCGCTCACGCATCTGCATCGCGCGCGGCTCGAACATCCTGCCGATTATCACTATGGATTTCTGGCCGGAAGACGCAGGGCGATTGAACCCCGTGTGGAATGAGGTGCTGCGCTCGTTGCAAGTCGGCCATTACATCGAGGACCCCACGCGCGGCCCCCTCTTGCAGTGACGCGCTAACGAGCTTTCACACTCGTTTGCCTTGCAGCGTGAGCTTTCGGCGGGGTTAGCTCATCCGAAACATTGTAGTGATAAATGTCGCCGTCGAGTCGAAGAAAGATAAAGACGACATCCTGCTCAGGGTCATAATCTCGAACCACTTCTGCAATCTCTTGATTAGGCCAGCCGCCAAGTTTCGCTAACCGCTCGCTCGCTTCGGCGATGTAGAAAGTCGGCACATTGAGATTTGGCCCGTCCGTTGAAGCGTTCCTTAAATCAACGACGACAGCGCCGCGCCCTTCGGATAAATACTTCTGCCAGGCGAATGCGGCCAGCGCGCGCCACTGCCGTTTGAGAAACGTGATGTGCTGGTCGGGCGTGTCTATGTCTGCGGGCTGCACAACACTCATAAAGCTGCCTGCTTACGGTTTTTTCTATAATTGAACACAGCAATCACAATCAGCATAAACAACGCCCCCGCCGAGTCAAGCATTGAATCCTTAATCGAGCCGGTGCGGTCGTGCGTGAAAGTTTGATGGTATTCGTCTAACAATGCCCACGCCGCCGCCACAAAGAATGAATAGACGGCCCAGCGCAATCGCCACCGCATGATAGAGTCCGCGCGGAATGCGCGAAACAGCAGAGCCGCAAGTATCGCGTATTCGATGAAGTGAGCCGCTTTGCGAGTGATGTAATTGAGCCTTTCAGCGGTTCGGGGTGTGATGTTATAGCCGAGCCAGCCGAGAATCTCTTCAATGAAGCTGCGAGTGTTTTCGCCCGAAAGAACGTCAGTCGAAAAGTAATACATCGCGACAATCATCAACAGCACGGGCAGCCAGTACTTGACGACCTTCATCGCAAGCGAGTCGCCGGCAGTCGTTACGCTCTCAACCATAGCCTCATCATAAAGGCAAAAGTGAAAAAGGCAAAAGAGAAAAGAATAAGGCAAAAGGTAAAATTGAGGAGATGGGATGGTTTTCATGCCTTTCCCGCCTTCGCTTTTGCCTTTTTACTCTTGCCTTGCGGCTTCAGCCTTCGAGCGCCTGCGCGCCGGAAACGACTTCGATGATCTCGCGCGTGATTGATGCCTGACGCACGCGGTTCATGTTTAGCGTGAGCGTATCAATTACCTCACCTGCGTTCTTCGACGCCGAGTCCATCGCCGTCATTCGCGCGCCCTGCTCGCTCGCGACGGATTCGAGCAGCGCATAAAAGACCTGCGTCTCGACGTAACGCGGCAGCAGACTTCCGAAAATCTCAGCGGGTGGCTGCTCGTAGATGTAATCAATTAGAACTTCGCCTTGACCGGCTTCGCGCGGGGCGACCGTAGCAAGTCCGCCGCGCGCCTCTTCGCCTTCCGTGAACGCTTCGGCTCCGATGGGAAGCAACTGCTTGATAACGACGCGCTGCGATAGCACAGACCTGAACTCGTTATAGAGAATAAAGACGCGATCAATGGTCGAGTCTTCCGCCGTGTACATCTCCATTATCTCGCGCGCAATCACAGCGGCGTCCTCGTGATGCACCGTTCGCGCGGTGACGTTGACGTATTCGCCAAGCAAGCTCACGCGGCGGCGGAAGAAGTCGCGCCCCTTGCGACCCACTGCAATAAGATCAACCTGCCTGCTCGCGTTTTCGCGAATGAACTGCTGCGCCGCTTTAATCAGGTTCGTGTTGAACGCGCCGCAAAGACCGCGATCCGATGTCACGAGCACGAGCACGTATCGCTCGTCGCCTCGCGGGTCCATCAGCGGGTGATGAAAATCGCCCGCGCGCGCGGCAAGTCTTCCGAGCACGCGCATCATGGTGTTGGCATAGGGGCGCGCGGCAATAACTCGGTCCTGGGCGCGACGCAATCTGGCAGCCGCGACCATCTTCATCGCGCTGGTTATCTTCTGCATGTTGCGCACGGAGCGAATTCTCCTGCGCAGGTCTTGAAGGTTTGCCATAGTCAGGGATCGGGGGGCAGGGATCGGGGGTCAGGGCCAGAACTGAGATTGATTTCTCATCCCTGACCCCTGACTCCCGCCCCCTGCTGTTAGTCTGCCGCAACCGTTGCGGCGCTCGCTTCCGATGTGAAGCGCTCTTTGAATTCAGTTACTGCTGCGCGCATCTCGGATTCAATTTCATCGTCAATCTTCTGCCGCTCGCGCAGCTTTTCAAGCAAGCCGCTTCGGGCATTCTCCACGAAAGAGAGCAGCCCTTGCTCGAACTTCTTCACGTCTTCGAGCGGAATGTCATCAACGAACCCGTTCGTACCGGCCCATATCGAAACCACCTGCTGCTCAAGCGGCATAGGCGAATACTGCGGCTGCTTGAGCAGTTCCGTCAGTCGCGCGCCGCGATTGAGTTGCGCCTGTGTCGCCTTATCAAGGTCGGAGCCGAACTGCGCGAACGCCGCTAGGTCGCGGTATTGCGCGAGGTCCAATCGAAGCGTGCCCGCCACCTGCTTCATCGCTTTCGTCTGGGCTGAGCCGCCGACGCGGCTCACGGAGTTGCCGACGTTTATCGCGGGGCGCACGCCTGAGTGAAACAGGTCGGCCTCGAGAAATATCTGGCCGTCCGTGATCGAAATGACGTTCGTTGGAATGTAAGCCGAGATGTCGCCCGCTTGCGTTTCGATAATCGGAAGAGCGGTGAGGCTCCCGCCGCCCTGCTGGTCGGAGAGTTTCGCCGCGCGCTCAAGAAGTCGCGAGTGCAGGTAGAAAACGTCGCCGGGATAGGCTTCGCGTCCGGGCGGGCGACGAAGCAGCAGCGAGATTGAGCGATATGCCCACGCGTGCTTCGAGAGGTCGTCGTAGATGCACAAAACGTGCTGGCCGCGATCGCGGAAGTATTCGCCCATCGCGCAGCCCGCGTAAGGCGCAATGTATTGCATAGCCGCAGGCTTCGACGCCGATGCGTCAACGACTATGGTGTAGCCCATCGCGTCGTAATCTTCGAGCGTCTTTTTCACCTGCGCGACTGTTGATTCCTTCTGGCCGATTGCGACGTAGATGCAGATGAGGTTTTTCCCCTTCGAGTTGATGATCGCGTCAATGGCGACAGCGGTCTTACCCGTCTGCCGGTCGCCGATGATCAACTCGCGCTGGCCGCGCCCGATGGGAACCATCGAGTCAATCGCTTTGAGGCCCGTGAGCATTGGCTCGCGCACGGGCTGGCGATCCATCACGCCGGGCGCGATTCTTTCGAGCGGGTTGAACTTGCCGCCCGTGTCAATCGGCCCGCGCCCATCGAGCGGGCGACCCAACGGGTCTACGACGCGCCCGATCATCTCTTCGCCTACGGGCACGGACATGATTCGCTTGGTGCGGCGAACCTCGTCCCCTTCTTTAATCTTTTCGTAGTCGCCGAACAAGACCGCGCCGACTTTGTCTTCTTCGAGGTTGAGCGCGATGCCTGCGACCTCGTGCGGCAGGTCGAGCAACTCGCCCGCCATCACTTTTTCGAGTCCGTAGATTTCGGCGATGCCGTCACCGGCTTGAATCACCGTGCCCACTTCGGTCACTTCAACCGCAGTGTCGTAGCCCGCAATCTGCTGGCGTATTATCTTGCTTATCTCGTCTGCTCTGATTCCTTCCATTGACTTTCTCCCACGACGCGCGTTTTGATTCTTGAAATTTCAAATCTCAAATTTGAGATTTCGATTCTATGCGCCCTGTTTCAATCTCTCTTTAATCTCCTGAAGCTGCGTGCGAATCGAACCGTCATAGACGACCGAGCCGATGCGTGTAACGACGCCGCCGATTAATGAATCGTCGGTCTTGAATTGAAGCTGCACACGTTTGCCCGTTATCTCTTCGAGACGGCGGCTAAGGGCTTGCTGCTCGGTCGGGCCGATTGGCTGCGCCGTCACGACTTCGGCGGCGACAACGCCGCGCCGCTCGTTCATCTCGCGTTGAAACTGCTCATAGACCTGAGCCAGATGATGCAAGCGATAGTGTTGAAGCATCACGCGCAGCAGGTTTGCAATCATTTGACTTGGGCGCGTGCGTTCAATGATTGTGTCGAGCACGCGGCCCTTGTCGGCTTGCGAGACTATCGGGCTTGCGAATAGATCCGTAAGCTCGCGGCTCTGACGAAAAAGTTCTGTCATCGCGCGCAATTCGCTTTCGGTCTGCTCGACCTGATTGCGCTCGACGGCAACGTCAGCGAGGGCTTCGGCGTAGCGGCGGGCGACTGCTGTCACGCTCATTTGTTCACCTCGCGCAGTTCATCAAGGTATTTATCCAGCATCCGCTTGTTGTCTTCAGGGCGAATCTCGCGGCGAATCATCGCTTCGGCCATCGCTACGGATTGCTCGGCGACGAACGCGCGAAGCTCAGTGCGCGCGGCTTTCATCGCGCCTTCGATTTCGCGCTGCGCTGTCTGTTTGATCTTTTCGGCGTCGGCTTCTGCGGCCCGCTCGATTCGCTCAATCTCGCGGCGGCTTTCGCGCTCGGCTTCGGCGCGAATCTGTGCGACTTCTTCATCGAGTCGCGCAAGCCGCGCTTCAACTTCTGCGAGCCGCTGCTGCGCTTCTTCTTTTTCGCGGCGAGCCTGCTCCAGTTCTTTGACTATCGCGGCGGCGCGGCGGTCAAAGACCTGACCGATGCGAACCTTGCTGCGGAGGATCCAAACAAGGATGAGAACAAATATTAAAAGGTTAAGAATCCTCCACAGAGCGGGGCTGGTCAGAAGGCTGCCGGACTGTTGATTTTCGGCCAGTAATAAAAGGGCCGCTTCAGTTAAGGCGACTATAATCAATCGGCCCCACCTCCCACTGTGCGCCCCAGAAGGGTGCGCGAGATTTGCTCTGCAATCTGGCGAGACTCTCTTTCGAGCGCGGCGCGAGCCTGGCTTGTTTGCTGCCCAATCTCGGCTTTGGCCCGCTCGATTTCCAGATTCGACCGCTGCTTTGCTTCTTCTATTAATTGACGACGCCGCTCAAGCGCGGTTGCGCGGTCCTGCTCAAGTCTGCGATAGCTTTCAACGCGCGCGCTGCGAATGGTCGCTTCATAATCTGCGAGCTTCGCCTGATAGCGTCGCGAGGCAGCTCGCGCTTCGTTCACCGCGCCTTCGGTCTTCGTGTGTCGCTCGTCGAGCACGTGGCCGACGGGCTTGAACAGAAGCTCATTCATCAAAAAAACGAATATGATGAACAGGACGAAGACAACGACGAGCGACAGGTCAGGGCTTATGATGTTATCGCTGCCCTCCGCGAAAGCGAGCGCGATGTTAGCGAGCAAAGCATGAACTCCCTATTAAGAATTTTATCGCCAGTTCAAGCCACGAAACTTAACACACGGCTAAAAAAGGTGTCAAGCGCGGCGGTTTCCGCCGAAGCACGTAAGAAATACTGGTTGAAAAAATGAGAAATCTCCATAAGTCTTCTCCTAGAAGACTTATGGAGCCTGACGCAATTCATTCTATCGCTAATGCTATGTTTGAAGTTATGACTATCTCTAGCTGGAAAGACAA
>DATLXU010000080.1:0-91516 GCA_035575515.1 Blastocatellia bacterium
GGCGGCGGCTGAGAGCATAGGCGTTGCTCGCCAAACCGTTTCCGAGTGGTTCAATCACAATGAGCAATTCAGGGATGCCCTTTTCCGGCGACGGCAAGAGCTCTGGGCAGAGCAGGCACAGCGTATGCGCGGCCTGCTCAACACTGCGCTTGATGTGATTGAAAAGCAGTTAAAGGAAGGCGACACGAAAGCAGCATGGGACATTCTTAGAATGTCTCGCCTTGATGAGACTGCATGGCGCGGCGCGCCTCTGCCTGTAGGGGAGCGGCGCGGCTGGTCGGATGAGGATGTAGAGGCGTTGAACACCGTTTGGGGAACCCATGACGAACGGAGATACCCATGAAGCGGTTTGACTCTTGGCTTCATCATGCAAAATGCTCAGATTTTGCTTATAAGCGATTTTCAGGGATGGCGATGGCCTCTGACCTGTCCTCACGCTCGAAAACTCGTCTGGATGGCTCTAAACGCGATTGCAGATTATTCGCGGTTGTACTCAAAGAGCTTACCAGGATTTACTCTCAGAGCGTCGCACAGCTTTTCGAGAGTTGACAGGTCAATCCTTCGCTGATTGCCATGCCACAGCCTGTAGCATATCGCGTAGTTGATGCCTGTTTTCTGCGAGAGCGCGAATGGATTGTCATACCCCTTTGACTCAGCCGCTTCTTTGATTTTGAGCTTGATGTGTCCCATAGCATTTCGAGCCTACCATATTCGCGGCTCAATGACAACAAGTGAATACTCACATTTTGATACTTTATGATTGATTCTGACTAGCTACAATGTTAGTATTCACTTGTTGATAGTTCAACCAATCCAGTGACAGAAAGGGAAGGTATGGCAGGACAGATAATCAAGAAGGGAAAACGCAAGTGGTTGATTCGCGTCTTTCAAGGGCGCGACCCGCACACGGGCAAGCGAAAGTATTTCAGCAAGCAAATTGACGGCAACAAGAAAGACGCTCAGACGTTTCTCAACGGCGTTTTGCGAGAGATGGACATGGGTACTTTCGTTGAGCCGTCACCTATGACCGTGAGCGAGTATCTTGACAAGTGGCTTTCGGCGGCTGCAAAGCCGAGACTGAGCGAGCGCACCTATGCCGACTATGAAGATTTGCTTACAAGATATGTGCGCTCAAAGTTGGGCCATAAGAAGCTGTCAGACCTGCGGCCTCTTGAAGTTCAAGAGCTTTATACTGAAATGCAAGAGCGCGGCCTGTCGGCTCGCACGGTTCGCTATACTCATGCGGTCATCAGTAGCGCGTTCAAGCAGGCCGTCAAGTGGGGAATGCTCGCTCGCAATCCGGCAGCGTTCGTTGACCTGCCGAGACAGGCGAGAAAAGAGATGCAGGCACTATCGCCGCTTGATGCAGCCCGATTCCTTGAAGCCGCAGCCGAAGACCGCTATGGAGTGTTGTTTCACTTCGCGCTGGTCACGGGAATGCGGCCTGAAGAATATCTTGGCTTGCAGTGGAAGGATGTAGACTTTGAGAAGTCTGTTGTGACCGTGCAACGAACTCTCGTATGGCGGCGCAAAGGCGGCGGCTGGTATTTTGGCGAGCCTAAGACAAGCAAGAGCCGCCGAAGCATCCCTATCCCAAACTCTCTTGTGCAGAGCTTGAAAGAACACAAGCGGCATCAGGCTGAGGAGGTGCTTAAAGCTGGCCCTGACTATCAGAGGCTCGATTTGGTTTTTGCCACAGCCGAAGGCGGGCCTTTGATGGTTCAGAATCTATTCCGCCGTCATTTCAAGCCGATTCTGAAGCGAGCGGGGTTGCCTCAGTCAATCAGGCTCTATGACCTGCGGCACTCTTGCGCGACATTGCTACTCGCTGCCGATGAAAACCCGAAAGTGGTAAGCGAAAGACTCGGACACGCTACAGTAACGTTGACGCTCGACACCTACACTCACGTCCTACCCTCAATGCAAAAAGCGGCTTCTGACAAGCTGGAATCCATACTGTCGGAAAACCTGGCACACCACCGGCACACCAAAAATCAAAAGCAGCCCGAAGGCTGCTCGCAAAGTGTTGATTCTATGGTGGCCAGGGACAGAGTCGAACTGCCGACACGCGGATTTTCAGTCCGCTGCTCTACCAACTGAGCTACCTGGCCATATACTGTTGCCTTTCGGCGGCTAAAGGCGAAAGGCAATACTAACTAATCATTTCGCGAACTGTCAACTTGGCCATCGCCTTTGCGAACATACAGCAAATAAAATAAAGCCCACCCGATGAATACCGCGATGGAAATAATCCCGACAACCAAGAACATTGCGCTTCCCGCGCGGTAGTACATATAGAAGTTGAAACCCGCAAGCAGCCCTATCAATAACCAGAACTCAAGAAATATCTTCAGCCCACGTTTTTCCTCTTCATTCATTATGCCTTTTTTCATCGCTTCTAGTATAACCCGCCGCCGCCGCGTTGACAGCTCCACTCGCCGCTCGCTACTATCACTCGCCTGCTTCAACTATATGCATGGGAGACTGCCCGATTAATGTCAATTATCGAAGCGATAATCTTCGGTCTCATTCAGGGACTCACAGAATTCATTCCAATCAGTTCGACAGCTCACCTCACGCTTGCAGGAAAACTCATGGGTCAGATCAAAAGCCCGGAAGAGTGGACCGCCTTCATTGCCGTCATACAACTCGGCACGCTCATCGCCGTCGTGCTCTATTTCCGGGCAGACATCTTCAGAATCATCGGCGGTTTCATAAGCGCTAACCTCGCTCTCATCAAACGAAGCCGCGTTCATCAAGAGCAGAAACGGCAGGCGCAACTTGGATGGCTAATCATCGCAGGCACTCTGCCAATCGCGATCGTGGGGTTGCTGTTTCGCCATCAGATAGAAGGAACATTCACCAAAGACCTGCGAGTTATCGCCGGCAGCCTCATTGGACTCGCGCTTGTCCTGATAATCGCTGAAATAATCGGTCGCCAGCGCCGCGATATGAATCATCTAAAACTTTCCGACGCAATCATCGTAGGATGCGCGCAAGTCTTCGCGCTCATTCCCGGCTCGTCGCGCTCAGGCACGACTATCACCGGGGGTTTATTCGCAGGACTCACGCGCGAGACAGCCGCGCGCTTCTCGTTCCTGCTCTCGATTCCCGCCATCGCAGCGAGCGGACTGCTTGAGCTTCCTAAAGCCCTGCGCTCAACTCATACAGACTGGACTGCGCTGATCGTTGCAACCGTCATCGCAGCCATCTCCGGTTATGCGTCAATCGCGTTCCTGCTCAAGTATCTGCAGCGCCATACGACATTCGTATTCGTCGGTTATCGTTTGGGCTTGGGGCTTCTGCTGATTGCGCTTCTTGCAACAGGGAAACTACTCCCCTGATCTCATAAATAAGGGCAAACGAATACTATTACTCTACCGGAAAACCATTGTACACGCGCATCAATCGCCGCCCTCGAATCACTGTATTCTTCAAGAACTTTACTTCAAAAGAAATCTGCGATGCTCGCATTTACAATCCAATGAACAGATTCAACTGAAAACAAACGGGGTTGTATGGAAAAAGCAATGCCGCGCGCCTGGAACTGCCATAATACTTGCGTCGAACAGCACATCGCTATACTACATGATATGAGTAGTCCGATAAGAACGAACAAGGAGGTTGAAGATGAAATCACGAATCGAATACGCCAAAGTCAATCCATCAGCACTCAGAGCAATGTACGGGCTTGAAACATACATCAGAGAATGCGGACTTGAAGAGTCGTTGCTACACCTGATCAAGGTGCGCGCGTCGCAAATCAACGGCTGCGCCTACTGCATTGACATGCACACGAAGGACGCACGAGCTGCGGGCGAAACCGAGCAGCGGCTTTATCTGCTCGACGCGTGGCGCGAGTCTCCGTTTTACACAGAGCGCGAGCGCGCGGCGCTCGAATGGACGGAAGCCGTGACGCTCATTTCCGAAAACCATGTGCCAGATGAGCTTTATGACCGCGCACGCAAGCAGTTCAGCGAAGAGGAACTCGTCAACCTGACGCTTGCCGTCGTGACAATCAACGGATGGAATCGCCTGGCCATCAGCTTCCGCGCAGTGCCCGGCAGCTACCAGCCGCAGCACCATGGAGCAACAGGCTCAAAATAGACATGGCATTGGAGATAGGCGCAATGCAAAAGGGAAGACAGGAAAGCAGCAACCACGTGTACCGCGTAGACAAGTTCATTGTTCCCGGCTCATCAAGGGAGGAGTTTCTGTCTCGCGTCAAAATCACTCAGGGCTTGTTGAGAAAACAACTCGGCTTTGTGCGAAACACAGTTCTTGAGCAATTTTTCAGGTCCCGGAGAATTCAACATTGTAACGATTGTTGAATGGGAAAGCGAAGCACATTTAGAACAGGCCACGTCTGCGGTCCTTGAAGCGCACAGGCAATCCAACTTCGACCCGCAGGAAATGCTCGAGCGGTTAGTATCAAGGCCGATATTGCAAACTATCAACCGCCTGATGTTTAACAGCAGGCTCCAGCCAACGAACCGGCCCGCCCATTCGCTGGACGGGCTGGTCATCTAAACAAAAACCCATTCCTCACTTTGGTTCTATGGATAACCCGAAGCTGTCGGCAGGCCCGCTTAATACATGGAACGCTGAAGTCACCGGTTGATTTTAGCGATAGAAGCGCGATGCTGTCTCTTCAGGATGGGCAGCGCCGAATAATGGCGGCGTGTTTCCGCCACCTTCCCAATGAGCGAACAAAAATCTTTTTTAGTTGGCGTAAAAGACATATATATAACATCGCCGATTGGCTAACCTCTTCCCATCGGACATCGGCCCGAGCATTAGGCCTTCCTGAGATTTGAGGGGCTGCAACCTAACAATTGCAATTGTATAGAGAACAGAAAGAGGCAACATAATGCGCTGCAAAGTCGCATAGTCTCTCAGCCGCACGTATAGTTTATATGAGCAATCATGTTCGAGATTGAACGGGAGAATATGGAATTGAAACCGATTCGTTTCTTCAGCTTGCTCTTCACGGCCCTGGTCTTTGCTCCATCAATGGCGCACCTGCTGGAGCTGCCGAACAAGCTCGGTCTCACACGCGATGAATATTTCACGGTTCAGCAGATCTATTATGGCTGGGCGCTGCTCGGATTCGTCATCGCGGGCGCGCTCTTTTCAACGCTCGTGCTCACTTTCATGTCTCGCAGAGCCAAGAAGCGCTTTGTGCTATCGCTCATCGCGCTGCTTGCGATCATCGGCACACAGGTTCTGTTCTGGGTATTCACTTATCCTGCGAACCGGCAAACGAACAACTGGATAATGATTCCTGCAAACTGGGAATCGCTGCGCGCGCAGTGGGAATATTCGCACGCCGCAGGCGCGACTTCGAGAATATGATGGAGCCGGAGTTCTAGGAGGTCGGCGCTTCAGGCCGCTGCTATAATCGCGAGGTTGTTCTTGATGTGCTTGTGCAATGCGCCGCGCATCCCGTTAAAGAAGAGTGCGAGGCAACCGATTTTCGCTGTCAAGAGATAGCCCGCGACAACTATCTGCTCACATACACGCTCGCTCAAGGCGAGCGCGTTACTCGCCGCTCAACCATCTGGCGGCGCACAGCGCGCGGCTGGAAGATCGTCTACCATCAAGGGACGATTCTTGCAGACCATTGAATTATTTAATGAAGGGGTTGCGGATTAGGCGTGGCGGTAGGTTTCCTTACCAGAACTTCATTCTATTGAGCCACGCACGCAGAATTTGACTGAAAGGCCGCTTCGGCTTTCGCATGCTGACGCGCTCGCCAGCGCGCTCGACCAGTTTCACTCGACCGATCACCCTGTGCATAGGAACAGGAATGTCGCTTTGCGATGATTTGTCGCCCCGCGTAACTATGGCGCGCTCTGCGGCTGCGCGCTCTATCTTCACAACGCGATGTATGACAGCAGTGTCGTAACGGCTCTGATACAAAACGATGTCACCCTGACGAATGGGCTGGTCCGCAATTGGCTCGATTGTGATTATGTCGCCGTCTTCAATGGCGGGACTCATGCTGCTTCCACTCATGCGCAACTCAACCGGCAGGTTGCGGGAAAGTAACTGACGAGCTTGTTCGAGGAAATCGGGCGTCTCAAGTGTTACCTCGCGCCCCCGCTCCGCCTTTATACCATCATAGGCGCGCATCTTAACTTCTCCCTGTTTGCGAACCAACTACGGAGCTTGTCGCTCCCTTGCTCCCAGCCTCTCGTGAGGCGTCTTGCGGCTTAGGGACATAATACCGCAAGCCGCGAATGTCGAAAAGTGGAAAAGCGGTTTGTCACTTTTTCTCAAGAATGAATGACCCGGCTCGGTCGGCTTGCAGTATTAACCGCGCGCCGCTCTCTTCCTTGATTGAATAACGCTCCACGCGCGCCGCTTCGAGCAACGCGCCCTCGACCTTCTCGATATAAAGCACAAGCTCGCCGCTCGCGCTTATAACATACACGCCTTCTTCCGCGTTCGCCGGACTTCCATTCAAAACTTGTCTTCGCGTGAAAGCGCCGCTCTCGTCAAAGCGATAAACAGCCCGCTCGCCGCCTGCGCCGTAATCATCCGTCTCAACTTTCAAAACAAACTCGCCCGCAAGCTTTCGCCCGGAATTCACAGGCGCATTTTGACTCGCAACGACCGCTGACGGCGGCGGCTGATCATCGCCCTGCTGATTCGCAGTAGGAGCGGAAGCGCGACACGAGAAGTAAAGGATCATAAACGTTAACGGCCACAGCTTTCTCAATCGCACCTCGCTCGCTGTCGCAAAGCGTTCGTGTCACTTGATTCAACCGACGCGACGATAGACGGCCACCTTGCCGTCGTCTGTTATCAAGCGCAATTCCTGTCCGTCAGGTGACAGCGTGAACTTGTGCGTCTTTTCAATGGGGGTTTTTAACACGCCCTTCTCCTTTGTCACCTGTATCGTCAACACGAGCCTGTCGTTTCCTTCAACGCGGTACTTCCCGCCATCCGAGTGATAAATCTCATTGCCCTTCTTCGATATGCGCGTGTAATTTCCATCGCGCCTGAAAGTGAACCTGCTCGTGCGCTCGCCGACCATCGCGACTACGCCTTCCTGATGGACTTCACTAATCTCAAACGAGCCGATAAGGGTGGCGGCAGTGCTGTCCAGTTGCCTAGTGTCGCGATCATCGGCGGACGCGGACTGATTAACATTGACGCTCGTCTGCCTTGTAGAATTATTTGCGTTTGACGGTTCGGGCCTCACTTCACCGCTGGAAGTCAAAGGCGTTTTCTTGCATCCGAGCGGCGCTAACATTATCAAACCAAGTATCAGTATGATTGCCATTCTTCGCATCTCTATTTTTCACCAACCTCAAAGATAACAAATCGCTCTTTGCCGAGAGTTCGCGCTTCAGCGCGGCTAAGCCTGAAGCTCAGATTCTAAACAGAGATTCTCAGGGCCGCGAGCTTTGCGCTTTGGGTCGCTGCTGCGCCTGCGCGCGAATGCGCTCGATGGCTTGAGATGCCGCGCTTCGCACATCGCTGCTTGAGTCGTTGTCGGCCACGCGCTCAAGCTGGCCCAACACTCGCTCGTCCCCGATGTCGCCTAATCCAGCCGCAGCCGACTGCCTCACCTCTTCATCTTTGTCCGCGAGCGCATTCGTGAGAGCTTCAACGGCGCGGGCGTCGCGGAACCGAGCAAGCGCCGCGATTGATCGCTTGCGAACCGCGACTGAGCCTCGATTCATAACCGAAAGAATCGGGCCAATCGCAGCCGCGTCGCCGATCTTGCCCAACGCTTGGATGGCTTCTGGCCGCGCGCCCGATTGATCTGTTTGAATCAATTCAATCAATGCAGCCACAGCATCCTTTGAGCCAATCTCGCCCAATGCTTCGGCGGCGAGCTGGCGCACCGACGGGCGCGTGTCTCTAAGCGCAGCAATCAATCCCGGAACTGCGACGCGGCCCAACCGCGCGAGCGATGCGGAAGCCTGCGCGCGCAATGCGCTCGACTCATCTCTCAGCAGCCCCATCAATGGCGCAACCGCTCGTTCGCTTTCGGTCTGCCCGAGCGCCTTCACCGCAGCCGAGCGCACGTTCGTATTTGAATCCGAGAACGCCTCGATGATCTTGTCAATCGCCCGATCAGATTTCAAATTGCCCAGCGCTTCGATTGCCGCTTCACGAGTCGCAGGCAGTGAGGCATTTGCCATCTCGATTATCTGCTCAATCGCGTCATCGCCCATCTGACCGAGCGCGCGCGCAGCCTGCTCGCGAACGAAATATCGCTCGTCCCTGAGCAATAGCGCGAGGCTCTTAATCGCCCGCTTGTCGCCAATCACGCCGAGCGCGGCGGCAGCATCGGCCCGCATCTCAGGCGTCGAGCTTCTGTCGTTCAACACGGCAATCAGCGGCTCAACCGCAGGCTCGCCTATCCGCCACAGGACGCGAGCCGCGCGCTGGCGGTCGCTTTCGCGCTGCGACCGTAAAACTTCAATCAATGACGGAACAGACTTCGCGCCGAGTCCTATCAACGCTTCGGAAGCGTAATAGCGAACGACGGGGTCTTTGTCGCGCAAAGATTCAGCCAGCGGCTTAATTGCCTGATCGAATGAGCCTTCTGTTGCGACGCGCGCGAGCACCTGAGCCGCGCGCGATTTCACTCGCCAGTCCTCGTTCGCAAGCGAAGCCACGAGCGCGTTGATGGCTCGCGGGTCTTGCATTCGCGCAAGCGACTCGGCTGCGGCTAAACTCACGCGCGGGTCCCGGTCATTCAACAGAGCCGTGAGCGGCGCGAGCGCGCGGCCCGCAAGCGTGGAACCCGCTTTCACGCGACCGAGCGCGGATGTCGCTTCGATTCTCACATCCGCGCTTGGGTCCGCGAGCGCAGCGATCAATGCATCAATCGCCCGCCCATCGCCAAACGCGCCAAGCGCGCGCGCGGCTTCTGTGCGAACGCGCCAGTCGCTGTCTTTCAGAGCCGCAATCACGACCGGCACAGCTTTCTTGTCCCCGAGTCGCGCAAGGGTCGTAAGAGCCGCAACGCGCGTTTGCCAGCTCGGACTCGTCGCATCAGCCGAGAGCCTTTCGACTGAAATGCCGAGCGCGGCAAGAGAACGAATAGCGGCTTCGCGCACGCCCGCCTCAGAATCCTTTGTCGCGACAAAAAGCGCGTCGGTTGCCAAGTGATCGGCAATCAATCCGAGCGACGCGACCGATGCGATTCTCAATTCCGGTTCGCTCGCGCTCGATGCGGCGATCAAAGCATCAACAGCGCGGCGGTCTTTCAATGCGCCGAGCGACTCGGCGGCTTTAACGCGAAGCTGATTCTCTTTCGCTTTTGAAAGCGTCTCGATCAAGGGCTCGACAGCCTTCGGATCGCCAAGTCGCGTGAGCCTATCCATAGCGCGAAGGCGCGTATTCAACTCGCCATCATTCAATTGCGCAATCAATGCGTCGGCGGTAATGTTCGACGCGGCAAGGGCTTTTTCGATGTTCGGGCTTGATTTGCCATCGCTCGCTTTCAAATCCAAAAGCGCGTCGGCTACGCGCGAGCGGTCGAACTGCGCCAGCGCATCCGTTATGGCCGAAACGACCAGAGACGATTTCTCTTTTTTCAACGCGGCGACCAGCGCCGTGAGCCTTCGCTCAGATGAATCATCGCCTGCATTCGCTGTATTTCCTTTCGCGAGCGAGGCGGCGGCCTGCGCTCGAACCTGAGGCGCAGGGTCATCAAGCATTGCAATCAAAGCAGAGCGCGCATGTTCGCCATCGAATTTCACAAGGTCGCGCGCTAGCGCCATACGAATCGAGAATGATTCAGAAGCATTTAACTTCAATGCATCACTTTGGGCCTGCGAATTTGCCGCAGGCTTTGCCATTTCCAACAACGCAGGCAGCGCGCGCGGGTCGGGAATCTCCAAAAGCGTTTCGAGCGCATCGTGGCGGACGTCTGCGTATTCGCTCTTGAGCGCAGCGGTGATATGGTCAAGATGATCGCGATTCCCCAAGCGATAAAGCGCAAGCGCATAAGCTAACGAATCGTCGCCCGCGTCTTTGCTCGCCGCGATGATTGCGCCTTCCGCAGAGCGGTCGCCTATCAAGCCCAAAGCTACGGCAGCAGCTTTGCGCGCGGCTGCATCTTCGTCTTTCAGGATCGCAATGAGGCCATCGGATGCCTTAGCAGCTTTCAGCTTTCCTAGAGAAGCGGCTGCCGCGCGGCGAACGAATGCATCTGCATCGCTCAATGCTTTAATCAAAGCGTCAATCGCGGGCGCGTAATTTATCGCTCCAAGCGTCGCTGCCGCCCGCGCGCGTGTATAGGCATCAGGCGAAGCAAGCATATCCACGAGGCTTGCGGCGTCAACCGTCGCGCCAATCTCCGCGAGCGCGGCAAGCGCGGCGTCGCGCACGAACCAGTTCGGGTCTTGAACGAGAGGCATTAAATCCTGCGCCGATGATTTATCGCGCAAACGTCCGAGCGCGCGCGCAGCCTCGCCGCGCACGTACCAGTTCTCATCTCGAAGCGCCTGCTTGATTCGTTCGCGCGCGTCTCGGTCTTTCGATTCAATGAGCGCGAAAATCTCTTTCGCCCGCGCTTCAGCGTGAGTCGTTTGTTCGCCCGCAGCGCCGTTTGAACGCACACCCGCTTGCTGCGCCACAACAAAAGACGGCGCAAACAGAATCAATATCAAAACCGAAGGCTTATTGAACATCAGCTTTACCAGCGGAGCATCACCATACCCGCTGTTCGATTGCAGGGGAAATTCTACAGTAGATTGGGAGAGTTTTTACAGTCCGAAGTCCGAAGTCTTAAAACCGGCTTGGAGATTCAAAGCATTCCTCAACAAACTAGCCGCTGACTTCGGACATCGGACTGCGGATTTTGGACTCAGGTAGTGGTCGCCGCGCTCTCTTTGCTATATCCTGCAAGCTCGTTGAACATTTTGACGTAATCCATCAGATGGCGAGTTGATAAGAAATTCTTTCTGACGTGCTCGCGCGCCTTGTCGCCCATCTCGCGAGTGCGGTTCGGATGCTGAAGAAGGAAGAGGCACGAGCGGGCGCACCCCTCGATGTCATTCACGAGGAATCCTGTCTCGCCTTCGATTATCTGCAAGGGTATCCCGCCGACTTTGCCGCCCACGACTGGCTTGCCTTTCCATAGAGCTTCGGTGACCACGAGGCCGAAGCCCTCGCGGGTTGATTTTTGAATCACGACATCGGCGACTGTTTGAAATGCGTTTATCTCCCAGTTGTGAACGCCGTCAAGATTCGACAACACATGAATGTCGAAATCTTCGCCTGAGCGGCGCAGCGTCTTGGCATAATAGACCATGCCTTCGGGGTCATCTGTCGCCATCGAGCCGACAAGCCCGAGCTGGACTTCGGGCATCTGCTTCTTGACCATTCGATAAGCGTCAATCACGCCGAGCGGGTCTTTCCATGGATCGAAGCGCGACACCTGCACCATCAGCGGTCGCTTGATGTCAATGCCGAAGCGATGGACTATGTGGCGCGCTTCTTCCATATCCATTGGCCTGTTCTTTTCGGCCAGCGGGTCAATTGAAGGCGGGATTATGTAGAGCTTCGGGAAAGCCATTCCGCTGCCGACATATTCTTCGAGCGTGTAAATCGCCGCGTCGTATTCAAGCAGATACGGCTTCAGAAAATCGCGCACGACCATGTAAGGCGTCGAGGTATCAATGTGGCAGCGCCATATCCAGTGCCTGCCGCCCTCGCGCCCGTGATAGTGCAACAGCGCCGCCGGTTGCGGGTCGTGGACGACTACGAAGTCGTATTCGCCCTCGAATATTTTCGCGTTCAGCTCGTTGTTGCGAAGGTAGATTTCGCGCATCTCATCTGTGAAATCAATGGAATGGCCTTGCAGCGCGTTGTGAAACGCTTTGGTGACGACGAAGAACTCTTTCTCGCCCACGATCACTTGCCACTCGGCTTCAATGCCAATGTCGCGCATCAGCGGCACGAGCGTTTGAAGAATCTCGGCAACGCCGCCGCCGTAAGCAGTGGCGTTTATGTGGACGACTCGCGCGCCTTTGAGCGGGCGCGCGGCTTCGCGGATTTCTTCGATAACATCTGCGCCGACAACCGATTCATAATCTTTCAAGTTCTTGCTCTGGACTTCCACTTGTTGAAGCATATCTCCATCCTGTCTGGTTTGAAATTGAGGGCCGCACCGGGCAATGCCTAGATCTCTGCCTTTTTGTCTTATTGCACAAAATGCCCGGCGCGGCCAAACGTACTTGCCAATACCTGCACTTTTCGATTGCGCTGATATAGTTTGCAACCTCGATGCCAGTAAAGCCAATTGGAACGATTTTTTTTGCGAGAGTGTGCGTCTCGCGCGCACTCTGCAGTAAGAAAAGAAGCGAAAGCCCGCAAGGTTTTCAGAACCTTGCGGGCTTGGAGACTAACCCAAAACTTAAAACCTATGCGGCCAAACGATCCTGACCCGCCTTTTCGGCAAAGACGCCGAAGCGCGCCATCGCGCGTTCGACGGCTGGCATCGCTTGCGGCACGTTTATCTTCAAGAACCTGACGAGATGGCCCACTTCCGTAGGCGTAAGGTCTTCGGGGCTTCGTCCCGGAATCCCAAGCGGAATCAGATAAGCGCGCATGTTGAGGTTAGCGCGCCTCATCTCAGCCTCAAGGACTTGGATAAACTCCTCTCTTTCGGCCATCGTCATGGACACTAAACCATCGCGTACAACGCTCTTGAGATCATTGGGGTCGAGCGTCGTCCGGCTCGTCCCATGGTTTCTCGATTGAATGCTTCTGTGCACGTTCCTTGTTGTTCTTATCGCCATTTTTTTTCCACCCTTCTTGTCAACCACCAAACTTTTGTCATCCTTAGAACCGATTTCCCGCTCGCGCTTCGCGGCGCGGCGCCACTTTCAATCGCTCTAACGCAGCCAGCGACGATTAGTTTCAAGAACTTCGGCGCGCCTTAGCGTCTGCCTCTTCAAACCCAATCGCCCTCCATCAAGCATTTGTGCAACTGATATGCCAGCACGTTGCCTCGCCTTCAAGCAATATCAGTGATGCTGTCAATGACCCAACAATCAACCCGCGCTGCGTGCCCGCTTTATCCTTAACTGACATGGCGCGAGGTTGTTTTAATACATAATCGTTGTTCGATTAGTATTCATTCCCAACCATGCAAAAAAATCTTTGCGGAGCATCATCGCCGCCAACCGCAATCGGCTTGCTTGCGCTCCGCTCGCTTACCTTAGACAAGTTTAGAATGGATGAAGTTGGAATTCTTGTCTCACAATTTTGCAAATGCTAGACATATCGTCGGCTCCTACCCTGACCGCGTATTTTCGATCAAGCTAGAACACTCGCAATTTGGATGGTCTATGAAATCATGGCCGGTGAAATGGTTAATGGAACGGGCATTGCTGTAGTATCGGACAACAGGCATTACCCACCCAAGAATGCTTGCCAATTACAACCTGAGGGGCCAAGGGCACCGGTTACGACCGGTGCCAATTTTTCTTTTGCCAATGCGTGCGATAATTCTTTATGAGGCGATTCGCCTGATGTGCTATAATCACCTTTCAAGTTGATCCCTCAACAGAAAGGAAGCACCAATTAAACATGGCAGATGAACGCAGTGAGCGCAATCGCGCTATTGACATAGCTATCGCAGGAATCGAGAAGCAGTTCGGCAAAGGCTCAATCATGCGGCTCGGCGAAAAGAGGGTCGTGGACGTCCCGGCCATCTCTACTTCATGTCTGAGCCTCGATGCAGCCATCGGTGTAGGCGGCGTGCCGCGAGGCCGCATCGTTGAAATCTACGGGCCGGAATCGGGCGGCAAGACCACGCTCGCGCTCCACATAGTAGCGCAGGCGCAGCAGGCTGGAGGCGTCGCGGCTTATATTGACGCCGAGCACGCGCTCGATGCGCAGTACGCCGAAAAGCTCGGCGTCAGGGTTGATGACCTGTTCATTTCGCAGCCGGATTCAGGTGAACAGGCGCTTGAAATCGCCGAAGCGCTGGTCCGTTCGGGCGGCGTTGACGTGCTTGTGATTGACTCGGTTGCGGCGCTCGTGCCGCGCGCGGAGCTTGATGGTGATATGGGAGACTCGCTGCCCGGACTTCAGGCTCGCCTGATGTCTCAGGCGCTCAGAAAACTGACGGCGGTAGTATCGCGCTCGAACACCTGTTTGATTTTCATCAACCAGATTCGCGAAAAGATCGGCGTTATGTTCGGCAACCCAGAGACGACGACAGGCGGACGCGCCCTCAAGTTTTACTCGTCGGTTCGACTTGAGATTCGCCGCACGACGGCTATCAAAGACGGGGACGCAGTTGTTGGCAACCGCACTAAGGTCAAAGTCGTCAAGAACAAAGTTGCCCCGCCCTTCAAGGAAGCGGAATTCGACATTATGTACGGCGAAGGAATCTCGCGCGAAGGCGATCTGCTCGACCTGGCAGTTGAGCACAAGGTTGTTGATAAAAGCGGTGCGTGGTTCAGCTTTCAGGGCGAGCGATTGGGTCAGGGTCGCGAAAACGCAAAGAACCTTTTGAAGACCGACGCCGCGATTGCAGGTCGTATCGAAGCGGAAGTTCGCAAGGCGCTCGGCCTGACACCTGTAACTTCGGAGGAGCCTGAATCTAGCGCGCCCGCAGCCAACTCAGGCGGCTCGCGCAGGGCCGCGCCGAAAGAGTAACGAAAGGCAGAAGGCAAAAAGCAGGGAGCAAAGGTAAACAACTCTTTGCTCGCATATGATTCATAGAAGCGTGAGGCTTCAACACAACAGCCTCACGCTTTTCTTTTCAGCGCGCCTTCCACATCGTTGATTCGCCGATGCTGCGGCGCTTGCGTCCATATGTTGTGCTGCAAAGTCAAGGCAGCACAAGATTTCGATTGACCTCACCTTTGGCTTTCTGATACTATGCGGGCCGAATCGCAAGGATGCCCCCGTAATTATTGAGGTGCTTCAAGAATGGAATGTCAAGGTTGCGGGCATAATTACCCTTATACACTATCGTGCTGTCCCAAGTGCAGACGCCCTTCTCCGAAACGGGGACAAAGATTTTCTGACTCAAGACTGATAGAGTTTCCGCGCAAGACTCGCACGCGCACGAGCAGCGAGCCTGCCGAAACTCCTCTTCCCGCCTGGCGCGTTGAGCTTAACGAACGAGTTCGTGCCATACAAGCAAAGCGCAACGGCGCAACAACAGAAACAAGCGCAAGCGCAACAGACCAATCGCCGGTTGCAGATGAGCAGCTAAACGATGATTTGATAACACCGCGCCCATACGAACATCAAGTGAGCGCGCGCGCTTCGCACAAACGAGAAATAAAACCCATAGCTCAGGATTCTATCCGCAGTCATCCTGTTCAAACGATGTCGGGCCGACTCGCCGCGCAGCCAGCGCCCGCCGCTCAGAAAGAGGCAAACCCAATCGTTGAAGCCGCGCTCAGGCGAGTCCGGCGCGCAACCGAAAACGCCAACCGCGCAGCTTTGCCAAAGATTGAACCCGTGCCGCCAATTCAACCGAGCACTAAGGGTGCGCTCGCCGTTGATCGCGAAGCCACCGCGCGAGCATTGGAACGCGAGCCTGAAGTTGCGCCAGAGGCTAGGGCTAGGACCGCACCGCTCCCGGAGGTCGTCAAAGAACCGATTCCAGAACTTGAAGTTCACGAACCCGAAACGGTAAAGCCCGCTGTCGTTGAGCCAGAGCCGCAGGTGAAATTGAGCGAACCGCTCGAATCTTATCAAAACGACCTGCACGAATCTTATATTGAAGATGTTCAGGGCGCGCCTGCGGTCTTGCCTATTGACGAGCTTGAGCCGATAGATTATCTCGAAGCGGAAATCCGAAAAGTGGACAAAACGCTTGGGCTTGAGTTCGCGCGAAACGAAAGCCCTTCGCTCGTCGCGCACCTCGCGATATGGGTTATTGACCTGCTGACGATTGCGGCAAGTTGCTTCCCGTTCTTCGCGCTCGCCATTATCACCAACGGCAGCTTTGCTCAAGAGCACTCGCGCGTGGCTGCGGGGATAATCATCTCCCTCGTTTCGTTCTTCTACCTTGCAATCACGCAATCGCTTTGCGGGAAGACGTTCGGAATGATGATGACGAATACGCGCGTGGTTGACGCGGCGACGTTCGAGCCGCTCACACCAGCGCGGGCATTGATGAGAACCGTCGGTTGTTTCATCGCGGCAGCGCCGTTGATGATCGGCGTCCTGTGGGCCATAGGCAACCGCAGGCACAGAGGCTGGCAGGACTACTTCTCAGGCACGATGGTCGCCCGCGATTTCTGATTCACCTATCCGCACATCTTTGCATTAACGCCTCGAACGAAAAGGTGTTAATGCAAAGATTGCCTTGATGACTTTTTCAATCTTTCAATCTGAATCCCTTCGCAGTTTCATCGGTCATCCTCTTCAAGTAATATCAACCTATGGAGAATTTTTATCTCTCCGCCATCGTGCGTGAGATTCAACCCGAAGTTCAGGGCCAATTCATCGCAAGGGTTGCGAAGGCAGGCGATGAGATTCTCTTTGACATCAGAGACACAGGCGAGCGGATGCTGCTTGCATCGTTAGACCGCACGAGTCCCGCTCTCTACTTTGCCCGCCGCGACATCAAACAAATAAAATCCGCGTTGCAATCGTCGCACCCCTTCTTTGCGCTTCTGCGAAAGCGCCTTGCTGGAGCAAAAATCCTAGCCTTATCGAAAGAGCCTTTTGATCGAATCATCAGACTCGAAGTTGAGAGATTTGACCTGAGCGGCGAGGCAGAAAAGAGTTCTTTAGTGCTCGCACTCACGGGTCGCACGACGAATGCATATTTGCTCGATGCTTCGGGCACGGAAATCTCATCCTTTGACCAAAGCGGTAAGCCCTATTCAGAGGCTCAAGGCACATCAATTATTCAAGACTTCGACCCGGCTGAGACACTCGCGCGACTGAGCGAAGATGCAACGCAAGAGGACATTCTCAATTCATTTTTCGGTCCGACTAGCATATTCGCGCCCGTGTTCAGAACCGAATTCATCGCGCGCTGTCGCAATGCGAGTCCTGCCGCTGCGTTCAAATCCCTGCTACATGACCTGTTTTACAGCAAGCCTGTGCCGCTGGTTTATTCGCGCATTCCTGAAGCTGAAATCGGAGAGCGCATCATCAATCTGAAAACCGACCTGCTGCTTTCTCACATAGAACTGAAGCAGGCAGAAGGACTGCACAGGATTGAATTCGACTCGCTCTCCGAAGCTGCGGATTGGTATTACAGCGCGCGGCAGCGAGTTGAGGCGTTGCGTGCCGAATATAACTTCATCAGGCAGTTGCTCGCCCGACAAATCAAGAAACGCGAAGCCGCGATGCAGGCTGTCACCAGCGACCTCGCGCGGTTTGAAGACCCCGACCGCCTGAAACGATTCGGCGATTTGATACTCGCCAATCTCGCCACAGCTCGCGTTCACGATTCAAAAGCAACGGTGATTGATTATTACAACTCGTCTCAGCCGGAGATCGAAATTGAATTAGGGGAAGGCAGAAGCCTTCAACAAGCTGCGAGCGATTACTTCGCGCGCTATCAGAAGGCCCGCCGCGCTCTGTCAGTACTGGCTACGCGCAAAAGCGAAGTGGCTCGCGAGCTTGATCCATTGAAAGAGCTGCTTGCACGCCTCGAAGAAGACCCGTCGCTTGATCGAATCAAACAGGTTCGCGCGCGGGCAGAGAGATTGCTTGGAATCAAGCCCCGGCGTGAACCGAAAACGAAAGAGAGGCGCGCGCGGGCCAAAGAGGGCAAGGCAATCGGACGTCGGTTTTTGTCAACGGATGGATATGAAATCATCGTCGGCAGAAATGACAGGGAGAATGACCAACTGACTTTTCGCGTGGCCCGCCCGAACGATCTGTGGCTGCACGCAGCGGATTATCCCGGCTCGCACGTCGTCGTGCGCAACCCAAGCCGCGAGCCGCTGCCGCATCGAGCGATTATCGAAGCAGCCGAAGTCGCCGCTTTCAACTCGCAGGCCAAACGCGAAGCAAAGGCAGCGGTGCATTACACCGAACGAAAATTCGTCTCGAAGCCGCCGCGCGCAAAGCCGGGGCTTGTGCGGCTCTCGTCGTTCAAGACCGTTATGGTCGAGCCGCGCTGCAACCTTCGAAAGATTGAGTGAGCAACGATGAAAGCTATAGCTTGAGCAGAGCGATAATCTCACACGCAATTTCAGAGGGCGAGCGCTTACCGCTTTCGACTACGTAATCTGCTTGAGCGTAGGCCTCGCGCCTACGCTCAAGCAGATCTCTCATTTCATCCTCGTTTCCGAGCAGCGGTCGCGACGGATCATCGCCGATCCGCTTTAAGCAAACCTCAAGAGGGCAATCCAGCCACACGGTCTTTCCAATCTCGCGCAGCACCGCGCGATTCTCTTCCGAAACATACGCGCCGCCGCCGAGGGCGATCACTGCACCGTTCAATTCACTACACGCCGCGATTGCCTCGCGCTCAATGCAGCGAAACTCAGCTTCGCCCTGTTCGGCAAATATCGAACGAATAGCTTTGCCCGCGCGCTGCTCTATCAATTCATCAAGGTCAACGAAGCGGCAAGAAAGCGCGCGGGCTAGCTCACGCCCAACGGTTGTCTTCCCTGCTCCCATAAACCCAATCAAAAAAATCGGGGGGCGAGCCTCATCTGCGGCGCGCGTTTTAAGAACTTGCTTGTCAGGCAGCGCGTCGTGCATCGTGAATTATTCGATTGCCTCCTGCCCGGTCAACTCTCTTAGCGACCGGTAAAACTCAGGGAAAGAGATGGCGGCGCAGTCGGCATCAACGATTTCAGTCTCGCCGCAGGCTGCAAGCGCAGCGATGCTGAAAGCCATCGCGATGCGGTGGTCGCCTGCGGTTTCAACTCTGCCGCCCGCAAGCCGCTGCGGGCCGTCAATTGCAAAGCCGTCTTCAAATTCTTCAATGCGACCGCCGAGGGCGCGCATTGCCTCTACCACGGTTCGGATTCGGTCGCTCTCTTTAATGCGCAGCTCTTTTGCGTCTCGAACCTCAATTCGCCCCTCGACTTGCGAGCCTACAACAGCCAGTATCGGTATTTCATCAATTAAGTTCGGGATGATCTCGCCCGAAAGAATCAGACCGCGCCCCTCTGTTCGAAGATCGCCGCTCGTTACGCGAAGGTCGCCGACCATCTCGCCGTGCCGCGTGCGAACGTTCTCTTTGTGAATCTGCGCGCCGAGAGCGTTCAGAACTTCGACGAAAGCCGCTCGCGTAGGATTCAGGCAAACGTTTGGCAAGACAATTTCCGAATCAGGCAATATGGTTGCGGCGGCAATAAAAAACGCGGCTGATGAAACGTCGCCCGGCACATGGTAATCAACCGGAGTTAACGCTTTGCCCCCTTCGATGCCGACCCGGTTGAGCGATTCATCAACTTCGATCTGCGCGCCGAACACTTTCAGCATAAGCTCAGAGTGGTTGCGCGAGAGCGCGGGTTCGGTGAAGACCGTTCGCCCTGTGGCCGCGAGTCCCGCGAACAGCACGCAGGACTTCACCTGCGCGCTTGCAACGCGACTCGTATAATTGATGGCTTTGAGATTGCCGCCGCGAATGCGCAACGGCGCGTAGGTTCCTTCTCTCGCATCAATGTTCGCGCCCATCAAAGTGAGCGGCTCGATGATTCGTCGCATTGGCCTCCGCCTGAGGCTTTCATCGCCGTCAATAATCGTTGTTAAAGATTGCCCGGCGAGTAGCCCGCTCAGCATTCGTATGGTCGAGCCTGAATTGCCTGCATCGAGATGAACAATATCGGCGTCGGATTGATAACCGCCGAGTCCCGCGCCGTGAATTATTATCTCGCTCTGGCTGCGTTCAATCCTTACGCCGAGACGTTCGAGGCAACCGAGCGTCGAACGACAATCGGCGCTCGTGGCAAAGCCTGAGATGCGAGATGGCCCGCTTGCGACCGACGCAAGCATAGCCGCGCGGTGCGAGATTGATTTATCGCCTGGAACTATTAGCTGGCCCTTGACTTGAGCCGTGCCCTTGATTCTTAATAACCTTGACATGGCAACTTTCGCCATGTTACACAATGACGCGCCTTATGACTACCTTGCTGGAAAGATCGTGCAACACCGAGAGGGCAACAGGTAAACCGAATGGCATCTGACGAGTCGGTGACAGAAACCATCGAGCTTTCGATTGACAGCAAGCTTGAGTTCGTTGACAAGGTCGGCGCGGTTACTAAGAACATCACCGCAAGATTAGGCTTCGGCGAAGACGACGCGAGCTGGATCGAGCTTGCCGTTCACGAGGCGGTGATAAACGCCATCACTCACGGCAACAAGAACAGCGCCGAAAATCAGGTTGACGTTCGATTCGTCATCGAAAGCGATGGGCTTACGGTTTACGTCAGAGATTACGGCGAAGGGTTTGACCCCTCGAAGCTGCCCGACCCGACCGACGCCGAGCACCTGCTCAACCCGACCGGTCGCGGAATTTTTTATATGCGCACTTTTATGGATGAAGTTGAATATTCAATTCATCCCGAAGGCGGAAGCCTCGTGCGGATGAAGAAGATTAAACGCTAATCCTGGCACTAACTAAAATCAAAGGACCGAAAAGGAGATTTGAGATGGCTCAGTTGAACATCAAAGAGCGAGAAGCGGGTGATGTTTCGATACTTGATCTGTCAGGCAAAGTGACAATCGGCGAAGGCAGCGTTCAGTTGCGCGACGCCGTGCGCCGCCTGCTTGACGAAGGCAAGAAGAAAATCCTTCTCAATTTAGGCGATGTTTCTTACGTTGACAGTTCAGGCATAGGCGAGCTTGTCAGTTCCTACACAACAACGAACAACAACGGCGGCCAGTTGAAGTTGTTGAACCTCACAAAGAAGATTCAAGACCTGCTTATGATAACCAAGTTGCTCACGGTATTTGAAACCTTCGACAACGAAGAAGCAGCCGTAGCGAGCTTCAAATAAACCAGCTTCCCCGCGAGGGGCAACGAATGTCGAATCAATAGGGCGCAACCGTCTACGCGGCGTAGAGGTTTGCGCCCTTTGCAGTCAGCGCGAATGATCACTCTAAAGAGAAAGCTCTATATTCTCACCTCGCTTTGCCTTTTGCTCGCGATTGCAAGCAACTCAAGCGCGCAAGCCACCTCAGGCCAGGCTAATAACGGTTCAAAGACATGGGCCGTAATCGTCGGCGTATCGCGGTATCCTAAACTGCCGGGCGGTCAGCAGCTTCAGTTCGCTGATAAGGATGCGGCGGCGTTTGCCGAAGCATTGAAAGCCACAGGCATCGGCACGGAGAATATCCGACTGCTCACGGGCGCGGAGGCGACCCTTGCTTCCATCAAATCTGCTATGGGCAACTGGCTCGCGCGCTCGGCTGCGGAAACTGACACAGTGATCATATTCTTTTCCGGTCACGGAATGATTGAGCGAGAGTATAGAGAATCATACCTGCTGGCTTATGACTCCGACGCGAAAGACCCATTTGCGACCTCGCTTTCATTGCGAGAGATTCGGCAGGCGCTCGATCAAAGGGTTCGCGCACGGCGCGTGCTGATAATCGCGGATGCCGCGCGGCGCGATTTTTTCGATCCGGATGTGGATGCAAATGCGGCGCAGGTATTCGTTGAATCGTTCAATGAAATGTCCGCGCAGCGCGCAGGATTGTCTGTGATACTTGCGAGCGGGCCGGGCGAGTTCTCACGCGAAGGGCAGCGATGGGGCGGGCACGGAGTCTTCCTCAAGCATCTGCTCGATGGAATGAATCAGGCTAACGACCGAAACGGCGACGGCTCGATTACGGCAGAAGAGCTGTTCGATTTTGTCGCGGCGCGAGTCTCTGACGACACATCGAACAAACAGCACGCGTGGCGAACCGCAGGGCTGCTTGCCCAAATCGCGTTGTCGAAATCAGAGCGCAGGGTTGCAGCGGCAACTTTGCCGAAGCCTGAATCGCCGGCGAAATCGAGCGCGCCCGATTCGCATTCATCATCCAAGGTTGAGAAAACTGCGACGGAAAAGATTGAGCCGCCATCTCCAATGAGCGATAAGAAATCAGCGGAACAGAAACCGACGCCCGTTGCTGTTGAGAAAAGACCTGACGCCGCTGAAAACAAAACTGCGACTCGGCAAATGGATCCAAAGCCTGTCGCGAAAACAAAGGCTCAGGCATCGGGCGAAACCACTAACGTAAAACCAGAGGCAACGGCGAAGCCGACTGCTCCAAGGCAAACCGATTCGACAAGCGCGAAGCTCGCACCCAACAATGAGCGCGTTGAGATGAAGAGAGAATCTGAGGTTGCAAAAGTGGAACAGCCTGCGCCAAAGCCGGTTCAAGCCGCGCCGAAAACAGAGCCGCCCGCGCCAAGACCATTGCCGCGCCCGGCGAACGCCGCGCCGTCAAGCAACACCCTCGCGATAAACGCGAAGCCTCCGGCAGCAGGAACGACCGGCGTGCCTGCAAGCAGTGAAGCCCCGCCCGCGAATCTGCCAGAGCCTCCTCTGCCAAAAGTGAATCTGCCGCCGGTGGCAACAGTGCCGAGCACATCTGACAACTCGCAGCCGCGCCCGACGACAGTTCCGATGCCCGCTGCTGCGGCTGAATCAAGCGGCCCTTCGCTCGTGATGCAGCTTGAAGCGGCGATCTACGCAAAGAGCCTGCTTGAGCCGAAGAACGCGAGCGCGTGGGATTTATATCTGCGAGCGGCGGCTGACCCGGCGGCGGCTGCTGATGTAGCGCGGTTGAAGCCGATGCTTGTTGACGCGCTCATAAGTTATGGTCGGGCAATCGTGAGCGGCGACGTGCGCGCCGACAACATCGGCGACAGGGTTGACGATTTCAAACGCGCAGGTCAGGCATTCGCGCGTGCGCGTTCGCTTCAGCCGAGCGACGCCGCCACTACTGCGCTTGAGAAATTGAGCGCGGCACAGGCGCTCATCGCTTTGCAGTTTTATGACGAAGCGGAAAGAGCATTGGGTCAATTGCAAAACGTGAAGCTGGCTGCGATTGAAAACTCGCTTGGACTTGTCTATCAGGGCAAGCTCGATCAATTCCAGGCCGAGCGAGCATTCAAGCGAGCCATCGAGCTTAACCGGAACTGGGCCGCGCCGCATTACAACCTGGCGCTGTTGTACCGGAGCCAGCGGAATCCATCTGCGCTCGATGAGTTCGAGCGCGCGGCTCAACTCGACCCGGCGAATGCAGCTATAGCCGCCGCTTTAGGCGACGAGTGTTTTACGCGACAGCAATGGCAACGCGCGGCTGAGGCTTTCAGGAAGGCGATTGCGCTCAACCCGACCGATGACACGCTGCACACGAAGCTCGGCCATGCGCTCTTCAGTCAGGGATTGCAGGAAGAGGCGAATCGCGAGTACCAGAAAGCGCGCGAGCTTCGCGGCAAGCCCTGAAGCTCGCCGAATCATCATAAGAGACCAAAAGGATGCGCAATCTCCGCGTTGTATAGACCGCGCCTGTCAGCCGCTTTTCTGTTATACTTAATCGAACCCCGAAGAAAAAAATCAAAGGGAAGGATCGCTCAACTCGCCGCTTTCTCCGCGGGCGACTGAGCGTTTAGATTAATGCTCGACTACGCTGAACCCGTTACTAAACTGATTGACGAACTCAAGAGGCTTCCAGGCATAGGGCACAAATCGGCCCAGCGGCTCGCCTTCTACATCTTGCGCGCAGGCCGTGAAGACACCGACCGGCTGATTGAAGCAATCAACGAAGTGAAAGAAAAGATAATACTCTGCTCAACGTGCAACAATTTCACTGACGTTGACCCGTGCCGGTTCTGCTCAAGCCCTTCACGCGACAAGCGAACTATTCTCGTCGTCGAAGAGCCGTTCAACCTTGTCACGATTGAGAAGACGCGCGAGTACAAAGGGCTTTATCACGTTCTGCACGGCGCGCTTTCGCCCATTCGCGGAATCGGGCCTGACGAGTTGAAGATAAAGAACCTTCTTGAGCGGCTCCGCTCAGGCGAAGTCGAAGAGATAATTCTTGCGACGAACCCGAACACAGAAGGCGAGGCGACGGCAAATTACCTGTCGAAGCTGCTCAGGCCCTTAGGCATTCGCACGACGCGAATAGCCATGGGCGTGCCCGTAGGGTCCGACCTCGAATATGCGGACGAAGTGACGATGCACAAGGCGCTCGCCAACCGCCATGAAATGTGAGACGCAGAAGCCGCGAGCTTATCTGAAGTCTGCACTTTCAAATTTGAATTCACGGACAGCGAATTTGAAATATCAAATCACGAATTTCTGATCAGGATGACTCGCGGCCTTCATCCTCTAGCCCAAGCCTCTGTTGTTTGTTATGATTCCAATCGAATCGAGCTTGAGTGGAAAGTTGTGAGCCAGTGACTGACCACGTTGAAACTGGAGCTTCAAATCTGATGCAGAGTCGCCTTGGCGTTGACGAGCCGGAAGCAGAGACCTCAGTGATGTCGCCCGAAGAAATCTTTTCTCTGGTCCGGCGCGACATTCAACTTGTCGAAAAAGAGTTCGAGCGCAACATCTCTGACGCTTCGGCGGAAGTTTCGGAAATCGCGCGCTACCTTTATGAAGGCGGCGGCAAGCGCGTGCGGCCAGCTCTTTTGCTACTGGCTTCGCGGCTCGTCGGCGGCGACGCGTCGCCATCGGCCATTCGCATGGCCGCTGTTGTGGAGATGCTTCACACGGCGACGCTCGTTCACGACGACATAATTGACGAGGCGAATATGCGGCGCGGGCGCGCTTCGGCAAACGCGCAATGGGGCAACAATAAAACTGTATTGATGGGCGACTGGCTTTATATGACCGCCTTCGATATGAGCCTGCGCGAGCGCAGCTTTGACATTCTCGATGCGCTCACGCGAATGACGCGCTTGATGGTCGAAGGCGAAATCATTCAGATGACGCTTATAGGCAACAGCCGCATAACCGAAAGCCAGCACCTCGACATTGTGCGACGCAAGACCGCTTACATGTTCAGCGTGTGCGCAGAAGTCGGCGCGATAGTCGCAGGCGCAAGTGCGGAGCAGCGCCGCGCGCTTGCTCGATATGGCCTTAGCGTCGGCATCGCCTTTCAATTGATTGACGACGTGCTCGATTTCGTCTCAACGGAAGCGGTGCTAGGAAAGCCCGTGATGAACGACCTGCGCGAAGGCAAGCTGACGCTTCCGCTGATTTACCTGATGGAAGAAGGCGA
Organism: Blastocatellia bacterium; assembly: GCA_035575515.1. GTDB lineage: Bacteria > Acidobacteriota > Blastocatellia > UBA7656 > UBA7656 > DATLXU01. Next base: position 25,150 of record DATLXU010000080.1, read on the forward strand.
CTCAAAGCATAGAGAGATGATTGAGACCGTCATGCGCGAGCGCGGGTTTGAGTCGGTCGCGCGCGAAGACGTGCTTCACCTGATTCGCGAACGCGGAACGCTTCGGCGCGCGCTCGCCGAAGCCGAACGCTTCGCCGACGAGGCGATTGAGTCATTGAAGATCTTTCCGCCGTCCGAGTATCGTCAGGCCCTGATGAGCGTGCCCCGCTTCATCATCGAGCGCGAAATGTGATATGAATTCAGTAGACAGCCGACAGTAGGCAGCAGGCAGAAACGCCGAACGCTGAATGATGAACGATGAACAACACCCCTTTATTGCCTTGTTCATCATCCATCATTCATTATTCGTTGTTAGCCTAAACTGCTACTGCCTGCTGCCTACTGCCTGCTGATTTATGATGCACTGTGATAAATGCAATATTGATTTCCCCGAGGGGCTGCGATTCTGCAAATGGTGCGGTCAGACGCTTACGGCGCGCCGTGACACGGGCGAGTTGCGCACTTGCCCGCAATGCTTTGCCGCGATTCAATCATCGTGGGCTTTTTGCAAAGCCTGCGGCGCGCGGCTCGCCGGCACTCTTCACGAAGCTTTGAACGCAGCCTGCCCGCGATGCGGCGCTGTGACTGAGCCAGGCTCGCTCCACTGCCTCAAGTGCGGCGAAGATTTGACGCAAGGCGCTGATTCGAGCCAGACCGCTCATAAAGATGCGACTGCGATACTTACATACTGCCCGACGTGCGGCGAACAGGTTGAATCCGGCTCGATGTACTGCAAGGGTTGCGGCTCGGCTCTCTATTCACAACCCGCGCCGCTCGGGCCATCCGCGTTGTTATGCGGATTCTGCAACAGCTACAGCCCGCTCGGCTCAACCATCTGTCGGGTTTGCGGCGCACTACTGACACCGGCGCAGCAATCATCAAGCGGCGAGATAGCAGGACAGAAGCGATCAAGCACGCTGCCCGATCTGCCTGAGCATCTTTCTCAGGATGAAATGGAGCGCAAGCCCGCCGTCGAACCTCAAGCGGGAAGGAATGAAAGCGCGCAGACTCTCATCATGGACGCGCCAGAATACGCGCAAGTGGTTGACCCATCCAAGTCGGGCGAGCTGGCCGAAGACGATAAACCGACGGCAATGGTTCGGCCAAACAGAGGCGCTGATACGACGCTGCTGCCCGGAGTTGCTGGCTCAAAATCCGAGCAGTCTGTCTCGACCTCTTCGATGCAGACGCGCATCACAACACAAGTAGAGCCTGATGAACAAACCCAGACCGAAGAGCCTCAAGAAACCGAACCGCCGCGAGATAGCCGCGATTTGCCCGCCGCGCCCGCAACGCGCATAGACACTGCGAGCAGCTTCTATTTCGGCGAGCAGGCAAGCGACAACTCTGAGGCAATGCCTGAACAGAGCCAGTCTGAAAGTTCACGAATCGAAAGCGCGGGCACTGTGATATTCGCCTCTGATATGGCAGCGCCGGTTGCCTTCGACAGCGGCACGGCTTCTGGGCAACTGGAGGATACGGCTGCTCCGCGCGAAGAAAAGACTTGCGACAAGGCACCGCCATCGCAGGACGCCGCGCGAGAGATTCAACCGGCACAAGCAGGCTCGCAGTCTGAAGCAGCAAAGACCCGCTCCGAAGAGTATGCGACTAGAGAGATGAGGCCCGCTGATATGAAAGCGAGGCCGCAGACTTGGTCTCCTGCGCAATCAGACCAGAGAGTTGCTCAACCTGTCGCGCCCGCCGTGCCGCAAGTTGAGCGCAAAAAGAGCGGGGCGAAAATTGCCTCAGCCATCGTTGTGGTACTGATTCTCGCAGCGACCGGCTTTGTCGTGTGGTGGTATGTGCTTGGCGGGAAAGCCAAACCCGGCAGTCAGGACCAAACGCAGCAGGCGGCAGACACAAAGCAGGCGCAACCAACAACGCAAACGCCAGCCAAACCTGGCGCGCCTGTGCCGCCAGAGGGCATGGTTGTTGTCGCTGCCGGAAGGTACGTTATCGGTAGCGATGACGGCAGCGACCTTGAAAGACCGCAGCACACGGTCGAGTTGCCGCAGTTTTTCATTGACCGCACGGAAGTCACAAACGCGCAGTACAAAAAATTCATTGATGCGACTGGCGACACGAAAAGAATTCCATCGAATTGGAAGAATGGCACATACCCTGAAGGCCGCGATAATTATCCCGTGACGGGTGTGAAGTGGGATGACGCAAACGCGTATGCTGAATGGGCAGGCAAGCGGCTCCCGACGGAAGCCGAATGGGAAGCAGCCGCCCGCGGCAGCGAAGCGCGCAAATATACTTGGGGCAACGACTGGCGTGAAGATGCTGCCAATATCGGGAAACCGCCCGGCAACTACAACGCCAAGCAATACCCGGCTGAGATAATGCCGGTCGGGAGCTTCCCCGCAGGCGCAAGTCCCGCAGGCGCGCTCGATATGATTGGCAACGTTTGGGAATGGACAGCCGACGAGTTCAAGTTGTATGACGACAACCCGCTCTCGATTGAGGAGGTTAAAGAGAAGCTCGGTCTTGTCATTAAACCTAACGTGACTTACCGCGTGATGCGCGGCGGCGCGTTTGACGGCGGCCAGCAGCACAACGCGTCGTATCGCGGCTTCATTGATGGGGACAGCCCTTATCCGAAGGTTGGATTTCGTTGCGTGAAAGACGCGAAGTAGTGGTCAGTGGCCAGCGGTCAGAGGTCAGTGACGAGTTCAAGAGCGATACCTTGAAAACGGCTCTGGGAGCCTGTTTCAGGGCATTTAACAGTTTTGACTGGCAACTGGCAACTGGCAACTGACCACTGACCACTGACCACCGACTATGAAATTGAGCGTGAAGCTTTCCGTTCTGTGCGCGGTCGCCGCACTCATCCCTTCCATAATAATTTCGATGATCGTGCTTGGGGGTCTTTCTTCGCGCATGCGCGCTGCGGCCATCGAGCAGATTGAAAAAGATGCGCGTGTTGCTTTCGCCATCTACGAAAAGCGGCTCGTTGAAATGAACGCGGCTGCGGCGCGGCTTGCAACCGAGATCGAGAACCGCGCGCTCGCAAGCTCCGACAGTGAAGGCGCGGCTGCGGGCGCTCGCGCGCAGCTTGAAAACCTTGTGGAGCACGCGCAGCAGGATTTCTCGCTCGATTTCATCACGGTTGCAGACGCTCAAGGGAAGATAATCGCGCAACGGCCCGTCGTGGACGATTCGCTGCTGAGGACTGAAGACAACAGTCCAATTACCAAAAAAATAATTTCGACAGGCGCTCAGCCGGAGGCTTCAGCGATTGTCGAACGCGGCGACCGCTACACGCGACTCGGGCTTGGCGAATTCATGCGCAAAGCTGGCGGCTCGACCACTGACGAAGCATTAATGATAGAAGCGGGCGCGCCCATTTTCATAAGCGGAAAACCAGGCGGCGCGGTCATCATCGGGCAGATGCTCAACATTTACAGCAATCCGCGCCCGCGAGCAGGCGATGATTTTCTTTCATCGCTTCAAACGCCGCTCGTTGCCGAAATACGTCAGGCACTTTATAGCAACGCGACCGACGACGCGGGCGCGCTTGTCTCTCTGAATAATAAAATAATCGCTTCGAGCATTCCTGCGTCGAGCGGTAGCACAGCGAGCGATCCGTCTGCTGTTGGCGCGACGCGGGATGCGAGCGCCAGCCATCAAGTTATCACGCAGGGCGGGCGCAGTTACATTGTCGCGTGGCAGCCTTTCAAATCAATTGATGGGACGGCTGCGGGAGCGATTGGCGTGGCGCGGCCCGCGAGTGAGCTTGAAGGCTCGGTCGGCTCGACGCGCCTCTTGTTGTTACTTATTGGCGCGATCATCACGATTGCGGCGGGCGCAGCGGGATTCTTCTACGGTCGCTCGCTCGCTTTGCGCGTGGATGATCTGAGCGAGGCGGCCAATCGCTGGAGCGTTGGCGAGTTGAGCGCCATCGCGCGAGATCGCGACCCGATGATGTCGAGATTCATTCCGAGCTTCATCGCGCGGGATGAAATCAGCGGGCTGGCCGAGCGGCTCGAACAGATGCGCGAGAGCTTTCGCCAGGCAATAGAGCGACTGCGGAAGCGATGACGATAAGCCTGATTTGAAATGAGCGATGGGGGCGAGCGCAATGCCCGCCCTTTTCCGGCGATGATTGAAACCGAACAGACTTCGAGCCGCTTACATTCCTGAGCTTGCTCCAAGCTCCTGCAATATCGAGCGCACCTTACTGGCATCTTTCATGCGCCATGCATTGGCAAGCTCAAATATCTTTGCACGCTTCGTCGCGTCATCGCCGACGGAGCATTTGGACTTCGGATCATTCCAAAGCAGGCCGTTGTTGATTATCTGTGAAGGCCGTCCCTCGTAATTTGGCAGCGGGTCGCGCGCGGCAATGCGCGCCAGCGTGTTGAGGCAGTTGTCAACCCCTGACGGCACGCCCCCTCTGAGGTCGGCGCTGGCTCGTCCGCCTCGTCGTTGGCCACGACCGCGGGGAGTAGTCGCAGGCGGCGTTGTTTCCGGCGGGGCAGTTTCGGGTGCAGCTTGCGGGGCTGGCTCTGTTTTGGCCTTAGGTGGTCTTCGCGGCCTGCGACCGCGCCGCGCGCCGCTCGTGTTTGAATTCATATTCTGCATCTGCGGTGTGCCTGTGGTCTCCTGCTGCAAGTTTGCAATTGCAAAACCTTCGAACGCGAGCGCGGCAATTGCGACAGCGACCACGCAGAAGGTCACGAATCTCGTCTTCATAAAGAATCCTCCGTTGAGTTGTTGTGGCGCTGCGGGGCAGCGACCGGAATTAAGAGGAAAGGAAAAGATTTAGGAAGAACTGAGTTCATTACTCTCCCCGAATTTTGTCCACGTGTCGTCAATTATAGCAGCAGTTTATGAAATGACGAACGGCGAAAGCAGCTTCGCGCCGGTCAATTTCCTTTAAGCCTGAATCGCAAACGGCTCTGAGCAAATCAGTTCCGATTGCTAATAGGTGTTATCGCCCCTCAACATTACAGCGGGAGTCTTCAGCATGATTTTCAGATCGAGCCAAGGCGACCAGTTCTCGATGTAGAAGACGTCGAGCCGCACCATCTCTTCAAAGTGCAACCGATTGCGCCCGCTCACCTGCCAGAGTCCAGTTATTCCGGGTCGAACGTGAAATCGCGCGCGGTGCCAGTCCTTGTAACAGCGCACCTCGTAAGGCAGCGGCGGGCGCGGTCCCACGATGCTCATATCGCCCTTGAACACATTGATTATCTGTGGCAGCTCGTCAATCGAGTAGCGGCGCATCCATCCGCCTATCTTCGTCAGTCGCGGATCGTCTTTCAGTTTCCCATAAAGTGGCTGGTCGGGCGTGCCTTGATTTGCGTCTTCGCCGTTGATCGTTCGACGCATCAACTCTCGGTGCGGGCGGTCATCAGCACCGTCGTGCATGGAGCGGAATTTCCACATCAAGAAGAGCTTACCGTCCATCCCGACTCGCTCTTGACGAAGAAAGACAGGCCCGCGCGATTCCATCTTTATCATAATCGCAAGCGCGAGCCAAAGCGGCCACGTCACAAGAAAGAGCGACGTCGAAGCTATTACATCCATGCTTCGCTTTAAGACTCGCTGCGGTCCTCGCAACGGTTCCTCGTAGAGCTTTATCATCGGCACGCTGCCGATGGTATCTATCTCGGTCTTTCCGGGCAGGCAGTCGAACAGGTTCGGAATGACGCGATACTTGATGTGATGGTCGCGCCCGCATTCCATCAGCACTTCAAACATCTTGCCGGGATTGATGCTTGTGTCGGTTATAAGCACTTCCTCAATCCCGTACTTTTTTACAAGCTCAGGAAGATCATCGAATGCGCCGAGCTTGCGCACGCCGTAGCTGCGGACGCGCGCCGCCTCTTCGCCATTGCCAGCCGTGACCGCGCCGATTAGCCTGTAGCCAAGTCGCGGCTTCGAGGAAATCTCCGATATGCAGACGTGCGCCATCTCGCCTGAGCCGACGACTATTGTCGGGATCAGGTTGCGCTCGTTCGTGCGATAAAGAATCTGCAATCCACGAACGACCGTGCGAGTAATCCAGAACATCCCCGTCGAGATGAGCCAGTTATAGACGAATACCATTCGCGAGTAAGAGAAGTCTTGAAGAAAAACCAACTGCCCGTCGCGATAAGCCACGCCCTGCCGGAACAGAAACGCAATCAGGACCATAACTAGAAAGGCGAGCGTCGAGGCTTTGAAAACTTTAATGAAATCATCCGTGAATGAAAACTCGCCGCGCAGCTTGTAAAGCCCGTTTCGGCGAAGCGCCCAGATATTGACGAAGGGCGCGAAAAGCAAAAGCGTCAGGTATGGCTCGAAGCTATCATAGATGCCGACGGGCCAGAAAGACTTTTTCTTCCAGTCGAATATCGGCGTGTCATTATGAATCTTGTAGGCGAGTACAAGCGCCAGCGCGGTGATGATCAGATCAACAAAAACGAGCGAGGCGACTGCCGTGACGGCAGAGAATATGCTGCGGCGGCCTGCTCTGATTTTTATCGCGTGCTCGGCTACTGCGGCTGCATGTTCAGACATGTCTAATCACCAGGCTTATGAGAAAGTAACAACTCAAAGCATAAGGCATCCATGAATGAGTCCGAAGCGCGTGAGGAGTTTTGAACAAGTAAGGGCAATTTTGTATGAAAGATAGAAAGCCTGTTGGGTCTTGAAGATTGCTGATGGCCCTCTTAATCGCTCGGACTGCCACCGGTTTGGCGTTATGCATCAAGTCAATCATCTTCCACGAATTATTAATGCCGCTTGCGCGCGCATCCACGGGCGGAGATTTTTATCTTAGTACCTGCGCAGGGAGTCCGCAAGAAAGAATCGGAATGTTCAGGGTTCTGGGTTCAGAGTTAGACTTTGAGCTTCTCACTCATACCTATACCTTTTTCAAACTCTGAACCCGGAACTCAGAACCATCACTCAACCACCTCAATCGGGATTTCGACATCCACGGTTTGCGGGCGCAGGCAGCGCTCGTGATTGCAAGCCTGCACGGTGAGCTTGCCTTTGATTGTATGCGCGCCCGCTGCAAGCTCAGGAGTAGCGCGGGCAGTGAAGCTCAATACCGTCTTGCCTTCAAAGACAGCGAGCGGCTTGGGCGAGAATTCAAACTTACGCATCTTCGCTTTGGGATAAACGACCGGCTCGGCCACAAGGCCCTCTAGATTTTCAATCTTAAGCTCTGTCGGTATCAGGTTTTTGTCCGGCGGGCGGTTTGAGTTTACGTGATAACCGTCTTCGATGTTCAAAACGACTTCAATCTTGGCGTCCTCGCCGCGCTTGATCTTGTAAACCGATTCCATGGGCTGCGCTTTAACAACCGACGCCGATGTCTGAGCCGCAGCCGCCCCGCTCAAACAAACGACCGCGATGAATAAAAGAGATAGCTTCCCTCTTTTCACACTTACCTCCTTCACGATTGCAGAATTAATTCTCAAATATGATAAACGATTGGCGGGAGAAGTTGCATCCTCTCAAGTGGCTACATCGAACGCTGCGCTCAAATCTATCGTTATGCTTGAGCCTGTGGGCGCAGATTCGACAATTGCAAACGACGCGAGGCTCGTCGCAGCAAGAGATTCGATGCTCACTGGCGCAGCCGTGCGACCACGTGCGGCATCGAAAAACGCGATTATCTCGGCAGCGTGCCCTTTATCCTGACTCTTGCCGCCGAATTTTTCCGTCTTGCCCGCGCAAACAAGCTGGCCGCTCTTGAAATCATCAATCGTCGCAACGCTCTGATCGCAGAAAATCTCGACTCGCTCTTTCGCAACCGTCTTGTCGCCGCTCGCCGCGTAGATGATCGAAGCTATCGAGCCGTCGCTCAGGCTGATTGACGCAACGATGCTGTCGTCAACGAGATTGCCTTTTTGCGATTGCGCCACGGCCTGAGCGCAAACGCGAGCAGGCAGCGCGTCGGTCAGGTATTGAACGAAATCAATGAAGTGACAGACCTCGCCAACCACGCGCCCGCCGCCTTCGCTTTCATCGAGCGACCAGTGCTCTGCGGGAAGCTGGCCCGCGTTCACGCGATAGATAATCGTCATCGGCCCGCTGCGCTTTTCAAATCGCTCTTTAATCTCGCGCGCAATTGGAGCAAAGCGGCGATTGTAGCCCACCATCAGCAGACAATTTGAACGTCGCTGCGCTGCTATGACTTCGCGCAGCCCTTCGATGCCTATTGCCAGCGGCTTTTCGACGAACACCGCTTTGCCGCAATCGAGCGCCTCAGCCGCAAGTTGAGCGTGAGTGTCGTGGCGAGTCGCAATGAAGACGACGGGCGATTCGTCGCTTGCAAGTATCTCTTCGTAATCGGTCGTCGAAAACGAAAACCCGAACTGCTCGGCTGTGTTCTTTGCGCTGAGTCCCGTCGCTGTTGCAACGCCGACGAGGTTAACTTTCGCCGCTCGCTTCACAATCGGCAGCAGCACCCCGCGCGCGAAATTGCCCGCGCCTATGAAGCTCACGCCAAGCTCATCGCTCGCCGCCCGCTTTGCTTGCGACGATGCGACACGCGCCGTCATCGCTTTATCCGAACTCGGATACTCAAGCACGACGCCGCAGTATCGCTCGCCGCCTTTGTTCAAAATCAAATTGTACGCGTCCGCAGCCCGCTCAACCTTGAAGCGGTGCGTCGTTAAAATGTCGGTATTGATTTTGCCGTCGGCTACGAGCCGCAAGAACGCTTCCAGGTTCCGCTGCTCGGTCCAGCGCACGTAGCCAATAGGGTAATCGCTTCCCTTCTCTTCGTACTCGACGTCGTAGCGGCCCGGCCCATAGGAACGCGACAGCCTCAGCTCAAGCTCTTTCGCGTAGTAGATATGTCGCGGCACGTTCATTCCGACAAGCCCGACGACAACAACGCGGGCGCGGTCGCGCGCAATCTCGCCAGCAAGCTCAACCGGTTCGTCTGATTTCGTGCTCGCGGTTATTAAAATGCAATCGGCCCCGCGCCCTCCTGTCACCTTCGCGCACATCTCACGCGCCTCCTCGTCGTTCGCCGCAACCGCATCCGCCCCCGATTTTTTCGCAAGCTCGCAAGCCAGCGGGTCAATATCTATTCCAATAACGAGACAGCCTGCGGCCTTGAGCAATTGAACGGTCAATTGTCCGACGAGTCCCAATCCGATGACGGCAACCGCCTCGCCCAATCGCGCGTCGGATTGACGAACGCCCTGCATCGCTATTGCGCCGACGGTCGTGTAGCAGGCCGATTCGAGCGATGCGCTCTCAGGAATTTTTGCGCAGAGATTCTTTGGAACGAATATGACTTCGGCGTGCGAGGCGTAGCCCGCGCCCGCGCATGCGACTCGATCACCGACTTGAAACTCTTTCACGCCAAGACCAACGGCAACGACTTCGCCCGACGCGCTGTAACCGAGCGGCTTCATCTGATTGAGCCGCGCGCGAACTTTTTGATAAGTCGAGCGCAAGCCTTCGCGCTTGAATGTATCGAACACCTGACGAACGAGATCAGGTCGTTCGCGCGCTTTTCCGATGAGCGAGCTTTGCGCCGTCTCTACAATTGTGCGTTCGGTTCCCGCGCTGATGAGCGAATAAGCGGTGCGCACGAGCACGCCTCCCGGCCTGAGCGCAGGCGGCGGCAACTCTTCGACTTTCAATTCGCCTGTTCGGAAGTTTTGAACGACTTGCTTCATAGCCAGCGGTCAGTGGTCAGCGGTCAGTCGTCAGTGATTTAATCCGGGTTGATAACTGAAAACAACCAACAACAGACCACCGACCACTGTTCATATCAGCGGGTACTCGGCGCGCATCTTGTGCCTGTAGTTTTGAAGCACCTTGTGAACCTGTCGAGGGCTTACCTTGGTCAATTGCCCCGCGATTGAATAATGCAATCCGTGCTCAGGCGGCGCGGGCGACGCGAGGTATTGCCTGTAAGCCTCAAGAATCTGCTCCTGCGCTTCGGGCGGCGGGTCGGGCACGTTCGCAAAACTGCGCTGGTCATCGTGAAGCACGTCAAGCCAGCGTAGCACCTGCCAGCGCGTCACGTAGCCGAGTTGATCGGCGATTCGCTGCGGCAGTTCGGTCAGGCGATAGCGTTGCTTCTGCAATTCATCCCAGTAGAGTTTTTCAATCTCGAAAAGCTGCTGGCGCGACGGCGTGGGCGTCGGTGATTTCTCGTATTCTGCAAGCGACCATTCGCGTATGACTTTCATCACTTGCTTGTAAGGCACACCGAGTGCGGCGCTGATTGCGCGGCGGCGACCGCCTTCGGGACGGTGGCCGCTTTCGACGAATCGCTTATACATCTCAATCGCGCGCTGCTTCTGCTCTTCGGTCATCACAGCTTTTGAAGCGAGCAGGTCGCGGATGCAGTCGGCCACAAGCTGCCGCTTGACCCAAAGGCGATTGGCGATTTGCGAATGCACCTCTTTAGTCGCAAGCGGGCTTGCTGCAAACTCCGACTGATAGATTTCAATAATGCGCTGGCGAAGCTCCGGCGTAAGCACTGCGGTTTTTGCCGTGCGCATAGGCTTGTGCTTAGGCTCAGGCCGCGCCGCGCTCATCTGAGGCGCAGGTCGAGGCGCGACTCGCGTCACGGGTGCTGAAGCTCTTGCTTCGGCGGGTACGTGCTTGACGACGCGCTTCTTAATGCATTTCAAACAATAAGCCGCTTTCCTATCCGGTGAAAAAAAGGTCGCATTGCAAACCGTGCAGGTTCGACGAAATTTCATTCCGCTCATAATCGTTTTCTTAGTCTAATAACCAGCCCGTTAAACTTCAACCCGTTACGGCTGATTACGTCTTTCAATAACCAATTCCATGCGCTTGCGCCGGTTACACATCATAAACAGCAGCACGCTGAAGACCTCGCCGTAGTTTATTCCTTCAATGTATAAGCAAGCAACACTTTCGGCATTGCTGGTAGCGGCAGCATCGCGCTTGCGCACCCCCGCTCAATTACGGAGCGCGGCATCCCGAACACAATCGCTGTCTCGTTCGACTCAGCTAGGACGTGGCCGCCCGCTCTGCACACCGCTTCCGCGCCCGCCGCGCCATCTTCGCCCATCCCTGTCAGCACAATGGCGAGCGTCTTCGCGCCAAAGATTTCCGCAGCCGATTCAAACAGTGCGTCAGCCGATGGCGAGTGAATCAGATGCGAGTTTTCATTATTTACCTTCAACACAGCTCGCTCGTTAATTTCTTCGATTGTCGTGTCGGCCCCCGCTGGAGCGATATAGATGTGTCGCTTCCTGAGAGGCTCACGGTCGCGCGCTTCTCGCACAGTGTAGTGCGAGAGCGCGTTTAATCGCGCGGCGAATGGCGCGGTAAATCCAATGGGCATGTGCTGGACGATGATTATGGGAACGACCAAATCTTTAGGCAAGTCCGTCACAAGCTTTTGAATAGCCGCAGGGCCGCCCGTCGAAGCCGCGACGCAAATCAATTCAACCTCAGCGCCGCGCGCACGGGCTTCGGCCTCAAGCGCCGCAGCTTTTGCATCAGGGCTGACCGTAAAAGTAGCAGGCGCTCGCGCAATCGCAGCCTCTTCGACGCGCTCGATTATTTGCTCTTCGAGCCTCGACGTTGTGAGCGTAGCGCGCGGCGTTGGCTTCAATAAAAAATCGACCGCGCCAAGCTCAAGCGCCTTGAAGACACGGTCGCGGTCGCTGAACGAGCTGCAAACAATTATCGGCAGCGGGTGATTCGCCATCGCCCATCGCAGCACTCCGAACCCATCCATTCTCGGCATCAACAAATCCAGCAAAACGACATCAGGCTCAAGCTCGACAATCTGCTTGATCGCAACGTCGCCGTCGTCGGCAAGCCCGGCAACAGCAAGCCGACCCGAACGCGCGAAGATGCGCGCGAAGCGCATTCGGTAATACGGCGAATCATCTACGATCAACAGACGATGCACGATAACCTCAGTAGTCAGTGGCCAGTGGCCGGTGGTCAGTAAGAATGTGGTTTCCTTGAAACAGGCTCTCAGAGCCAAGTTCAAGGCATCAGTCGTTCAACTGGCCACTGGCCACTACTTTCTATGCACAAGCTCGCGGCCAATCTGAACAGGCTCGAAAGCGGTGCCGAGCGGCAAGAGCGATTCGGCATGGCCCAAGAGCAAATAGCCGCCCTTTTTCAACAGAGAGTGAAAAGCCCTCAATGTTTTCTTCGCAGCATATTCATCGAAGTACATTAAAACATTCCGGCAAAAGATTACATCAAAGCGGTCGCGCGCTGCTTTGCCATTAAGTCTTTCACTCAAGTCTATAAGATTGAACTGCTCGAATTGCACAGATGAGCGAAGCATCTCGCTTGCGGCCCAGAGACCGCGTCCCGCCTCATGAAAATATTTTTTCTGATAATGAGTTCCGGTCGTGCGAAAACTCGAAGCGCCATAGATGCCGCGCACGGCGGATTCGACAACGCGACGGCTCAGGTCGCTCGCGATAAGCTGAACATGGCCACCTTGAAGCATTCCACGTTCCGACAAAAGCATTGCAATCGTATAAGCCTCTTCGCCCGTCGAGCAGCCCGCGCTCCAGATTCTCAATGGCTGCGACATGCTCGCAAGCTCAGGCAGTATATGTTCGGAAAAAGCCAGGAGCTGCCGCTTCTCGCGGAAGAAATATGTTTCGTGGATGGCGACCATGTCGAGCACGGCCTCCATCTCCTTTTCATCAATCGCACTCTCGTAATCCGAGAAAGAAGTCAAGCCGCGCACGCGAAGGCGAGGCAGCAGCCTACGTTCAAGTATGAAGCGCGAATTTTCATCTTCGGCAATGTATATGCCGCTCGCGGCGGTTATTCGCTCGCGCAGCTTATGAAAAGTCACAGCGTCGAGCGCAGGCCCTTTTGCTCGACTCTGGTTTTCTGATCTTGTTTTCACTATCTCCTTTGCCAGTTGCGCCATTTACATCTCAGCCAATCGTTCAACATCAATCAGCGGCACCTGTGCGCCATTGCTTGTGAAATACGCGCGCACTGGCCACGCGCTTTCCGGTTCTTTCACGCGGCGCGACGCCGAGGGATTATTGCGCGGGGCTGTCGCCCGCAGATGCTTCGGCTCCAAAGCGACGACGCTTTCGACGTAATCCGCAAGCAATCCCAGTTGCGATTCTCCCTTTATCAAAATCAATCGCATTCCCGCTTTGTTACGCTCAGCGGCAAGGCTCAGATCAATCACGAGAGTCATTCGCCCGCGAACGCTCGCGACGCCGATCATTCCATCAGGGGCCGATGGCAGCGGCGATATGCGCGGGCAATAGACAACGCCTTCCGTGTGTTCGACTCCGATGGCGAATCGTTTTTCCCCTGCGATGAACACAAGCGCCGACACCGTGTTCGGATTGGCATCGGCTGGTTCGTTCGAGACTAATTCAAGCGGCAGCGCGCCAATTGCAAGCCCGCTCTTTTTGTTCGGCTCTTTGTTCGATTTTGCCATCTTTCAATTTTAAATTTTGGATTTTGGATTTTGGATTGCCGGAAGTAAATTATCGGTTTTCGTTCCACCGAAATCCTATTCAATCCAAAATCTAAAATCCAAAAATCGCTATCACAACCTCAGGCTCCGAAGCAGCAGCAGGCTCGCCAGATCGAGCACAATCGCAACGTCGCCGCCTTCAAGGTCAACCGCGCCGACAACGCCTTTTATCTTGCGCGCGAGCGGCCCGAGCGATTTAACGATTATCTCGCGCTGCTCCTCGAATTGCTCAACCGCAACCGCAACGTGACGGTCCGCTGCGCGCGTTATGAACACAGGCACTTTGATCGTTGCGCCCGCTGCGCTTTGAGTCGCTTCGAGTGTTTGCAAGGCATCGGCCCCGTTCGGCTGATGAAGCAGGCGCGCGCCGCCCAGTCCGAGCAGGTATTTCAACTCCACAAGTGGGATGGTCGAGCCGCGCCACTCGATGCTTCGCCGCCCGTCGCGCCCGATTATTTCTTCCGGCCTGACATACATCAGCTCAATTATCTGCCCGACGTTAATCGCATATCGCCACTCGCTCGCACGCACTATGAAAGCCGAGATCATCACAAGCGTAGTCGGCACGGCCAGCTCGAACCGCGTCCATTTCCCTTTTTCCGAAGTGATGCGAACCTCGCCGCCAAGCTCGTGCATCGTGCGCTCGACTGCATCAAGCCCGACCCCGCGACCTGAAACGATGGATGCTGTATCAGATGTCGAAAAGCCTGGTCGCATAATCAGGCGCAGCAACTCTTCTTCGCTCAATTCTTCGTCTTCCGCAATCAATCCGACTTCGACAGCGCGGCGGCGAACTTCTCCAGCGTCAATGCCGCGCCCGTCATCTGTGATTGCAATGATTGCCCGCGTGCCTTCGAGGCTTGCTTCAAGCTTTATCTTTCCGCGCGCGTTCTTTCCTGCATGACGCCGCTCGTCCGGAAGCTCTATGCCGTGATCAATCGCGTTTCGCAGCACGTGATAGATTGAATCCGAAACGCGATCAACTATCATCTTGTCGAGCTGAGTCTCGCGCCCTGCTATTTCAACCGAAACCGATTTGCCAAGCTCGCGCGCGAGCCTGCTGGCGAGCCGCGCCGCCCGCGTGAAGGTCTGCGCGAGCGAAATCATCCGAAGCTCAACCAGTCTCTCTTCAAGCTGAAGAAAATCGCGCTCGATTCGACGCGCGCTGAATCTCAGATCGAACTGCTCGCGCGCCCCGAATCCGGCGGCAGCCAAAAACGTCTCTGCCATCGAGGCAAGCCGCGCCATCTCGTTTGAAAGCTCGTGCGCGAGTCCTGACAATTCATCAATCTGCGAGAGGTCCACGCGCACGCTCGGCGATAGAGGCTGCAGCGATTCCTGCGCGAACGCGGGCGGTAGCACCGCGCTGATGCTTTCAGTCGAAGGCTTGCCGCTTTTTTGTCTGGATTTCTTCGGGATGCGGCTGACGTTTATCAGTGCCGCTCCCGCGCGCCGCCACGAAGACGGGCCGATGCCCTTCACGCGCCCGCCAAATTGCTCGACAATTTTTTTGACGTCGCTCTCCCTGAGCTGCGTTGCAAAGACGAGCTTGAAAGCCACGAAAGCGGCTCCCGGAGCCGTTTCCGGCAGGGTCGTTATCAACTCGCCTTTTTCTTCGAGCTTCGATGTGAGCGCGCGGTATTGCTTATCGAGACTGCCGATTTCGAAGCTGACGACGATTGCGTAAAAGGCGCGGCCCGCTTTGAGATTCTCTTTTATTCGATGCTCTTCGTATTCGGTGAGCAGCGCGCGTTCTTTTTCTGAAAGCGCGAGCGACTCCAATCCGCCATCGCTTTTCTTTGCGCGCTCGCGCGGACGCGTGGCAATCGAAGTGAGAAGCTGGCGAAGCCGCTCAAAATCTTCTTCGCTCGCCGTGCCGCGCGCCGCGCCTCCTACCAGAGCAGCAAGCCCGGCTCCTGCTTCCTGCAGCGCGGCGGTTGATTCCCCATCGAGCGCGAGATGCCCAAGTCTCAAGTCATCGAGTATGTCTTCGAACTCGTGCGCGAGCGATTGAACTTCGGGCAAATCCATCATGCCTGAAAGTCCCTTGAGCGAATGGACAGTGCGAAAGATTCTGTTGATGAGGTTGATGTCGGGGCTTGCGGTTGAGCGCGCGGCGAGCGAATCGAGGTCCGAAAGCAGCAGGTCGAGCAACTCTTCAGACTCAGACAGGTACTCGCTTAATAACGCCTTGTCTTCAATCATAGGATTGCGCACGCACCGATTTCGGATTGCCGATTTCGAATCGCCGATTTGAAAAATAGTTCTCGGAATTCAAATCTGCGCTCCGCCATTTTGCCTGAGAACTTAATCGTAAATTCTCAATGCGCAATGCGCAAACTGAAATCGGCAATTGAAAATCACTGCGTGCGAGTGGTCGCAGTTGACGCTGCCTGATTTTCGAGGTCGCGTTTTATCGCGTCGAGTATGCCGTTGATGAATTGCGTGGCTTCAAAGGTCGAGAATCTTCGGGCGATCTCAAGCGCCTCGTTTATCACTACAGTCTTCGGCGTCTCTTTTTCGTAGAGGAATTCATAAATTGCGAGGCGCAGTATGTTGCGGTCAACGACGGCCATGCGGTTTATGCGCCAGTTTTCGGCGCGTTTGCGTATGAGCGCGTCTATCTCGTCCTGGTGGGAAATAGTTCCGAGCGCGAGGCTGTTGGAAAAATCGCGAGCGACATCGCCCGTCTCATCGCCGAACTCGTTCCAGTAGGTCGAGACGAGTTCGGCTATAGTCGGTCGCGCGACATCGTATTGAAAGAGCATTTGTAAGGCGCAGATGCGAGCCTTACGCCTGGCACCCATAATTAAACCCTCACATCGGAAATGAGGAGTTACTCCAAATCGTCCACCATCACAGTTCGCGATAAAGGTTGATAAGCTCAACAGCCGTCATCGCGGCCTCGAATCCTTTATTGCCGGATTTCGCTCCGGCGCGGTCAATAGCCTGTTCAAGATTGTCTGCTGTCACAACTCCGAGCGAAATGGGGAGGTCTGCGTCGAGCGATACCTGCGCGATGCCTTTGAATACTTCAGCCGCGATGTACTCGTTATGAGAAGTCTCGCCGCGAATGATAACACCGAGACAAATCACCGCGTCGTAGTTGCCGCTTGATGCAACGCGACGAGCAGCCATCGGCAACTCGAAAGAGCCTGGCACTCGAACTATTGTTATCGCGTCAGCGGATGCGCCCAGTCGTTCGAGCGCGTCGACCGCGCCGCTGATCAAACGGCTCACGACGAAGTCATTCCAGCGGCTTGCGACAATCGCCACTCGAATCCCTTCGGCGCTCAATCGCCCCTGGATCGTTCTAGCCAACTCGTGCTTTCTCCTTCGCGCCGGCCTCTAGCGCGGCCAAATTATCAATTATCAACTGAGGACGAGTATAGGTTGGCCCCACATTGATGTCAAGCAACGTGACTTTCGACGCAAATTGAAACAGGCTGTCAGAACAAGGCGCGAGCGAGCGACGTATGCTCTGGCGTGCGGCTTTGGAGCAACAAGTTTAAATTTTCAATCTTCTGCTGATATGATAATGTACGAACGAAATTCAAAACGCCTCGCCCCGTTCGAGCGAAGACTCTGGCCGCGAAGGGCTGC
Organism: Blastocatellia bacterium; assembly: GCA_035575515.1. Lineage (GTDB taxonomy): Bacteria > Acidobacteriota > Blastocatellia > UBA7656 > UBA7656 > DATLXU01. Next base: position 42,218 of record DATLXU010000080.1, read on the forward strand.
CTCAGGAGAGTCGGCGAGGTCAGGAGGGGGAAATGTGGAGTAGAATAAAAAGGCTCTTTCGTTCCATCTTCGGAGGAATGATCGAGCGCGCCGAAGACCCTGAGCTTATCCTTCAGCAGACCATTCGCGACATGCGCGACAAGGTTCCGCAGATGCAAAACAACGTCGCGCTCGTCATGGCACAGGAGAAACAACTCGAAAAGCGTGCCGCCCAGCTTGAGAAAGAGATTACCGAAGACGACTATAAGATAAAAGCGGCGATCAATCAGGGGCGCGACGACGTGGCGCGGCTTTACATCACTCGGATGCAGGAGAAGCAGACCGAGCTTGACAACACAAAAGGCCAGCTTGAAACGGCGCGCGCGGCATCGAAGCAGGCTCGGAAGCTTCTCGACGACTACATCCTTCAAGTCAAGAAGCGAACGGCTGAGGCTCAGCAACTTGTCAATCAGGCTCGCGCCGCGAAGATGCAGGAGCAACTTGCGCAGACGATGGCCACGTTCAAAGTCGGCGACGAGGCGGGCACGTTCGATGAGATGCGCGACCGCATTCAGCGCCGCGCCGCAACTGCCGAAGCTAAGATAGAGCTTTCGACCGGCGGAATAGAGTCTCAGATTGCAGACATCGAGCGCGAGTCCTTAAACATTCAGGTCGAAGATACGCTCGCGGCCTACAAGCGACAGATGGGCAAAGAAGCGCCAGCCGCAGCCGCTCCGCCGCCTCCGGCAATCGAGAGAGAGTCGGCGGGCGAGAAAACGCTCGGCCCTTCCGATAAAGCGAAGGCGCTTGAGTAAAAGGTTGTAGGGGCGGGGCCTGTCCCTGCCCGGATTGCCGAAGGCAATGAGATAGATTTGCCATCGGCCAATTTGATTAATGCATGATTCTTTCATCGCGCTTGAGCGCGATTCGGGCCGGGGAACCCGCGCAGCGGGTCGAGACCTGCCCATACAGTTCATATGCCTGAGAACGTCAGTTACGTGAAAGAGGCGGCCAAAGAGCCGCTCAACATCTGGGCTATGGTCATATTCGTGGCGATGGCCGTTTTCGTTTATACGGGGGCGAGCGATCTCGGAGTGCTGCGAGAGTTCGCCGCGTGGATTCCGCTAGCCATAGGCGCGGCTGCCGAGGCGCTCTATCTTTCAATCGTGCCGAACACGCCAGGTTATCGCCGCATTGTTGATCAGCGGGCGAAGAAGCGCGCGCTTGCAGAGCGCAATCGCCGCCGCGAAGAGCTAATCAAGTCCTTCGACCCGCGCGAGCGCGAAGCAGTCGAGTACCTTCGCTGGATGAAGAATCAGATTTATCAGAACTTTCAAAAGTCCACGCACATGGCTGAGATTCCCGAACGCATTCGCATGCTCGATCTTTATTGGGAAGCATACGTGGACCTGCTCGACACTTATCGCCGCCGCAAGAACCATCTTCGTTCGAGCAATCGTCAGACTATCAACAATCAGATTCAGCAGGCGCAGCACAACATCGCCAAAGCCCCCGACGACGACACGCGGCGGCTTTACGAACGGCACCTGGAATTTCTTCAAAAGCGGCTCCAGACCTATGACGAAGTTGAGCGTTCGGTGAAGCGGGTCGAGGCGCAGCTACAATCAATCGAGAGCTTCTTCGGGCTTGTTAACGATCAGGTCATCACCATGCCGACGCCGGAGCTTATTTCATCGCTCGACTTTGAATCAATGCTTTCATCAATCGAGCTGACGCGAGAGATACTCGACGAGACAGCGCCTGTGCTGAACCAGTTGGACATAGCCGACCGCAGCGCATCAAGCGAGCCGGGTCGGCCACCGATTGCTCAAAGACAATAGTCCGAAGTCCTGAATCCGAAGTCCGAAGTCGAAGAGAAGGCGCGCACGCAAACTCTCCTTGATTTCGGACTTCGGATTCAGGACTTCAGACTTCAGACTATCATGTCACGAACGCGATTACTGCTTGATGAGATCGAACAACTGCCCGCGTGGGCCGCTCGCATGGCGCGCAAGTACTACGCGAGCGAAGCAAGCCACTTTCTGCTTCACGGAAATATTTATGACCTTGTGCGCTCAGGCTCGGAGTACATAAGTCTTTTGAATTATCTTCAGCGCGAGCTTGTCGGCACGAAGCACCTGCTGATGTACAACCGCAGTCAGGGCATCACGTTTGGCTCAGACGAAGCGGCGCGAGCATTCGCGGCTCAACTGCGCGTCGCGGACCCGCTCGCCGGGCGCGATCTCTTAAGGCAACTGCCGAAGGACCCCGCGCGCGCGCTCCCGTTAATCGAATACTTTCTACTTTACGCCGATCAGGTTGCCGTCATCATCAATTTTTTAGACACGATAATTCCTGCGGGCGACGTAAGTTTTATGTCGAGCGACGACCGCACTAACCTCGTATCATTCCAGCGGTGGATAACAAGCTCGCGGCTGTTGAAAAAAGATAACATCGTGATTCTGATAGCCGAAAGTTTGGCCGAAGTGCATCCGCGCATCCGCCAGAACTCGCGGCTCGCAGCCATAGAGATTCCCTACCCCGACGCGGGCGAACGGCTTGAGTTTGTCCGTCACCTCCGCGCCCAGTTGCCGCAGCTTCAACTGGAAGTGACTGACGAGCAGTTGTCGCTCACGACTTCCGGTTTGAATCGAGTGCATCTGAACTCATTAATGCGAAGCGCAGCGACCGAGCGCGACGCGCTGACGCTTGAACGGATTCGCCAGAAGAAGAAAGAGTTGATTGAAGCAGAAACCGTCGGCCTCGTTGAATTCGTGCAGCCGCGCTTCGGTCTTGATTCCGTTGGCGGAATGGCGAGAGCGAAAGAGTATCTGCGCTCGATTGCAGACACCATCCGCGCCGGGAACACCGAAGAAGCGCCGATGGGCATATTGATTTCAGGTCCGGTTGGCACGGGCAAGACCTTTCTGGCCGAATGCTTCGCGCACGATTGCGGATTGAACGTCGTCGCGTTCAAGAATTTCCGCGAGCGGTGGGTAGGCTCAAGCGAAGCCAATCTCGAAAGGATATTGAACCTGCTTCAAACGCTTGCGCCGATAGTCGTGTTGATTGATGAAGCAGACGCCGCGCTTGGGAGCCGCGAAACGGGCGGGGATTCGGGCGTTGACGCGCGGATATTCTCGAAACTGGCAGCAGCGATGGGCGACACTCGGAATCGCGGGCGCGTTTTATGGATACTGATGACGAGCCGACCCGATCTGCTACCGATTGATTTGAAGCGGCAGGGCCGCGCCGAAGAGCACATATCGCTCTTTTATCCCGACACGGAAGAAGACCGCGCAGCCGTAGTTGAAGCGATGCTCCGTAAGAACAAGATTGAGCACGAAGTGACAGACTGGTCTCCGATAATAAAAACTTCGATGACGCTATCGGGCGCGGACATCGAATCAATGCTGATTCGCGCTCGCCGGATAGCTCGGATGAACGCGCGCAGCAAAGTCGCGCAACAGGACATCGAGCAAGTTGCTAATGAGTTCAGCCCCGCGCGCGACGAGATGGCCGTTGAGTACCAGATGCTAGTCGCGGCGCGCGAGGCCACGTCGCGCGAGATGATTCCCGAAAAGTACAGGCATCTGTCGCCCGCCGAGTTGAGCCAGAAGATCGAGCAGTTGCGCCCGTTCGTGAGGTGATCGCTGTGCCTTTACGATTCATTGGTCTATTCGTTTTCGCAACCGGGCGCTACTTGATTTCGTTTGGACAATTGACCAGGCTGCGAGACGAATGATCTTAAATGAGGCAAGATGAGAAATATCGAAAACCAGACCATCATCGAAGAACTCATCAACAGCATCACGCATGGTGTGGGGCTGGCGCTGAGCGTCATCGGGTTCATCGTCCTTGTTACTCTTTCAATCCTGCACGGGACTGCGTGGCAGATAGCTGGCTGCGCGGTCTTCGGTCTCACGCTCATCTTTCTTTACACAGCTTCTACTTTGTACCACAGTCTTCGCACCGCGCGTGCAAAACGCGTCTTCAAGGTCGTAGATCACGCGGCGATATATCTGCTCATCGCGGGGACTTACACGCCGTTCACGCTCGTCAACCTTCGCGGGTTCTGGGGCTGGACTCTGTTCGGGTTGATCTGGACTCTGACCATTTTGGGAATCGCGTTCAAAATATTCTTCATTGATAAATTCAAGATACTATCTGCGCTGGTTTACATCGTGATGGGTTGGCTCGGCCTTGTAGCATTCAAGCCTTTGCTTGAGATGGTCCCGCTCGCAGGCATCATCTGGCTGCTTGCTGGCGGATTGTTTTACACGACGGGCGTGATATTTTTTGCCTCGAAGCACATTCCCTACAGTCATGCTATCTGGCATGTTTTCGTTATGGCCGGAAGCATCTGCCATTACTTCGCGGTATTTTTCTCCGTGCTTCAAACTTGAATGCGCTAGGAATCAGACGATTTCAAATCTTTTGCCCGCCGCTGCAACTGGTAAAGCCGCGTGAGCGCCTCAACCGGACTTAACTCGTTTATATCCATCTTCACAAGCGCATTCAACAAATCTCTATACTCAGGCGCGATTGCATCTGCTTTGCGCTTTTTTTCTGCAACAGCTTTCTTTCCGTTCGCGCTGTCATGTTCGTCAAGCAATTGATTGGCGCGATGAAGAACGGGCTTCGGCAACCCGGCTATCTGCGCAACGTATATGCCGAAGCTCTTTTCAGCGCGACCCGCTTCGACCTTGTGCAGATATTGAACGCGGCCTTCACGCTCGCGCACCGCGAGGTGGAAATTCTTTACGCGCGGCAGGTAATCTTCCGCGTCCGTGAGCTCGTGATAGTGAGTAGCAAACAGAGTCTTCGCGGCGAGCTTCGGTTGGTTGTGGATGTATTCGATTATCGCGCGCGCAATCGAAAGCCCGTCTGCTGTCGAAGTTCCGCGCCCGATCTCGTCCAGCAGGATGAGGCTGCGCGGAGTCGCGTGATGGAGTATGTGCGCGGTCTCGATCATCTCTATCATAAAACTCGAATGGCCGCGCAGGGTGTAATCATTCAGCCCTATTCGCGTGAAGATGCGATCAATGATTCCAAGCCGCGCCAATTGTGCCGGAACGAAGCTGCCAATCTGCGCGAGCAAACTAATCAAAGCGACCTGCCGTAGATAAACCGACTTGCCCGCCATGTTCGGCGCGGTGATTAGCATAATTTGAACGTCACTGTTTGAGAGTCGCGCGTCGTTTGGCGTGAACTTTCTTCCTTCGAGCATCTGCTCGATCATCGGGTGACGGCCCTTCACAATCACAAGCTCGTCGCCGTCATTCAACTCAGGCCGAATGTAGTTGAACCGCGCGGCAAGCTCGGCAAGCGCGGCGAACAAATCAACGCGGGCGAGGCACTGAGCCACGCGCGTTATTCGCTCTGAGTGGCGGCTAATCTCATCGCAGACCTGCCGATACAGATTTGTTTCAAGCTCAAGTACCCGCTCGCGCGCATTGGCAATCAGCGATTCGTGTTCTTTCAGCTCAAGCGTGAAAAATCTCTCAGCGTTCGTGAGGGTCTGCTTGCGAACATAATCGTCGGGCACGAGCGGCAGGTTCGGCTTCGTCACTTCGATGTAGTAGCCGAAAACTTTGTTATAACCGACCTTCAGCGAGCGAATGCCCGTGCGCTCTCGCTCGCGCTTTTCAAACGCGGCGAGGAACTCGCGGCCACCGCCCAAAGTCGAGCGCAATTGGTCAAGCTCAGTTGAGAAACCTGCGCGGATTATTCCACCGCGCTCGAAATTCGACGGCGGGCGATCAGCGATTGCCCCTTCGATATATTCAACGATGTCGTCGCAGGCGGCCAGCGGCTTAATGAATTCTGCGGGCGCTTTCTCTCTTCCGAGTGCCGCGCGAATCTCTGAGACGCGTTTAAGGCTTGCAGCAAGCGCGAGCGTTTCATAAGGCGCGGCCAGTCTGCGGCGAATGCGACCGAGCAATCGTTCAATGTCTAGCACCTCATCGAGCGACTTCCGAACGCGCTCGCGCGCATGCTCTCGCTTGAAAAACCATTCGACTGAATCCTGTCGCCCTCTAATCTCATTCAAGTCGAGAAGCGGATGGCGCAGCCACCTGCGCAGCAATCGTCCGCCCATCTGCGTCGCCGTCAAATCAATTGTTGCGACTAGCGAACCTGTCGGCACGCCGCCGCTGAAATCCCATCCTTGAAAGATTTCGAGATTGCGGATCGTCTGCGGGTCGAGCTGCATAAACGCGCTCGCGCGATAGCTTTGAAGATGCGCGAGGTTGCTGAGCGCGTCTGGCTGCGTGTCTTTGAGATAAGCGATTATCGCGCCCGCCGCGCGCGTCGCGAGCCGTTGCCGTTCGATGCCGTAAGCATCGAGCGAGACGACTTCAAAGTGATCGAGCAAGGCGCGCCGCGCTTCACGAAATTCCAACTGCTCGTCAGCAAGTCGAGTGATTGCCCGTACTTCGATTGATGGCAATTCCGTGCTTCGCGCAATGAGTAGCTCTGCGGGCGCGATTCGCTCAAGCTCGCCTGCGGCCTGCGCCGCGTCGAGTTCAGTCGCACGGAACTCCCCCGTGCTCACATCTGCGTAAGCGATTCCTGCCAAGCGGCCATCAATTATCAAGCTCGCGAGATAATTATTCGCGCGTCCTTCGAGAAGGCCCGGCTCGACGACCGTGCCCGGAGTGATGATGCGAGTGACTTCGCGCTCGACCAATCCTTTGCCCGGCGGAGTTATTTGATCGCAGACAGCGACCTTGTAGCCGCGATTGATTAGCTTCGCCAAGTGGCTTCCGAGCGAGCGCACGGGGACGCCTGCGAGCGGGTGCGCATTGCCCTTGCCGAACCACTTGCGCGTGAGCACGACGCCAAGCTCGCGCGCCAAAGTGTGCGCGTCTTCATCAAACGTTTCGTAAAAATCGCCGATTTGAAAAAGCAGGATCATGCCGGGATAGCGGCGTTTTATTTCAAGATACTGTCGCCGAAGCGGTGTGGTCATAACAAAACTATATCATTCCCGAATCTACGCGAATTGATGCAAGTAGATTAATGACGTTTCGCGCAGATTCGCGGATCAATCTTTTCCAATTATCTTTTCAATCAATTCCTTTTGAGCGTTAAGTGATTCATACAGTCGCTTTAATTCGCCCGCGCCGATAAGCGTCACTTGCTCCCAGATTTCATGAAACGAGCCGGTCAATCTCTTACCTGCGAATCGCGCCGCGCGTTCGTCTGCAATCACTAGAAACAAGCGCGAGCGTTGAGTGTCATAAGCATGCTTGAGTCGTGTGAGCGCGCTGTCAATGCTCCCCGCAATCTGCACCTCAAAGACGTGGCTCAAGCGCGGTGACGAGGCGCTGTCGCGCCAAACCACGTCGTAGTATTCAAACTCCGTTTCCGCGTGGCGGCCTAAGATGCGGCCAATCTCAATAAGCATCCGTTGAGCTTCTTTATGAGAGACGGCGCGCGGCGTTTCTCTTATAACCACTGTCTCTGTTGGCCGCATGGCTTCGTCTTCGATGCGGCGGCGGCCTTTTGTAGTTATCGTCCACCGCGAGCCTTCGCGCTTGAGTTCACCTCTATCAACAAGCTGGCGGCCCGCGCGCTGAACCGCTCTGTGCCACGCGCTGCGACCCGACGCGTCTCGCTGGTCGAGGTCGTCTGCCGTCAGTTGCGGGAAATACCTCACGAGCCTTTCATACAGGTAGCGCAACTGGTCGCTGCCGCCTGTCGCATCGAGTTCTTGCAGTATCGGGAGTTCGATTCGCGCCGATTCGGGGAATGGCATTGTTCAGCTTTCAACGGTCAGCCTTCAGCAATCAGCCGGACAAAGATAAAACTCGGACCGCGACCCTTTGCTGAAAGCTGAATGCTGAAAGCTGATGGCTTATTTAAGATTTGCTCGCCCGAAATTCTAGACGATGCAAATCACGATTGGCAACAGGCTGATAGTTTGCGCGGGCCGGATCAACACGCAAGCAGTTCTTGTATCGCCTTGTAATTTCTCATAAAGACTTGATTTCTGTCGCTTTGCTGTAGATACTGTTGCGTGTTTACATTGCGTGGATAGTCATAAATCCTTCATCGAATAAAGAGAGCGCGAAAGCTGTGCGCGCGAAGAGACCAATAATGAGCCGCTGAGGGTTTGCGGCAAACAGGAGAAAAATGACTAAAGCAGAGCTTGTCGAAGAAGTGGCTCGCGCGGCTGAATTGAACAAGCGCGACGCCGAAGTGATAGTCGAAACCGTTTTTGAATCAATAATCGGCGCGCTGCACCGTGGCGAAAAGGTCGAGCTTCGCGGCTTCGGAAGTTTCCGCACGCGCGAGCGCGGCCCGCGTCGTGGCCGCAATCCCAAAACGGGCGAGCCGGTTGACGTGCCTGCCAAGCGCGTCCCCTATTTCAAGCCGGGCAAGGAACTCAAAGAGTTCTTCACCGAAGGATCGGAAGGCGAGCCGGTAGCTGACGAGCCAGCGGCTGCGGCTGCAACCGGCGGGGGCGCAGAAACTTCTGTGGCTGGCGCAGGCGAAGCAGGCGGCGCTCCGAGCGAGGGCGGCGCGGCATCTTCAGAACCGGGCGGCAGCCCTGCTGAAGGCGGCAACGAAGGCTCATCAGGCGGCTCCCCGTTCATTCGATAATCGCTATTGTCGCCTGACACGAAAACGCTGAGCGCATTTTCGGCTGAGCCATTGATATACGGTTGAGCATAATTGCCCATCACAACTTTACAGCGAGCGAATAAATGGGAAACGAAAAGCCCGGTCGCGTGAACGGCGAGGAAAGGCGCTCAGGCACGGACCGCCGCAAAGGTGAGCGGCGCGACTTTGAACGCAACACACAGGCTGGTGTGCTGACAACTCGCAAAGGCGAACGCCGCAAGAATGAGCGGCGAAAAAGCGAACCAAATAAAACTTGAACCTGAATCTCGCTGGTTTCGAGATTCAGGCTGCATAGGCCAAGCGATCTTATAGTTTCAGCGCCTCAAATCCTCGAAGGCTTACGTCCCCGCTTCCCACGTGTTCATGTACTCAATCATCTCAGGCGTGAGCTTATCAATCTTTATGCCCATCGCTTCGAGCTTGAGCGACGCGATTTCGTTGTCAACCTCTTCGGGCAGCAGGTGAAGACCAGGCGCGAGCGTTCCCTTGTTGCGAACGAGATACTCGCACGACAAGGCTTGATTTGCAAAGCTCATATCCATCACTGATGCGGGATGGCCTTCGGCTGCGGCGAGATTAATCAAGCGGCCTTCGCCCAACACGACGACTCGCTTGCCCGACTCTTTCAACCTGTACTCTTCAACGAAGGGGCGAAGCGTCTCGCGCGATTCGCTCATCTCGCCGAGCGCGACAAGGTTCAACTCGACATCGAAGTGGCCTGAGTTAGCCACTATCGCGCCATCGTGCATGCTTGCGAAATGCTCGGCGTCAATAACGTGGCGATTGCCCGTGACCGTTATGAAAATGTCTCCGAGCGGCGCGGCTTCAGCCATCGGCATGACGCGGAAGCCGTCCATCACAGCTTCAATCGCGCGGATGGGATTGACTTCGCAAACGATGACATTTGCGCCAAGCCCGCGCCCGCGCATCGCAACCCCCTTGCCGCACCAGCCGTACCCAACGACGACAAGCGTGCGACCCGCAAGCAAAATATTCGTCGCGCGAATCACGCCGTCGAGCGTTGACTGACCTGTGCCGTAGCGGTTATCGAAAAAGTGTTTGGTCTGCGCGTCGTTGACAGCAATCGCGGGCCATTTCAGTCCGCCGCTCTTCTCGAGCGCGCGAAGCCGAACAAGGCCCGTCGTCGTCTCTTCAGTCGAGCCGACAAGCTGCGGCACAAGGTCTGGATATTCTCTAACCATCGTAGCAATGACGTCCGAGCCATCGTCAATGACAAGATTAGGGTGAGTGTCCAGCGCCATGCGAACGTGCTGGCGGTATGTATCGGTTGATTCGCCTTTGATGGCAAAAACAGGGATGCCGTATTCGACGACTAGCGCGGCGGCAACATCGTCTTGAGTCGAGAGCGGATTTGACGCAATCAGCACTGCGTCAACGCCGCCCGCTTTCAGCGCGCGCGCGAGGTTCGCCGTTTCAGTCGTGATGTGACAGCAGGCAACGAGTTTCATCCCTTCGAGCGGACGCTCGCGCTCAAACCTCTCTCTGATTAAGCGGAGCACGGGCATCTCGCGCTCGGCCCATTCGATTCGCTTGCGCCCCGCAGGCGCGAGACTCAAATCTTTAACATCGCAATTCGGCACTTGTGAGCTACTGGTCATGAAATCTCTCCTCAAAAAAAGTAGGCAGCAGGCGGTAGGCAGTTGAGCATTGCTTTTACTGCCCACTGCCTACCGCCTGCTGCCTGATGAATTACAGTCCAGCCGCGCGTCTGAGCGCGTCGGCTTTGTCGGTTCGCTCCCAGGTGAATTCGGGTTCGTTGCGACCGAAGTGGCCGTAGGCTGCGGTCTTCTTGTAAATCGGGCGGCGCAGGTTCAATGACTCGATTATTCCGGCGGGTGTGAGCCTGAAGTGTTCGCGCACGAGATCAGAAAGCTTGTCTTCGTCTATTTTGCCAGTGCCCCTTGTATCAACGAGCACAGAGACTGGCTCGGCCACGCCAATGGCATAGGCGAGTTGCACTTCGCAGCGTTCGGCAAGTCCTGCGGCGACTATGTTCTTTGCGACGTAGCGCGCCATATATGACGCCGAGCGGTCAACCTTTGTCGGGTCCTTGCCTGAAAACGCGCCGCCGCCGTGCGCGCCCGCGCCGCCGTAAGTGTCAACGATTATCTTGCGGCCCGTCAGTCCCGTGTCTCCCTGCGGCCCGCCGATGACGAACCGGCCAGTCGGATTGATGTGAAAATTGGTCTTGCCGTCGAGCATCTCGCCCGGCATGACAGATTTGATGACGTGATTGATGACGTCTTCGTGAATCTGATCGTTTGCGACCGATTCGGAGTGCTGAGTGGAAATAACGACCGTGTCAACGCGAACGGGCTTGCGGTCAACGTACTCGACCGTGACCTGCGATTTGCCGTCGGGCCTGAGGTAATCGAGCAAACCTTCTTTGCGAACGTCCGAGAGGCGGCGGGTGAGCTTGTGCGCAAGCATAATAGGCAGCGGCATAAGCTCAGGCGTTTCGTTACAGGCGTAGCCGAACATCATTCCCTGATCGCCCGCGCCGCCCGTGTCAACGCCCATCGCAATGTCCTGTGATTGAGCGTCAATCGCGGTAATCACGCCGCAGGTTTCGCAATCGAATCCGTACTTGGCTCGCGTGTAGCCAATCTCTCTGACGGTCTCGCGAACTATCTTGGGAATATCAACCCACGCTGATGTGGTAATCTCGCCCGCGACAATAACGAGTCCGGTTGTGAGCAACGTCTCGCAGGCCACGCGGCCTTCGGGGTCTTTTTGCAATACTGCATCAAGCACAGCGTCGGAAATCTGGTCGGCCATTTTATCGGGGTGGCCTTCGGTCACAGATTCCGATGTGAACAAACGACGGTTAGTACTCACTAAATCGTAGCCTCCTATCGGTAATTGCCCTGCGGCGGGTCACGTTATAACACGGACGCAAAGCGTTGCTTTAAGCGCGAAAATCTAACAGACGCCATGTTGAGTGTCAAGGTGAATAGCAGACGGGCAGGCAGGCGTGTGCATAGACCAATCCCATCGGCGATGATTTTAAGAGCTAGAATGATTGTAGCTTGCAGAGTGTAACCAGGGATTTAACTCCGCGCTCAATTGCGGAGCTAAATCCCATCAAATGAATTGCAGGCACAAATCCCGGTTTCGGTCAGCGCAAACACTTTTCAGTCAAGGTTGGTCGTCCCCTGAAAACCGCGCTTCGCCATCTTCCACAGCCAGCGGATTATGCGCGCGTCGTCGTATGCGTAGGCGAGATTGTGATTCAAGGTCGAGAAACAGTGCGTCTGACAGGTCTTCTTCATCTCATTCAACTGTTTGACGTCAAACTTGTGGTTGCCGACCGTGCCCCAGTCATAACTCGCGCCATACATCGGAAAGCACGGGCCGAGCGTGCCGTCCACGCGGATGATGACGTTGTTCTGACCTGCGCGACAATTCCATTCGAATCCTTTGCCGCGCATGAACTGTTTCATCTCATTCAGCCTGTGAATTGAATTGACGATCTTGTAACCCTGTCGCTTTTTGTCAATGATCCAATCAATAAGCTCATCTACTTGCGGCCAGTCTTCGGGGCGTATGTATGTCGGATTGTCCGCGTAGTGTTTGAAGTGGTCCTGTTCCATCATCGGCGTCTCGTTGATGTGGAAGTCGACGACGAGGCTGTTGTCGTGCGCGAACTCTGTTAGCTGTCGCATATCGTCCAGATTGTTGCGGCAGATATTCATGTTGAAGAAGACGCTGTAGCCATAACGGTACTGTTTGTTCAGGAGGTAATTGAGGTTTTCGCGCACGGGATTGAGAGCCTTCGGCAGGCCCGGCTTTTCGTCCACAGCGTCGAGGGCGAAGTTGTAAATTGCAACGCCTGCGTCGGCGAGGCGATCAATCAAAGGCGGGCGCAGCAACCTGCCGTTCGTGCCTATGTAAACCCAGAAGCCTTTCTTCGCGGCGTAGTAAACGACCTTGTGCGCGAAGTCGGGTCTCAAGAGCGGCTCACCGCCCATCAGCGCCACCACGCGGCAGCCCGAATCATAGAGCCAGTCAATCGCATCTTTGGCCATCTCTTCGGTCATGCCCTTAACGCGATTGTCGAACGACCAGCAGTACCAGCAGTCGAGATTGCATTTGTACTCAACGAAGAGATAGGCGGTGATTGGGTGAAAATCGCCCGGCAGCACACGCGAGCGGACGTAGGGGACGAGCCACCCGCGCATCGCGCGGACGATGTACGGAGCCGTCCAACGTCGTTTGGCCGGAGGCACATGCGGCTTGTGGTCTTCGGCAGGGTCACCGAGCAGCTCAGGCCGCTGCGGAAAGACCGGCTCTGGCAGGACATTCTTTTTCTCCGCAGGTTCTGATTGATTCGCGGTCTTCGGCGCTGTCTTCAATTGAACTAAAGGTTTTTGTGTGGGCGATGCGTTTCGCAGCAAGTCATGAAGATCGGCGTCTAAGCGGAATGGGGCGACGCTGTTCGGCTTGTTTTGATTATGTTCCTGTGGTTGCATTCATTCCTCCTGGAAAGATGTTCGTTCGTCTTTAATCGGAAGTCCTCTCCCGGCGAGAGATGATGGGCGCTGATGAAGATTGCGCCGGTTCTGCGAGCCTGACGCGAGGCGCTTCACTTCAACAGCGCGGCGAGCTTTTGTCTTTTCACACGCTGGTTTGCTCAATCCCTGAATCAACTCAATCTTTGTGCGCTTTCGCGCGATTTTTGCCTCAATCTAACTAACACGGAAAGGCTGCTTGACCCCACGCAGTAATTATCACATTTCGCTCAAAAACCAAATTCTATCCTCACTGCATGATCCCACTTGATATTCGTTATGTACTAAATCCGTTTTTATCTGTCAAATGGATTGCATAATTCTAAATGATACCTCCTCAGTTGTGCCCGATCCGAGATGCCTGGCAGTTGAACTCAATTTTGGCTGAGAGTTATTATGTTGCTCGGCGACTTACTTGCACGATACAACACGAAGCAAGCCGAAGGAGTGTCACAATGGACGGCTCAATCGTATTTGCTGGAATAGCGCCGCACCCGCCGCTGCTCGTTCCCGAAGTGGGCGGCAAACGCATCGAACAGGTTCAAGACTCGCAGGGCGCCTTGCGCGTTTTCTCCCGCCGATTGATTGATACCAATCCTGAAACGGTCGTCGTTATTTCTCCGCATTCGCCGCTCGATCCGCGCGCGTTTACGGCTCGCGCAACAAAAGAGCTTCGCGGCGACTTCAGCGAGTTTTATGCGCCGCAGGTCCGCCTCACGTTTCAAAACGATCTTGAAATGATCGAAGCCATCAAGCGCGCTGCCGCAGATGAAGGCGTGAGCTTCGGCGAGCTTGGGCGCAACTATCCGCTCGATCACGGCGCGATGGTCCCGCTCTATTATCTGCGTGAAGCCGGGTGGAGCGGTCCTGTGGTCGTGATTGGGTTCACGATGCTTTCGATTGAAAAGCACCTGGCATTCGGGCGCGCAATCGAGCGAGCGGCTCGCTCGATTAATAAACGCATCGCGCTCGTTGCAAGCGGGGACCTCAGCCATCGCCTGATCGTGGGCGGGCCTTATGAGTTTGAACCCACTGCGCATCTTTTTGACGAGCAAATCGTTCGCTCAATATCAAAAGGCGACCCAAGCGGCGTGATAAACGTTGATGATGATTTGAGGAATCGAGCGGGTGAGTGCGGCTATCGCTCGATTTTAATTGCGCTCGGAAGCGTCGGCGAAAACTTGCGCGACCACCAGGTGCTCAGCTACGAAGGCCCGTTCGGCGTCGGCTACATGGTCGCCGTGCTTCTCGATGAAAATAGAGCTATAAGCAAATCATGAATGACCTTGCTGGCAACATAGCGCCGCAGGAAATGGCCCGGCTCACAGTTGAGAGCTTCATACGCGAAGGAATTATTCTGCCTGCGCCCGCAAACCCACAAGGCATACTGGCCGAGCGCGCGGGCACGTTCGTCACCTTGCGAAGCTCAGACGGTCAACTGCGCGGGTGCATCGGAACTATCGAGCCGATGTGCAAAACGGTCGCGCACGAGATAATTCAAAACGCAATCAGCGCCGCCACGCACGACCCACGCTTTCCACCTGTCAGAGTAGATGAGCTGCCGGGACTTTCGTATGGGGTTGATGTTTTGTCCGTGCCCGAAAGGGTGAAAGGCGTCGAAGACCTCGACCCGCAGCAGTTCGGAGTCATTATCGAAACGATGGATGGCAGGCGGCGGGGGCTTCTGCTCCCACGTATTGAAACGATAAACACGGCTCAGGAGCAATGGCTCGCAGTTCACTTGAAAGCGGGCATAAGACCTGGCACGCCCGTCCGCGTCGAGCGATTCACCGTCACACGCTTCGGCAAAGACTAGGGGGTTTTGACTCTACAGCAACGCTTGACAGCCGTTCAAGCCGCCCGTTATTCTATTAATCTTTTTTCAAGAGAATTTTCTTCACCGTATAGAGGAGAGATAGTAGATGGCAAATCATAAGTCAGCCGAAAAGCGCGTGCGCCAAACCGAACGCCGCAATGAAGTCAATCGCCGCAATCGCGGACACCTTCGCACCGAGATTAAGAAACTGCGCGCCGCAATCGCGGCGGGCAATCGCGAAGAGTCTCAGGCGCTGCTCGCGCGAACCATTTCGGTGATTGATAAATCCATTCAGAAAGGCGTGCTCCATAAGAACGCCGCCGCCCGCTATAAATCGCGCCTCACAACAGCTGTCAACAACCTGTCGGCTTAATTGAGTCAAGCGATTGCAAACTTCGCGTGGTTACTCGCGCGGCCAATACTTCATAAAACGAAAAAGAGAACGGCACCAAGCGCCGTTCTCTTTTTGTTGCCTATCGCGAATCGGGAATCAATCCACCATTAACAGCTTCCCTTCCCGCTTTACTTTTTGCGCGCAGACCTTCCTTCAGCCGGAGGCTCAAGCGTGCAAATTGAGCCGTGCCGCTTGATTCTCAAATATACTGACTCAAAGACGCGAAACGGGTGATTCATGTGCTCCGCGCCAAGATACGCAACCGTCAAATCTTGAGCGACTGCCAAATCGAAGTTCTGCGCGCCAGTCGCTACGACCATACCGTAGCCGTTTTGAATCAGCGGCGATTGATAAACGCCGTCGGTAATGATCTTTCGTATTTGCTCGATCTCAAGCACGCCCGTGCCGGGATGGACCTGATGCATCTGCGTGTAAAGCACAGGGCTTACGACCATCGCATACGGCCCATAGTGGCCCGCCTGCGCAAGAACCTGAGTTGCGTCAATCGCATCTTGAAAAGCATTGCCCGCCTGCGCCCAATCGCGCCGCGTCATGACCTGGCGGCCTTCGACGATCATCAATCCTTCGTAGCCCATCTCAGCGTTGCCGTTGAAGATCAAATCATCTTCGGCATCAGCGCAGAAAGCCGCCGCGCCCGCAGCCGCAGCTATGTCTAAAGGCGTGCCCGCCTGCCGCGAAGTCTCTATGTCGCGCCAGTGAAGAATAAAATCTTTATAGATGAGCGGGATTATTCCGCTCTCGCGGCGAACTGAGCGAACAGGATCGGATTCCTCTTCGCCTAAGAGGCCGATGCGGCCAATCGTAGTGCCTGAGAAATGGTCGTGCACGATTGTCTGAACGCCTGGACCGAGCGGCCCGTGAAGGTCAACTATGCGGCGGCCAACCAATCGCCTGCGCGCAACCTCAATGACCACAGCCTTGATGTTTTCCCATTCCTGATCGTTCAGCGGATTTTCTTCGTGAGCAAAGATGGGCATCCTTCTCCTCCAGAACAGTTTTCAGTTTTCAGTTTTTAGTTTTCAGGTTGCAGTCAAAGGCGCAATGACCAACTAAAAACTGAAAACTAACTTGATATGAATATACTTCACCGCGCGCTGACGGGCAAAGTCAATTCAGCGATGAGATACTCCATTTGAAGGCGCGGCGTCGCTTCGGAATTCTTTATTGCGTTGTCCACCTGCGCGATGCGGCGAAGCCCATGCACTATCTCCTCGCGCGGCGTGTGCAGGATTCTTCTGTTGAACACTTCAGCGTTCCGCCCGTATCGGCCCGTCGCTTTATTGACCTCTTCGGTCGGCGCTTTTTTTGCCATCAACTCTTTCGCCGCAAGCATCCTGCGATAGAGTCCCGCAAGCGCGCCGAGCACCATCAGCGGGTCGTTGCCGTCATCAAGCAATCGCTCCATCAATCGAAGAGCGCGTTTGCGATTGCGCTCGATTATCGCGTCCCAAAGCTCCCAGCTAGTGTGCTCGCGGGCGCGCGGCACAAGCTCCTCGACAGCTGAATTATTGATAATTCCTCCGCCCGCATAAAGCGCGAGCTTTTCAAGCTCATTCACCAGACGATTCAACCGCGTGCCGACAAGCCCTATAAGATGGCCTAAGGCGGAAGGCTCTATGCGACACCCGCGCCGCTTCAGGAATTCTTCGGCGTAGCGCGTCGCCTGCTGATCAGTCAATGGCTCGAACGAGACGACTGTGGCGGTCTTCAATAGTGCGGTCGAAATCTTCCTTCGTTGATCGAGCGAGACAGTTTGAAATACGATGGTTGCCGTAGGCGACGGGTTTTTCAGGTAGTCAATCACAAGCTCGTTTTCGTGCTCCCTGATCTTATCGAAATCGCGGATGACGACGAGCCGTCGCGCGCTCATCATCGGCAACTGGTTGGCTTGCTCAAGCGCCTCAGTGATGTAAACCTTCGGGCCGATCTGATTCGGGTTTGTGATGGTGAAGGTCGAGACGTTGAACATCCGAAAGGCTTCGTCAATCGTTGAGACAAGCAGCTTCAACGCGCGCTCTTGAAGGTACGCTTCTTCGCCGACGAATAGATAGAGCGACTCTACGCGCCCTTCTTTCACCTGGCGGCGGAACTCTTCATAAGTTAATCCAACGAGTTTCTTTCGCCTGCTCACAGCCCTTCCATTATCGTCGAGATAATTGTCTGCGCGAAATCCTTCGCGATGCGGTCAACCGCCGGGTTCTCTTCGTTGAAGAACGACGCCGGGTCGTCCGATAGCTCGTACTCGCCTTCAAAACTCATGCGCGGATTCTGATAGAGAATCTTGCGGGTGCGGCGGTCGCGCAAGGTGACGCTCACGATGATTCGCACATCCCAGACGCGCGTGCGACCTCGATCATCGAGGATCGAGCCGGCGGCGCGAAAGCTCCGAATGTCGCCAGTCAAAACTGCGTCGGCCTGTTCCGGATCAGTCGTGATGCGCAGCGCGCGTGCGCGTTTCAGGATTTCGTCAATGACGGATTGCGTGAATCGCTGCTCGACACGGTAGCGCAAACTTGAGTTTTGAAACACGGGCACGGCAATACTTTTAATGTCTGCGGGAAGCCCCTTGCCTTTGCCCGCAGGCTTGTAGCCGCACACGTCGAATAGAAGCGAGAACAGAATCGCAATCACTGCTGGCTTGAACATCGCATTGATATTAGCTTCGCGAGCGCGATTGATACAAGCACGCTATGCTCGCACAGGCTCGCGGCCCAGTCGCTCGACCTGTTCAACGGCTTCTTTGTAGCGCGCGAGATAGGCCGTGTAATCCTGTTCGCTGGAAGGAAACATCCCGTACCAGAAATAATCGAAACGCTCAGTCAGGTAGCGCATAGGCGCGGTCAATGCGCTGAAGCGCGACACGCGCGCGAGGTATTCGTGATTCGTCGCGCTCTCGTCAAGCTCAACAAGGTCGCGCTCGGCCATCTCGTACAGCAGCGCGATGTAAAGCCCGCGCATAGCCCGACGAAAATCGCCGCGCCGCGCCGCCTCTATCGCAGACTCGGCAAGCTCGCGCGCGGTCATGCCAGCCTCTATCTCTTCGCCGAGCACGGTGCGCTTCGCCGCGCGCTTCCCGCTCAACCTTCTGTTGCGAGTTATGCGCAGCACGCCTATCAGCGCGGCGACGAGCGCAGCAACAATGACCGCTATCGCAAACCAGTTTCCGCCCGAACTCGCGCCGAACAGCGACGCAAGCAGCCGCATAAAGGCGTCGAGGATTTGTTTGAGAAAATCCATCACGCGGTCCCACATCTTTTTTATGAAGGCGGCAATCGGGCTTTCAGTCTTGGGCTGAAACGTTGAGCGAGAGAGTATCTCGCGAATCTTTTCATGCGGGTCGCCTGCGGCGGTCGCGTTTTGTGAATTGTTCTGCGGTTGAAGCAGTTGGCGATCAAGAGCGCGCAGACGACTTTCAGCTTCGTCGAGATATGCGAGCCGCTGCCCGGCGTCGCGCGATGCTTTGTAAGAATTGAGCAGCGAGTGAAGCCAGGAATTATCAACCGTCACGACGCGCCCTTCGATCCTTATCTGTTCCGATTCCGGCAGCAGCTCTTTTATCGAAGCGATTCCATCATCGCTATATGCAGGGTCTTTCTTGATGCGCTTGATCTGCTCTGCGGCCAATACGACTCGTTGCTCATAACCGAGCAGCGTCGCCGCGCTCAAAGCCTCGCTTGCCAGCAGAAGCATTATCATCAATGATGGAATTAGTCGCCTCATAGCTTGGAGTTTCTAAGTTCAGGGTTCAGAGTTCAAGATTTCAGATTCCTATTCTTGATTCAAAGCGCCCGGCGAATTAATCAAAAGCTGAAGCTGGAGCCCGGAACTCTGAACTCAGAATTCGGAACTTTATCCCACCTCACTGCCGCATTGCGAGCAGAATCGCGCGCCCGCGTGAAGCGCCGCGCCGCAGCGATTGCACAGCGTCGGTTTGGTAGAAACAACGGTCGGCTCCGCTGGCCGCGTGCCCATTCCGCTAAGACCGAGCGGGCCTGTTTGCAATCCCACGTTGAATGATGTAACGGGACTGCTTGCCCCGTAGCTGAATGCGGGAGCGGCATGCTGAGCCGATGGCTTAACGGCAACCTCTGCTGCGAGCAGCTCGATGTCGTAGGCTTCCTTTCGCACGCGGCTGTCGAAATAGAGCAGCGTGAACGACGTTATCCAGATTGGCAGGCAGAGCAATCCGGCCAGTTCCCAGAACGACGATGAAACGATGCTCCACGTCGTATCGGTGAAAAGCTCGCCGCCGCCAAGCCCATAAGCGCGCATGGCGACAATCGCTGGAATTGTCAAAGCAGAAAAAAGCGACAGCCTGACGAAGTATGCGAACAACGCTATTGCGCCCGCGCGGTGCCAGTTGTTTCTGCCCAGCCGCGATGCTCGACTTAGCGCAGCACCGGCCCGCTCGCCTTCGATCATCATTACCTGCGGAACGAACGCCACGCGCGCAAGCACAAGCGACAGAATCATAGCGACTACGGCCACTGCTATTATTCCGACAATGATCGAAGCCGTGTACATCACCCACGTCGGCAGCGCCGCCGAACTCAACGCCATTATGATTATTCCGGCGATTTGTATTATCACGCCCAGCACTATTGATAAGGCAAACAGCAGCGCGATTAACAGAACGATTGAAAGAAGGGTGAGCTTTATAAGATCGGGGAGACGCCGCCTGATGACGGAAAACCATTTGCGAAACGTGATAGCCTCATTCATCATCAGGTTGTCGCCCACCACGCGCGCAAGCCCCGCGATTGTCGCAACCAGAATGAACAACCAGATGGGATAAGCAATCACGCCAAGTATCACCATTCCCGCCGCCTCTTCTCTAGTGTCAATGCTGTAGGAAGTTGAAGCGATTCTCAGGCTCGTAATTCCGTACCAGAAGATCAATGACGCGAGATAACCTGCAAGGCTCGGCACGGCTGCGATTGCAACGAGAGGCGTGAAGTTGCGGCGATAGAGTCTGACGGCGCGGTCAATCACGTCGCCCGTTGAGATTGGCTCAAGGACTGTGAATCGTGGCATCGGTGTCAGATTATAACACGCCGCCAAGCAGCGACACCCGAATGCATCGGCTGCCATCTCGCTTATTGGAGAAGCGCTCAAAAGAAAACTATTGACCCGAATCTCGATTCAACATTAGTATGGGCGCTATCAGATGAAGTAACAATAATAACGGGCAGAAATCGTCTTACTTACTCCCCTGAAAGATTGAACCGCTAGTTTTTCTCACCGTTATGGGTAACAGCGATCAACAACGCCCGCAGACTACTGCGGCAAGCAGGCAGGAGGCTGATCCCTTGAAGCCTGTCGTCCTCGTGATTGACGATGACGACGACACACGCGAATTGATGCGCGCGGTGCTGTCTGGCGACTACGATTGCGACGAGGCTCGGGACGGCAAGCAAGCTCTCGAAAAGATTTCCGCGAACAGGTACTCCGTTATACTGGCCGATCTGATGATGCCGAACCTTGACGGCTATACTGTCATATGCGAAGTTGCGGCGCAGGCTCCGACTACGCCCGTTATAGTGGTGACAGGACTTTCCGATTCGCAGAGCGCGATCAAAGCGATGAGGATGGGCGCGTTCGACTACATCATCAAGCCGTTTGATCCCGATCAGCTTGATCTGACGGTCAAGCGCGCCATCAGTCATCACGCGATGTCTGAAGCTGCGCGTGCGCACGAGCGACAGGTGGCCGAGTACGCCGAACAGCTTGAAAAAGCCAACAAGGGCTTGAGCATCGCGCTTGCCGAGCTGGATTCGACTTATCACGCGATACTGAGCGCGCTGACGACCGCGCTCGAAACGCGCAACATAGAAACGCGCGGGCATTCGGAGCGAGTTGTCATCTACAGCCTCAGGCTTGCGCGCGAGCTTGGGCTTGATGACGCGCAGATGCGCGCGCTTGAGCTTGGCGCGTTGCTTCACGACATAGGCAAGATCGGAGTTGAAGACCGCATACTGCTCAAGCCCGAACACCTCACGCCCGTCGAATGGCGCGAGATGAAGAAGCACACGGAAATTGGCTCGCGAATAATCGAGGGCATACCGCGATTGCGCCCCGCGCTTGCCGTCATCACTCAGCACCACGAGCGATGGGACGGCAGCGGTTACCCGGCTGGGCTTGCGGGCGAGCAGATTGACATCAAGGCCCGCATATTCGCCGTCGCCGACGCGCTCGATGCGATCACGTCGAATCGCCCTTACGACAAAGCGCGCAGTTTTGAGGAGGCGTGCGACGAGTTGAAACGAGGCGCGGGCAGGCAATTCGATCCTTCAGTGGTTGAGGCGTTTTGCCGGGTTCCGATTGAAGAGTGGGCGTCGCTTGCGCAGGGCTTGGGATTGGCGGCCAACAGCGGCCAATCATAGAAACGCAAGTTTGAATCGTTGATTGTTAGACGGCTAACTTACTTGAAATTGCTTCTCTAATAGACTGTCACCTGAAGACGTACAATCCTTGAGAAAATGTCTGGCTGAATGGCCGGTCTGATAGCCCGATTCGGAAGGGGAAAAAATGCGAACCGTCTTTTCCATCGGGCCTTGTCGGACCGGCTTTATTTCTGAGGGAGAAGCCGCCCAACTTCTCGCCGACACTCACAGCAATTGATAACTCAAACTCAGCGGCGGACCAGTAGCCGGGTTCAACCAGCCGCGCGGATTCTTTCATTCTGCCTGCCATGGTCGCCCTCAACGAAAGCCAGAAGTCCCGTGCGATTGATCGTCAATTTGCCTTTGCGGCTGTATTCGACAAGCCCGCGCTCGCGCAGGCGGCTGAGCGCAGTTGACACGACTTCGCGCCGCGCCGACACCATCTGCGCAAGCTCTTCCTGAGTGATGTAGTATTCAAGCTCGACGCCGCGCTCGGTTTCGCGCCCAAACTCGTCGCCCAGCCGCAGCAGCACTTTCGCCAACCGCTCTGGCAAGTTGTCGAACGAGAATTCGCAGATAATTTGATAGGCGCGCGACAATCGCTGGCAGACCGATACAAGGAAGTTATAGAGTGCGTCTTTGTTATTCTGCAGGTGCGCTATCAAGTCGCCGAATTTTATCTCGACTATCTCGCTCGGCTCCATCGTCATAGCCATCTCGTTGCGCTTGCGGTCGCAGAGGCAGAACTCGCCGAATATCTCGCCCGGCTTGTTGACGCTCAGGATTATCTCGCGCCCTTCTTCCGAGATAGCCGTCAGCTTTACAAGCCCGCGACGCAGGAAATAGATGCTGTGCGCCTCGTCGCCCATGCTGTAGACGATCTGGTCGCGGTCATAGGTGCGGGCCGGTCGCGCCGTCAGCTTTTCGCACAGGCCGCCCTGAAAGACGCTCGACAATGCCGCGCACTCGTCGTGCGTGGAAAGATCCAACATAATTCTCACACTCCAAAATAGAATTTGACTGGCTGTGCTTCGATTATAGCATCCGTGACGGAACCGAACAAATTTCAAGCGCCTGCGCCGCTTCGTTGCAAACCAATCGGCTTTTAAGAGACAATTACGCCGCCTTCAATCTCATCAACTGCGAAAGGAAAACGAGATGGCCTCTACAGATAAGCTCCTTGTCACGCTTGACGACAGCATCAAGCGAATAACGTTCAATCGCCCTGAGCGGCGCAACTCGGTCGATTCGGAAACGGTGGCGCTGCTTCACGAAGAGATTCAGCGATCAGCCGAAGATTCGTCGCGCGTGATAATCCTGACTGGCGCGGGCGAGGCGTTCTGCGCGGGCGCAGACCTTCAGGCGACGAGCGAGCACGATATACGAAAGATTGACGTGACGGCTTCGCTGCGCTCGCACACGAACCCGACTATCGTGGCGATGCGAAACCTGCCCAAGCCCATCATCGCCCGCGTGCACGGGCCTGCCGTCGGCGTCGGCTGCAACTACGCGCTCGCATCCGACATCATCATCGCATCTTCGCAGGCGAAGTTCGGGCAGGTCTTCGTGAAGATAGGATTGATGCCCGACGGCGGCTCGACATATTTTCTGCCGCGCATAGTCGGCTATCATAAAGCCTTCGAGCTTATGACGACTGGCGACATCATAAGCGCAAGCGAGGCGCACGCGCTCGGCATCGTCAACCGCGTCGTGCCGTTTGAAGAACTGGACAGCACGGTTGACGAGATAGCTGCGCGGCTCGCGGCGGCTCCGGCGATTGCGATTGCAAAGATCAAGCAGGGCCTCAATCACGGCGAGCGGTCGGACCTTGCGTCGGCGCTTGAGTTTGAGGCGGTCAATCAATCGGACTGCTTTCACTCGGAAGATTTTCTCGAAGGCGTGACGGCCTTCATCGAAAAGCGCAAGCCCGTCTTCAAAGGAAAATGATTCGGTTGCGGATTGCGGATTGTTGATTGAGGATTAATCTTTGCGCGAGGTCAGGTTCGCGCAGAATTCAGAACTAATAATGGCTCTTGTAAAAAGGATCGTTCTGCTGCTTGCTGCTTCAATGCTGCTGGCGTCAATCGTCGCGGGCTACAGCAATCAAGATGGTGAGACGGCGGCAGCCGCGAATATCTTCATGCAGAGTTGCAAGGACTGCCACGGCGCGGACGGGCGCGGCGGCCTGCCCGGCCAGCCTGATTTCAGAAATCGCGACTGGCAAACGAGTGTGACCGACGAGCGATTGTTCAAGGTCATCAAGTTCGGCAAAGAGCCTATGCCGTTTTTCTACGGCGCGCTAACCGACGCCGAGATAACTGCGCTCGTAAAATACATCCGCTCGCTCGCCAGTTCTGATACAACTCGAAGGAGCGATGCAAACGCAAATGACGAGTCGCATGCGAGCGCGCCATCGCAGCAAACAAACAACTGCGTCGAGTGCCATCGAAAGCAGAGTGATGGGATTGTGAGCCTTTATTCCGAAAGCGTCCACGCGCGGGCTTCAATCTCGTGCAGCCGGTGTCACGGCGGCGAGCCTGCGGCATCTGACAAGCAAGCCGCGCACGCGGCGCTATTCACTGGCAAGCCTTCGCGCAAAGAAACTATCGCGATGTGCGGCTCATGCCACGCGACCGAGCGCGAAGCCTTTATGAGCGGACTCCATTTTCAAAAGGCGATTAATGAAGCGCGGCTCGATTGCGCCGAGTGCCACGGCGCACACACGGTCGGGGCGCGGGAAAGCAGCTTCAGCTTTGTCACTTTTTGCGCGGGCTGTCACGGGCTTGAGTACATACCTGAGCTTCCGAAGGATTTTCAAAAGCTGCTTGCCGCCGCCGATGATGATATGGAAGTTTTCCGCAAGCTCAAAACGGTGGGCCGCGCGCCGAATGATGAACTGATGGCGCGGCATAAAGAGTTGAGCCGAGCGATTGGCGACATAGTTCACAGAACCGATCTGCACGGCGGCATCGAAAAGCTGCCGCAGATTTTGAAGCTCGCAGATGAATCGAGACGTTCAGCAGAGCAAGAGAAGTAAGTCAACCAACGAGGTGAGCCGATGAGTTTTAGAAACAAGGCGTGGTTTGCGCTCGCGGTGTTGTTCGCCATCAACACTATGAATTTCTTCGACCGCCAGATTCTGGGGGCTGTCGGCGAAACGATTCGCGACGAATGGAAGCTGAGTGACACCGCGCTCGGCTCGCTCGGCACGGCCTTCACTTTGCTTTACGCCGCCGTCGGCGTGCCGCTCGGAAGGCTCACCGATAAATTCACTCGCAAATGGCTATTGGCCTTAGGCGTTACGGTCTGGAGCGCATTCACATGGTTTTCCGGCATAGCTCGCAACTTTTCTCAACTATTTTACGCGCGGCTCGGCGTAGGCGTCGGCGAAGCGGTCTGCGCGCCCGCTTCGACTTCGCTCATAGGCGATCTGTTCCCTGCCTCAAAGCGTGGCCGCGCGCTTTCGATCTTCATGTTCGGCCTGCCGCTTGGCATTGCCTTGAGCTATTTCGTGAGCAGTTGGGTTGAGCAAAAATACAACTGGCGCGCGGCGTTTTACATCGCGACGATTCCGGGTCTCGTCTGCGCACTGTTTGCGATGATGATGCGCGAGCCTAAGCGCGGCGCGTCCGAAGTGCACAACATCAGCAACCTCAAGCGCGAAGGCTCGCCCTACTTGCTCGTGCTTTCGATACCGACGATGTGGTGGATAATAGCGTCGGGCGCGCTTCACAATTTCAATATGTATGCGATAGGCGCGTTCCTCGCGCCTTTCCTCAGGCGGGTTCATCATCTCGACAAGCTCGACGCGGGATTGGTTTCGATGGTCGCTTACGGCCTGTCAGGGATTCCGGGACTTTTTCTTGGGGGAATAATCGGAGACGCGATAATGAGGCGCAAAGCGAACGGGCGATTGCTCGTAGGCTCTGTCGCGGTGCTCATCTCAGTTCCTCTCGTTTACCTCGCGCTCGGCAGGCCCGTCGGCGACACCGTAGGATTTACAACACTGATGACGCTCGGCCTTGCGACGATGTACGTCTATTACTCGACCGTGTACTCGACGATTCAGGATGTGATCGAGCCGTCGCTTCGCGGCACCGCGATGGCGATTTATTTCTTTGCGATGTACGTGCTCGGCGCATCGCTCGGCCCCGTCGGGATGGGAGCCTTGAGCAATTACTTCACTGAACGGGCTGCGATTGCGAACGGCGTGACCGATATGAGCTTCGATGCCTTGAAGCCTTATGCCCCGCAAGGCCTGCACTCGGCGCTCTACATAATTCCGGTTCTGAGCATACTTCTCGCGCTGGTTCTGTTTGCAGGCTCGCGCACGGTCATTAAAGACATGGACAAGCTACAACACTGGATGCGCGAATCTGCTCGCAAGCAGGAGGCAGAAGACGCAAAGGCCGAAGCCGCGTTGTAATGGCAATGCGAAGGATCAATAGTAGAAGCATTCTTTCGTTAATCTGCGCGCTGCTCATTGCTGCGGGCGATCTTTCATTCGCGCGCTCACATATCGAAGCGGCGACTAAGAAACGCTCTACGCTTCGTCATCAAAGATCGAGTACAAAACACCGCGCCAAAAGAAAAAAGAATTTGCCGCTCAACTCATCGAAGCGGCCCGTATCGCTTCCGCGTGAGATGAGCGAACAAGAAGACACCGAAGCCCGCAGCGATTGGTTCTTATCTCAGCGGCTCTATCCATCAAACACGCTGCCTGAGGATGCGCGGCGGCGCGCATGGGAATCTGTTTCGCGGATGCGCACAGAATCGCAAGTGACGCCCGCAGCCAGCCGCGCGTGGCGAGCCATCGGCCCATCGCCTACGATTTCGGCCTTTCGCGGTTGGGGCGTGACAAGCGGGCGCATCAACGCGATTGCCTTGTCGCCTGCCCATGCCCAGATAGTCTTAATTGGCAGCGCGACGGGCGGCATCTGGCGGTCGACCGACAGCGGCGCTTCGTTTGTCCCTGTTACAGACGATCAGGTTGATCTCGCGGTCGGCTCAATCGCTTTTTCAAAGAGCAACCCGTCAATCGTCTATGCGGGGATGGGCGACGCGAAAGTCGGCTATCTCGGAAGCGGCGTGTTGAAGTCGACAGACGAAGGGCGAACGTGGTCGCGCGTGAGCAACAACTCATTGCCCGCGCCTGGCACGATCAGCAAAATCGAAGTCGACCCGGCTGATTCAAATCGCCTCTACGTCGCACAAT
The DNA here is from genome assembly GCA_035575515.1 of Blastocatellia bacterium. Classification (GTDB taxonomy): domain Bacteria; phylum Acidobacteriota; class Blastocatellia; order UBA7656; family UBA7656; genus DATLXU01. The sequence goes on from DATLXU010000080.1 coordinate 69,189, forward strand.
ACCTGCGCCTCGCCGACGCGAAGACAACTTCGAGCGGCGTCTACGTTTCTGCGGATGGCGGCGTCAATTGGCAGAAGACTCTCACGGGCGGGGCGCGCGATGTTGTGATTGACGCCGCGAACCCGCGAACTATCTATGCGGGCCTCGTGCGAGTCGAAAAAGAGGCGGACGCGACGCCGGGCATCTATCGCTCGACCGACAGGGGCGCAACGTGGACTAACATCTACGCGCTTTCTTACGACGCAGGCAGGCGGCCCGACGTGAAGATGGCTGTCACGCCTGCAAACGCGCAGGTGATTTACTGCTACGCGGGCGGCTTCATCGGGTCGAGGTTTGAAGCGCGATTTGTCGTCAGCACAAACGGCGGCGCGACGTGGATGGACCGCGGAACGTCGGGGTTCGATACGGCGCAGTTGGGCTATAACTCATACGTTGTGGCGGACCCGCGCGATATGAACACTGTTTATCTAGGCTCGCGCGATTTGTATAGAACGACGGATGGCGGCGCGACGTGGCAGAACCTGACGGGAAACTTTTTCAATTACGGCGATGGCTTTTACTCCTACGTCCCTGAAAACGGGAAGTCGCACCCCGACCAGCATGCATTCGCGTTCGTGCCCGGAAGCTCTTTGCAATTTTATATCGGCAACGACGGCGGCATATCGAAGACCTTTGATGGGGGGCGCACGTTTCAATCTCTGAATTCAACGCTCACGCTTTCAATGTTCATTGGCATCGCGATTCACCCGACCGACGCGAGCCTCACCATCGGAGGGACGCAGGACAACGGCACGCAGCGACGATTCGCGCAATCCACAAACTGGCGAGAAGTCGCGCCGGGTGATGGCGGGCGCGCGGTAATTAATCCGTTGGATCCGAGCGTGGTTTTCTTCACAGGCATTCGCGGGGAGGTTGCTCGCTACTATGATTACGGCCAGAGCTATGATCGTCATGTGGCCTTTGGCGAAACGTTCGGCGAGCCGCAGGACAATCCGCGAATCGCATTCTACCCGCCGTTCACCGGCAACGAGGTTGACTCGACGCTTTACATCGGGACGTGGCGATTGTTTACGAGCACCGATCTAGGTAACACGTGGAGCGCGCCCGGCGGCGATATGGATTTGACAAAAGGCGTGAACGAAAGAGGGCGCGATGTTGTGACTGCAATCGGCATCAGCCGCTCGGATGCAAGAGTGATTTACACAGGCTCGGCGCAGGGCCGCGCGATGCGAACAACCGACAGTGGCGCGACGTGGACGGACGTGACGCGCGGCCTTCCTGACCGCTTTATCACAAGCGTCGTGGTCCATCCGACGAACCCGCAGGTGGCCTACATCGGCGTTTCAGGTTTCAACACGACGCACATCTTCAAGACCACAGACATGGGCGCGACGTGGACTGCGGCGAGCAGCGGATTGCCAGACATTCCTGTGAACGCGCTGTTGATTGATCCGAACTCAGCCGACACGATTTATGCCGGAACCGACGTCGGAGTTTTTCAATCGGTTGACGGCGGAGCGATCTGGCGCGATTTCAGCAAAGGGCTGCCGCCCGTGATAGTCATGGGATTTGCAGCGCAATCTAACGGGTTGATTCAAGCGGCAACTTACGGACGCGGAGTTTATGAGATAGTGGCAGCCGAGCGGCCCGTGATTAGCTCAATCACATTTGACGGGAAAAAGAGAATGACGATTGAGGGCAGCGGCTTCGATGAAGACTCGCGCGTGTTAATCAACGGCGAGGACAGGACAGATTTTCTCAGGTCGGTATCGGACACATCATTGCGAGTCGTGGGCAAATCGAAAAAGCTCAGTTTGAAAGAGGGCGACAACTCTGTCCAGGTCATCAACTCAAACGGCGCGTCGAATGTGTTTACGTTAAAGATTTGAGCGCGCATCTCTCTCAGACTCCTCAAGGAGCATCGCCCTAAGGTCTCTCAACTAAGAGTGGCTATATCCGTAATGGTAAGAACAAGACGGTTGCGCGCTCGACATTTGATGGCCAAAATTAGAATGTGGCGCAGATTAAGGAGGAATAGCGCAATGGCTGTCGAATGGAACAAAGATGTTGATGCTGCGCTTGGTAATGCGAAAGAGAAGAACAAACCTTTGCTGATTGATTTCAGCGCCGCCCCGGCTTGAGGCGGATGCGTTCGGCTGGAGGCCGAATCCTACAGCGACGCTCAGATCACCCAATTCATCAACGAAAACTTCCTGCCCGTCGAAATACATATCAAAGAGCACCCGGCGGGCTTTCACCGATTCGATGTGCTGTGGACTCCCAGCGTGCTTATTCTCGACTCGAAAGGCCATGAAAGGTATCGCATAGAGGGCTACCTGCCGAAATCGGAATTCCGCGCGCACCTTGAGATGGGCCTTGCCCGCGTAGCCTTCATGCACAAGCAATGGGCAGAAGCAGAACGCAGGTATGATCAGATCGTCCAGAACTATCCGGATGCCTCCGTTGTCCCTGAGGCGATTTACTGGAGAGGGGTCTGCCGATACAAGGGCTCGAACGATCACACGGCGCTCGGCGAAGTGGCCACAACTTTGACTCAACAGTATCAAGACAGTGTGTGGGCTGCGAAAGCGTCCGTTTGGTCTGAGTGAGCAGAGCCGCTATGGAAAAGAAAAAGCCGATGCCTGCAATCTTCTTCGGGCACGGAAACCCTATGAACGCGCTTGCGCGCAACGAATACACTGAAAGCTGGGCAGCCATTGGCCAGTTAATCTCCCGCCCTCGCGCGGTGCTATGCGTGTCGGCTCACTGGTATATTCCTCACACGGCGGTGACGGCGATGGCTGCTCCGCGAACGATTCATGACTTCGGCGGATTCCCGCGAGAGTTGTTCGAGTTCCAGTATCCAGCGCCCGGCGACCCTGAGCTTGCGAGCCGCGTTCAGGATTTTCTCGCGCCGACTCCTGTAGCTCTCGACGAGCGGTGGGGACTCGATCACGGAACATGGTCGGTGCTATGTCACGTCTTTCCCGATTCGGATGTTCCGATAGTCCAATTGAGCATTGACGAGACTAAGCCCGCGCGTTTTCACTACGAAACGGGCAAGCGGCTCGCGCCACTTCGCGACGAAGGAGTGCTGGTCATCGGGAGCGGCAACCTCGTGCACAACCTGCACACTTATGCGTGGGGACGCCACAAAGTAGAGCCGTTCGACTGGGCCGTCAGATTCGAAGAGCGAGCGCGAGAGTTGCTGCTGGCCGGTGATGACGATCCGCTCATCGCATACGAGTCACTTGGCCGCGACGCGCTGCTCGCCGCTCCCACGCCCGATCATTACCTGCCGCTGCTTTATGTGATGGGCCTTCGCAGAGAAGGCGATCAAGTCAGCTTCCCCATCGAAGGTTTCGACGGCGGCTCAATCTCTATGCTCGCAGTTCAATTCGGATGAAATCAAAGAATGCAGGCAGCGGACTTCAAGAGACATTTGAAGCGTGCGTTGACACCCTCCAATCAGCGGGCTAGGCTCTTTATCGTATGGCTGAATCGAAAGGTGGAATCATAAACAACGAGCCGTGCGCGGACCCGGCTATCCGCGTCGTGCTAATGCCCAAAGACACCAACGCGCACGGCACTATCTTCGGCGGAGTCATCCTCAGTTACATTGATATAGCCGCCGCAATCGAAGTCCGCAAACATACCCTCAAGCGAATAGTCACCAAAGCGATGCACGAAGTAGTCTTCGTCGCGCCCGTTTTTGTCGGCGACATTGTCAGCTTCTACACGGAGCTTGTGCGCATTGGCCGAACTTCAATCACGGTCAAAGTCGCGGTCGAAGCCGACCGCGTGAATAATCCGGGCGAGCGCGTGCGCGTCACCGAAGCCGAAGTCGTTTACGTCGCGATTGACGAAAACCGCCACCCTGTTCCGGTTAAAGATTGAGCAGTAATCGCTGCGCTATTGAATGGCTGATGCCTTGAAAGTGGCTTCCAGAGCCACTTTCAAGCTTTTAAGATTGTCAGAGGAACCGCTGCCCCTTAAATCCCGTATCAATCTTTGATGGCATGCCGCGCAGCGAGCGGAGTAAGATACACGCGAGGAGTCACATTAATATGCCGGGCAAACTAGATGAATTAAAGCGACGAGCGGAAGAAGCCGCGCGCCGCGCTAATGAGAAATACAAGATAACCTCAAAACTGGATCAGGGCGCGCGCAAAGCAACCGATGCTCTGCGCAAAGGCGGCGAGGTCGTCACCTCCTCTCTTGACGCCGCCCGCGCTGAAGCCGCGCGCATAGACCGCGAGCACCGGGTCACCGAGCGCGCGAAAGAGAGCGCGCGGCGCGCGGCCAGCGCAGTTGATGATCTGTTCGAACGAACCGGCGCAAAAAAAAAGGCTGGTGAAGTAACCGATACTGTGCGCGAGCGAGCAACCGAAGCCGCGCGCGACGCAAAAGAAAAGACATCAGACCTATTTGGCGAAGCGCGCAAGTATTACGAGAGCGCATCGTCAGCCGCGCGCACCTCCCTCTCGGCTGCTCGGCTCCCTGCGTCAGTTATCGGCGCGGTTCGCAGCGCGCGCAATTGGGTGAAAAAGAATCCCGGCAAAGCCGCAGTCGTTTCGCTCTCATTCATCGCGGGCACGCGCGCAGGCTCAGCCTTTTCGTCGTTGGACGTAACGTTACTTGGCGCAGGCGGAGCTGGCAACTGGCTCTTTCATTCCGCGCTCGCGCCTTATGCGCTAAGAAAGCTCGCTGAAAAATATGAGGCATACCTCAAGCGACAGGAATCGCTCATCGCCAAAGGCAAGATGACCGAAGCTGAGCGCGAGCGCGTTCGGTTCCAGCGCGACGCTGCGAAGTACGTCGGCGCTCCATTGCTCGGAGCATTTTCGATTGCGGCGGGCGCGGGACTGGTCGCAGAAGCATTCACGGGCGGAGTCGTCACAGGCTTTCCGATTAATTTAATTGTTGGCGGCAACCCGATGCTTTCGAGCATCTGGCTTTTCGGCAACGGGCTTGTCTGCTTCCACAACGGCTACAAGTTCTTTATGATGGCGCTGGCCGATCAAGAAGACGTTGCGCGCGTGGTGCGCGACATCAAAGGATTATTGCCGGCCTATGAAGGATAAGATGACGCGGCGACGCGGCGACACGGTGACACGGCGACGTTGTTCGATTTCAGTTTCTCACCGCGTCGCTCCTTTCATCCCTCATTCCTCATCCCTCATCCCTATCAATGTCGCTCTGCTAGGATTTGGAAACGTGGGCCGCGCGCTGGCTCGCTACATTCAACGAACTAACGCTGAGACTAATATTCGCATTCGAGCGATTGCCGATAGCAGCGGCGGCGTGTTGCTCGATGATGAAGGCGAGATTGAACAATTGATCGCTCAAAAAGAGTCGGGCCGCTCGATTAGCGAAATCTTTTCAGGCAAAGCCCTCAGCGACGCGAGCGACTTTATCAATTCGCTTTCATCCGTAGGCATTACTGTTTTGGTTGAATCGCTTCCAACGAACATCAACAACGGCCAGCCCGCGCTCGATTTGCTGACCAAATCACTCAGACAAGCCATCCATGTCGTCACGGTTGACAAAGGCCCGTTGGCGCATGGCTTCAGCGAATTGAATGAAGCAGCGAAATCAAGTGGCGCGCGAATCGGTTTCAGCGGCACAACTGGCGTCAGCATACCTGATGAGATTGCTGGCGAGCGGGTGCTCGAAATTCGCGGAGTGCTCAACGGCACGACCAACTACATTCTGACCGAGATGCAGCAGCGCGGGATTTCATTCGATGAAGCGATGGCCCGCGCACAGGAAGACGGGATAGCCGAGCCTGACCCGCGACTCGACGTTGAAGGATGGGACACGGCTGTGAAGGTTTTGATTCTTGCGAAAGCCTTGATGGGCGCTGAGTGTAAATTGAGCGAAGTATCGCGCACAGGCATAGGGCCTGAAACCGATTCGCTCATAAAGGTTGCGCGCGAAAGCAATAGAATAGTCCGCCTCGTGGGCCGCGCACGCCGCTGGCAGGGCCGCATTCGTGTGAGCGTCGCGCCTAAAATCGTGGACTGCGACTCTCCATTTTATTCCGTCGCAGGCATGTCGAAAGCCGCAGTCTTCAGAACCGAAGCGGGAGAGCGAATCGTTCACGCGCGCTCAGGACGCGACGCGATCTCGCAGACAGTTGTGGATGATATTTTGAAAGCGTCTCGCTGATTCTACGAGCGCGTGTGCGATGAAGCGACGGCAAATACTCGATAATGTTATCAGGGATTGCTCAGCCGCAGCAGCCCTCTTTGTGTCCGGTCTTGGCCGTAGTAGTCACTGCGCCGAGCGCCTCAGACAGGCTCGGATGAATGAGCATCGTCTCGCCAAGTTGTTGTTGCGAGAGATCACCCTGCATCGCCAGTGCAGCCATAACGATCAACTCTGATGCTTCAGGCCCAAGTATGTGAAAGCCAAGAATCCGGCCTGAGCTTCTCTCAAAAAGCAGCTTGGCCAATCCTTCGGTTTCACCGCGCAGGACTGCCGAGCCGAGCTTTGCAAATTCGTACTTTGTGACTCGATAATCGAATCCCTGTTGCTTTGCCTGTTGCTCAGTCAGCCCGACCGAGCCAAGCTCCGGATCGCTAAATACGGCTGCGGGCACAACCCGATAGTCGGTCTGCTCCAGCTTGCCTGAGAGCGCGTTTGAAGCTGCGAGCTTGCCCTCATACGATGCGACAGGTGTAAGCATATAAGGGCTGGACACATCGCCCGCGGCATAGATGTTGTCAACGTTCGTTTGCAGATATTCGTTGACAGGTATTCGCTTCTTATCAACCTTAATACCCGACGCCTCGATGTTGAGGTCTTGTAGATTTGGCTCGCGCCCTGCTGCGTTCATAACCATCTCACACTCGAAGCTGCGCTCGCCTTCAGGCGTTTCAGCAATCACAGTGAAGCTGCTTCGCTCGCCTGCGATCTTCTTAACTCTTGTGTTGAGGTGCAACCTGATGCCTTTCTCTTGAGTGAGCCGCTGAAGCTCAAGCGCAATCTCTTCATCGTGGTTGATGAGGATGCGGTCTTCCATTTCGAGAACGATCACATCAACTCCGAACGTGTGGAGGATGTGTGAGAACTCCATTGCGATGTATCCGCCGCCGATTATCACCAGGATTCGCGGCAGCTCATCGAGCGAGAGAGCCTCGTTGCTCGTTATCGCTTTCTCAATCCCTTCTACCGACGGGCGAGATGTATGCGAGCCTGTGGCTATGATAATCTTGGACGCGCCCACGCGATTGCCATTTATCTGAAGTTCTGTTGGGGATAGAAATTGCGCCCCTTGATGGAAATAGTCAATTCCGCGCTCTTCAAGCGAGCGATTCTTATCTCCTACGAGTGCGCCAATTATCTTCTCTTTGCGTGCCATAACTGCGCGCCAGTCGAAGGAGGCCTCTCCGGTTGATATGCCGAACTCGCTGGCCTGCCGCACTGTCTTGAGGACTTGCATGGCCCTGACCAGAGCCTTCTTGGGTATGCACCCTCGATTGAGTCATGTGCCTCCAAGCTCGGCCTTCTCAATCAGCGCCACGCGACCTCCCAAATCGGCTCCGCGCTTTGCGGCGGCCAATCCGGCCATACCGCCGCCTATCACTACAAGATCATAGTTCGTCTTCATCTTTCTTCCTCCTCAGGCTTGCTTACTCATCAAGGATTTCAAAACTCTTCAAACGCAAGGGAACAACCTGCCTGGTAAAGCTCAGCGCGACCACGATCACGGATGCGACGACCGTCACATCAAAAGCCAGTCAGGTCAGTCAGAGTTCTTTGAGTTGGATAACCTCTACACCTAAAAGAAAAGCAGCAAAAATCAGATTCCACAGCGTAATCAGGAAAACGATAACCCCCATTGCTGTCGGTGTCAGCACAGCCCAAACAGGCTCAATGGGCGCTGCCGTAAGATGAGAAGGCTAAAGGCGATCACCAGCAGTAAGACAGCGATACCTAGTGCTGAGACATCAATGCCAAAAAGATTTGCCTCCTTTATCGGATACGTCCGAACATTAGGAATCACCATCGGAGGTTGCTGCCCTGCCTCAGGATGGTCTTTCCCGCCTTCGTTACGGGGTTTTTGGATTGCTCCGCCGTGCTCGCCAGCGGCTGCTTGATGCTCCATAGGGACTTGGCGCACTAGAGTGCTGAAGACAATTTGACCGGCAAAGGGACAGGTATAGATAAGAAAGACAGCGACACCTATCCCCAGTATAGAAATCACAATTAAAATCTTAAGCCCTGTGCGTAGTTTCATAATTCACATCAGACCTTCTACTAAAGGCCTAACCGGCGACTTTTCTCAGCAGGTGGAAGACTCCATCTGCGCTGGCTGCATAGGCCAAATGCGCGACCAAGCCTCGCACATGCGCGTCAATAGGGAACTCCTGTGGAGGTGGGGTGATCTTCAATGCTGTATTGAGTCCCTCATCTACAACCAGCGAAAAAGCAGCGCCGAATGGCAATCCTGCTGCTTTCGATAGCGTAGGAACACGATCATGTAAAACTCCATAGAGTCCGCCAAAGGCAATGCCGGTGCCCCAGTGAATGGCCTGGCCAAGTTTCGACTTGGTCTCGCTCGATATTTCTATCCCTAAGACATCCTCCGAGATGCGGCGGGCTAGAGCCTCCGGCGGAACCTCTTTTCTGAGATGCTCTTCTTTCTTCTTTTTCTCTTCGCTCTCGAACTTGTACATCAGGTTTGCAACCCGTTCTAACACGAGCGTGCCAATTGCTCCGCCAATCATCCCATACGCGATGTCTTTGAGTAACCCATTGCCATTTCGCTTTTTCATAATCACCTCCCTAAGTTGTCGTCCACGCCGGCCTGTCGCAGCGCGAGAGTCGCTCTTTGCGAATGTGAGTGATAATCAAATGAACTCTTCCGACGCTTTTTGATCTCTTCTAATGCCTGCTCTATAGTGCCGCGAGGTTTATCTTTAAGCTCAGGGTAGCGTGCCAACCATTGGTTTAATGCCTCTTCAGACCTGAAGAGGTTAGTCACTCCTCAGCCGCCTCCCATAAATAGCACAGTTGTGGGAGGGTCGGCGCTCGCGAGTTTGCCTTTATCAAAGACGACGCGAATGCGAGCGGTGCTTTCCGGCGAGGAGTCGTCTATTGTGACCTTTTCGTTTGCGAATTTGCTGCTGACCAGCAGCATGAAATCAACCGCTCAGTTTGTGTTAAACTGTCGGCCACTTGCCAGCCTCACTTTATGAAAAAGGAAGTCTAGTCGAGGCTCCCACTTCAGGTAGCGGGGCATGACTTTGTACCCTGCTCCGCCGACCGTGCTATCTTTTTTCAGTATTTCGTATTGCTCAAGCATTAAGAGGCCGCGCTTTACTCTGGACTCGCTCACCCCAACAGCTCTGGCAATCTCGGCAACTCCCGGCGCGGGCTTGCCGTCGCGTGCAGCGTTGATGAGCGCACGCGCAATGAGCTTTTCATCCGGTGTCAGCACAAGCGTCACCCAGCCCCAGCGCCTGATCACTTCGTGCAGCTCCGGGTGGGCTTTAATGTAACTGCCGATCCGAAAACGCGCCTCATCCGATTGTTTCATCTTGAGAGCGTCCATCGCGACGTCAACGCTCGTGACGCTATAGTCCTTGCCCCAGTCGTTCACCAGATAGTCAATGACTTTTTGCTCTTCCGGTTTGAGCTTCTCGGCGGGCTGCGATGCCTTCCCACTCGCGGCCAGCAGCAAGACCACGCACAGTGAGCCGAGTAACGCACGCTGGCTGACTCTCATTAGCGGCATAGCCGTGCTCCTTTCGATAGTTGGTTACTTCGCTTTCAATAACGCTTGAATGTCGCGCTCAATTTCCGCGCCTTTGCCCTCATAGGCTCCGGAGTATTTTTTATAGACCTTCCAGTCCCGACCAATCAGATATGTGGTCGGGAAGTTAATCACGTCAAAGTCGGCAACCGTATCATCGTTGCCTGCCAGAATCGTGTAATGCATTTTGTGTCTGGCGACGAACCGCTTGATGTCGCGTGTCCAGCCAGACTGCACGGCAAGCCCTATAACTTTCACGCCGCGCGCGCCATACTTTTCTTGCAAGCTATTGAAGACAGGAATCTCGCCAATGCACGGGCCGCACCAGGTTGCCCAAAAGTCCAGCACCACAATGCTTCCTTTCAAATCATCCGATTTTGTCAGTCGGCCTTTGAGGTCAGGCAGCGTGAAATCTGGCGCTATGCGAGGCGTTTCCTCTTTTGCGCCGACTCTATCCAAAGTACCGGTCGTTTCCTGGCCGTATGCGCCCGTTGCCAGCCACGCGCAGCAAGCTGTGAGTAGGCTGGCGAGAATAGCCTTCGCAGTCGGCTTCATAAAGATGATTCCTCCGCTTGATTAACTTCCTGCGATTGTATTATTGGCTCGGCAAGACCGGGTTTCGGCGCGCAGCAATTATGAATCTCGTTGCCAGTTGCGTCTGCCTGAGCGTTAAGCTCCGTCTGAGCTTGCACACGCTTGACCGCCTTGTTGACCTCGCCAAGACAACAGCGGCCTGATGGATTTTTCACATCGCAGGCGCAGTGACCTGCCTTGATCTCTGCTGCGATTATGTCGGGGATGGTTGCGCGCCCTTTCGTCAGAAGCTCGTCTCGCAACATCTCTTCTGTGAAATCGAAGCAATAACAGATCGTGATAGGGTCTTGCGTCTCCTTTATCCCGACTCGCACCCGCACATCTCGTTTGGTGAAATACTGCTCCGCCTCGTTCGAGAAATAGACCACATCGCACGAAGGCGTCTCGCAGAAGTAATACTGCGTGTCTTTGATCTGGTCGTGACTCTCGCCTTTGAGAATGTGCTCGACGGTGATGCGCTCGACCTTTTTGGCTCGCTTGCCGCACGCGCGGCAGATGGCCGATGCTGTGCTCTGCGCATACTCCGTTTTAACCCGCTTTCCACAACAATTCACAAGCACCCTCCTGTCTTGTAATTAAGCCTCACGCTCACTTGAGTTCAAGCGCGCTTTGCCCGCTCCCTAAAGTAGTAGCCGATCAAGGCCACAGCCACGAACATAATCAGCAACCCGATTAAGATTATGTCATCGAGAACGAAACCTGAGCCGCACAGCCGCAAGCAGCCCGGCTACCAAAAACGGCGCGACGCAGCATATTCCTGCCAGCGCTGCGCCGCCGCGACCATCGGCTACGAGCATGCGACCCGGCCACGACTGATCCTCTTTAGCTCGCGCGCTCGAGGCCGAAGCACTTGTCCGTCTCTGTTACGTTTTCTGTCTTCACATTTGCGCTGTGTTTCTCTTTAATTGAGTTCCGTTTCTGCATTGCAGAATAACCTTACTGTCCGCTAACGGCTGCCCTGCCGGCTCACTGCTGTTGAACCGACTTAATCCCGCTTGCCTTGAAGCCCGTCTCGTTGATTGCGGCCTTGATCTGGTCAAGCGTGACGATATGAGGATCATAAACCACTTTTGCCTGTTTCTTCTCGAAGCTGACCTTCGCTGAGCTTACGCCCTTGAGCTTGCTGAGCGCGATCTCAATTGACTTCGCGCAGCCGCCGCAGGTCATTCCTTCAACGCGAATCACAGCAGTCGCGCGCCTGGGCTGAGTTGACTGGCTCGGCTGCGTCTGTTGTGATTCTGATGCTGCGGGCGCTTGAGGCTGTGAGGCTGCGGCGGTTGCAGATGGCTCAGATGATGCGGCTTTTTGCGAGACAGCATCGCCTGCCTTGTAGCCGGTCGAGTTAATCGCGGCGCGAATAGCATCAACGTTCGTCTGAGCAGGATCATAAACGACGAGTGCGCGTGCCTGCTTATAAGAGACATCGGCTGATTTGACGCCCGGCGCTTTTGCTAGCGCGCTTTCGATTTCAATCGCGCACGCATCGCACGTCATGCCGCTGATTGAAATCATTGCGGATGCTTCTTCCGCGCTGACGTCATTCGATGCGGCTGATGGAAGATCAATCTTCGCAGTTGCTCCGACAAGAGCGCCGGAGTAGTAAGGAAAGACCGCAAAGGCTATGACTGCGATGGCCGCAATCCATAGCATTAGCTTTGTCGCGCGGCCTGCGCGACGGACTCTGCACGCGCCATCATCACAAATCACCTCGCGCTTTCGATAAGTCAGGTAGAACGCGACTACGAGCAGCAATGCGGTGACGCCCAGCAGGTAAGGCCGCAAAGAGCCGAACGTGGCTGACAATCCGAACGCCCCAAGCCCCAGCGCAGCGGCGACAATCGGCCCTATGCAGCAGAGACTCGCGGCAACAGCCGCCAATAACGATCCTCCCAGCACGACTTTTTCTTTCATGGCTTCCTTCCTTTCTTCGCATCTATTCTATTGCGCAATGCACGAGATTTGGTCGGCTTCGCCTCGCTATGAGTAGAATGCGAAATCTCGAACAGCACGGGGCAGCGGTCTTCGCGCTTGCCCGCAAGCGCCTGCTCGCACTCTTTCAAGTAAGCGACAATTCTCCGGCGGAACGCGCGCATCTCGCCAAGTCTCGCGTCGAGTTCTTCAAGCTTCGATATGAGCAAGTCCCGAACTCGACGGCACTCGGCAAGCCCGGCTTCACTGCCGGGCAGAAGCATTCTTATATCATCGAGCGAAAGCCCAAGCGACTGCGCCTGTTTAATGAAGCGCAGCCGTTCCAGATCGCTTTCGGTGTAGAGGCGATAGCCTGCGCGCGTGCGGCTCGCGGGCGGAAGCAGATTGAGCCGCTCGTAATACCTGACGGTGTCCGCGCTGACGCCTGCCGCCGAAGCTAATTGCCCAACTGTCAGATCGCTCGACATCGGTTTTCCCTCACGCTCTGTTATTGTAAACCTTTGAGCCGACTCCAAAGTCAAGCGGAAAAAGATCATACGCGCAATGTCTCAGTTATGGGCTAAGGAGAAGTTGCGGTTGAGTTCAGAGTCCACGCTTTAGATCGCCTGCGGGCAGGCGTAAGGCTGGAGCAGCGGAACTTTCTTCTGCCCATTACTGAGGCGTTACTTCACAGATATGCAAAGGATAAGAATAGGTGACGGCGCGCTAGGGCCACGAAGTGGCGTCAGCCAATAGCGACGTCCGAAAGGGCGTGGTAGTAGTGGGGTTAGCGATGACAGTCCTGAGGCCCGAAGGGCCGACAGTGCCGTGTGAGAACAATAGAGCCGCAGCGCGAAGCGGCGGCCTACGGTGATAGCAAGAAAAGTGAGTCACGGCTCTCAAGCCGAAGAAGGAGCGAAGAGACGATAAGTGTTGATGAGTGTGATGCAGACATTGAAGAAGCGAGTAGCCGACCCAAGGCAGCGATTTAAAGAAGCGTTGGACAAAATGGCGGCGAACTCGCAGATCAAAGCAAGCGAGGCATTGTTTGAAAGCGACAGCAGTCAATGAATTGGCAAGTGCCTATACTTAAGGGCTGGGATCGTATCCCTAGCGGATTGGTCTATTCCCCACGCAACTGACCGATTACCTCGTAAGCCAAATTTTAATTGACAAAAAAATGTAAGATACATAACAGTGCTGCATCTCAATGTCTCGGTGCTTCAAGCAAATCATTTCGAACAAGCCACATGGGTACGGTTTAATAATAAAAGCGCAAAGCCGCAGGGATGGGGGCCGAGCAGGCGACCCGGCGCTATTTACTTTTAAGGGTTATATCCCGTGCCAAATACCAGGCTGAAAGTTTAACTGTGTTTTGTTAGCTCTCAAAAGCTAAGGCGCGAATGGGCACGTCCTTTTGCCAGATGGTCCATCCACGCCTTATAGCAGAAACGCAAGTGCGCTTCCACCCAAGCGCACTTGTATCAAATGACCCAAACGGAAGTCAACTGACTTTCTCGTAGAAAGGAGAAGCGATGTTTGATACAATGCGACCCAACAAATCTCGGCTCATGGTGATTCTAGTGACGGTAACTTTTGTCATTAGCGGTTTGCCCACCTCTTTCCCTGGGAGAGCTTACACCCCCGGCATTGCCCCGGCGCAACCACTCTCAACAGGCGCCACAACTCAAGACCCCTGTTCACCTGGACCGACGATAGGGCTGCTAGCTCCTCTGGGCGGGGAGATACTTGATGTCGGCACCGTTTTTAAAATCACCTGGAGCACCGATGACCCAGGAGGAGCTTTATCCAGTGTAGGAGTCTATCTCTCGACCAATGGGGGCAGCACCTTCACCAATCTGGCTACCGTGCCAACATACCTGACTGAATACTCGTGGACCGTCCCCGCGATGGCCAACAAAGCAAACGCGCAGATTCTCCTCGTGGGCAACTCGAATTCTTGTAACAACGCACCTCAAGCCCGGAGCGGAAACTTCATAGTCTGGAATCGCGGGCCTGCATTGCCTCGCATTGCGGAAGCTCCCCTCTTCTTCGCAGGCCAGGGATTCACTTCCACAATCTATTTGACCAACACTTCTTCTAATGCTGTTACGGTCGAGCTTGATCCGCATAAGCCGAACGGCAACGCTACCCAGAACTTCCCTTCCCAGATGTCGCTGAATGCCGGAGCTTCGGCCACTGTGGACGCAGCCAGTCTCTACACCATTGGCGCGTCCGCCGAGAACCCTGCCGTCTCCGACATAATCAATGGCGGCTTGCGCTTGCGTCACAACGGCTCTAAGGACAGTGATGTGCGTGCGGTCATTGTGGCCGAGCGAAGCGGCACTCAGAAATTCACGACGCCTTTCACTTACCCCGCGTCCTCTCAATCAGCATCAGGAACGATGCAGTGCGGTCCGATCTACTACGTTGACAATAATACGGATGCGTTCGTCTCTCTTCAAAACGTCACGAACGCGCCCCAGACCGTTCAGCTTACGTGCAACTATGGTACTGGCGCTGGCGGTACACCCAACGGCCAGGTTAAGAATCAGCCGATAAGTCTCGGTCCTCAGCAGACCTATATCGTGAACCTGGCCAGCATCTGGAGCCAGTTCGGCGGGGCCGAATGGGGCTCGATGGAGATATTCACAACAGACCCGCGCACAGTCGTTTGTCATTCTGTGATGATGTCAGCCCAGAATGTCATAGCCTGGGATTGCCCGTTTGTAGACCCGGCTATGTCTGTGAGCACGACTAAAGTCGCTGAAACCGTGATGCTCGACTACAACGCGAACGAAAATGCGTACATCATGGTCTGCAACACGTCAGCTACAGACAGCAGGACTGTGGCTGCCTCTTTCAAAACCAGCAACGGCGTAACTATTCCTCCGGCGCAGGTGACTCTCGCGCCCGGCGCGCAGCAGATGATAACGCTCAACGCGCGGCAGCTTCTTTCACCGGGGGGCAGCACGATTGCAGACGCGCGACTGACTTATGCCGGTAACGCTTCGGATATAGTTGCCGCAGGCTGCTCAATGTCGCCCGATGATAGTCACGCAGTGCCTGTAAAGTTCAAGGAGGCGAGCGCAAGTGACGGGCGGCGGCTGACAAGCCCGTTCTTCCGCTTCGATCAAAGCGTCTCAGGGAAACTACAGATATCGAATCTGGGATCGAGCAGCGTAAAGGTAGGAGCGCGCATGGTGTTCGCCAATTCAACAGCCAAGCCTTTGAAGACAGGGCTGACCACCGTTCCTGCTGGCGGGACTGCGATGCTGGACCTTTCGACTGCTAACGACGGGGTTCCCGATGGCATAAACTCGTCAGGGCGCGTTGACCTGATACACAGCGGCCCTGCCGGAACGGTGACGGCGGCTGTCACAGCGCTTGGAAACCTGGACAATTCAGGACACGTGATTCCACTTGATGCAGGCCCGCCCATTGATCCGGTCACTCTTTTCCCAACAGCAGTAGTTGTCATTCCTGGCGGATGTAGTGTCGTAGATGCGATCACGGACGGAACCATAACCAATCCAACGTTAAGCAGTTCTAACCCGTGCTTCGGCACGGCGATTCAGATGTTTGGGACGGGACCGAACACGTTTCAAACAACTATATGTGTGCCGATCAACTGCACAGGCGACGTTCCCATCAGCTTCACGCCTCCTGGCGGAACCGGAGCGGGCGACGAGAGCGATCTTGAAGTCGTGCAATCGAACTTTGCTGACTTCAGCACAAGTCTGGGGAAACGGCTGAATCCAAACGGGACGACATCCTTCACCTTGACGGCGCAGAATGCTTTCCCGAATGCGCTTCTCGAAGTGGACTTCGTTGACCCGAAAGGGAAAAGTGTCTCTACTCAGGTTCAGGGCAATGGAGTGAGTAACTCTGTTACCGGAACCGGACCGGTCAACCACACGTTTCTGGGCAACGTGAAGAAGATTCAAGTGATACAGTTGAACCCGGATGGCACGCCCAATACATCGGTGTCTACGGTCTTAAAGGCGAAGAAAACGGGAGCGTACTTTGCGCTCGATCCGCCGACGAGCATAACGAGCGTAACGCCAAATGCCGTGCCGGTCACGGGCGGGACGGTAACGATAAAAGGGACAGGGTTCCAGACCTGGCAATTGGGCACCGCACCCAACACAGTAACTGTCAATCCGGTTGTGTTGATAGGAGGACGCACACTCAAGAATCACGACCAGATCCCCTTTACAGTGATCTCAGTGACTACCGACCAGACCACCATCCTGGGCAATGTAGGACCAACACCCAACACCGTATCCACCTGTGCGGTCGAGGGACAGACGCCTTGCAAGAGGATAACAGTGATTAATCCGGGCGGCAGCGACGGGGTGGATAACTTCACCAGCGAGAATCTGCTCACGATCAACCCGCCGCCCCCCCCTGTGATAGAAGGGACGGCGGCTCTCACAGTGACTGGCGCGGCGGGGCCAGCTACGAGCAACTCCATCGGCATGCAAGACATCCGCGTGGTAGGTGGACTTACGGTAGCTTCGCCAGTGACTGCCCGAATCATTGGCAGGAACCTCGGCAGAGTACAATCGGTCACCTTCGGCAGTTCGCCGGCCTTGGTGGGGCCTTCAAACATCAATAGAAATGGGACAAGGATTGAGGTTAGCGTTCCTGCTTTTTGCGTCACGGGCACACAGGCCAGCGTGCCGGTGATTGTGGATGATGGGATCAATGCGCCAGTCTCATTCGCCAATGGGTGGATATACACGGCGACCGGGCCGATACAAATCTTTATCCGCGGCGTTCCCACCAACAGCGTCGTTTTCGTTGTCGGCCCGTGCGAACGGCTGAACATTGGGGCTACGACTTGGAATGTTCCAGGCGTTGGAGACGGATTCCTGGATAATTCGCAGAATTGCAGCTTCATCAACGTCTCTTGCGCCAGAATAGTTAACGTGAGCTTTAGCGAAAAAACTGGACTGACGACAGTCTTTCCTAACGCCAATTTTGGACTGCTAACATGGGGAACAAGCTGCGCAAGCTGTACGGGGGCAACCGGCACAGTATCTGGCACATTCCTGGTAGACTCGACGAATACAACTTCAGGGAGGAGGGCTCCGACTATATGCCAGTCTGCTAGTTGCAAGCCCTAGTCTGGGCTCAGCAACTTGACTAAGCAGAAGCGTTCTTGTGGCAGGAGTAGAGCTGCAATTGGAATTGCGGCTCTACTCCTTCCCACGATCATAGGAGGTAGGCATGAATGGAAGGTATGCAATCAAATTTATGATGGCGCTAGGGATGTTTTTGGGATGCATCCTTGTGCCGTCATCCAGTGTTTTAGCTCAAAGCGGAGCCTTCACAATAAGCCCCGTTGTGAAGAGGGGCGATTCGAGAGCAGATGGAGGAACGTTCTTCGATTGCGACTTCTGCAATGTAAGGATAGCTGGAGACCACGGATTAAACGATTTGGGCCAGGTGGTGATTTCAGGCTTCGCAGGCAACTGTGGGGTAGGAGTGTATGTGGTATCGAACAGGACAGGTTTTCGGGTGGCAGATGTTTGTCACCCAACATCATTCGGTCGTTTATCGCTGTTCGCAGGGGCGAACATAAACAATCGGGGGCAGGTGGTGTTGAACATGGGACCAGCCATAAACAACACGATTGTTGATATGATTCTGCTTTACTCGGATGGGCAACTAACAAAGATAGCGGCAGAGGGCGATCAAAGCCCCATCGGGACAGTCTTAGGGGGAAGTTGTGGTTTAGGCCCGCCAAGCATTAATAACAATGGAGAAGTAGCCTTCTTCGCCTGTAGCAATCCTGATGATGAAGGGCGAGTATTTAACGGTGTGCTTGGCTTTTCCGGCGGGACATTACACAAGGTCATCAAGAGCGGAGACGCATCTCCGTTGGGCGGATTGATTTCTCTTGCTTTCGGGAACGCGGAACCAGTGCACATCAATGATAATGGCGACGTTCTTTTTGGTGCGGGCCAACTCGATCCTGACATCACTGTGCAAGAGCGATTTGGTCTGTTTCTTGCGACCGCAGATGGAATCAGGAAGGTGGAGTTAGGCAGGGACATAATGCCAAACGGCTCAAAGGCTGCTGACAATTCTATTGGAGGAGGCACGCTGAACAACAAAGGGGATGTCGTGTTCGGTCTTCGCCTTTCTGGTAAGCCACAAGTGGGCTATTTCCTCTATTCAGGCGGTCAACTAAGCACGATCATAGTAGACGGTCAGCCCTCGCCGATTGGCGGAAAGTTTGACCTGCTACAAGAAATAGAGGACCCGGGCGGCCCAAGAATAAACGACAACGGCACAGTCGCTCTAATGGCAAATGTGACAGGAGATAATTCGACTGAAGCCATCTTTCTGGCATCACCAAAAGCAATAGTTAAGGTCGTAGCCGTTGGCGACAGGCTGCCGACAGGCGAGAAGATTCGCAACATCAACACCTTTGCTCTGAACAATCTGGGACAGGTGGCCTTCTTCGCCAATGGCGACAGAAGCTTCTTTAATCCAAGACCGCTGGGAGTGTACCTTGCCACGCCGCTTGCTCCTGAAATCACCAGCGTCAAATTGAAGCGCAAAAAAGGCGCGCTTGAGCTTCGCGTCAATGGCAATGCGATGATTACCAATGACACCGTGATTGAGATCAACGGAGTTGCGCTCGAACAACTCAGCTACCCCGCAGACTTTCAGGAGAACGGCGGCACTACAACTCGCGTAGTGAGCCGAGACAGTCGGCTTGAGCAACTGATTCAATCAGGCAGTAGCGTGCAGGTGACGGTCTTCAACCCGCTTACTAACCTTCGCAGCGGGGCTAAGACCTTCACTCGATAAAACCGGCTCGTCTGCGAGACGCACTCAGCAAAGAGAAATCATGATGACAAGTAAGCGACAATTCTCCGGCGGAACGCGCGCATCTCGCCAAGTCTCGCGTCGAGTTCTTCAAGCTTCGATATGAGCAGGTCTCGAACTCGACTTGCGCATAAGCGCCGACTTTGTGACGACACTGACCGGCAGAGGCGCTGCTTCCTCGACTATGGGACAAACCTCACTCTCGTGCGTGCTCAACTCCGCAGCTTGCTCAATGAGTGAGGCCAGCTCCGCCCTGAAGTCTCGCAGTTCTTCCAGCCGCCGGTCCACCTCGCGCAGCTTCTCCGTGAGCGCCGCCTGTACTCTTCCGCAGGGACTCGATCCACTGCGCGCAAGACCGAGTATCTCTCTAATCTCCTCAAGCGAAAAGCCGAGAGCTTGCGCTTTGCGGATGAAGCGGACCTGCTCGATGATCTCCGGGCTGTAGAGCCGATAGCCGACTTGGGAGCGCGGCGGGCGCGGGATGAGGCCCTGCTGCTCGTAGAAGTGAAGCGTCTGCACGCCAACTCCTAGAGCCTTCGCCGCCTCACCCGCAAGCATCAGCCGCGCCCTTGATTGCGTTTGTTCAGTTTTGGGTTTCATACCTTTATGATAAACCCTCTACTAGGCTATAGAGTCAAGCCCCCTTACGCCGCGAGTAGCCTCTGGGCTTGTTCAGGCGTTGGCCTACCCTCGAAAGCTACCTTGCCATTGATGACAATGGTTGGCAGTGTCTTGATGCCATACTGCTTGGCAGGCTCGCAGCAAGTCTCGCCTTGGCAGCGGCGCTCTATTACTTCGCAGCCACAGCCCGCGACCGTCTGACGCACCAACTCCAACGTCTCGCTGCAGATCGGGCAGTTGGCAGTAAATACTTCGATAGTTCGTCTATTCTTGCTCATACGCCCTTCATCCTTCTATTAATCGGTCATTCTTGACCAGCGAGAATATCCTACCGGCTCTGGTCGGATAGAGAGTCAAGAGGGTGCGTGGAAGATTTTTTCTTGACCCTCTACTCTGCCAAAGGGTGTAGTATACAACTGACATTCATCATAATTCAGGAGACGTAAGGGAATAATGGAGCAAGAGCAAATGTCAGCACAGCTTCGCAAGCCAAGTGTAAAGCAACTGATAGTAACTGCCGTGATTGCCTGTACCCTCGTGGCAGGGAGTCTTTGGGGAATACTGGCGTGGGTCAACCAGCCGACGAGCGCCGCGGCTGTGACAGCCGGAGTGAACACTGAGCGCGTCGTCATCGCTATTGAAGGGATGAGCTGCGATAATTGCGCCAGAGGCATCAAGGCAATGCTCAAGCGCACACCGGGTGTCATTGCCGCTGAGGTCAGCTTTGAGAAGCGTGAAGCTATGGTTGACTATGACACCGAACACACCACGCGTGAGAAGATCGTTGAGGTCATCACCAAGATGGGCTACAAAGCCTCGGTCAAAGAGTAGTTCGTAGCCAACGGCAAACACGTCTCAAGAATTCTTTTTCGGAACGAGCGTATAGTGGATAGTTTGGGCACGAATATACCCGTCTCGTATCACATAGGAATCCGCGCCGTCCGTTACTGTGTTGGTGTCAGAATCGGCTGACCATTCAACCAATCCCACGTCTTGCTCCACTATGCGCACTTTATAGGTGAAACGGGCATTCGGCAGTCGTTGTTGCAGTGCGCGGAAGCAATCGCGTATTTCCCCAAGACCCCGACGCACCTCATCCGGCATAAGGATGAAAGAGTCCTCGCGGTAGCTCTTCAGGAAATCCTCTTCATTCCCGGATCGGGACAGTTCCGGGTGCTCATCCAGCACTTGCTCAGCGGTGATAGGTCTCTTCATAAAACGTTTGCGAGCCGAATAAAGTAGGCGGCGAGCGCGACCAGCGCAACACCGCTGACAACTTCAGCAATACGCCTGGCGCGACCCATCCGCGCCAGCCACGCGCCCACAGTTCCGGCAAACAGGCCCAGCAGCAGGAACGGAACTCCGCGCCCAATCGCATAAGAGAGCGAAAGCGCCGCGCCATAGAAAGGCTTCCCTATAGCAGCAGCAATCGTCAGCAATAAAAAGAGCGGCCCCGCTCCGGTGGTGATAGTCGCCGCACTGTAGAGGAGACCATAGATGAACGCACCGGCCAGACCGCCCTGCCTGGCAACCGCCGGATCGGGTATATATCGCCGAACGACCGGGCCGAAGATTGCGGTCAATCCTGCCAGAAGCGAAAAGACGGCGGCGCCAATCGCAAAAGCGACACTCCACTGCGCCAACACGCGCCCGAAGTATGAGGCAGCGGTGCCGAGCACAAGCAGACTCAGTACTACACCAAAGAAGAAGGCCAGCGAAAGCGTAACGCCGCGACGCTTACGCTTCTCAAGTGGCGCGCCTTCCACTTGCGATCCCACATAGCCGACTACCCCTACACCTGCAGGGAGAGCGCATGGTCAGGCGCTGGTCGACAGCAGCCCGCCAACTGTCGCCACCAAAAGCGCCACCAGTGGATAGTGTTCAATCGAATTTGAGAGGCTTTCGATATAATCAAAAGGATTCATTTACAAAACCGCCATCTGAACAGGTGGCAAACGCTCAATAAATTATTCGCATTCACCACCTGTCCCTTTGCTAAATGGGCAATTAAGCAGCAGCCACCTGTCGGCACACTTCTGCGCAGCGGCGGCACGTTTCCGCACGCTTGCGCATAATGTCACCTTGTATCTGTTCGCATTCTGCTGCGCACGCTTCGCAGATGTCAGCACAAAGGCCGAGAATCTGCGAGAAATACGATGAGTTGCGACTTATGAGCGCGGCTGTAGTCGCACAGACATCCTCGCAGTCAAGGCAGAGTTGAATGCATCTGGTCATATCCGGACTCTGCATGCGAATGCACTCGGCAGCGCACTGCTGGCACAGTTTCACGCACTCCAAACAGAGGCGAATACATTCTTCAAGCTGTTGCTGCTTATTCCTACTTGTCTGAGGTTGGGTTGGCATTGCGTTTACCCCTTCAATTGAATCCTCACACGCGCCCACTTGTAGTTTATCGAAATCCGAACTGCGCAAGTTGTCCGCGCAATTGCTCTTCACTCACCCGTGATGGCTCGAACGCCACAAACACCTCTTTGCGCGTCACGTCCGGAATCACTTTGCGCACACCGGGTATCGGCGAAAGGCTTCTGATGATTTTGCGCGAACAAGCCTCGCAGTGAATGCCCCGCGCGGGAAT